>CAZWZY010000063.1:0-1557 GCA_964638175.1 uncultured Thermoplasmatales archaeon | reverse complement strand
GTATTTGTAAAGCTAATCTGTTAATCTCCTTGAACAAATAGAAAAATCCTTCTGCTATGAATACATTACATCCCAATTAGAATGGATGGGATGCAACAGTGGCCTAATGAGGCCATACAGATTATCAAACAATTACAACAGGAAAACAAACTTCTGAAAGAGAAAATCAACATCCTCGAAAAAAGACTACGTCTGTATGAGAATCCTCATACACCACCATCTCAAAAACGTTTTAAAGATAATGGCAGAAGAGGAAGCAACAGTGTTTCCTCTGGGAAACGTGGAGCTCCACGAGGTCATCGTGGTGCCACACGACCCACACCCAAGCCTGATGAAGTCATCCCCGTGCCTACCGATGTTTGCCCCAGTTGTGGACAGCATCCTGGTGAACCTCAAGGAATGGAAACGGTTACTATTGAGGAGTTACCACCTCCTCGAAAAGTTAACGTTATTCGATATGAACTGTATCGATATGAATGCAGTTGCTGTGGGTTGTCCTTTACCACTCGTCATCGGGATTGCCCCAGTCAGGGACGATTTGGTATAGGTGTGCTGGCAGAAGTGACCATGTTACGTTTTCATCTCCGAGGTGTCCTCCGCAGGATTCAGGATTCCCTCTGGTATCTGCATGATTTAGCTTTGAGTGCACAGGGTGTCAATGATGTCCTGTTCCGTGTAGCCCTGGCTTGTAAACATGAGTATCTTGGTCTTGTACAAAGCATCCAAAAGGCTTCTTGGCGGCATATCGATGAAACCAGCAGCCGGGTGAATGGGAAGAACTGGTGGCTGTGGAGTTTCCGAACCAATACTGATGATGCCTTGGTGGTAATACGGGATTCCCGAGGAGGTGGAGTACTGGATGAGGTACTGGGTGATGGTTGTCAGGGTGGGTATGTTACTGATGGTTGGAAGGCATATTGGAAACTTGATAATGTGCAACGTTGCTGGGCACATTTGCTCAGGGAGGTTGATAGTAACACGCAGGTCTCGGAGGAGGGTGCGGTGATTGCATCGGAGATGCATCAACGATTCCGTTTATTGAAAGAATTTCTGGATAAAGATCCCCCGATGAGTGAACGGAGACGTATGAAGGAACAATGGGATCAGGAACTTGCAGAACTTGTGGAAGAGTATGATGATTCTATTCATAACCGTCATTTGGTCACGTATTTGAAGAATGGACTGGGTTGTTGGTATACCTGCCTGCTGTTTCCTGGTATGCCTCCGACGAATAACCTGGGTGAGCAAGCCATTCGAGAGCATGTGATTATCCGCAAGATCATCGGAGCGTTTCGCTCCGTTGAAGGCTGTGAGTATTATCAGTATATTGCCTCTATGTTTGCTACTTGGAGGCTGCAGGGGAAAAATATTATGGAGGAGTTAGAGAAACTTCTGAGAAAAGAACTCTGCATATCCTAAGCTTTACAAATACACTTTTGTAATTGCATTGCTTGTCTTTGCATTGTTTTATGAAGCTCTTGGGCAACCTCTTGAGATAAGTCTTGGATTGACTTTTCTTTCGATATTGATTTATTTTTATTTTGTTTGGAAATATGA
>CAZWZY010000062.1:0-1868 GCA_964638175.1 uncultured Thermoplasmatales archaeon | reverse complement strand
CAGCCATTTCCAATGGCTGAACCGGTCCCCTGCGCTTCTCGCTCCAGTCGGGCTCCTCCTACGGCACATCCCTGTGCCGCAGGAGGAGTGGCGGCATCCCTGCCGCCACCCTTCGGGCTGTTCCTCCTTCCACTGCGATGCTCGGCGGTGTCTAACGTGACTGAAAACCGACTAGCGAGCATCGGGGAAAACCCTGATATTGCAGGAAAAATCTATGTTTCCTGCGTCGAAAAAACGCTGAATGCTTGCTAGGATTAGGGATATCTGTATTTTACGGTAACAGACAGATATCTGCCTAAATAACTGTTAGAACTCAGGAGTCAGATTGAAAGGAAAAGAAGGAAAGATTTATATCCTGCGCTCACCCTATCACAAGGATGCTATCGTAAAAATCGGTCGAACAAGCAGGATCAGCGAGAAGCGTGCTAAGGAAATTTCAGGCGGAACAGGGGTCCCATCTGAATTCGAGGTTCTATATGAAGAGGATGTGTTTGATTCTGTTCTTGCTGAAAAGCTTGTGCATAAAAAACTAAACCCTGAACGGGTAAACCCAAAAAGGGAATTTTTCAGGCTTCCATTAAAAAAAGCAGTAAAAATTGTATTTCAAACATGTCTCGAGATAAATTCAGAAAAATCTAAAGAAGCATCATCCCGTATCCTAATAGTTATGTCATCAGATATTGTCAATAAGAATATTGTGCAACAAATGACTGAAAAACTATACCTTTGCAAGGGAGGTAAGGTGGGTGTCTGGGTGCTTTATGAATCAGATGATGCGAAAGCCCTTATTAAAATTAGCGATGAGTGGGGTGTTACGCTTTCGCCAGAACTTGTAAATGAACTAAAGCAACTAAGAGGGGTTACCTCAGTTTTGTGGGCGTCTAGCGATTTGGCTTGGATGAAAGATAAAGAGAGAGAAACAAGCAAGTGGTCAGAGTACGATGATGATGTACCGTTCTAAAAATTCGATCATATGGTCACAAAAATCGTCGCACGGTTTGGTCAATTATACAAGGAAAGTGCCTTTTATTTTAGGAGTTGAACGTGGAAAAACAGCAAATACATCCTGATAAGATAACAAAACCAATTCAGCTTCTCGGTGCATGGTTGGTGGGATTGCTTACTGTTGATGCTGCTTTCTTGTTTGCAGCCTCAAGCATGGATGCCAACTCTTGGCAGTCGGGAGCGCTTACTATTGCAGCAATTGTTAACGTCCCAGTATTCATAGGGGCGTTATTTTTGTTGCAAACAAAATTTCGCCCAGAACTCCAAGAGGACTCTTACTACTCTACATATTTGAATAACAGGACAAATGAAGTAATTAAGGTTTCTAAAAGAGATGCCCAGCTAGAAGAGATAGAAAGAAAGGTAGAAAAAATCGAAAGCCGTTATCAAGCAAGTATGACACAGAATGGAGCGTCAAGTCTATCCAAACTTAACTTTGGCGTCAATGTGCACCTGGATGATCAAAAGAAGATTGAGTCTGCACTCTATAATTTAGGTATTAGCGTTATCAAAGAGTTTGGTGGCAACACAAACGCCCCGCATTGGAAGAGCGTTGCGGTTGCTCATGATATGCCTGAGGAACAAAAGCGTGAAGTTTTTGATATAGCTAGAGAGCTTGGCTTTGAACATTACGGTATAATTGAATCTTGGGAGGACGTTGAAGAGGATGTTCTTTTTGGTGCTTACGGTGAAATTGAAGGTAAAATAACGCAAAAAGCTGCGTGACACCTTCTTTGAGTCAGAAAGTTTATCCTTCTGCTTTACTTTAGGCGGAGTTCCGGGGAACGAATACCAATTTAAAAATTACGGCTCTTCCCCAATTGTAGTGGGTTTGCTAGGTTAAATCGATAATGGACGAAACG
>CAZWZY010000061.1:0-1876 GCA_964638175.1 uncultured Thermoplasmatales archaeon | reverse complement strand
GGTATTGAGATGCCCCAGTCACAAATGCCACTTTTCGATTTATAACAAAGACCGGGGTGTTCATTCTTCCAAGGAGACATCTCTCTAAATCCATTTCCAATGACAGGTTTTATTCCCCAGGCATTGTCTTTCAGGATGATGGTGGGATCAATAATGAAAGACACAAGGAGGGTTATTATGAGGATGCATAGGTGTAAAGATGGGCAATATCGCATTGATAAAGCGTTTTCATGGATTATCTACAACTCTGTAGTTTCTGAAGAAAAAAGCAACTACTTCAAAGGAGGAACAAATAAGGATGAGAGTCGCGGTGTATGCTAGGGTTTCAACGTTAAAACAAGAGTTGGAACAAACTATAGACAGTCAACTGGAATGTTTAAGAGGATATGTTGAAAAAGAAGGATTTATGCTTGATGAAAAACATGTATATGTTGATGATGGGTACAGTGGTTCCAGGTTGGAGCGCCCTGGTTTGGATGCATTGCGTGATCGTGCAATGGATGGGGAGTTTCAAAGTGTTGTTATGTATTCCCCTGATAGGCTTGCGAGAAGGTATGCATATCAGGTTATTGTTATTGAGGAGTTGGAAAAGTATGGTTGTAAAGTAATTTTTTTGCAGAGGCCGATTAGTGATGATCCTGAGGAGCAGTTACTTCTTCAGATGCAGGGTGTTATTGCTGAATATGAACGTACAAAAATCATTGAAAGAACGAGACGTGGTCGTCTTTTTAAAGCCCGTCAGGGTCATTTTTTAATATGGAGTAATCCTCCATATGGTTATCGTTATCAACCAGTGTCTAATGGGCAGCCCGGTTATGCAGTTGTTCATGAGGAGGAGGCTGAACTTGTGAAACAGATGTTCCATTGGTATGTTGAAAAGGGATTATCAACGTATAAAATTGCAGAGAGATTGAATCAAAGAGGTATTCTTCCCAGGAAAGGAGGTCGTGGTTGGGCTCCTTCTTCGATACGGTTGATTCTCATTAATGAGACCTATATCGGACGGGCGTATTATAATCGTACATATGGTGTAAAACCAATGAAACCTCGAAATCCCCTGGCATACAGGAGAAATGAGAATAAAACTGCGAAACTTCGACCGAGAAGTGAGTGGATAGAACTTGAGGTTCCTGCTATTATTGATGAAGAACTTTTTAGGAAAGCAGGTGAACAGCTTAAGAAAAATAGTTGGTGGTGTACTAGGAATAATACCAAAAATTTTTATCTGCTCCGTAGACTTGTCCGATGTGGTGAATGTGGGTATAAAATGTGCGGGGTGGGTAAAGGAAAGTATGTCTATTACACCTGCAGGAAAGGACGAGATCTTGTAGAGACACATCGGGAGACAAAATGTACAAGCAGATCGGTAAGGCAAGATCGTTTAGATGCTGTTGTCTGGGAGAAACTCACCCAGCTTTTGAATAACCCGGAGTTGATTATAGAACAGTATAAACGTCAGGAAGACATTGTTTTTTCATGTGGAACTCAGAAACAATGTCAAAAATTGGAGCAGCAGATTAAACGTTATGAGAAACAAAGTCAGCGTTTAATTGATGCATATCAGATGGAGATAATAACTCTTAAAGACCTAGATAACAGGGGGAATATCATCGAAAGAAAGGTTTTGCAGGTTCAGGAGCAGATGAAGAAAATAAAGGCTGCTGAGAGAAAAAAGATAAACTACAAAAAGATATTCGATAACATAGAAACCTTTTGTGATACTGTTAGAAAGGGTCTTGAACATGCAAGTTTTGAGGAAAAAAGGAGACTGGTGGAATTGCTTGTTGAAGAGGTAGTAGTGACAAATGGAAAAGTAGAGATTCATCATATCATACCACTAGCTAAAAATGGTAATTTGCAACTAGGCAATCGAAAC
>CAZWZY010000060.1:0-1920 GCA_964638175.1 uncultured Thermoplasmatales archaeon | reverse complement strand
TCTGATGATTTTGGTAAGAAAGAGGGTTGAAGATGAATACTTTTGAGACAAAGCCTTACAATACTTTCACTGACCCCTTCTTTACCTATATAAAGGAAGAATACCGTTCGTCACTCAGAACGACGTGAGATGCGGGGGACATGCCAGCACTGCTGGCATTTCTGCCATTATTTATCCTTCAGATTTCATCCCATCCCCTCCTCTTTTTTCTTTTGGCAACCTTCACGGCAGTCTTTTTAATAGAAAGTTCTATATCACACCAACAATGAATCGTCAACTCTCTTCGTTTGATATCTACGTCATTGTTTCTGAGCTACAACATCTGGTTGGGGCAAACGTAGAAAAAATCTATCAATTGACTCGCAACGAGTTTCTTATGAGATTAAAAACTATTGAAACCAAAGAAAAACACGCTCTTTATATCAGAAATGGATCCTTTCTTTGCACGGTAAAAAAACCAATAGAAACACCTCAAAAGCCATCGACCTTTGCGATGACGTTACGCAAGTATTTGCAACAGGGAAAGATTACATCCATTACCCAACATGAATTTGACAGAATTATAACTATACACATTCAGAAAAAAGAAGGGATATATTCCTTAGTTATTGAATTTTTTTCAGAAGGAAATATTATTTTAGTGGATCCTGAGGGAAACATCATTCTGCCTCTCATCAGACAATCTTGGGCGCATCGAACAATAAAAGGCCAGGAGCCGTACATCCCCCCGCCCTCACAATGCAATCCTTTCACCTTATCAAAACAAGAGTTTATTGAAAAACTAAAAGAAAGTTCAACTGATCTTGTTCGGACGCTTGCCGTGACGATCAATTTAAGCGGGCCCATCGCAGAGGAGATTTGTGCACGAGCAGGGGTTGAGAAAACAAGAAACATTGATGATCTTGACCAAAAGACGAGATCAATAATATTTGATGAACTCTCTCGTTTTTTACAGCTCTTTATAAAGGAGAAAACTCACCCGGTCTTAGTGAAAAAAGAAGGGGAGGCAGTCGATGTGTTGCCCTTTCCTTTTTCAAGCTATAGGAACGTTGACTATGAACCCATCTCTCGTGTTGTCGACGGGCTAGCCGAGTTTGTTGATAGAAAGCCTGTAGAACAAAAAAAGGAGCGAAAGACCGGAAAACTTCGTGGAAAATTACAGCGACAATTAACTCAACAGCAGGAAAAAATTACCCGCCTAAAACAGCAAATTGCTGAAAAAAAGAAAGAGGGGGATTTAATCTACCTTCACTATAAAGATATTGAACGCTTACTGACAGCCATTACTGCAGCATTAGAACAAAAGGAGAAAGAAGCAGCAATAAACAAAATAAACGAATATCCTCTCGTTAAGGTGTTTGATCCTACTGAAAATCAATTGATCGTGAAGTTGAACGATACTTCAGATGTCCTGCATGACGTGAAACTGTCGTTTAGAAAAACGGTAGCAGAAAATGCTGAACAGGCCTATGGTGAAAATAAAAAATTACGAAGTAAACTTCGGGGTGCACAACAATCACTAATAAAAACAACAGAACAATTGGCCCATGTTGAGCAAGAAATACAAAAAGAGGATGAGAGGGGTGCTCCACCGGTGCAAAAAGACCGTCAATTTTGGTTTGAGCGGTATCGATGGTTTCTCTCAAGTGAAGGTAACCTTGTCATTGGAGGGAAGGATGCAAAAACCAATGATCTTGTGGTTAAAAAATATTTCAATGAAGGGGATCGGTATGCCCACGCCGATGTCCAAGGAGCCCCTAGTGTTATCATTAAAAGCAAAGGAGTGGATGATGAAATGCTCCCCATTTCAGCAAAAACGCTTGAAGAGGCGTGTATCTTTGCTGCATCCTATTCGAAAGCGTGGAAACAATTTGCCGAGGCGCAAGCATATTGGGTCCTTCCTGAACAGGTAAGCAAAAC
>CAZWZY010000059.1:0-2254 GCA_964638175.1 uncultured Thermoplasmatales archaeon | reverse complement strand
TAAGGCTAAAAGAAACCCTGAACTCTCCATCATGTTTTCTAATAAGCTCAAGGAGCAGATTATTTGTTGGAAGATAGCATTTGGTTGCAACCTTGTTAAAAATCTCCTCGTTCAGTTTACGATTAAAATATTCACTATGATGATTAGCATTATCACCAATATGAAAAACAGAGAACTTATTGAGTCTCATCGGCTGATGCACTTCAAAATACATACAAACCGAAGTCATTAATGCATTACACTCCCATAGACTTGCATTGTTTTATCAGCGACTCTATCCCATGTAAAAAGATCTATCTCACGTTTACCCTCAACCGACATTGTCTTATGCAAAGGAGGATAACGCAACAAAGATATTATCTTGTTTGCCATCTCATCTGTATCCCAAAAATCAACCCGTAGGCAATTCTTAAATGCCTCTGAAAAACCAGCAGTTTTACTAGCAATAGTAGGAGTTCCCGCAGAAATTGCTTCAAGTGCAGTTATTCCAAAAGGCTCACTTACAGACGGCATCACATAGACACTAGAAACTCCATAAATATGTTTTACCTCTTCTTCAGTAAGCCTTCCAGTAAAAACAGTTCTATCAGCAATTCCAAGGTCAATTGACTGATTAATAAGCCTTGGAAGCATATCACCAGTTCCTGCCACTACAAACTTTGTATCAGGCTCAAAATCCTTTACCTTTTGTGCGGCACGAAGGAAAAACTCAGCGCCTTTCTGAATAGTAAGACGCCCTAAAAACAACACGATTTCTTTCTTATGACCCTCATCTATAGGATAAACCGCATTATGCACAACAGTGATTTTATCCGGCTTAATACCATATTTTTCAACACAAACTCTTTTTGTAAAATGGGAAACAGCAATTATTTTGTCAGCTTTCTCCATGCCTTCCCGTTCGAGGTCTATAAACCATTGATTAGGGTTAAGCCAACCTGAACGGTCATACTCAGTAGAATGAACCGTAAGAACTAATGGTATGCCCCATTTCTCTTTAATCTCAATTCCAGCCTTCATCGTAAGCCAGTCATGACAGTGAATTGCATTGAATTTACCTTCTTTTTTAATTTCTTCTCCTACTTTTGAAACCACTAGGCTGTTATAGTAATAAACAGAATCATAGAAATTTCCACCAATTTCTTTTGAATCAGGTCGATCGTAGGGAAATACTTCAGTTTCACCGACTTCGATTATCTTTAAATTTTCTTTATCACTTTTTGCCGACTCTTTGGTCTTTGGCATAAAAAAATAGACTTTTGTATTCTTATCAGAAAGACTTCTAGTAAGTCCATAGCAATGTGTAGCAAGCCCACCTGCCTTAAACGGTGGATATTCCCAACCAATCATTGCTACAAGCATAAACTATTCTCTCCTTAACCAATTCCTTTATAGGTATTAACTCTAGACAAGAGGTCTTTTGAAAATGGACCTAATCGCATTTCATCCTCCCGTAAATCTACGGACTCTTAAATACTTTTACTTTAAATTAAATCTGTTTTTTCCATCATACACTATTTTATCTTCACGAGCAAGCCAGCCAAGAGCTGAATGGAGTTCTTTATCATTCAGATCTGAGAGACGCTTCATAGAATCATAATCCACATCCCCCCAGATATCAAGAATCTTCCAGACACGCCCTGCATATGTGCCAATCTCTGAATCAAGGTTTGTACTATCAATCCTAAAACAACCCTCATCATGACGAGATACTTTGTTTTCTCTTGCAAGCCAACCAAGACCAGCATGAAAATCTTTTTCATTCAACTTTGTCATAGTTATTATATCATCTTTCTTCAAGCATCCCTTCTCGTTTAGAACAGACCATATCTTACCTGCATTATCACCAAACTTTGTTGTTATGTCCCTCACGAATATCCTCCTAAATTAAATTTATCCAACTAAAAGATATATAATAGTGTAATATAAGCCTATCTAAAAATAAAATACAGAAATGTTGAATATGTTTCAAAAAAATTAGAAAAAAATCATTTTTATTTATTTTGACGAAGTGTATCATGGAATGCTATCTGTTTATAAGGTCTTCTATTCATAGCATAATAATTATTCATTCTAAGTGTTTTCACCGCAATTTTCATCCGTTTTTTAATTTCCCTTAACGGAATTTGAGGTTCGATTTTTGTTGCATCAGTCCCATCAACCTGAACATATTGAAATATTGTACCATCTGAAAAACGGATTTTTTTTATTTAACAGGCTGGGAATACTGCGCGGTCTGAAACACGTAAGTGTG
>CAZWZY010000058.1:0-2265 GCA_964638175.1 uncultured Thermoplasmatales archaeon | reverse complement strand
ACGATGCTATCAGAGATCGTACTGGCGGTAATGATGTCATTTTCACCACGATTGATCCATGGACATACTGGTATGTTGCTGAGATGAAACCTGCTGGAGAATACCCTGCTGCGCTCTTTGTTGGACCTGCGTCATATATTGCCGCGCATCACGGCAGCCCAGTGCTTATTGTTGATCAGCACCCACGACTGTCACAGGCAATTACCTATCACACCGACTTTTGGAATAAATACGTTGGTTCTCGAGTGTTTTATGAACCAACTGCTGGAAGCATGGTTCTTTCTGGCATGCAGGTCTATGATTTCCTTGAAGAATATGGCTTAGGTAAACTTGAGGAAGGAAATGCTGCTGAACAAATAAAAGAAACCATCATTACCGTTGCAGGACAGCATGATATTGGCACCCCATGGGATCGAGTGTTTACCGGAGCCGCATATCCTGGTAGATTCTTTGGCTCTCCCGTTGATACAGCCTATTGGATTTCTAGAAATATGTTTTACCCGCAATTAATCTTTGAAAACCCCGCAGCAACTGAAACAGTGAGCCGTATCAATGGCAGTGAAAGTACCATTCAAAAGATTGGCGGACGTCTCAAAGAACCAAGAGGCATTAATTTAGTCATTACCAGACCATCGCAAGAAGAAGAATTCCACTACCCCATTCTCATGACCTATAATACATATGGACACAAATTTAATGAAAAAGCAAGTGAACATTGGGATTTTTACTATACTCGTGCCGATGGTGTCGTTCCGTATATCACTGATTCACTTGAAGCAATTGATGATGGAGCAGCAGGAAAATCTGGTGCCTATTATCCTGACATGAGCCAAACTGAAGTAACGCCATTTTATGCTAGACGAGCAGGATATGATCCTGTCTTTTCGACAAACTTTGAAGCAGTTACCGAAAATCTCAATCGAGGAATGATTGTTTGGGTAGAAAGCTGTCATGGGTATAACACCAATGGCGGGATGATCTCGTTATGGGATCCCGACAATCCATATAACTACGAACCAAATCCCTGGAGAGCATATGAGCCAATTCTGTTAAACCCTGGCAACCTTCGGGAATTTGTGCGATGGCTCATCTATCTTATTGTTCAAGGAGAACAACCATCAAAACTTACGGATGGATTGATAAATTTTCATCTGTTAAGTGAAGTTGGTTCGACAGAAAATCCAGATGTTGCTCATATTAACACGCAATTGGTACTACTTAATAAATTACGACAAAAGTTGCATCTCCCCATTGATTTTTGGGGTGCAACAGGCGTCATGGTCTATCGTGACCGTCTCAAACATCCACTTCAAACCATACAAGAAGGGTTACCCTTTGTCAACATCTATAACGGAGATGGAAAAGTCACTATTTCTCCCCTCAGTGGTCATCAAACCATGAAATGGTATACTGGTATTGAATTTGATGATGTATTGGGAAATTTGCATTCTTGCGGATTAAACACTATTTCTTGTATGCCTGCATTGACCTATCTTCATCTTACTTGGATGAGGCACGGTATGACCTACCAAATTATTGACCCCTGGACAACGACGGACTGGGCTGGCGTATGGGAGCAAATGGTCTTAAAACAATTTGCACTAGGGAGCACGATCGGAGAAGCCTATGAACGCGGAATGCGTGCCTGCGGCCCCGAATTCCTTGTTGGCCAATGGTGGTGGGACAAATGGGAGAATGTTGAACTCTTTGGAGATCCTGATCTTCGAGTCTTTGTTCCCGGAACGCAATACAGTGATGCCAACTATTGGACGAAAGATGACACCATGGCCCTACGATATGACAGCGAGCTTACCATTGACGGACACATGCCGTACGGTGCGACAAGTTACCCACATGCTAAGGAACCATCGCCGACAATACCACTCTGGATAGTTGCTATTATCCTCGTGATTATTGTTGGTATTGTTGCAGTGGCGGCAGTAGCAAGTAGAAAAACCAAAACCACAAAGAAAAAAAGATAATTACTACATTAAGAGAGTTTTACTCTCTTCTATCTTTTTTCCCCCGATAATCATATATAATAAAGTATATATACTTAAAATACACATATATATAAAAAAATATAATCTTAAGATTATAAATACATAGTCTGGGAGGTATCTCTCTATGCAAAAAACTATCTTCAATAAGAATGTGATTATATCACTTTTTATCGTCGTTGCGTTACTCAGCGTCTCGCTTGTACCGAGTACGCTGGCAACAAATGTTGACCGTCTCCAAGGAGTGGCAAAAGGACCATCCTAC
>CAZWZY010000057.1:0-2488 GCA_964638175.1 uncultured Thermoplasmatales archaeon | reverse complement strand
CAACCAGTGGCAAAGCAGGAACGTCTTATGATTACACCGTTACGGCTACCGATCCAGATGGAACACCTTTATGGTATTACGTTGACTGGGGAGATGATACCAACAGTGGTTGGGTTGGCCCGTATGCATCTGGCCAAGAAATAACCCTTAGCCACACCTGGGATGAAAGAGGAACGTACATCATTAAAGCAAAAGCCAAAGACCCCTATGATGAAGAAGGACCTTGGGGAACACTAGAAGTAACTATGCCAAGAAATAAAATAGCAACAAACTCACGTATCCTGAAATTGTTGGAAACATTCCCAAATGCGTTCCCCTTACTACGACACTTTTTAGGACGGTAGATAGGCGAACTTTATTGCTTTTTCTTTCGCAGAAAAAAGTTTTTAACTATTTTTTCTTAGGGACATCCCAATAGGGACTCTTACATTTTGGGCAAACTTTTGGTATTTCTTTACCACGGGTTATCCATTCATGTCCACATCGTTCGCACTTGCATTCTTTGACAGTGATTTCTTTGATTCCCATCGATGGAAGAATTGCATTTTCAATATATAAAATTACCTACGGTATATTATCAAAGGTAAAGTTTAAATACCTACAACTATATACCTATAGTAATATACTGTAGTAATATACCTGGGGAAGGTTGGAGCTTCCCAAAGCAGGAGAGTCTTGAATGCCGTCAAGCAAACAAAATATCTCCAAATCAAACATTGAAAAAGAGATATATAACACATTCGAACAATTCAAAATAGAAAAGAACCTAAAGATAGCTGACTTTCTAAATAGATTAGATGTGACTAAGTGTGAAAGATACAAATATCGGAAGATAAAATTCTCCTATGAATCACTCTTCAAACTTTTACTCTTCAAAAAATTAAAGGGAATACGATACCAAAACCAAGTCAAACAATACCTAAAAGCACATCCCAAAGAGGCTTTACAACTAGGATTAAAAGAAATCCCAGATAGAAGAACCATTGGACATTTCCTTCATCATACCTTAGATAGTGAAACAAGAGAACTTCTAGATTTTGCTGCACATAGAATAGAGGAAATCTCCGAAAAATTTGGCATACTCTTAGACATTAAAACCTTAGAACCAGAACCACCAAAAAAAATAACCAAACTTAGAAATCAATATCTACAGAAGAATAAGGAAACTAAGGAGGTATGTAGGCTTCTCAAAAAACGATTCTCACCGTTCATAAATCTCAATCTCAACCATAACGCTATCTACACAACGAATCAGTTCATCGATCTAATGATCCATATGGGACTGACAAGGGATTTCGCAGAGGATGGATCTAAAACATTTAGAGAGCTAAGAACAAATGCAAGTCCAAATGCAGATACACTTTTGTATCATCTGAAGAATTATTCGGATTTCAAAGAAATACAAAAAATGTATACCACCATATTCGAAATTATCTGGGAAATGGCACGTAAAGCCAATATTTTCAACATCCTAAAGAAAGTTGATGTAGCCATTGATTTTACAGAATGGTATTTTTATGGAGATAGAAGCACACCGATGATAGTTGGTAAGAAACCTGAACGCGGTACAACAAAATGTTATAAGTTTGCCACCATAAACATTGTAGAATCAGGAAAACGATTCACATTACTTGCTCTTCCAGTTGGACCATTTGACAACAAGGAAGACATACTGAAGCGATTGTTAAGTTATGCTTTGGAGCGGATAAAGATAAACAGAGTATACGTTGACAGAGGATTCTTTGATTCGAACTCAATCAAAATATTCAACCATTTTCATCTAAAATATCTTATGCCATGTACACAATATCTCACTGTAAAAAACACATTAGAAATTATTCCAGCACCTGCAGTGATCAAGGATTTTGTCATGGCTGATGTTAAATTCAACATGGCCATCGTAAATGATGAAGAAGGCAATAAACGAGCATTTGCAACTAATGAAGATTTTGATGAGAATGATGTAAACTTGGCTGAACGACTGTTTATTCTTTATGGTAAACGTTGGGGGATCGAAACGAGTTACAAAGTTAAGAAACAATCCTTCCTCGCTAAAACAACTTCAAAAAATTATCTCATTAGAATATTTTATTTCTTATTTTCAGTCTTGTTGTATAACTTGTGGCTTTTGGCTGATATTCTCATATGGCTGTCATTATTTGGAATTGTAAAGGAAGATCATCTTATTACTTCGAAGTATTTTGGAACTGTATTGTATACTATTGACCCAGGGGGATAACAATTATGATGTTTGTTTGCTCTACTTGTTTCTGGTTTAGTTTAGAGTAGTTTTCTATTAGTGTATTATTGATTTTGAAGCCTCTTTTTATTATAAAAATGCTTATTCTCTCCTATAAAGAATATCTAAAAACAAGATTTTAAATAGTTAATTTGCCTATTTTGGTTGGGAGGAAGCTACCTTCGGAACTACTGACATCTCCCTAATGCTTAAATATAGCTTCTATTATTATTGGCAATACTTTCTTAT
>CAZWZY010000056.1:0-2580 GCA_964638175.1 uncultured Thermoplasmatales archaeon | reverse complement strand
CTACATCCCTGTTGGATGCATCGGACTAATCCTTAAAAATAATTACACAAAGCAGGTAAAAGAACCACTTTTGTGTGCATGCTCTCTGAGAAATGTACCAAAAGCATCACAGAGATACACTTTTTTAACTGGTATGGT
Source organism: uncultured Thermoplasmatales archaeon (assembly GCA_964638175.1). GTDB lineage: Archaea > Thermoplasmatota > E2 > DHVEG-1 > DHVEG-1 > JAFGDG01. Next base: position 2,442 of record CAZWZY010000056.1, on the reverse strand, counting down.
GAGAGGAAATACTATCGTTTTTTGCTGATGATTTGGATTATAACACCTCAACAATAATCCTCCGTTATGGGGAATGAGGGCAGAAATTACGATGTTTTTGATATCCTTTTTAAACAAAAAAACACCATCATGATGGCCTGAACCATTTATGGTATATACATATGGCGGCATAGCAAACTCCCATCCTTTTTTTACGAGATCATTCGTATCTTTGATGTCGAGCACTAATGAATAGGAAAACGTATGCCCCCCCCTTTCCCAGCACAATGCCTCTTTAAACAGTTTTGTATAGGCACGGACATGATTGTGCATATCCATTGCGCCAAACCCTTTTGAGTCCCCTTCCGTTGCCCACTCACGTAGAATAAGATGATGAGCAGGATACATAGCCCATTCAGCAAGGTTTAGATTATTTTTCATGTGGGAAAGTGCATGCCGTATGCACCCGCCAAGTCTTCGAGCATGGATAACAAACCAGAGTAGCAACTGAGGTGGAAAGATTGATACGCTTCTTAATATCGTGAGTCGACAGGTATTTTTTTCAAATGTATGGCTGGGTATCCCTCTATTAAGAAGACCAACTGCATAGCGATCTCCCTTGTACATCACTGCATTTTGAGTTGCCCAAGTCCCTTCTGTTTTTTGTACTATGTCGAAGGGTTGTTCAGCAAACCATCTCCCTGAAAAAGAAAAAGGGAAGCACACATCGATACGTTTATCTTTGCCTTTGAAATGGATACGTGTGGTAAAATCTATTTGCTTTTTATTTGCATAAAGACTAATCTCTTTTTCGGTGTCAACGCATGCATTTCCTTCTCGGATGCAGAGTGTTCCAATGTATGGGGCTTTTTTCTTGATTTCTACACCATTGCATTGAAGTTGCTGACTCCTTCCTATATCCATCGTTGTCCAGAGATTTCCAACGTCAGTTCTCACCTCGAGTTTGTTGCTTTCACTACTAATTTCTAGGTTCTTTTCCTTGTCGTAAATCCTTGTAGTTCCTGAATGAGGATCGCATTCTACTCGCACGTATTTATTCTCTAACGAATGTAAGGAAATCTTCACGGCGTCAACGGTAGTTGATGGAATAGAAACCGGTGCAATGCTAAGAGGAGGAATACTAATCTCTTTCCACCCTTGTTGTGTTTCTATCCACTCTTTTCGCTCCCAGTTTAATGGATTGAATATTACGTCTTGTTTTCCTTTCAAGGTATGTTCTAAAAAATGTATCAATTCTGATTCACACTGAGTAAGTATATTTTCTACAGCAGTATACCGTTTCAGTGCTTTTTGGTACACTTGATCAGTCCCTGTTCCGCACAACGTATCATGAAAATCTCCTTTTAGTACCTCCCACCACGCCTGTTTTATCTCCTTTGGATGGGCAGTATTTCCAATCAACATAGTGAGTGAAGAGAGCTTTTCAATTGCCGCAAGTTGATACTGCAACTCCCGAGATCGTTTTTTCAGTTTTTCGCGAGAAGCATAGCACCCAGTGAATACAGGATTAAATTCCCCCTGTTTCTCAGGAAGTGACTGGTGTTCTACCTCCTCAAAATATCGTGAAGGAGTGGAGAACTCAATCGGCATATCTCGTTCGTTATTCCAATCCTTTACAAAATCAATCCATTCTTCAAGAGGGATTGTGAAATCGCCACCTAGGGGAATCATCAGATAGGAAACTGATGCCCGCTTTCCCTCATAGCGTATTCTTGCAGTGATTTCGTTAAAAAACTTTTCTTTGGTGAGTTTCCTTGTCAATATTGAAGGAGAAGCACAGAGATAATGAGCAGCGAACCAGTAGGTAAGTATCTTTTGTGTACCAGAAGGATCTTTCCACCAGAAGAGAAGAGGGTGGTGTTTATTATAGGGGTTCATGCCACGTGAAAAGACAAAATATCGAAAGCCGAGAAGGGAAAATAGCTGTGGTATTTGTGTTGGATGCCCAAATTCATCGATTTCCCATCCTACCTCGATGTCATAATCTAACTGTTCTTTCACCCATTTTTTTCCTTCAGAAAACTGCCGAAATAACCCTTCTCCTGTAGGTAAATTTTCGTCAGGGGCAACCAAACCACCACCAACCAGTTCAAGTCTTTGTTTTTCTAAGAGTTGTTTGATTTCGTGTTGGCGATTTGGATGCCGCTCAAGAAAGTATTTTAGGGGCAGTACCTGGTCAATAACATAGGTAAACGACGGATGCTTTTTCAGCAACGCTAATGCTTTTTCAATAATAATGCATGCGTCCTCTTCATGGTGAGGTTCCTCTTTCCACCATTCAAAATCAAAATGAAAATGTGGAATAAGAAAAACCTTGGTGATGTTCATACTTCTGTTCTTTATCTTGTATTCATTATTTCTTATTTTTGTAATAATTCTAGATATTATTAGGCTGTTGAATAATTCTATAAAATAAGAATTTTTAGACAGCATATTCAAAAA
>CAZWZY010000055.1:0-2916 GCA_964638175.1 uncultured Thermoplasmatales archaeon | reverse complement strand
GCTGAAAGCATCTAAGCATGAAGCCCACCTTAAGACGAGGCATCATAGAGCTCGAATACAAGATTCGTTTGATAGGGCTAGGGTGTAAGCACGAAGCTTCGGCGACGTGTTCAGCCCGATAGCTACTAATCGCTCGTTTTGCTGGCTCAATCGTTATACAGGTTGCGTAGAATTCGTTACTCATCAGAGTACAGATGGTTTGACGGTCAAAGCGGCGGGGAAACACCCGGTCTCATTCCGAACCCGGCAGTTAAGCCCACCTGCGTAATCCTCGGTACTATGGTGCGCGAGCCCATGGGACGATTACCCTCTTAAGAGGGCTTGAACCTCTGGACTAGGTGGAGAGCCTTGGTTGAGTTCTTCGGAACTCTTCTGAGGTAAACTTCACTGCTTGAAATCCTTAGGCTCTCGGTACGCTGTCAAACCATCTTACATTTTCTTTCTTTACCTTATTTCGACAAATACTGTATCTTTTGAAGAAAAGATTATATCCTATCTTGGCCTTTATAGATAACACCAGTATTATGTATATATGGGGGAAATAGGAGAAACGTCTGATGTTCATAGGATATTTGTTCTATAACCTTTATATACAATCAGCGACAATTAAACCCTATAGAGAAACGAGATGTTAAAATATTTCGATATCCTTAAATAAGGAGGATATCAAATATATAATGCTTGATAACGTCAGGCAGGGAAGAGGTGAAGTGTTACGTCGTCGGTAACAACTGTTTCGCCTAGTTGGTATAAGCAGGCGAGGGAGGTGAAAACATGAAAAAAGCACGAATTTTCTTTACGATTAGTCTAATTCTTCTTATGATGGGTTCATCATTCGTTGTTGCACAAGAGGTGACAATGATAGAGAGTAATATATCATCAGCACCAACAGGTACCGGTGATATCCAAGGAATCATTACCAATTCTTCAGGTCATCCACAAGAAAATGCTCATGTGGTAGCTTTTGCTTTTGGTATTATTGGAGGACCTGCTATTGCTGTTGGATCAACGGCATCAGATGGATCGTATATCTGTACTGTCCCAGAAGGCCGATACCATGTCTTGGCATTCAAATTTGGTGAAGGCGTTGCGTATGCAGTACCAGTTGCGGTAGAAGATGGACAAACAACCGAGCTAGACCTCTCACTCAGTGGTGGGCTCATACCCGGTGCAGGACCTGTTTCTACACCTGTCGTTGAAGAAGAATTCAACTTAGAGTCTATAGCATCTACTCACCATATTCATACGAAAACAGCACCCACACCACCCCCATTACCAACAGGTACCGGTGATATCCAAGGAATCATTACCAATTCTTCAGGTCATCCACAAGAAAATGCTCATGTGGTAGCTTTTGCTTTTGGTATTATTGGAGGACCTGCTATTGCTGTTGGATCAACGGCATCAGATGGATCGTATATCTGTACTGTCCCAGAAGGCCGATACCATGTCTTGGCATTCAAATTTGGTGAAGGCGTTGCGTATGCAGTACCAGTTGCGGTAGAAGATGGACAAACAACCGAGCTAGACCTCTCACTCAGTGGTGGGCTCATACCCGGTGCAGGACCTGTTTCGCAAGAAGTACAAACGGTACCTGAGGGCGAAGTAGTCGCCACCAAACAATCAAGTTCAACTGAAGAATCTGTAGGAACTGGCATTATTCAGGGAGAAATCACCAATCAACATGGCACTCCCATTGCCTTCGTTCGCGTTATTGCTGTGGGTAATCCAAATGATCCGAACACCACACTAGGGTTTACCGTTACCCATCTGTTGATCGGTGGAAAGGGATGGTATAACATGCGCGTTCCTGCTGGTCGATATCTCTTTGTGCGAGCAGCAAAACTTCCATTCTATCTAGGTGCATGGGCCGGTCCTGTACAAGTTGGAGAAGGAGAAACAACACGTCTTGATCTTTCCATTACCTCGCTACTTCCAGGAAGTACACAGCAAACATCAATGGGAACACAACAAACAATGCCGTTAACAAGATAGGCAACGTAATGTACGGTCATCTCAAGGACAACTCCTCTTTCTTTTTCCTCTTTACTTGTTCACTTCCTGCCCCAAGTGCTATATGGGGCACTGATGAGACTTACAGTAATAAAACATGTGCAGGCGCATGAAGGTGAATAGCCTGCAATAGAGAGCGGTGTTGCTAGCCACAGCATCGTAACCAAATCCTATCTACGGGCATCCTAAGGGGTAGAAAAATGAAATCGAATAAAGGAATAAAAATAGCTGTTGGGGTAGTCTTTTTCATCATGATAGCCACTTCAATAGCGCAGGCTGCAGTACTAAAGGATACGCCAGTTATGAAACTCATAAAAACACGCCAGGTACTTGGACCTATGCTTGGAGGAAGAAATCTTGATTTTTGGCACGATGATTTTGTAGACGACGCTAGGATTGATCCCGATCCGCCAGGCGCTGGTCAAACTGATCATTATCAACTCCAAGATGGTTATGTGGTAATGGCCAATACCTATGCAAGTTGGACCGATCCCACTTGGACACGAATGAAAGTTATCACCATTACCAATAATGAGGGACAGACTCTTGTGGACTATCCATTAGAACTTAGTATTTCATATGATGCAGATATGCAATCAGATTATGATGATATTCGCTTTAAATTTCAAAATAATCCAAGTACATGGCTGAATTATTGGATCCAATCCTATGATGCAACAGAGGCAACGGTCTGGGTCAAGATACCTTCTCTGCCAACTGGCCAAAGTATGTTGTATCTTTTTTATGGGAAGCCAAGCGCCTCAAGCCAAAGTGATTTTGATAGTGTATTTTCTGACTGGGAAAACGAGTGGAGTGATGATGTAAAAATATCCAATCATGCAACTAATGAAGGTGCATGGGATCCTGATGTTGCCTTTGGCAGCGATCGATTTTTTGTTGCCT
>CAZWZY010000054.1:0-2999 GCA_964638175.1 uncultured Thermoplasmatales archaeon | reverse complement strand
GAGCTATTGGTACCGATATAGTTGGGACACGCACTGGTAGTACCCCAGTACCAGCTAATATTCATTTGTCCCCCTTCGCTATCATTTACTTGAATACCAAGAACTGGATTCAGGGTGATTCCAGTCGACTCATTTGCTGGATCTTCATTACTTAATATTGGTGGGGCATTAAGGACGGTTGTAAAGTAAAACCATTGTGTCGTGTTGTCTCTTGAGTCATTAACTGCCACTTTCCAGTAATATTTCGTATTTCTTAGGGTCGCTTGCGTGTACACCCAACTCACCGTTGTATTTGCTATTACATTATTATCAACTTGTCGAAGAACGTAGACTCCAGATGAGTTTTCATACCAAAATACAGAGAGAGTGTCGTTATTGGTGTCATTTGCCCATATTTGGCACGTTGGCTGAAGCGTTACTTCTGTTGTTCCATTGGGTGCTGGAGCAATAAGTGCGATAGTGGGAATACTATTTGTTGTATTGGAGGTGCTAGCGTTAGTATCAGACCATTGATGAAGTGTTGTTGTATTATACGTCCAATTTGTGTAACTCCATGCTTGGTAGTAATAGGTTACATTTTGATGAAGCCCGGCATCAACAAAACTAGTACCACTTCCATTATAGATTATTGTACCTGCCCCTCGAGCCCAGGAACTCATACCGCTCACGTTCCGTTCGATGTAAGTAAGATTTGCACCTATTCCCGTTGCCCATGTCAAATAGATGGTGGAGGAATTGTTCATTTGTGCAACTAGATTTGTCGTTAGGTTTGGCTTCGTAAGAACCATCATGTTTTCTCCCGTGTCAGAGGCAAGTGAGTTGTTTGCATATGCTCGATAGTGATAGAGTTGTCCAGGTACGAGTCCACTGATGTTTGCAGAAAATGCAGTTCCTGTGTTGATGGTTTCATTAGTGGTATTGATTCCGTAGCTTGTGTTTGTTCCATATTCAAAGCGAACAGTACAACTTTCGCCTCCATCATCGATAAGATATCCCCATATGGTTGTATTCGTTTCTTCAATGCCTGTTGTTGCATTTGTTGTTACGTTGGGCGGTCCACTTCCTGTAGTAAAATGGTAGATGCCGCTGGTGTTAGTATCAACTCCATCATTTACTGTGACATACCACCAGTAGGTAGTAGAATGAGCGCTAAAATTGCTGTTTAGTTGATGGTAGGTCCCGTTTCCTACTGTTGCATTGGTTCCAAAGGGTTGCCAGCTACCACTGCTATTGCTATACCATGAAAGCGTCATAGTGTCTCCATCTTCATCATTTATTGTAATATTCATAGATGGCGGGTATTGAACATCAACACTTTCGTTGGTTGGTATTTCATTGGAAATCGTTGGCATCCTGTTGTATTTACATTGTGCATCAGCATATCCTGGCGGCATCTCATCAGCTGAGCCTGCTTTCTTTCCAATACTGCAGAATTCATAATAACCTGTTCCATTGGGGAAATCAAAATTCCATTGCCAAGGGCTGCTGGTATCAGGATTACTCGCATCGTTCCATTCTGTCCATGCTTCTTCTCCAATGTAATAGGTAGGAGTGGAAGCGGAATATTTGCGGACAAGTACCCAGTCTACAACAATATCAGCGATATTTGCCGTTCCCGCCCCAGAGCCAGTAAAGTAACCGAGCCATAAGTAAAATGGATCGGACCAAGTCCCACCATAGGAATTAGTTTGCGCTCGATTTCTATAGAAAATAACGTTTGTTGATGTTACTGCATGCCCAAGGATGTAGGTTGTTCCCGCAGTAGCTGAAAATTGTGCAGCTCCGCTAACTATGTTATATCCTGTGACTGTTCCATCGCCAGCCCATGCTTGAACATTTGCACTGCCGCCACTACCTGTCATCAGATATACAATCTTATGTGCAGGGTTGTTACTTCCAAAGGTTCGTTGTACCTCTGCAATTTCTAATCCTGAATAATCCCCAAAATTATTCCATTTAACTTTTGCTTCTGATATGCTTCCTGGCTGAGATGATACAGTATTGTCAGTATAGACCGCACCGGTTGTAATAGTTAATTGACTAGAGGCAACAGAATAGGCTCCTGTTGCCGTCCATACGCCAGCATCAAAACTATTAAAATCGTCAAAGAACGAAAAGGTATTACTACCGTTACTCTTTGAAGATGCACCAGTATTACCATAATACATCCAAGCACATGTTCGATTTGCCGTTGTGATGGGCGAACCGATTTCCACCCACACGTTTGTCCAGTTCCCATCGCTTTTACTTTCAATCCAATAGTCTAGTTCAGTGATGTTATCGCTATAATTAATAAATCGCAGATCGCTGAAGTCACTATTCATCTCAGCGCGATGTGTAATATTCAAGAGCACCTGATAATTAGATGGCGTTGAACCAGAGGATACGTTCAAATAAATCGGTTTTCGAGAAGACCAACTTTCGTTCCACCAGGAAAAATTTGTCTTTGAAAATCTGTACCAAAGTGTTACATTGGCATAATCATTATGTTGAGCAGTGGCATTGATCGTAAGGGGAGATGAAGTTCTCCAGAAAGGAATGATGTCATCTATTGTTGTGTTTATCGGTTCACTTGTAAAATGATAGGTAGCAGAGGTATTATCAAAACTATCATTCACTATTACTTTCCAATAGTAGGTGATTCCGTAGTTACTAAATTGCATAAACGTGTAATTTACGGTTGAATTGGCACTCACACTGGCATTGGTATTTCTCAGTACCCAACTTCCTGTTGTATTTTCATACCAATACACCGTAAGATTCTGCCCGTCAGTATCATTTGCCCAGATGCTACACTGTGGTTGAAGTTCTATATCACTACTGCTGTTTTCAGGAGCAATAACATCAATAGTTGGAGGGGTATTTATCCAAGGATTGTAGAAACAGATAGCATCTGCAGAAGAGGGAGGTGTTTCATCTGTAAACCCTGCTTTCTTTCCAATACTGCAGAATTCATAATAACCTGTTCCATTGGGGAAATCAAAATTCCATTGCCAAGG
>CAZWZY010000053.1:0-3244 GCA_964638175.1 uncultured Thermoplasmatales archaeon | reverse complement strand
CTTGGAGACGGTCAACATTTGTTGCCAGCGTAATCGGTACAAAGGAAACGCTGAGCAATAATAATACTATACCAATTACTACAATAATGCCCCTCGAATTACTACGTTTATTTTCCATGGATGATTTCCCCCAATAGATAGTAGATATATCTATACATAGGATATTATATTATTAAATATTGCTCACTTGTATTTAATATTTTGCAAATTATTAATTACTATTTATATATCTTGATATAAATACTTTTGCAATGTTTTTGTTACTCCATCAACTAACAGAAGGAAAGATAGGTCCAATCTTAGTTATGATGAATTCTATTTTTTCTTTTTTTTCCGCATCATTGTGATTGCTATCAGAATAATGATAACAAGAACAACGGCCGCAAACACCAAGAGGTAGTGATGTAAGAAAGAATCAGGTTCCTTTGCGTGTGGATAGTTTGTTGCTCCATAGGGCATGTGTCCGTCAATGGTAAGCTCGCCATCATACCGTAATGCCATGGCCTCTTCTTTTGTCCAATGATTAGCAGCACTATAATCGGTATTTGGAACAAATAAACGGACATCAGGATCGCCGAAATAAACGACATTTTCGTGATTATCCCACCACCATTGTGGGGGATCGTTAAGATATAAAATGCCGACATGACTGATACCTTTTGTAAAGGCCTCTCCTACAGTACTTCCAAGAATGATGTCTCTCGGTATACTTTGTATCCACACTGCCCCATACCATGAGGTAGGCCAAGGATCCATAACCTGAAATGTCGATCCGTGTCGTATTAATGCTAAATGCATATATTTTGTGGCCAAAAGACAGGAGTTAGCAATATACCCTGCAGAATGGAGATTTTCAAGAGCATCATCTGTCTGAATACCGTTATACCAAGATACGCCCAATTGGCTGAATAATGCAGTATTGATCATACCGTCGTAATAATCTTGCGTGTCCAAGAATCCTTCAGGAATGAGGCGTCTTACTAGTGGTGTATATGAAAGGAGAGTACTGATTTTATCTCTCACTGGTTTTTTCGCAGGCGCCCAATCAAGAGCCGATCTAAACAGGCCGTTCATGTTGGGATTACCAAGAATGGCAGGAAGAATACCATGAATCTCTAAACTTAAGGTATCTGGCTCTTCAGTGGAACCAAGATAAAACTCATACATTCTCCAAGGATTTGGGTCTCTGGTATTTGACCAATATTGAGTCGTTCCGCTGTCAGTATGTCCTCCGTGAGCCAAATGTACCCAGAGTAGAACACCGTTATTGACATTACTCATGGTCGCAGGAAAGTTGGTAGAAAATGCATTTCCATATCCTCCCTTCTTCAGATACTTTGGCAGAACATCAGAGATACTCATATCAGGAAAGATACTTCCTTCATATCCAATGTATTGAGAACCCAATCCTTGATCAATAGGTTCCATAGTATAGTCCTCTCCAGGCGTTAAACCATCTGCACATTGATACTTGAACCCCCAATATTTGCTTGCCCGCTCGTTAAATCGATGTTCATAGTGAACAATAGTGGTATGAACAGGATATTCTACTGTTATTTCTTGAGAAGGACGATCAATGACAAGACCGCGTCTCCCCCATGGAAGGATCATCCGTCGATGACTTATGCTTCCATTAATCATTTGAACGCCACCGGGGTTCGTGGCAGGATTTTCAAAGATTAATTGCGGGTAAAACATATTTCTAGAAATCCAATAGGCTGTATCGACGGGAGAGCCCAGAAATCGACCAGCGTTTGCAACACCAATAAAGACACGGTCCCAGGCAACACCAATATTGAATTGGCCAGCTATCGTAACAATAGACTCTCTACCTGTTTTATCAAAACCAAGATCTCTTAGGAAATCGTACACTCTGGTACCAGTAAGATACATTTCAGCAACGGTTGGCATATTTTCTCCTGCTGGAGAATGAGCGCCATTAATCCAAAATTCATTATGCCATACAACCGCTGATGATAACTCTGGATGGTTGTCGACAAATAATACGGGAGTGCCGTGATGTGCTGCAGAAAATGCTGCAGGGCCAATAAACAAGGCGTAAGGCATATCAATCTCATCTGTCGGTTTCATTTCTCGTACAAGCCAAGGTTTCCAGGAATCGATGGTAGAAAACACAATATCATTGTTGTTTGTTTTCTCTTGGATAGCTGTATATATCTCCTCATGTTCAATAAAATGGCGTTTTACTGGTGCAATATTGGTAAGTTCTGTTACTACATCGTCTGATGCGTGATCACCCAGGTCAATAAGATAAATACGTTTGACACCAAGTTTATATAAGGTATCGTATGTTGACTCGGAAAGTTCTGACGGCGAGGTATATAATAACGGAGCATTTAAGGTAGAAGCAAAAACGGCGCCCTCAGTTGCATCAGTTAAGCAATCTGCTTCATACCGTGTTTTTCCTTCCTGAAATGTGTACGTAACCTCATAATTTACAAGCCCTGATTCGTCTTCTTTTGGATAAATCACTAAATCATAACTCTCACCATGTAAGAGTTCCCCCAGTTGTGTAATTTCGATAACACCATCGGTATCCGCAATGATTTCTTCACCGCTTGGGCCGATGAGGCAAAATCCTAGAGGTATATTGGGATTATCAGAGATAAGTTCAATAGATACATCTGTACTTTCAAATGGTAATTCAGTAAATAGAGGAACTCGACCCCCAGGGTACATATTAATATCTACTTTATATACCACTGTTCGAAAACTTGATAAAATTTCTAACCATGAGCCATATTTCCAAAACCGATCTCCCAATGCCTTTGTAGGAACATCAGTAACACTTGCTCTCCATCTCCCTGGCTTATAGACATATGTTCCCGTTATTTCTTTATCCATTCCTGATTTCTGATTCCAAGCATCCGCAGATAAGAGTTGCATCCATTCGTCATCATACATACAATATAATTGCAAATCTTTATCTCCTGAGGGAATAGTGACATTTGCAAAGATTTCAAAACCCGGAATGGGAAGTCTCAATTTCGTGGTAATAGAAGGATACCAGCATCGCGCATCAACATACATATATCCTTCGGGCACGGTAAATTCATGGAAAACAGGATTTAATCTATTTGTCTGTTTCACCTCAAAATGTTCTGTCTTCACTGGCTTATCAAGCGAAAGTTGAGCTGTTAATGATCCTGAGGTTTGCGTATGTAAACGTTCAAAGGTTTCATCAATCACTGCCACTACTGCACTGTCGGCATACGACCATTCA
>CAZWZY010000052.1:0-3724 GCA_964638175.1 uncultured Thermoplasmatales archaeon | reverse complement strand
CAGGACTCTAAAAAAAGAACACACAAAAACAAGAACTGCATAGTACCCTCTTACCAAAAGTCTTAAATACAATAAACGGACGCAGTAAGAATCTATATATACTGCAAAAAAGAAATAATATATATTTGAAGAAGAGGCGAATTTAGAAGAGGTGAATGAGTAAATGAAAAAAGTATTAGCGGTAAGTATAGTAGTTTTTATGCTATGCTTTAGCATGACAGGAATTGCAACAGCAGAAGCAATTCCCGTAAAAGCAAAAAAATCTGTTGACCCTTCTGTTAAGATAAAAGACTCCGATACTCCAAGTGTTGAAACGATGGAGGTTATGAGAGAAACAGTGGACAGGTATCTTACGATGGACGAATATCTATATCAGGTACCTGACACACAATCGCCAGAGCAATACATGATTCCTCAACCAGTACTTGGTGATGGAGAAATATTTGGTCTTTGGATAACCATAGAATATAATGGTCAACAATTCTCAGAAAAAGTTGATATTTCCAAATGGTCTATTCGAGGAAAACTCAGCGACCCAAATTATCGAACACCAATAAAATTTGATGTTGATAGTGATCCATCATATGATCTTGAAACAGGCTTTGGTTTTTTCCGTTACGGGATCGATGAGATTACAGACGGTGGAACCATTTCTCATTCTGCCTGGGCAACGGCATTTGACTTCATGCAGATCAATGGCGGTCTTGATGATCAACTAGGGGAGCTTGAAGTTTGGCAAGAATTTCATGTCAATCTTGGTCTGATAAAAAATAGCGCCTCTAGCCAATCTCAACAAGTATCCATGAAACATACAACAACTACCAGCTTTTTGCTCCAGCGCATTGTGCAGCGGATGACCTCACACGCTTCTCTGGGTGATCCCTCATTACCTTTGCCTCTTCTTACTATGATACAAACTATGGGCCAAGAAGCAACCATTAAAGAGGAAAATAACAACCCTTCTGCTCCGTTACCTGCTGCAGAAGACTATATTGTCACTCGTGTTGGATACCGTTCACGATCTGGTGATAAGATACCACTTCGTTTTCAAAAAATCTTTGCTATAGGAAAAGACAACATTTTCCGACCAGCTATTTTCCAACACGAGATGGATCCCAATGATGTTATCGGAACCGCCAGCACCGACGTTCTGTTTGGGTTCCAGGCATTTCAGGAAGGAATGACCCAACCAACCTACGATGTCGAATTTTGCGTTAACTTTGATCCTGCCTGTTATGTCATAACCCAACTTACACCCCTTTCTGGTAAAACCTCGTTCTATTACCACAGTGCATCTGCTGAACAAACAGACATTACGTTTTCTTCAAATTTATTGAAGGGTGGGAGCTCCGCCGAAGAAGAAAACGCTACGTTTACTTTTACAGTCGCACTTGATAGCGTCCCAAATGAATTGGTTGGTCCCGGTAAATGGATGAGTTTTGATTTGAACCTCATTGGTGAAGGAAGCCCCCTGAGCGGCAATTTCCAGTACCGTGCAAGCCATCAATTCAATGTTGGATTTACAATAGGCTCTCCGTGGTTTGATGAAAAAATTGCTGTAAAGAAGGTCCCTACCTCTGCAGATTTTGAATGGGGTCTTGATGCAGTTATCGATATGGAACAAGGAGAATTTCTTTCTGTAGAAACGATAGGGTTTATCAGCTTAACCATGAGCAGTGATTTAGAAGAAATTGCTGTGTACTATCCAAAACTAGACCCAGAAATTCCCGATGTTACTTGGGTAAGCGTGAACGATATTCCCAGTTCTCGTTGTATAGAGGCAGGAGCATCCTTAGACATCGATAATGCGTCAATGTTGCAGATTGATGCAGATGGATATGTTCAACATGATATGAGCGATTCCCTCGGTGATATTAGTATCTATTATCCAAAGCCAGATCCATACACTGATCCAGACATGCTCTTGTTCCAAATTCCCAGTGGAAGTTTTGCCGATTATGGTAGAGTAGGTGCTGAAGCAACACTCTATGTTGATCCTGATCCCAGTCAATTTTGGAATAATACGAACAACTATTTCTATGCAAAAGCAGAGAGAACTTCGAGTGCTGATTTTGGCGAGGCAAATTTCTATCTTCCCAATATTGAAGTTCCTTTAATACAGGTCCATGCTATCCCTGGGAATGCATATGGGCGAGGGAAGTTCTGGTGGAATCAACTGAAAGCCGATCTTCGTGCAGAGCGCTCTTCTGCCGGCGGGCAGAAAGATCCCATTACCTTCAATTTGGTTTTTGATGATTTACTCATCAGTGATGAATTGAGCATCGGTAACGGGCATATTGATGTGAAAGGAAAAATTGCTGAGGATGGCTATTTTGAGCTAGACACATCAAATGATATGCTCAACAATTCATTCAGCATCGAAAATATGGCAACTGAGCACAAACTTACCATTAATGCAGGAACCATCTCTGCTGAAAACTTTGAGGCAGACTGGAATCTTGATACCTCAGGTGGTCAACCACAGATTGAAGAGTTGACCATGACTGGCAAATTGACATTGTTTGAAAATTTCGGTGTAGATATTGAGTATGATGGAGATGTTATCAACTTTGATGGGGACTGGTCAATGGGCGAATCAGGATCATTTGAAATCGATTTTTACCAAAATGAGCCACTAAACCTTTCCTTTGATCTTGATGATTACAGTGAAGATATTGATTTTCATGGCTATGTGTTACTTGATAATGATCTGCACTTTGATGTGAGTTGGAAGTGGGAACAGGGAAGTTATCTTGATCCAGCATACTTTAAAATCAATGAAAATTCTAACCAGGCAAACTTGCAGGGAATCAATCTGTACTTTACCTACAATGACCTCTGGGGAGCTGATATTACTTTTGAAGATTTATGCCTCTATGTCTGTGTCGAATGGTATTGGCATAATATGATACTCTACATTTGGCCGGTATTCAGCATTTCAGGAGATTTAGATCTGCATTTGCTGTTGAATGGCGTTTGGTACTATAATGTGGAGGATAATTGGCCGTGAAGAACGGGAGGTAATCTACCATGAAGAATAAACCACATACAAAAAAAGGAACGGTTTTTGTTATTGTGCTGTTTCTCCTGTTAGTAGGAGTTTCTGCAGCACAGGGGCTAGTACAATTACGATCAACACCGATAACTCATGCTCTTGATAAGATAATGCCACCATCTCAACCACTTGGTGATCCCTACTTTTTCTGGGAGGATGAGTTTGAAACGGAAGAATACATCGATCCAGCACTTTCCTATGATTATGTGGTAGAAGATGGCGTAGTGAAGATGAAAAACACCTATGGGATCTGGACTGACCCCACGTGGACACGAATGAAACCCATTACTGTTGTGAATAATGGGGACTCGCTCAGTGAATGTGCAATTCCCATCACGGTCACCTATGACAGCGATATGCAATCAGACTATGACGATATTCGATTCAAACATGAGGATTATCCCACGACATGGCTTGATTATTGGATTGAACATTATGATTCTGTTGAGGCACAGGTGTGGGTAAACGTTCCTGTACTCCCCAGCGGCACGAGCGAGATGTATCTTTTCTACGGAAATCCTTATGCAATGAGCGAAAGCAACTTCTATAATGTGTTTACGAATTGGGAGTCTGAATGGGCAAACGATTACAAAATTTCTTATCACGGGTATTCAGAAGGTGCATGGGATCCTGATGTTGCCTTTGGCAGCGATCGATTTTTTGTTGCCT
>CAZWZY010000051.1:0-3852 GCA_964638175.1 uncultured Thermoplasmatales archaeon | reverse complement strand
TCCATTGCCAAGGTGCAACAGTATCTGGATTGGATGCATTATCCCATATCATCCAATTAATAGCTGAAGAATAATTTTTTTGCGTTCCCCAACTTCCTTGAGAAGGCTCCGGACTAACAAATTTTCTCACTCGAACATCATCAAAGTCAGAATAGGAACCATAATGATTTTGACAAGATAGTGATCCTGCTGAAGAGTACGTTGAATCACTGCAGGAGGTTACTAAATTATCATTTCTATAAAAATAAAAATTGTTTCCAATGATTCTTATTGAGGCGTTATACCATGTAGTTGCAGAAGGATTATTTCCATCAGCTCCACATGTAAACCCCCATCCATTATAGGGAGGATCTAAAAATGATTGCCCTTCACCACTTCTTTGATCCGATCTTGCTTTATATCCTGTGTTTGCATTCCAGTCTCCCCTGAATCCCAGCTCCATTATGAAACTACTCGCGCCACGATATTTGAAGTCGATTGCCCCATTCAGAAACCCAGTATATGTCGCATCAGAATCACAGACAGTATGGCCGTATGGGCTACTTGTGCTTCCACCTCCACAGCGCAGGTACTCATTTTCTATTCTCGGATAAACGCCTGATGTTTTATGACGTGTCCATTTACTTAAATCACCACTGAAGTCGTCAAAGAAAAGAAAGGTATTACTACCGTTACTCTTGCTGGTAGCATCACTATTTCCATAGTAGATCCAGAATGAGCTGTTTGTCGTATTCAAATTATCTTGAATTTCAACCCAAAAGGTGGCGTTTGAATCGGTGTCGATCTCTTCTATCCAATAGTCTAACTCGGTTGTATTGTCTGCATATCGAATAAATCGTATGTCGCCAAAATCGCTTCTTGCCTTGTTATTTAGATAGACTTTGTTTCCACTATCGACTCCTGACCCGTTTATTACAACGATTTTTATCTGATAGTTGGATCCTGACCCACTTGCATTGATAATGTTATGTTTCTTTCGGTATCCCCACGAAGTATTCCACCAATTTTCAATATCTCCCCATGATACATTGTCCTGAGAAAATCGATACCATAGGGTAACGTTAGTCAGTCCTGAATCTCCTGTAGCGTTTATCATTAGAGGGGAACTAATAATCTCGTAAGGTGCAATAGGCTCTACCGACGTGTCGATGATCTCTGTTGTAAAATAAAAGACTGCTGTTGTATTCTTAAAGCTGTCATTGACAGCAACCTTCCAATAGTATGTTATTCCGTAATTGCTGAATTCAGTAAACGAATAGACAACTGTCGAATTTGCACTTACACTAGTATTGGTATTTCGTAGCACCCAACTCCCTGTTGTATTTTCATACCAATACACTGTGAGAGTATCTCCCTCTGAATCATTTGCCCAGATACTACATTGAGGTTGTCTATCCACACCTGTCGAACCATTACTGGGAGAGATATTACTTATGTTGGGGGGAAAGTTTTGAGGTCTTGTAGTAAAGTGATACGTTTCATTAGTCCATAGTGTTCCGTCTGAGACATTTACGCTCCACCAATATGTTGTCGAGTACGAATCAACCCATGAGGTGTTGGTAACATTATACGTTCCCTCACTCACCCCACTACCACCGCCCGTAGTTGTGTTAAAAGTCACCCAACTGCCGCTTTCGTTCGTCCGCCAGGTAATATTCATGTTGTAGCTAGCAGGATGCGTAATAGTGATCGTGAAATTCTCTGGTGAAACTGCAATATCATTACTGTTATTTGCTGGCAAGGGATTGCTGGCTACTGGACCTATATGCTCTGCAGTCCCAAAAGACAGAAATGAACTTGATGATTTGACTGTATTATATGAGGTGGTTACCCAGGAAGCACTTCGTGCAGTCTTAGAAATACGCACCTCATCAATAATGCCATTAATATGGCCGCCAGTAAAAGCACAATAGCCAATATCTGCAGTATTGCCGTTATCGACAATATTGCCGGTTACTGTGTGGGTAGATCCTACTTGTTGAGCATTTATTTTGTGGACAACATTTGCACCATTATAAACAAAGGTCCAATAATACCATGTTCCTGTGCTAAAGGTATAATCCTCATCATTTGCAGCAGTCCATCCATCCGTTCCACTGGTTCTTACAAGATTTCTGATGGTGTCTGCATCATGAAATTGCATTGCCCATTGGTTTTCTTTTCGCACAATTGACGATTCTGTTGACGGAAGAGCGTCAACTTTTACCCATGCTTCAATAGTTAGGGCATTGTTGGTAAAGCTCAGGCTAGCACTATCATTAACCGGAATCCTATCATTAGTACCATCAAAATCATCTGCACCGTTGATTTTCCCATTACTTATTGCTTCATCTCCATCATAGTTCTGTGGTGAACCATCATTATTATTTGTCGTTGCGTCATACCGAGTTCCAGTTCCTGATTCGTTAAGATGCCATACACCAACATAATCTCCATCCCACACTGCCGTTGGGTTCTCTTGACTGCTACAGGCACTATTGTTGAAATACATCCAAATCTTTGTATCATTGCTACCACTGAGGCTAGTGACATTTACCCATGCAACAAGTTCACCTGTTGTTCCATTGAATAGTTCAATCTCATGATTAAGCTGTGTGGTATTATCACTCCACAATACAAATGTGATATCATTGCCGTTATCCTGCGCATAGGAAGCAAGATCACTGTCTGTTACGTTTATAAGAATGGGAAAATTGGTCAAATCCCCATCGACTTGTGATGCATTGATAGTAATCAATTTACGATATCCCCAGTTTGAACTCCACCAGCTACTCCCCTCAAAGTCAAACTGATCCTCTTCTTCTGAAAAAACAAGATAACTTATTCTTCCCGAGGGAGACTTAGCACCATTTTTAAGTTCTTCCCAAGTCGGAGCTCTAAACCAAAAACGAACGACAATTGGCCCTTGCATGCTAGTGATGTCCGTGTATGAAAATTTTCCCAGTGATTGGATGGCGGTTGGTAATTTTGTTCTCATAGCATTTATCTGCTGTTGTTTATGGGTGTTGATTTTCTTGACATCATATGTCATAGGTTGAAAACTCCTATTTAGAGCTTGATCATCCCCTGGCGATGGAACAATCTCAATGCGATCTAAGGTAAGGTCTTTAGAAAAGAGAGGAACAAGTGTTACATGATCGCCAGTAAAACTATCGATGGTTCGTTCGACATAAAACCGTGTTCCTGGAATAACTTGTACCCTTTCATCATGCTTGTCGATAATGGTCACCTTGTCATTGTTACCATTTGTATCCGTGGGAGATGGTTTTTCGGTAAAAAAATCAACAACAAGATCAAAGATAGAAAACGGATTGAGCCAATCAATAAGTCCCAACAAATATCTCCAATGGGTCGTTGATTCAAAATCATAGTTGCCATTCGAATCAAACACAAGGTAACTAATTCTCCCCGATCGAATGACATCTGTCTTATCCTCTGGTTCAAACGTCATTTCTATGGTTGTCGTTCGTTCTGTTAAAACAAACGACTCCGAATACGCCAACGTTGGTAATGCATGTAGTGAGGAGGGCAACTCCGTTCGTATTTGTTCAATCATCTTCTCTTTGGTTGTATGAGGATCATGAGCATCATAGTGGTTATCGTAGATAGAGATCTCTCCTGAAAACATTTCTTTCATGATTATTCCTGGAGAGCATAATGCCACAAAGACCACTTCGGTGCCAACTTCCCCAGTAATGGTTCGACGAACCGTGAATGCTTCTCCCGGCATAATGGTGCATTGCTCTTCCTGTTTATTTACAATAGTCACCGGACACGTTGCTGGTTTCTTGAAAAGAGGCGGATCCTTCACCCACGCCTCAAGCGTAATCCCGGTAGTCAGATTCAAACTGT
>CAZWZY010000050.1:0-4478 GCA_964638175.1 uncultured Thermoplasmatales archaeon | reverse complement strand
AAGATATCCTTGCAGGGTGGCATTGGTTTCTTCAACACCGGTCGAACTGTTAGTGTTTACTACAGGTATAAAAAGATATCGGCAGATAGCATCAGCGCCGATCGGATCATCTTCCCGATTTCCTAGAGTGTCATTTGCTATACTATAAAACTGATAGTATCCTGTTCCGTTAGGGAAATCAAAATTCCATTGCCAAGGGCTGCTGGTATCAGGATTACTCGCATCGTTCCATTCTATCCATTTGATTTCTGTTTGTTCACTACCAATACTGAGAAACGAGGAACTATCATTTTGATTACGGAAACTTGCATTGATCCAACTATCATTTCTTACCAAATCTGATATTCTTACTTCGTCAATCATGCCATCAAAATATATTGCTCTGCCAGGTCTCAAATCCCCAATAGTAAAGATATCTGTAAAGCTTGTACTACCTGCCGTGAAGGAAAGCCTCTCTACACTATTCACATAGACTTTGGCTGTTGAACTTATAGTCGCTGTAGCTACAATATGAAATTTATCTACGGTATTTAGATTTGCGCCTACTGTATCAGACCCTGTGACACTAGATGTAAACGCTCTGAATGTAACTTCTGGATTCCCTCCCTTCCCAACGGTAAGCCACAGAGGATAGCCTTGTCCACTATGTGCTGATGCCATTATCGTAAATCCATAGGTATTTTGATCCCCACTGCCGCTCAGCGAATCTGTTTTTATCCAACATTCAGCAGTGTAGGCAGTAATAGGTCTCAGATCTCCACAGCTTATCTGATCGGAGCTAAAATCTTGGCCTTTCCCTATTTTGCCCGTGCTTTCAATAGGATTGTTTGCTGACCCCTTCGTTCCGTCATGATTATTTGAAGTGCTGTCTTCAATAGATGATGTGGTTAGATCCTTCATATGCTGAACCATCACATAGTTACTGTCCCAAACTTTATCAGGTTGTTGATTGTCGACCGCATTACTGTTGTTATAGTACATCAAAATTACAGTGTCGCTAGAAGCTGATATACTGGTGACATTCACCCACACATAACTATTCCCGGAGGCATCCCATTCTTCAATCTCATAGTAATATTCTGTTGGGTCGTTTGCGTCAAGGAATCGAATACTTTTTCCCCCATCACACTTAGCACCAATTGTTGAATTGACTACTACCAACACAGGGAAATTGGATAGATCTGTGTCTATTTTGGTATGATCGATAGTGATTGTTCGAGAGTAATTCCAGCTACTGTTCCACCAGCCCCCTCCCATCGCTGAAAGATTGTTTTCCGAATATCGATACCTGAGTGTTACATTATTTACACCAGCGATCTTATCATTCGCAGTGACATTAATGGTGAATGGAGATGAGGTTATAGTGTATGGAGATATTGTGTCAACGCCAGATGTTGGTTTCTGATCATCATATCCGCATTCAGTATCGTTAACAGTGGGTTGGTTCTCAATGTTGGGTGGGCTGGCATTATCTGCAGCCCTACTATAAAACCGATACCAGCATGTACTGTTAGGGAAAGTAAAACTCCAGCTGCATTCAACCCATGGGTCTGTATCGACACCAAAAGTCCATGGGCCTGACCATGTTGAATTATCGGTGCTGTTGTAGTAATATAGGGTTACATTTTTCAGACCATCTCCACCGGGATCATCTTGTGCATCGGTACAGGTGATAGTCAATGGATTATCATCGCCATCATGCCAATAGGGAGTTATTGCTGTTACGTTTGAACTTGGTTTTGTAGCATCGCCAGATCTAGTGGTAAAGCCGTACCACGCAGTACCATTATCTTTCGTATCATTGACCGCTACTTTCCAGTAGTATGTGGTTAAATAGCTATTTGCTTGTGTGTATGTCCAGTACACCGTATCCCCTGAATTTACACTACTGTTGGTTTGTTGTTTGTTGAAAATGATACCGTCGGTACTGTTATACCAATACACTGTCATAATATCTGAATCAAGATCGTTTACTTGGATGCTGCAAGTTTCCTGTAGATCTATGCCAGTGGAACCATTTGAAGGATACACATTATTTATTGTGGGGACATAGTTTTCTGGTCTTGTTATAAAGTTATAGGTCTCATTTGTCCAACCTTTTCCATCCGAAACATTGACGCTCCACCAGTATTTGGTCAAGTTTGAGTCTACCCATGAGGTATTGGTGACGTTATATGTCCCATCTCCAACGCCGCTTCCGCCACCATTGGTTACGTTAAAGGTTACCCAGCTTCCACTTTCGTTCGTTCTCCATGTAATGTTCATATTATCTCCGTTAGGGTCGCTAACGGTGATATTGAAGCTGTTTGGTGGAACAGAAATATCAGTAGACCCATTGCTTGGTATCGGATTGCTTAGAATGGGAACAGACTGTTCTTCACTCCCTAGTTGTATGAATGTCTGAGGTGAGTTCATCATGTTGTATGTTGTGTGTATCCAGCTGCTGTTTCGAAGAACGTTTGAGACACGTGCTTCTGTCATCAAACCATCGAAATTATAGCCGGTAGAATACTCCCAGCGACCCAACCAGAGGTTATCTGGACTTGTTGGGAATGTTGTGTAGGAGGTTGCATGTGGACTTTGAGCATCTTCAGATCCATCAAGGTATCCAATTTGATTTTGACTATTACCGTCAAACATAATTGCAAGATAATGCCAGTTTGTATCATCAAGTGCATTATCAGTTCCCTCCAATCGATCGTCAGGACTGCCACTTTGCCGACATGCAAATGAGAAAGTATCTGTTCTTCCTGATTGACCACAAGACTCATCACGCCAGATAAGAGGAGGATAGTCATCACCAGTTGAGCGTTTAGCAAAAATCATATCGTCACTATTTGTTGCATCTATCTTGAAGTAGCTTTCAAAAGTAAGATAGGTTTCTCCTTCAATACTATCAAATTGTCCTAAATCAACATAATCATTTTCAGTTTGTACAAAGTTAAGACAATATCCAATTGATGTGGTTGTTTGACTAGTACCCTGATTTGTACCATTATTTTGTGAGGTAGAATCAACGATTGTTCCGGATTCATCTTCCATATGCCATACTCCAAGATATCCAGAATCCCAGGTACCCGTGGCATTCTGTTGACTCTCACATACACTGTTATTATAATACATCCAAATCTTGGTATCAATGCTACCACTTAGACTGGTGACATTAACCCAGGCCACAAGCTTCCCAGTTGTCCCATTGAACAATTCGATTTCATGGTTCAGTTGTGTGCTATTGTCGCTGTAGAGGATAAACGCAATATCATCACCATCCTCCTGGGCATGGGCAGCCAGATCGCTATCTGTTGTGTTAATGAGAATGGGAAAATTAGTCAGATCAGTATCGACTTGCGAGGCGTTAACGGTAATCAATTTACGGTATCCCCAATTTGAACCCCACCAACTACTCCCTTCAAAATCATACTCATCACTGTTTTCCGAAAAGATCAGATAGCTAATCCGACCAGAGGAAGTCTTACTCCCATCCGTTATCTCCTCCCAAGCAGGTGCAGTAAACCAGAACCTCACGGTTAGAGGTCCTTGCACATTAGAGATATCAGAATAGGAAAACTTATCCAGCTGTTGCATCTCCTCTGGAAGATTCCTCCGATAGCTATCAATTCTCATTTCCTTTGTTGTTTTAACGGAGGAGATATCATATGTTTGTGAGACAATAGTGGTTCTCTCTTGAGTATGTGCGGCACCTGAAGGAATCAGTTCGATTTTTTCTAACGTCAGAGCATCAGAAAAAAGAGGAACAATGGTGAGATGATCTCCCAGTGAACTCTGAACGGTCCGCTCTACATAAAAACGGGTACCAGGCAATACGTGTACCATTTCATCATGCTTATCTACAATAGAGACGATTTGATACTCTGCATTCTCATCTGATGATGTCCCACCAGTAAAGAACTCAATAATGTGCTCAAACACGGAAAAGGGATTTAACCAATCGATCAAGACAGGATACTCCCAATGTGTGGTTCCTTCAAAATCATAACATCCGTCAGTATCAAGGACCAGATAGCTGATCTGCCCATCAGAATTTGTCAACTGCTCATCAGCTTCACAACCCATCCGAATAACGACGTCGGTATTATTTACAGCGAATGGTTTAGAATAGGCCACCATCTCTAATTCTCTCAACTCGTCAGGTAATTTGTTTCGCATTCGTTCAATGTCAAGCTCTTGTGTTGATGTTGGCACCCCTGCATTATAGGATCCTACTAGAACGGAGTCTCCTTTGGCATACATAGTATCTAAAGTAATGCCAGGTGAACACAACGCAACAAAGATAACCTCAGTTGCAGCATCTACAGTTATCGTTCTCTGAATCGTGAACTGTTTACCGGGAACAACGATTCGCCGTTCATCTTTTTTATCAACAATCCGCACGTTGCACGATTGTCGATTACTGCTAAGAAATGGCGGATCCTTCACCCACGCCTCAAGCGTAATCCCGGTAGTCAGATTCAAACTGT
>CAZWZY010000049.1:0-4502 GCA_964638175.1 uncultured Thermoplasmatales archaeon | reverse complement strand
GGAGAGTGCACGGCTGAAGACCGTGATGTCGAGGGTTCAAGTCCCTCCCGCGGCATTCTTGTTCATGTATACAAATAAAAAAAGCATCTGGAAAGTAATGGAGCATCAATTTGCTTAGCAATATCGATTGAACTCTTCTCTCTCTTAGATGTATGGTGCTCTTTCCACTCGCCATTGCTCTCTAATGTAATATCAAGAATCTATGGTCCTGAAATTTATTTTTTTGTCCGGAGTAACCATTGCATCAGAGGAATACATGTGATTTTTATATTCTGTATGGTTTGTGTTTCAGAGACCGTGTTTGTTATTATTGTTCCTTTGCCGATGTTGAACTCTTTTGCGCATTCAACAATACCATTAATTTCTCGTTTTCGTGTGTTACTGTTCTCAAGATCATAAACCACTTGTATAATTTCTTTGATGTCAGATCCTTGCTTGACGATAAAATCGACCTCTAATCCTTCTTTGTTTTTCCAGTAGCAGATATCGTATTGTCCTTGTGTTCTTCGTTTTAGTTCTACATAGACAAGATTTTCGTATATTCTTCCCTTATCCACCTTGCCGAGGGTACTGTAATTGAATCCAACATCACCACAATAGGCTTTTCGCGGATATTGTGTTCTATCCTTTATCTTGTATGAAAAGATGGGAACGAAGAAGAATAGGTACGCAGCTTGTGCGTATTGCTCAAGATACAGGATTTTTTCTTTGCCAATTTTGTAGCCAAGGGTTTTGAAATAGTTTAAACATTTTGATGCGGAGAAGTAAGGGCTTTGGATGACGTATCTACTGAAGATGTCGACGATGCTTATGTCCTCATGTGCCATCTCAGCGACGTCTAAAGCGACAATATCTCGGAGATATGAGTTGAGAATCCGTATTTTTTCTATAGGCGGTTTGGTAAGTGAGATCTCAGGGTATCCGCCATATTGTTGATACATTTCAAAGGTTTTTTCTAGTTTTCCCTTTGCAGAGGTCGTTTTTTCGAGAGGTATGTGCTGGAAGTTGAGGAACTCCTGAAATGAAAGAGGATAAAGCTCGTAGGGGAGCATACGACCTCGCAATGGTTTTGTTGGGCTTGCAATGCTTTTCCGTGATGAGCTAACAATCAAACCGAGTTGCCCTTTCAAGAGTTCATGTGTTCGCGCAAGCCAACCTTCCCAATCTGGTATCGTGGTGATTTCGTCTAGTAGAATGAACCCCTTGTCTCCGAACCATTTAATCGTTTCGTCAAGGACATTGTCTCTGTTTCGTAATCGATTGTCCTCGAGATTGATGTAGCAGACCTGTTTTCCTTCCGATGAAAGGGTCTGAGCAAGGAGCATAAGAATGCTGGTTTTTCCAGATCGCCGAATACCGGTTAAGGCAACGATTTTCAACTTGGAATTATTGATGAATGCTTTAAGATTGATATCTCTAGCGATGAGTTGTTTTTTCTTTGCGTAGATATCCCATTCTTCAAAGATCTCAAAAGGTTCCATATATTGTTCTATAAGAAAACAGTTTTTAAATCTTTCTGTTCTGTTAAAAAACGATTTTACTTTAATGGTTGAAACCATTCACCATGTAGTACACAGTTCACTTAACGGATCATTAAGGAATTGAATGGGTTGATGGCATTTCGCTCTGGGTTTGTATTCGTCCCCATGAGACATTTCTTTTATCGTAATGGTTTACCACAATAGGGACACACGGCTATTTCAAAAGGGATGATTTTCTGGCAATATGGACAGCGGTTCATGTCTCTCTACTTCTTTTTATCTTTGCGTGTGAGGCAGATTTCAATCACGGACACATTAGAGGAACGATCGTCTACTCGGGGAAGCTTTTCAGTACCTATGATTATCTGTTTCACTTTTGTATTGGGAATAAACCTATTACGCACAATTTCAGCAGCATCAACAGCGGTGCTAATTGCCCTTCCTCGCGCCTTGATAAAAACTTCGTCCTTCCCACCCCTATTAAACTCAGTAACCACCGCAAGCACATAGCTCATTGGTGGTTTATTGCCGACATAAATAATCGACTCGTCTGTTTCTGTTGCCATGGCAGCACATACAACAATGTTGAAGTAAGACTCTAGTCCTCAATAATGATGCAGAGAGTGTGAGACTCTTGCAACAATAAATTAATAATATCATTTAAATGTTTCGTAGAAAATGGAAGTATGTAACAAAAATTATAACTATTTTTACGAAAATTGCTTTTTGTTTCATATGGATGGAAGATTCCTTGTGACCCTTGTTTTCTCCTTAAAATCCAGGAGTATGGTGCATAAAAATCATTTTAAGCATTAGCAATAAAACTATCCAATCTTTCCCCATACCGGTAATAAAAATCTCCAAAATTTTATATACTCAAATCGGTTTTAGAAATTTAGGGATGCGATAAGAGTAGGAATTGCCTTAGTGTAGAGTCGTCAATGATAGGAAGGGATGACGTTGTATCTTAAAGAAATTCAGATGGAAAATTTCAAATCGTTTGGGAAAAAATTAACGGTTCCTTTTTTTCCTGGTTTTACGGCGATAACCGGTCCCAATGGATCTGGAAAGAGCAATATTGCCGATGCCATTTTATTTGTGTTGGGTCCTAAAAGCTCAAAGGTGATGAGGGCAGGGCGGTTAACCGACTTAATCTTTAACGGGGGAAAGAAGCATAAAAACCCTGCGAAATATTGTAAGGTGTCATTAGTTTTCAATAACAAAAAACGTCGGATGCCTCTTGATGCAGATGAAGTTATGTTGACCAGAATGATTAAACGATCGCCATTAAAAAATGATCCCGCCAACTACTATAGTTACTATTATATCAATGGTCGTGCTGCATCCTTTTCTGATTTTATCAATGTATTGATGCATGCACGTATCTCTGGCGATGGATACAATATTGTCAAACAAGGGGATGTTACCAATCTCGTTGAGATGGGTTCAGTGGATCGCAGGCGAGTTATTGATGATATTGCAGGCATTAGTACGTTTGACAATGATATTAAAAAGGCACAAAAAGAAGAAGAAAATGTTGATAGTAATCTGGAAAGAATACGCATTATCCTAGGTGAGATTTCCAGTCAAATACGACAATTAAAAAACGATCGTGACGAAGCGTACCGTTACAAGGAACTCAAGGACAAACTCTATGAAACTAAGGCAAAAATTGCCATGAAAAAACGGCAAGATGTAGAAGCTCAAATCGCGGAAGTTAATAAGCAAATTGAATCCTATGAAAAAGAACAAGCAGTGCTCGATACAAAAGTCAATTCATTGAAAGAGCAATATGCCGCTTCCCAGAAAGAATTGGAAGAGGTTGAGCAAAAGATTGCCGATGTTGGAGGAGATGAAGTCAAAGAAGTCAAGAACAACATTGACTCCTTACGCAGCGAAGAAATCAAAGTGGAAGAACGTATCAACTTTGCCAATGATGAGATTGTTGAATTGCAGCAAGAATTAAAAGAATTGCAAGAGGGTTGTGCGACAGTAGAAAAAGAATTGGAAGAGTATCAGGCGCAACAAGAAGAGCTTACCAAACAACGTGCTGAAAAACAGCAAACGTTACAAGAAAAAGAGCAGGAACTTACCTCGCTGAAAGAAACCATTGCTCAATCTGATGACAAATCTATTGATCTTACGAGAGAGCTCGTAAAAATGCGAGAAGAATACAATGAAAAACAATCAGAATTGCATGAGCTCAAACTCAAACGCAACCGATTCACTGAAAAACTGGATGCCATTGATCTACAGATTGCAGAATTACAGGAAACAAAGGCAACCTACGAATTTGAAATAAAAGATATAGAGTTTCAAAAAAGTGAATTTTCTAAAGGACATAAAGAGCAACACAAAAAGCTCAAGGAATGTGAAAAACACTTCTTTGAAAAAAAGAAACGGGAAGCAGAGCTTACTGAGCAACTTGCCGACTTAGAAAACGCCATTCGCCGATTGCAACGCGAACAATCAAAATTACAGGCGGAATTTGATGCTGCTCAATCCGTTCACAGCAAATACAACCGCGCGGTACATGAAGTGTTACACGCACGTGATGCGGGAAAACTTAAAGGCATTCATGGGACCATTGCCGAATTGGCGAAAGTCGATGAGAAGTATGAAACAGCAGTAGAGATTGCTGCTGGCTCTCGCATGCAAGCAATCGTCGTCGATAACGACGAGGTTGCCTCGCAAGCCATTCATTTACTGCAAAAAGAAAAACTGGGGAGGGCAACGTTTCTTCCCTTAACAAAGATGATTAGTGGCAAACCTCGGGGGAAAGCACTGCTCGCAATCAAGGATGACAAAGCCCATGGCTTTGCCATCGACCTTGTGCAGTTCAAGGAAAAATACCACGGAGCATTTTGGTACGTGTTTGGAGATACCATTGTGGTCGATAGTTTACACGATGCCCGTCGGTTGATGGGTGGCGTTCGTCTTGTTGATTTAAAAGGAAGCTTGATTGAAGCAAGTGGTGCCATGATTGGGGGAAGCACTCCAAAATCCAGACTTTCTTTTAGT
>CAZWZY010000048.1:0-5319 GCA_964638175.1 uncultured Thermoplasmatales archaeon | reverse complement strand
GTACTACTATCCATAATCTTCTTGTTTTTTATGTACGTTTTTCATGCTGCGATTTTCGTAAGTCCTTTTATATCAACGGCTGAAGCTGTCATTAATGCACTGGTGAACTTTTGGCCTTTGGTAGTCAACATATACCTGTTTTCTTTGGCCACCTTCTTTATCAAACCATGCACTCGAAGCAATTTTATCAATCGGGTCGTTCTACTCGAATGCCGTTTCTGTTCGTGCTTTTCAAATTTATCTGATTGCGGATAAAGCCATTTCCTCAAGTCTTTATTCCTGAACCCGCTGATCGCATTTTCTCCTTTGGCCAAAAATGTCAACAGCTTGTAATCCTGCTCTTGCCAGGGATTCAGGCCTCGATAATTCTTACCGGCCTTCTTTATCCTGTTGCAAGCCGGTGACACTACTTCTTTAAGTTTTTCTTCTACCTGAGCACAAGCCAATGCATCGCCATAACGCTCATTACATTGATCGCTTACCTGACAGCGTCGATGAAGATCATTCACACCCTTACGCATCTTCTGCCACGATGCAGGACGATTTTTATCATCATCAGGGTGGCGATAAACTTTAAAATCTCGTGTCTTATTAATAGTAGTTTCTATTCGTAAAATACTGCCGCTCTTGTTGTACATCTTGACTGAATTATGATTTCTCCAGTGCTTGATACGAAGCCCTTCATAACGTCGACGTAAATCGCTGACTAATTCACAAGCTCTGCCACGATTATCTTTCCTGCCGAAATATCGCATCACTGATGGAGAATCTGAAACACACATACCATGATGCAGAAGCAATGGATATAACTGATCAAGTTCTTCAACACTGTTGAACATTATATCTGTTGCCCATTCAGTCTCATCTGCAGACCAATAATACTCCGGTCGTAACGGCTTTAGAACCTGCGATAATCCGGGACAAACCTGTAAAGCAAGACGATTCAAAACCTTCGGCCAGTCACTACGCAATTGCTTATCCATCAGTTTCTGGGCCGTCTCAACATCTTCAATCCATGGAAAACAGTTGCCATCTTTAATATATCCGATACCCTTCTTTTGTAACTGCCTCTCCAGCCAGTGACGACCGTTAAGACATATAAAAACATTGAACGGCACCCAACTCTGTATCCGAACATGACCAAAACCAAACAACGGATCGTCAAAGTAATGATACAAAAATATACATTTGCGAGGAGCCATTACTAATTCAAGTTTCTTACTGGCTCTATTGCCTTTAACCATCGGGGCAATGCAAGGCTCTACCACACTTAACATGCAAATGGAACCTTCGGTAATGCCTTTTTCCTCCGCGATCTGATGAGCAAGCTTTTCTTTATTAATACCGCTGCTTCTTAAATAACGCTTCTCAATACCCATCTTATCGGCACGTAATTCACAGCTTTGCCTTACGATAGCCGTCAATCCGCCGACCCAATCGGAAAAATCCTTGAGAAGAATTTTAGTGTTACTCATAAATGTACCCAGACCACGCTCACTGGCAATCCATCGCAAAGTTCCTCGAAATCTAATCCTGTCCAAACCGCTTATTTCACCGGTGATTTTATTCTTGTACAATTCCATTAGTTTCATAGTAGCATCCTTTCTTTTATCTTGAGAATTTATTAAAGGATGCTACTATACTTTTTTATTGAATAAATTCTATTAATTTTGGTTGCGGCTATGCCGCGCCAAGTTATCGCTGAGCTTACAGATGCCAATGAACAGAAAAATAAACTCAATGCTTTTTTAAATGACAAATTTGACAAAAATATGCTGGCAAAAAAAGAAGCGTTGACTGATGATTTGAAGCGATATAGTTTTAATTCCATGCAGCAGTATCGAACTCGTTATTTGCTTGCAAAATTGACTCAATATGTGGACATGGCCTATAAAGGATTGAGAACTCCTGGTTCGTTGCAGGACTATACCGTTCTTGAAATTGAACACATTCTACCTAATACTCCAGAGGATACATTGCGTAACATATTTACGCAGAACAATCCAGGCAAGGAATATGACTTGTATAAAAACAGACTTGGCAACCTTGCCCTATTGGAAAAACCTATCAATGTAGTAGCCGGCAATTCCTTCTTCACTAAAAAACTTGATGAGTACAAGAAGTGCAAATACTATCTTACAAGCAGTATCGCGCAAATTACAACTGTTGGAAATAACTCGTCTATTAACCGTATAAATGACAAGCTCAAATCTTTCACAGAATGGTCTGCAAACTCAATAGATGAAAGGCAGGAGATGCTTATCGAGTTGGCTTCTGATATATGGAAAATTGAGGGTATAGAGTCGTAATAATCGGCGAATACAGAAACTTCTAAAATCTTTAGAAAGAATTAAATGGATAAAAAAACTATTCGTATATCTGCCAAAACATTAGGACATTTATTCTCAATGTCCGAATCCTGCCCACGTTGTGCTTGGATACAATTGAATTGTGCTCTGCCATATCAGATATTCCCTGGTATTTTCTCAAGCATTGATTCATACACCAAAAAGATTACATGGTCGCACCATGAGCGGGATGGAATTGTTCCCAGTTGGTTCGAAGGATTTGGAGAGTTTGAAAGGCCCGTAAAAGCACCCCCTCGTAGCCAGTTTAGTTTTACTGATGAAGAAACAAATGTCCAGTTAACAGGTATTGTCGACGACATTTTTCAAAAGAAGGATGGATCGTATTTTATAGTTGATTATAAGACAGCCAGATTTACTGCCGGGCAGGACGCTTTGCTGCCTGTTTATCGAGTTCAGTTAAATGGCTACGCTCTAATTGCTGAAAGATGCGGCTTGAAACCAGTCACTGGGATCGGATTAGCATATTATGAACCACAAACAAATGTAACATCTGATACCTTGGACTTAGTTTTGCTTGAAAAAGGATTTCACATGCCGTTCAGGGCTCATTTATTAGAGCTTGAATTAAAGCCAGAGGAAACCGTTATGCCATTACTAAAGAAAGTCCGGGAATTAACTGATATGCCAAGCCCGCCTGATGGCAATGACGGCTGTGAAGATTGTCGAAGATTATATGATTTGGTGAAATTGTTGGCTCTGGATGAGAAGACATAAGATAGGTTTAAACCCATGTTCGGTATCATATATTCAGGCACTGTAAACAAGTAGACTTTGCTTGTTTTAACAACCTCGGTATGTTATTATGGGATATAACGTTTGATATCTGCGCTTGGCGATATAGGCCTTAATAAAATTTTGGGGAGATAGAGTGGTGAGAAAATTAATAATAGTGGTTTGCCTGACCATTGTAGCCATTAACCCCGCATCTTTTGCTGCATATGTGTACATTGATGATGGAGTGTCTCATATTTTTAATGATTCAACTTATCAGAACGATAAAGTTTGGTTGGATTATAGCATTTCCAACAATCCCGGAACGCACGTTGATTTGGTAGTTGGGGGAACGGTTACTGGCTTTTCGGCATATAACAACGCCACAGTTAGCGTGACTGGTGGGACGGTTGTTGGTTACAGTGTTGCGCAAGATAATAGTAGCATCACTATAGCTGATGGTTCGGTCGGGCTGTGGCTTTCAGCAAAAGAGAATGCTACTGTGATCATGAATGGTGGATCAATTGGGGGAAACCTTGAGGCGTCTGATAATGGCACCATCACCATGACTGGCGGGACAGTTGGGGAGTGGTTCACGGCATCGGGTAACTCAACCATCACTATGGATGGAGGGTCAGTTGCCGGCTATCTTTACGCAAGTGGTAATGGTAACATTACCATGAATGGTGGTACGGTTTCAGGTTGGCTTAGGGCGTTCAATGACTCTATCATCACCATGACCGGCGGGTCAGTTACAGGTCGCCTTACGGCGTGGGAGAACGCCACAATTTATCTTGAAGGTTCAAATTTTAAAGTCAATGACACTTCATTACAATACGGAGACAAATTAAGTGATTTTGCAACATTGGGCAACAACGGTTATGAAGATTATTATTATGGTACAATTACAGGCACATTAACTGATGGTTCTACTTTAAATAATAGATTCGATATTTTTAATATCGCCCCCTTTCCTGGCACAGGCGACATTATCATAATTCCAGAGCCCTGCACTTTTCTTTTGCTTGGCCTCGGTGTGTCGATGTTAAGAATTAAACGCAAAACATAAATTATCAATTTACACAAGGACTAAAATGGAAACAAAAAAGGCAAAAATAAAATATAACGACCTTATAGATCTATTACAGCACCACTGTGGAGATATTATTCTCCAAGAGCTGAAGGATTGGTAAATAACAGTTGTTGACAACAAAGGTCAGAAAGTAGGAAAAATTATTCTTGATGATGATAATTAAGATACTTTCCTATCGAATCCTTCAGTTTAAGTAACACCAGACCTTAAGAGTATATTTTCACCTTTGTATGATGCCACCGGCTGTTTTTCCCGAAAGGCGTTAAATTACAGCGATTTTCACAACCATTTCTGAATCGGCAGCCGTTCGATAGATTGGCGAAGCACAGGGTCAACATTCGTATAGATTTTGTTTGTTAAATTCGGTGATGAGTGCTCAAGCAATCGTTGAGTAACCGCAGTCGAAATTCCATTTTGAGCAAGAATCGATGCGAAGGTGCGACGAAGATCATGAAACTTTAAATCAGTTAGGCCAGCCTTCTTACAAATCTTACGCCATTGTCTATAGTTGAATTGCGTTTTGAATAATTTGTCCTGGCTGGTATCCAAGCTATCAACGTATTTTGAAAGCATGGACATTACTTCTGCTGACACTGGCCTTGAGGACATACACTTTTTGGTCTTCTTACTTTTGGTGGCAATACAATTGTTTTCGAAATCAATGTCGCTAATATTCAAGGATTCTATATCACCACGTCTGAGGCCGGTTCCCAGTGCCAGCAAGATTCTTATTTTCATTGATGGGTACTTCACGGCTGCTTTTAATAGGCTCTTTACCTGTGTATCATTTAATGATTTTACTGGTCTCTCCTCAAGCTTTAGTTCTTTGATTTCCAATTGTCCATTCAGGTATCTGTTTTTTCTACACCAGTATACAAATGTTTTCAGATTCCTGAGATCCTTGTTTAGGGTGGCACGTTTTACCTCAGGGCCTCTTTTAAGAATAAAATCATCGATGACATTTTGTGTAATCTGCTTTGAGTTACATTTTCCTATAATTCGTTCAAAATTTCTTAATGATAGAACATGCTCGTAAAGAGTTCCTTCGGTGACACCTTGAATCTTTTTTGCTTTAGCGTACTCAGAAACCATTTGTTCCCATCCGACTGATATAGTGCCTGTAAAAACATCAGAGTTCAATTGAGA
>CAZWZY010000047.1:0-5452 GCA_964638175.1 uncultured Thermoplasmatales archaeon | reverse complement strand
CTACATCCCTGTTGGATGCATCGGACTAATCCTTAAAAATAATTACACAAAGCACCTATAGTGATATCTTAAAAATAGTAAAAATTACAAAAATAGAATACAAAGAAAAAGCGGGAAAAAGTATGTTAACAGCAGCATCTATGTTTCTGTCTTTAGATGATATCTAATTGCTGCCTCATAATCCCCTGCCTGTTGGCCAATGGGTATATCACACCTAAATTCTACGTCATTGGTTGATTTACTAATATTATTGTCCTCAGCAACATGATAGTTTATATCATCACCATAGAAATATATTGGCCCGCTTCCAGTGAAGTTATTACGAACATCTAAATCTCCACCACGCACCCACACTGTTTTATTTGACATATTTGCAGTAGGGTGTGTTGTATGATTTAGTTGATCTACATCCACAGACAAGGAATAGTTTCCATTTGACCGTGTCACAACCGTAATATTGTCAGCTGCAGTGACATTGTCATTAGGATTGCCAGCAATAGTAGGCCATCCTGCACTGGCAATCTCAGCATAGGCGTAAATGCCAAATTCATCAGTTCTCCATCGAGTAAGTGGCGCGGCAGCGCCTTCTCCGCCATCTGTCACAGAAATATTAAAATTCCATGATCGAGCGTCGTTAGTAGTATTTTTGGTAGCATCCCACGCACCATCACCTGGCGCATAACGTAATTGGTATCCAGGGATAAAGGTAAATGAAACATTGTGACATTCTGTATTATTAGGACTGCCCATTGGATCCGCCACAATTAATTCTGTCAGGGATCCATTAGTAGCCTCACCACCATGGGGCCAAGTCATGTTGTAGAAAGCAATTCCAGATAGGTTTTCATATGTCAGACGAAAATTTAGATTTCCACCTTGCGTTTGATTATAGACAGTGCTATCGCTACCGTTGTCATACCAGGCTGTTATATTTATATAATCAATATCATCCCATCCTTGATCGCTACTAATATTGATGATAAAACGATATTCAGCACTATTATTGACATCTATTTGTTGATTTCGTCGCGATACCCACGTTCCTGATTGATTATATTGAAAATCATACCAATTGATACGAGGTTCAAGGTGCAACACCGACACGTTAAGAGTTGTTCCATTATGCCAACTTTGATTGATGTCTCCAGGATTAGCTTTACTAAATATCAGCACGGGGCCAAAAAGAACAGTGTTGGTAAGTAGTGAAAAAATAAAAATCACAATAACTAGCGTTGAACATATCTTTCTTTTACTCCTCATGTTTCCACCTTCGATTCGGTTATAATCATGATATAATAAAGCATGGTAATATGTTACATGAGTATCTTAAAATAACCATATATAAAGGTTTGGCGGTGGAAATTCAAACTGGAAAAATTACAAATTGCAATTTTGCTTTTTCTTTTTTCAAACAGTGAGTAAAGTAAGGAATCTTGTTTTTCTAACCACATTCAAAATTCGTTGTTTTTGTTATTTTCCGTCGCCGATCCCCCTTTATTTCTAAAAATTTCTACCAAACTGTCTTTGATATAAACACATGCATTACAAAACTACCCATATCTGTGAATTTATATTTATTATTATAATATAATAATTATATTTTATTTGCTAAATCTTCCTTAACTCTAATAGATGTAGTTAATTTCACTGGCATTCACGGTGAAGTAGGTATCAGGTGTCCCATCGTTGAAACGGAATAAGTATGAGCCTGGGAGCAATTCCATATTCTGTATGAATGTTTTCCAACCACTGGCATAATAGTGAGTGCAATTACCTGAAACAGAGACGACCTGTCCCGTCTGGAATACAACGACAGGATCACTACTGATGTCTTGGACCTGATCATTGCTCGATCCGCCGTAGATCATTCTGAAGGTGCAGCTTTTGGGGAGAAGTTCTTTCGTTGTTTCTCCACTGGTGTTTGTGGTACCAAAGGCTTTCCATCCGCTTGCGTAGTACGTGGCAACTCCGTCACTGATACCTTCACCGGTACTGTCGAGGAGTTTTACTGTCACATTCACAGTGGTGAAGATGACGGTATTGTTGGTATCAATGTTCTGTGACTTGTCGATACTTGCTCCACCGTATGTCATTCTAAAAGTATACGTACCTGGTGGGATTTCCTTGTATGCCCTTCCAGTTTCATCGGTAATGCCGAAATCCTTCCAACCGCTGCTGTAGTAGGTGACAACTCCATCGCTGATACCTTTACCATTGTTATCCAAGAGATTCACCGTCACATTTGATGTTGTGAATATGACCGTTGAATTTGTGCTAACATCCTGTACGTGGTCAGTGCTTTTACCACCGTAGATCATTCTGAAGGTGTAACTTTTTGGAAGAAGTTCTTTCTTCGTTTCTCCATTTTCATCTGTAGTACCGAATGGTCTCCATCCGCTTGCGTAGTACGTTGCTTCTCCATCGCTAATGCCGTTTCCATT
This sequence comes from uncultured Thermoplasmatales archaeon, assembly GCA_964638175.1. GTDB lineage: Archaea > Thermoplasmatota > E2 > DHVEG-1 > DHVEG-1 > JAFGDG01. The sequence continues at coordinate 3,011 of CAZWZY010000047.1, read as the reverse complement.
ACTATCGAGAAGCTTTACCGTTACATTGACAGTAGTGAAGATAACGGTTGCATTGGTGCTGATATCCTGTGCCTTGTCGATGCTTGTTCCTGCATAGGTCATTTTGAAGGTGTAGCTTTTGGGGAGAAGTTCTTTCGTTGTTTCTCCACTGGTGTTTGTGGTACCGAAGGTTTTCCATCCGCTTGCGTAGTACGTGGCAACTCCATCGCTGATACCTTCACCGGTACTGTTGAGGAGCTTTACCGTCACATTCACGGTGGTGAAGATGACGGTATTGTTGGTATCAATGTTCTGTGACTTGTCGATGCTTGTTCCACCGTATGTCATTCTGAAAGTATACGTACCTGGTGGGATTTCCTTGTATGCCCTTCCAGTTTCATCGGTAATGCCGAAATCCTTCCAACCACTGCTGTAGTAGGTGACAACTCCATCGCTGATACCCATGCCGGTACTGTCCCGTAACCAGACAATAGTTGCATTACTCATGTTTACTGTGATCAGGCCAGTCTCATCAGTATGACCTGCTGTATCGTTGGCAACTATCGTACCGCTGCTTCCTGGCGTCATTGGATCAAACGTGAAGGTAGTTGTCTCTGTTGACGTTTGGGTATCAAGAGAACCAGTCGTCGTCCAATTACAGAGAACATCATCAATGAGGTTATCGTCTGCATCATATCCCCTTGCAAAGACGGTTACCGTATCATCGACCGTCATGTATATTGAGTCAACTTCGGTTCTATTCTCATATTCAATAACGAGATGATGGAGCGAGCCTACAGTGATCGTTACATTTGTGTAATCAGTGCATCCCTGTGGACAGATATAGCGTACTTCCCATGTTCCCACCGTATGCGGATTATAGGTGCCGTTGATGACTGTACCTCCGGGATCGGTTGTGCTCCAGATTCCAGGACCATTTGTTACATTCCACGAATTGCCATAGGCATCATAACAGGTAGCGGTAAACTGCTTGGTTTCGTCAGCGGTTCCGGCCCACGTATTTGGTTTCACGTCCACAGAGACGCAATCGCCATGGCCTGCTATGAGGATTGCACGCGAGGCCATGTTGTCATCAGGATCGGGATCATGAGCATAGATGTTCGGCTCAACAAGGACGTAAATGGCATGGTATCCGGGTGCTACGATTACAGGTACTTCCCACACCGTTTCTACCATCGTGTACCCTTGGGCAGGAACATAGGGAATCGTCATCACCAGGCTAATTCGCTCCAGAAGATCGACATAAAACACGATACTTGCATTAGAGGTATTCACAACGCCTTGATTATGAACCTTAACCTTGATCGTCACGTTTTGTCCGATTTGTGCAGTATCTGTTTCAGTGTTATTTACCCAGAACGTGATGTCATTCGAAAGAATATGGAGGTCAGGTTCAGGTTGGTGTACAAATGCGGTTTTATCAAGGATATTATTGGTTTCGTTGCATTCATCAATATCATCGTCTGCATCGACAACCACGGTAAACAGGTGAGGCCCGGCGTAAGGAATGACGTAATCTTCGAAAACGAGTGTAACGGTTTCATCCATACCGGCACAAGAAACATTGGTGATGTTTCCGATAGGATTGCCGTTGTCTAAAAAGCTGACCGTAAAGTGCTCTGCGTCTCTGCCACCTTGGTTTTTGATCGTGACATGGATATCGGTACTCACATTCGTAAAAATAGTCTCAGGAGGGAAATCATCAGTTAACCATATCTCGGTCGGTACGAGATCGGAACAATTTCCCCAGACATAGATGGCTTTTTGAGCGAAATTATTGTGTTCCCAACCGCTTGCCTCTGGGAGGATATTCTCCTTATCGGCGTATACTTTTATCGTATGCCATCCTTCGCCAGTGACCGTCCATGGTATCTGCATTTCTGTTGAGTCTCCTTTTAGTAGTTCTGACACATGGTACGTGGTAATGAGCTCTGCGGCACCATTGTAAGAGTCATAGAACGAGACGTTGAAATCAAACGCAGGATATTCGGCTATAGGGTCAACCCATTCCCACGTTGCATAGTTCCTATGCTCAAAGTTGTTGTTATAGATGGTTTCGCCAATCTCTATACTCTCACCATCTATAGGAAAGTCGTTACTAAAAGTGATTTCAGGGATGTATTCCAACGAGTGTTCACTATCCTCACGATAGTAATACTTGAGATAAAGTTCAGGTTTTGGAAGACGTACAGTACAGTCTGTATCCATCTCATTATTCGAATAGTTGCACTCTGGCGTTTCATGGTTCGGGTTTACGTTGACGTGTATCGTGTGTGTCCCTGATGCATTGAATCTATGAGATACAACAACAAAATGAGTTCCCCCTTTACCTGGTACATTATCGATGTATTCCTCTGTCGACCAGACCGTTGTACCATTATACAAATCTGAGATGTTTACCCATGTGCCATTGTCTATTCCACCGATATTTTGAATGGTGACATTGATGGATATTAGCTGACCGTTTTGGGAATATCCATGAGATGAAGTCTCTCGATAGCCATAGGGACTCTCGTCAGAAAAGGATATATCTAAAGGAATAAAATCTGTACAGTTCGACCAGATGTGAATAGATTTGGTTGCTCTATTATTGCTCTCTTCAACTCGTTCCGTAATGGTACCTGGTGCCGGAAGGTCTGCTTTTACAGTAATCATATATTCATCGGGAGTGACGCTAGTGGTATCCCACAGGCGTGTCGCTATCTTCGATTCTCCCGGGCGCATTACTCCTGTTATCGTATCTTCCCCTATAACGGTACCGTCATACTGGAATGTCACATTAAAAGACTGGTTAGCCAACACGGGATACTCGCCACTATTATGAATCGTGGCATTGATGGTTATTGGATCTCCTTTTATTGGATCGGTAAGGGAATAGAACTTGATATCAGATGGAGATACAACAAGATCAGGCGCTGGTGCGATTCTCCATGCGATGTTATTGGTCTCTTCAATGCGGCTTTGTCTCAAAATTTAAATAATGTTTTTGTATCCCATAATACATGGATGGG
>CAZWZY010000046.1:0-5496 GCA_964638175.1 uncultured Thermoplasmatales archaeon | reverse complement strand
ACTTCCCGTGCGCTGTTTACTCGGAAGAAACCGACTCATATATGGTAACCTACAACGATGGAGACATTAGTGACAGCGATTGGTACGGTAACGTCTGGGGTGCTATTCTTGACGATGCTGGGCAACTTGATATTGGTCCCTTCCAGATACAATCGGGCAATTATATTCGTACCGATGTCGTTCCTTATTTAGAATCGTCATTCTTCGTATCCTACGATAATAACGCAAAAATTTATGGAAAACTCGTCTCCTCTGATGGATCTTCGTTATCGAGTGAATTACAACTTTCCGCCAGCTCCTCTGCAGAAGCAGATTGGGCAAATATTGCGTTAGGAAATGACAAAATCTTTGTGACGTGGGAAGATGAACGTATTCAGACATACACCCGTCCAGATGCATATGGTAACATCTGGTGGCTCAATATTGCCCCCAGTTCGCAGGTAGGGTATTCAACAGGTCCAGAAAAACACCTCATTCTCGATGCACAAGTTACTTCAAAAGACATCGAACCAGAGAATCTTCAAAATTGGTATGCCTTTCATGTTAATTTTACCGGAAATATTGCCTTTAACATTCTTGACGATGATGGCATCGTGATTATGGCGAATGTCGATGATGGAGAAGATATATCGACGATTGATCCGGAGGATTACCCCATCATAAAACTTCAAGCTATTTTCAGCCGTACCAATCCTTCTTCTTCACCAGAACTCGAGTATTGGAAAGTGATGTGGGTTGGAAGTGATGATGATCCGCCAGAAACAACGGTTGACGACATTCTTGGTGATCTCGGGCTCAACGGATGGTACATTGGGAATGTGAAAATTACGCTTTCTGCGACAGACGGTCAACAAGGGTCAGGCGTTAATCATACCTACTTCAAGATTGATGATGGTGAAGTACTAGAATATGATGACGATGTTGGTATTAAATTGCCACTACATGCAACGGGCGATCCAAATACGCTTTATGGTGAATGGGACATCTGGTATTGGTCTGAAGATAAGGTAGGTAATGTTGAAACCCCACAGGGCCCCTTACCTATCAAAATCGATAAAGCAGCACCATATAGTGATATTTGGGATCCACCAGATCGAGCACATGTTCCACGAAGTGGAGGTTTTTGGGTACAAACGACAGCAACAGATGAAGGACCAGGAATCGAGTACGTCTTGTTTGATGTTGGTCCACCATACGAAAACCCTGTTTTGGTGTATGATGATGATCCACCAGGATCAAACAATTACAAATGGTGGTGCGACCGCTCCTTTGATACCAACCAATGGCATCACATCATCGCCACTGCATATGATTATGCGGGCCACTCATATGAAGATAACATCTATGTCTATTTCAGAAAATCAGTGGGAGACATATCTGGTCAGAGCATTACCATTCCTTTCATTATCCTAAAACAGATGCAAACCGGCGGAGCAAGTGTTGAGGGATCGTCAATGGGCGGTAATGGCTCAAGTAATCCTATGATTCGATAATGGATATCTACTATATCCCCACCACTCTTTCTTTTTTCTTCTTTGATTTGTTCTAGCGAATCTTTAAATAACATACCATCATTAAATATATAAATCTTCGAAATTAAAAATTAAGTTGGGGGCAGTAGACATGAGAAGTACGGTGGCCACTTTTATGGCCGCGTTCTTAGTTGTATCAAGTGCGATAGTGAGCAATGCTCAGTCTATTGAGAAAGACGATCCAGTGACGTATGATCTTGTCATCATTGCTCCCCGTAGCTTTTCTCGGGCACTTCAGCCATTAATAACCCACAAAAATAAGTATCAGGTAGAAACACAGCTTAAGTCAACGGAAGATATCTATGAAGAGTATGAAGGTCGGGACAAACCTGAGCAGATAAAATACTTTATAAAAGACGCCATTGAAACATGGGATATTTCATACGTGCTCCTTGTCGGAGGAAAAAAAGGACAGCGAGATACCTGGTATGTTCCCCCGCGGTACTCAAACCTTGATGATTGGTCTGATTGGGATTATTCCTATCTCAGTGATCTCTATTACGCTGATATTTACAAAGCTGACGGGACCTTTGAGGATTGGGATTCCAACGACAATGGCATTTTTGCAGAATGGAGCAGGGATTCTGAACAAAAAGATATCCTTGATCTTTATCCTGACGTAGCGGTTGGTCGTCTTGCGTGTCGTAATAGAATCGAAGTATACACCGTTGTCAAAAAAATCATTACGTATGAAACCAACACTGCAGAAAAATCATGGTTTCGGCACATGATTGCAGCAGGGGGAGATACTTTTCCCAACCCCTATGACGAATATGAAGGAGAAATGGAGGCCAAACGATCGGCTACGTACATGACTGCTGTGGTGGAGAGCACTACTTTTCTTTTTGCTTCAGATGAAACACTCACCAGACGGACAGATCTTATCAGCGAACTGAATAAGGGAGCAGGATTTGTTCACCTTGCAGGACATGGTACACCATCTATTTGGTCCACCCACCCCCCTCATGATATTGATACATGGATTGATGGGTTTGGTCTTGCAGATATGGTTCGACTGAGAAACCGAAATAAACTTCCTATTTATGTCATCGGTGGTTGTCATACCCATAAATTCGATGTAACGATACAAGAATTTTTTAGGGGAGTAGTACGAGATGGCTTGCATTACTTTTCTCCTGATATGGATGATTATGGGGCATTTTGGTTATACGAGTGGGTTCCTGAATGTATCGGCTGGCGACTCATCAGTTTACGTCATGGGGGTGCTATTGCAACCATAGGAAATACTGGTCTGGGGTATGGAACACCAGGTAATTCGACCTTGGAAGGATTAGGCGGATGGCTCGAACCTCGTTTTTTTCATGCGATTGGCATACAAGGAAAAACCATTCTCGGCGAAGCCCATTGCCAAGCAATCATCGATTACATTAACAAAGATGATGTCGATGTCAATAAAGATCGCATCGATAGAAAGACCGTTGAGCAGTGGATACTTCTTGGCGATCCCAGTCTTAACATGGGCGGATATACAACCTAATTTTTTAATATTCTCCTTACTTTTTAGATAAAAGTATTTATATGAACTCCCATATATATGACAGTATATTTTAACAAGGGGAGTTAGAGAGAAATGAATAGAAGAATGTTCTCGTTAGCCATAGTGTTTCTCATGGTTATCGCAAGTTTTGGAGCTGTCGTCACATCTTATGATGGTACAGGTGAGTATCAACGAATATCTGCTGAAGAAGCCTATGAGTTGATCCATACCGATCATACATTGATTATTGTTGATATGCGGACATATGACGAGTATGCCGAGGGCCATATCTGTGAAGCATTAACAATTCCATTCTTAGCATGTTCTGATTGTTTTTTGATGAAATTACATGCATATCAGCAACAACCATTGCTTCTCTATGGTAATGATGAAACCTTGACATCTATGGCGTGTCAATTTCTCCTGGAAAATGACTTTTCCACAGTGTATTACCTTAAGGGGGGCATCGATGCATGGGCAGCAAATGGTTTTGCTGTTGAATCTTCATCTCAGGATGAATCAACGTCAGGACTATCGACTGAGAATATTGCACAACTACAAGAACAAGGAGAACGAGAAGGATGGACCTTCACCGTAGGAGAAAATCCTGCAACAGCATATGATCTTGATGATCTTTGTGGGTTTACCGTTCCCGAGAACTGGTGGGAGTCTGCCACCTTCGATCCCTGCACTCCAAGAGGTGGTTTGCCAGATACTTTTGATTGGAGGGATGTCGATGGTATTGATTATACTACTCCAGTGAAAGATCAAGGGTCTTGTGGGAGTTGTTGGGCCTTTGGCACGGTTGGTCCTCTCGAATGTAACATTAAAATAAAAGATGGCATCACGGTTGATCTTTCAGAGCAATGGCTGGTCAGCTGCAATCAAGATGGTTGGGGTTGTAATGGTGGCTGGTGGGCTCATGATTATCATCAGTGGAAAACTGATCCCTGTGGAGACACCGGTGCAGTCATGGAGGCAGAGTTTCCATATGTTGGGTACGAGGCTCCCTGTAATTGCCCGTATCCTCACGAATATTTTATTGATTCGTGGGCCTTTATTGGAAGTAGCCAAGGAATCCCCAGTACAAATGCCATTAAACAGGCCATTATGGACTATGGTCCTGTTTCTGCCGCCGTTCGTGCCAATTCTGCTATGAGTTCATACACTGGCGGCATTTTTAATGGTTGCGAAAGCGGCGATGTAAACCATGCTGTTGTTCTTGTTGGTTGGGATGATAATCAAGGATCCAACGGCGTATGGTTCATGCGCAATTCTTGGGGTACAGATTGGGGAGAAGATGGCGGCTATATGCGTATCCCGTATGAGTGCTCAAGTATTGGCTATGCAGCATGCTATATTGATTATGCTTCTACTGGTGGAGGAGATAAGCTTGTTGATATCGAGATAGATGCCATCACCAATGATCCTGCTCAGGGTAATTTTGATCCCATTGATGTGTGGCCGTTTGAAGAACCAGAATGGTACTATCGTGTTGGGATTGAAGCAGATGGAAACACCCTGTATGAGCGAAATTATAACAAAGATCAAAATGGGAACTGGATTTCAGAGCACACCTGGGACGTTGGAAGACACCATCACTTTTATGTTGATGACACAACCGTTGAAGTAACCATCAAACTCATGGAGGATGATCTTGATTTCTGGTTTGGCGATGATCTTGCTGATGTTAGCGCGTATCCCGGTGGAGGTGTTGACGACGATACACCAGAAAAACGAGAAGCCATTTATCATGGAACCTATAATCTTGAAACCAACACCTTGACTGGAGATGCAACAGGAAATGATGGCGGATATAAAACAACTACCGGAGACGGCATGAATAATGCCAAGGTATGGTTTAAGGTAACAGATGACTATGATCCGTCCAGTGCGGATTTAGATGCTCATGGAGACTTAATGTGGAACCGCGTAAAACCAGGAGCAACGGTCGCGAGTAGCTTTACAGTTGAAAATATCGGGGATCCTGGTTCAGAGCTTGACTGGAATATTGTTTCATGGCCAAGTTGGGGCTCTTGGGATTTTTCCCCTCAAAGCGGCAATGATCTCACGCCCGAGGATGGAGAATTTACCGTACATGTAGAAGTGATTGCGCCAGATCAACAGGAACAACGATTTGATGGCGAAGTTAAAGTTGTCAATACTCACGATCCAACCGATTACGAACTCATCCCTGTGGTGCTGATAACGCCAAAGAGTCGAATATCAGCCTATCCTTTGCTCTTCCGAATGTTCGAACGTTTTCCCTATGCGTTTCCTTTGCTAAGGCAGATTCTACAGAGATAAGCTAAAGAGTAATTTGCGGGTCCTATAGCGACTATATAATTAACCTACTTATGGGCTTTTGAGAGTAATTGGCAATTGTGTAACTAAACATCCTTCTTTTCTGGTTGACATTTTTCCGTTTCGGCAGTCTCTACCACAATATTTATATAGTAAATAAGA
>CAZWZY010000045.1:0-5717 GCA_964638175.1 uncultured Thermoplasmatales archaeon | reverse complement strand
GGTGGCTTGGATGTCACCGTCTAGGAGTTGCCAGATGTCGGAGGCACCGCCGCCACAAGTTCCTAACTCATAAGTAAAAGGATCGTCATTAGATACTTTAAGGCAAGTCCCGACATCTCCGGCATCAGCCGAGCCAAATCCCGTGCCACCGTCTAATGGATAAAGTACAGACTGAGCTTTAGCTAATCCAGCTAGTGATAGGAATAAAATTGTTGCAATAAGTATTTTTTTCATACAAAAAAGGGGCTAGTCATTCCGTGGAATAACTTAGTCCCTTGGGTTAGTTTGATTATAGCATTTTTCATCCTTATTTGAATATTTCTTCTAAGCTTCTACTTGGTTTTTGACCTCCAAATATCTCGTCTAATGAACGGCCAGTGTTTGGTGCGGTATCAATTTTATCTTCTATTATTTCTTGGGTTCTTTCAGTATATGTGCCAATCAATAATCCTCTTTCTTGTAAAGGAATATTTTTAATTTGAGATACAGTTTCATCACTAGTAACATTTCCGGTTATTACATATTCGTTTTTTATATTAGTTCTTATTGAATTGAGCAGTTTTTCATCTTCTGTTTTTATTTCCAAAAGTCTCAAATCTCTTTCTACAGGGTTCATTTCTAGTAGTTTTTCTTTCTCTTTTCTTGCTCGGTCTTGTGCCTCTAGTCCTTGTTCTCCTAGGGCAAATTCGCTAAAACCAATACCTCTACGGATATCTCCTTCGCCTGTTGCAACATCAAAAATTCCACCTCCAATCCTGGTTGCTGGTTCTACAGGTATCCCTTTCATAGTTCCTATAACTGTTCCCAAATCTTTAATTGTATTAAGTATTTCTTCCATTGTTATTTCTCCTTCTATAAGTTCTCGGTTTTGTTCTACTCCAGTTTTAAGTTCATTTAAGACAGTAGCAGGGGCAGGTGTCCCAATGTCAAAAGCGGGTAATCCAGCGATAGCTCTGCTTGTATTTATAGACAACTCACCTAAGAATAAGGGGTAATTTGAAAAACCTAAAGTACCAACAGAAGCCCCGACTGCCGCTGCTTGCCGTCTTGGCTTTACTTCAAATCCATCAGCAATAAATTGCAATAATGACGGGATGGCTACAAGATAAATAAATAATCTTTTTAATCCTAGACCAGTGGGGATTCGTCTTGGATCACCGAATACTCCTAAAGCTCTAAGTGTTGACAAAACATTTCCAAATTGTGCAACCGGAGCAGATTGAAACAATGTAAATAAGTCTCCGATAGAACCCAATCTCTGTAATTGAGCTTGGTTTTCTATATTTCCTGCTTGTTGAGTTCTTAGTGTGGTTTCTTCAAATAAGTTAATAGCTTCTTTGTGGGCTTCTGGGTTTTTCTTAATAAATTCTTTTAACTTTGGGATATTAGTTGGTACTTTTTGTCCAGTTATTCGTTCTAGTTCATAAATATACTTTCCCCAACCGCCTCCAACTACAGCTATTCGGTCATTGACCCTAGTCAAAATAGTGAATACCTCACGAGCAGAGTTTGCTTTTGACAATCTATTTAAGTCTCCTCGTTGCATTCCCTGTTGGATATCTCGCTCCATTGCACCTAAGTTAAAACGAGATTTAAGGGTTTGTGATTCTTCCACTAGAAAGCGGGTTTTTTCTATTGGATTGGTCCCAAAATTTGCCATTCCTTTAACAAAGGGTTGTGTTGGCATTTCACCAGCCCATGCAATTACTGAAACATATTGCTTCATGGCCGAAACTGGGTTTGCTCCAATGAATGCTACGGCTGTGTTTCCTCGTAAATTATTAAGAGATTGAATATTTCTAGCGTGGGCCACACCATCTTTTGCTAAATCATCAAATATATTATCAACTATTTTAACTATATCGTTTGAGTCTCTAAAATTTTGTTTTATAGCAGTCCTAACTTCACCTGTAAATACTTTTCGTCCTTGGTTTATAAAGTCAGAAAATGCCTTATAATGAGCCATTTCAACAATATGCTTTTCTAGTGTTTCAATAAGCCCCGTGGACATATTTATTGGATTTTTATTTGCTTGGCGAGCCTTAATAGCAGATGGCTTGGTTGATATATTCAAAAAACTGTCCTTCAGTATTTGAACATTCATTGGTGCGTCAACTTCTCTTGATAGAGGGATATAAAATCCTTCCACTTTGCCAAGGGGAGTTCCGAATTGCCTTTCGTATATTGCATCAAGGGATATGTCGTCTATTTCGCCTGCTCTAAATCGGCCAAAGAAACTATCATCACCCTCAGCAACATACCTAACAAAATCTTTTTGTTGGTCAGACAATGATTTGTCTACTGCTTTTATCATTTCATCAGTCCAGCCCATTGTTTCTCTATATGTCGGAAGAACATTTGGATTTTGTAGTTGTCCCCAATGGTACATCAACTGGGAATGTGTCATTTTGATTTTATCGGCTTCACCAAAAGCATTATTGAAAGTTCCTAAATCTTGTGTTTCGTCTAACCAACTGGCTAATAACTTGCGGTGTTCTTTTGTTTTTGGTTTTACTCCAAAAATCCTTTCTAATGCTTGATTTACATCATCATGAGATGAATTCATTATGCGATCCTGGATATTTCTATTTTCAAAAACTTGACTCCACCATCTATTCATCGGGCTTTGCATATATTGAGTAGTATTATCAGCCCTAGCTAATTTATCCATTAGGAATGTAACCATTAAAGCATTATCTTCTGCTGAATTAGTAGCTTTAAGTAACCTATTAACAAAATCGGTTCTAGCTGAAGGCAAATCAGATGGTGATGTCCGGCTTGTTATTCCTCTACCCCCAGTAATAGAGTTAACAAATGCATCTTGAATTCTCTCTACTTCTGCTCGTTGGTTTTGCACTTGTAGCTCTCTGATTGTTCTTCCGGTTTCTTTAATACTTCTAATGTCATCCAGGATTTGTCTAGCGACTTGTGGATTTTCTAAACCTGCTTTATATCTAAGTAGTCTTATTTCATCAGCGACAGCTTCCGGTATCTCTGGTATATCCTCAAATTTAGCTGTAATATCTTCTAATTTTTCAAATGCTTTTTCTTCACTTAACCTAAGGGTTTCTTTAATACTATCTAATTTTCGTTGAGCATTTGGTTCTACTTGGCCAATTTTTACTCCTGATCTGTCTAATCTAACTTTAGGGCTTTTTAATTCCTTTGCAATTTGATTTCTAATATCTTTTGATTCACGCCTATCAAGTATGTTAGATATTCTTTCCTGCAAATTAGGCATTTTTCTTTGTAGTTGTTCTGGCGTTTGGATATTTCTTAATGTAGTGAGAAATTTACCTTGCTCTTCTACTGGCAAGAAAGCTTTAACTAAATCTTCAACTTCTTGTTGGACATTTTTAATTTCTTGTTTAGTTTTTATGGTTCCCTGTCTTAGGCCTCTCTCAACAAAAGTAAAGCGGTCTTTTATACGCTGTTTTAGAGAGGAAATTTCACCTTTTCTCCTTAAATCTTCAATTTCACGCTCTCTAATAGCCCTTTGAGCGCTTCTCTCTTGCTTGGTTCCCTGTCTTAGGCCTCTCCGACTAGCTGTTTGCTCTCTTCTTAGTCTTTCTTTAAGAAGTGTTGACTCTCTGCGGGTTTGTGTTATCCTTGGCGACAATGGTGAAATATCTTGTTCCAATCTGGTTTGTGTCGGTGTGCGTTTTTGTGGGGGCTGGATTTGTGTTGGCCTTGTTTCAGGAGCCACTGTTGGCCTTTCTATTTGTCTTGGTGTGGCTCTTGGCCTACCAACAGATGTATCGGTAAATATCTCCTGCAAACTTCGTTTCGGCTGAGCTTTTCTTGCTTCTTGCAAAGCAAGTTCTGTTCTGTTTAATACTTTTTGAACATCATCAGCGTTGTCTATGTCCCTTAAAGCTCTGGCGAATGCTGTTTTTGCGTCATCTGCTAAATCAGGAATTTCTTTTGAAAGTATTTCAATAATCTCATCTACCACATTACTCTTGGCAATTTTTTGAGCGGCAGACTTTGCTATTGGTTTTATCGTTCCTAATGAAACAATATCCAAAGCACCGAATACTTTATCCAATGTTTCCTCTATTCTTACCGGCCTTAAAGCCAATTTTTCTTCTTTGGTTAAATCAACATCTTCTACTTGTCCTAATAACCCTCTAGGGATGACACTTTTTGCAATCTCATCCGCTCTTTCTTCACTAATTTTTCCTTGTTCTACAAGTGGTTTTAATAGATTTGACCTGTCTAATGCTTTTTGCTCGGCTGGTTTTCCTATGCCAAATGGCCTAAAAAAACCAACGAGGCCAGTATCAAATTTTGTTTTTCCCTCAATATCAGGGACTTGACCTCGTCCAAACAACCCCTCTCTAATATCTTGGCCAATATCTCGTGCCGGTTCTTCTATAAAGTCCGGTAGAGCGGAAATTGCTTTATCAAATAATCCCTCAAATCGTCCAATTGGAGCTTGTCTTATTTCTGCACTTGTTCCTCCGAGGAGTTTTTTTTCGGGGCTTTGAGAAGCAAAGAAACTAACAGGTCTTGTTGCCTGTTTTGAAGCAAACTGTGACGGGTTCACAGTATTTGTTTTTTTTATGAAATCTGAAACTGGCATATTATTGAGCTAGAAAGTCTCTAATCTCTTGAGCAGAAAAACCCTCAGCTACTGCTTCATCAATAGCGGTAGATTGATCTGGGAATTCCTGTTTTATTGTTTGAATTTCGGTATCACTGGCCGGAGTTTCTATTCCTGCTATTCCTGCACGATATTGGTTCCATTCTTGCTGTACAGCTTCTGGTCTTAAATTTTGCTGTTTTTCTGTTTGTAAGAATTCCACAAACCACTCAGGTGGAGTATCAGAAGCAAAACCTAATTCAAATAATTCATTCTTTACTTCTTCTCTTGTTGAAGGAGTAAGTTCTTCTAAGGTAGTAAATCCATCTATTACTTGCTGGGTTTTTGATGATGTATCTTGGATATTTTGTGTTACCTTATCCCCTATTGCACTATCAATCGCTCCCTCAAAATCAAAACCCATTTCAGCTAACTCAGGAGCTATTTCGTTTAGTTTAGTGTTGGTTAAGCGAGTAAATAGTTTAGGATTATCAAATACTACTTTGGCTAGACCTCCTGATGTTTGGACATTTTCCAAAGTGTCGCTAATTTCCTCTAAGGTAATATCGCCTATTTGTTCACCCCCTTGGAAGTTCAACATTTGTTGAATAGCGGTTGGGTCAGTAATACCTTTGCCAAACAAATCAGCAATGGCGGCTTCTCTTGAGGCAGTGATAAATGGTTGATTTTGTTCAGCTTGGATTTCTTCTAGTTCCTGTTGAAGTTCGATGACTTTCATTGCGTTGTCAAATTCTTCTTGGGCTTTTTCTCTTTCTTGTTCTATCCGTTTATTTACTGCTGATACAATTTCAGCATCAAAGTCAAGCATCGCCGCTTCTTTTTGAGCTTCCAATTCAGCTATTTTCTCTTGGTTTTTATCATCCACAAAGCGAACATAGGCCTCGGCTGATGATGAGAAACGCCTGCGTGTGCCTAGTTGTCCCTCTAGTGCTCTTTCCTGCTGTTGGGATTGTTGCCTGAAGTCTTGAATCTGTCGGTCAAATCTAATACCTGAAGCTCTTTTAGCTGGGCCAAAATCTTCTTCCACTTGTTTGCGGACATCATCCCTATCCAGCGCTGGTTTTGAAGTGCCTAAAAGTGAGCTTAAATCAAAGTCGTCCGTTCCTTCTCC
>CAZWZY010000044.1:0-5833 GCA_964638175.1 uncultured Thermoplasmatales archaeon | reverse complement strand
ACTTCTAAATAAAATTGAAAAGAAAAAGAAAAAATTAGATTCATTAAGACCACTTTCAAAAGATGCTGTTAAAAGAATTATCGAAGATATTCGACTTAGACATACATATCATTCAGATGCAATTGAGGGAAACACTCTTACCCTCCAAGAAACAAAACTTGTACTTGAAGAAGGAGTAACAATTGGCGGTAAACCTTTAAAAGATCATATCGAAGCCAGAAATGATGCAGAAGCATTTGATTTAATGATAGAGCTCGTAAATTCTAAAAAGAAGATCTCCCAAGAAATAATCCAACAAATACATGAGTTTGTCATGAAAGGAATACTTAAAAATCCTGGACGATATAGAACTGAGAATGTTTCAATAACTGGTGCAAAAATAAAGCCTCCAAGCTATCTTAAAATTGTTAAATTGATGGATGAGTATATTCAAAATATAGAAAAACTTAAACTTCAAACTATTAAAAAAGCAGCTTTTATTCATCATGAGTTTGTAAGAATTCACCCATTTATAGACGGAAATGGAAGAGTAGCAAGGTTACTAACTAATTTTTATCTTATGAATAATGGATATCCCCCTATAGTTATACAAAAAGAAGATAGGGAAAAATACTATAAAACATTAAACAAAGCAGATAAAGGAGATTTATCAGATTTTGCAACCTTCATTGCTCGTTCAGTAAATGAATCAATTCAATATTATTTATCAAGTTTTATTGATGAAGAAAGACTTGTAACATTATCAGAATTATCGAATAAATCTGATTACTCTCAGGAATATCTAAGTCTTCGAGCAAGACAAGGAAAGCTAGATGCAGTAAAAATTGAAAATATTTGGTATTCCTCAAAAAGAGCTCTAAAAGATTATGAAAAAAGTGTTAAAAAATAATCTTTTTTTAGAAAAGTGGGCCTGCTGAGAGGCACACTTTGTAACAGGAGAAAAACAGGGTAAAACATTATAGATTTTATATGGTTTTGAATTATCTAACGGGTTTAGATTATAAAAATGGGTATTTCTTTTTGAGTGCAGATGCAATTTTATCCTTATATTCATAATTAATATAGACTGCTTTTCCATGCTTTGATGGTTTTTTGATTACAATATTCTTTTTGATTAACTCGTCAAGTTCTCCTTGCATTTGACCTTTAATATGACTTGGAAATCCTCCAACTAAATTATCTATTAGCATATGTCCTTTTCCAAAACATCTATTTCTCCATAATTTGAATAGTAGATCTACTTGCGCATCTGTAAAATTCATATCGTATTTTTGATATGATTGGTTGTATTATATGTATTATGTAAATTTTTTTTACATAGTTGTTAAAAAAGTTTATATACTTTGGGTGACATATATAGGTATAGGTGTATTAAATGTTCAAAGAAATCTTTGGAAACAGCCCACAAACAAAAATACTTGATTTCCTTGCAGATCATCCTAACTATGATTACAATGTTTCAGATATATCTAAACATTCAGAAGTAAGCCGTCCAACAGTATATAAAATTATTGAAATACTTCTTAAAAAGAAACTAATAATTAAAACAAGAGAATCTGGTAATTCATCTCTTTATAAACTAAATATGGAAAATAAACTTGTCCAGGTTATATTAAAATTTGACTTTGAGTTAGCGGGTCAAATTGCTGAGATGGAATCAAAAGTTACTGTTAAAAAATACGAACCAGTTCTTACTTCTTCTAAAGCAAAAGCAGTTACAACATAAATTTTTATAACAGATGGGCCTGCTGAGGGGCAAACAAGGTAGTGGGAGAAAGATAGGGTAAAACATTTGTAAATATTCATGGTTTTGATATTCTCTCTCGATAAGTTTATATAATTGTCTACATTACTAATAATTATGGTTCGAAAAAGTGAACATATGTTCGAAAAAGTGAACATAACACCTTTAGGTTTACAGATACTTACATTTTTAGCACGTAATCCGGACAAACAATTTTATATTAGAGAAATAGCTAAAAATATGAATAAAAGTGTTGGTGGAACTCATAAAACTCTTAAATCTTTAAAACAGATGAATTTTATTAAGGAAAACAAAAGTGGAAAAAATATATACTATCAGATAAACCAAATGAATCCATCTATTAGGAATTTTAAGATATTTATGACAATAAACGAATTAACGTCATTAGTAAATAAGCTTAAAGACGTATCAGAAAAAATTATTCTTTTTGGTAGCTGTGCAAATGGAGAAGACACAACTGAAAGTGATATTGATCTGCTTGTTTTAACAAATGAAAAAGATAAAGTCAATAAAAAATTTTTAAATGCGAAGCTTAATAGAAAAATCCAAGCAGTCGTCGTAAACGCAGGAGATTTAATGAAGATTAAAGAAAAAGATAAAGGATTTTACCAAGAAATTAATAAGGGAATAACATTGTGGGATGTTAAAAATGAATGATTTTGAACGCTGTATCAAAGAAAGGCGGTTAATTAAGATTAAATCTTTAAAGGAAATTATTCAAAAAGAACTGGAGAGTGCAGAATATGATCTTGAACGAGCTAGAAATAGTCTGAGTGAGGGAGATTTTAAATGGGCCGCTATACAGTCATATTATTCCATGTTCCACGCTGCAAAAGCATTAGTCCTGAAAAAAGGATATCGTGAGAAGAGTCATTTTTGTTTAATCGTTGCTTTGAGAGAACTTTATGTTAAAGAGGATGAATTAAATATAGAGATGGTTGAAAATCTTGAACTTTGTATGAATCTACGACATGAAGCAGATTATGGATTAACTTACCATCAAGAGAGTGCTGAAAACAGCACTAAAATATGCAGAAGAATTTTTAGACAACGCATTAAATCTTCTTTGATTTTTAAAAGTGGGCCTGCTGAGATTTGAACTCAAGTCTATAACTCCCGAAGCTACAAGGATACCAAGCTACCCCACAGGCCCAGCAGTGTCAATAACACGAAAGTGAAACATGGTTAAAAAAGATGTTTGTGTTGAACACCGATATTGAAATTATTTTACTGTTTTGAGTAATTTCCCTAATTCTGCATATTTGTTCTCAAGCAACTTTGCACTTTCTATTAATGCATCTTTTGCTGTTAACGAACCATCTGTTTCAAAGCTGAACAAAATTTTTGTTTGATCTCTTGTAACGGTAATACAATCTGTTTTTGTCTTTTCAATCTGAGACTCAAGCACTGCTATTTTCTTAACATCCTTTATTTCAAGTTTATCATTTTTTAATTCGACGATTCCTGGTGGTAAGTTGTCGACAAGTTCTTTTACTTCATCCGTCTTTTTCTTATCAATATCAATAGCTGGCATAAATGTGTATCCTGGTGCTTGTACTGCTTGCCATTTTGCATGGTCCCTGCCTTTTCCCAGCACTGCTTCAACTTCCAAAATAAGTCGCTGATCGTTATGCAGTTCAACAATAGGAATTTTGTCTTCGGTAATGGCCCAACTTTTTTCCTCTGGTTGTAAATCTCCCGAAATAACGATACCATTTCCCTCTTTGCTAAGAGTATAACGAACTGTACAGTTTGGACACCCCTTTCCCTTACAACTGCACTTATCTCGAAATGTCAACAAATTTAAGTCTGTTGGAATAGGTATGAGCCCCAGTCGATGGGAAATAATTTCATCAAACAATGCACTTGTATTATCGTAAATGATAACATCATCTATGGCTAATTTTGGTAATTCGGCCAACATGATTCGTCTTAAGGAATTCACAAAATATGGTTCCGTATCCTCGATTTTGAGCACTGCTTTTTTTGGTTTTAATTCAACGACATCAAGCTTCATGTGTGTCACCTAGATACGCCTACCTCGTCTTCCACCTTTTTTTCTACAGCCATCATGAGGGATGGGTGTAACATCTTCTATCCTTCCGATTTTAAGACCACTTCGTACTAATGCACGGATGGCTGCCTGGGCACCACGCCCAGGAGTACCTGACTTATTGCCTCCTTGCCCTCGAACCATGACATTCACGCGATCGATTCCCTTTTCTCGTATGGATTCAGCAACGGTCTGTGCGACCTTCATGGCTGTGTATGGGGAACCTTCGTCTTTTGCTGATTTGGTAACCATACCTCCTGAACAGCGGGCGATGGTTTCGGCACCTGTTAAATCAGTTACGGTAATGATAATATTATTAAATGACGCAAAAATATGTGCAACCCCAACTCTTCCCATGGTTATTGTCCTCCTTCTTTCTTCTCTTCAGATTTCTGCTCAGATTCAGGTTTCCCCTCTTCTTGCTTTTCAAATGCAGGTTGCTCTGTAGGTTCTTGTTTTTCTGGTTCCGTTTTCTCTTCTACTGGTGGTCTTTCTGTTGTTTTTTCCTTGCCCTTTTCTGCATCTGCCTTCTCTTCTTTTGTTTCTTCTTCTGTTTTTGATTCTTTTTTGAGTTCTTGCTCTTCCTTTAGTTTCTCTTCAGATTTTTTGTCTGTTTCCTTTTCTTGTTTCTCTTCTTTTTTTGCAGGCACCGATTTAAAATCTGCTCGAGGACGAGCAGGATGCATGGTATCGTTGAGTGGTGATTGTTTGATGTAACTAATTTCACTCTCTTCCTCTTTTGTTACTATATATCCTGGCACCGTTACCTTGCGCCCACCAATCGCAAGGTGTCCATGGGCAATTAATTGCCGTGCTTGGTTTGGTGTTCTTGCCAGTCCTTTTAGATATGTAAGCGTTTGTAATCTTCGTGACAAAATAGATTCAGTATCTAATGCCAGCACATCATCCAATGTTGCATTGGGCTTTAAAATATTCATGCGAGAAAGACTCATCAATAATTGGTCACTTTCTTTCTTACTCTGCGGATCGCCAGTACGTACTTTTGCCAACAATTCTCGTGCTTGGCCACGATAGTTCCGTAATTTTGTCTCCGCCTTCCAGATTTCTCGTTTGTTTTTCAATCCGTATTTCTTAATCAACTCGTTTTCTGCCTTGATACGATCTTCTTGCCAGGGGTGACTGGGAGTTTCGTATTTTTTCCGAGAAAATTTTGGTTTACCCATGGTTATCACGTTTTACTCTGTTGCTCTCTCTTTTTTGACACACCGAGTGCTAAACCTTTTCGGTTGTTGGCACGCGTTCGCTGTCCGCGCACTGGAAGTCCTCGCTCATGTCGAATTCCCCGGTATGATCGTATTTTTTTCATGATATTGATTTCATCTCGTAATCGCATGTCTATGTCAGGACCAATAAGATGAATGTCATTACCGCTTTCCGTATCCTTTCGATGGTTTAGCATCCATCCAGGAGCATCGTCTACAATGGAATCCAATGCTTGTTGAATTTGTTTAATTTGGGCATCGGTTAAATCACCCATTTTTGTTTCTCGAGGAATGGTCGTCTTGTCTGATACAAGGACACTCATATGCATCCCTACACCTTTAATGGTTGTTAGCCCTTGTATAAGCGTTTTTTCCCCATCGATATCAGTATTTGCTAATCGTACAATATAGCGAAAATCGTCTTTGTGTTTTTTCTTTTTCGCATCCTGTTTTGGTGGTTGTTTTTTCGGTTCAGAATGCTTGCTCTGTATTTTCCCAGCAGGTTCGCTTGGTTGTTCTTCAGTCTTTGCTTCTTCTGTAGAGTTCTCTTCTTTTGATGATTCTTCCAACGGAGCTTCTTCTTTTTTTTTCTCAGAAACGCCTGATTGCCCTTCTTCACCGTGTTCTTCTTTTACCTCTTCGTCCGGTATTCCAGGCGTCTCTTCATTTTTTGATTTATCTGCATTGTCCAAGATAATAACCTCTGTGAATCATTATTAGGGTTACTCCTTACTTATATAAGAAAGTATTGCCAATAATAATAGAAGCTATATTTAAGCATTAGGGAGATGT
>CAZWZY010000043.1:0-5931 GCA_964638175.1 uncultured Thermoplasmatales archaeon | reverse complement strand
AATCCCGACGGGCCCATAACCCGTAGATCAGTGGTTCAAATCCACTCCCCGCTACTCTTTTTACCATCACCAGTTTTATAAGGAATCAGATTTTGTCTGATACTTGTGGGTCATCACGAGAGACTATGGGAACTTGATTGCATCAGAGGCGTTGCTATCTGTCTGGTGGTGGTGTATCATCTCTTGTTTGATATTGCTTTTTTTGGCATTTACGACCTTGATTTTTCCTCTTTTCCTACAAAACTTTTAGCCTATGGAATCGCGAGTACGTTTTTACTCCTTGTTGGTATCTCACTCACGTTACGCCGTTCACAACTTCGTTCAATAGCAACGGAAAAAGAAATCCGGCTTAGTCTAATTCTACGCGGTTTAAAAATCATCGTCATCGCCCTGGGCATCACGTTAGCGACGTGGCTGTATTTGGGTGAAGGATTTGTGATTTTTGGCATTTTGCATTGCATCGGTCTTTCCATGATCCTTGCCGTCCCACTGCTCTCATCTCATGTTGTACCCTTGGTTGGCGGATTAATCTTCATTGTGCTTGGCATTATCCTATACACGATTACGATAGATTCTCCGTATCTGCTGTGGCTGGGCTTCAAACCGACGGTGTTTTACACCGTTGATTATTATCCTTTACTCCCTTGGTTTGGCGTGGTGCTCCTTGGTGTTTTTCTAGGAAATCGCTTCTATTCTAATGGAAAACGAACCTACATCTCCCCAGAGTGGTCATCAACACAATCGGTGCGCATCATGTCCTTTCTTGGCAGACACACACTCATTATCTATTTGATTCATCAGCCAATTATCGTTGGACTCTTGTATCTGTTATTTCCACAGGTCTTTATAGGCTAACTTGAGTGGTGGTACCGTTACACCGTGGCCTTTTTTTACCTGTCCGACAACCTGAGCAGGTATTTTTGCATGTTTTTTTACTGTCTTGATCGTAGTTTCTACATCATCTGCGTCTACGACAATAGCAAATCCCATGCCCATGTTAAAGGTCCGATGCATCTCTTTGGTATCAATGCCCCCCTGCTCCTGTAAAAAGGTAAAGATAGGCTGAGGCTCACAAGGATCGGTAATCACAAATTGCACTCCTTTTTTCAATCGAGGAAGATTGAGAACCCCGCTCCCCGTGATGTGGGCAAGACCATGGACTTTTATTTTCTTCAATACTTGGAGAATTTCTTTGACATAAATCTGGGTAGGGGTCAGCAAAACCTCTCCGATGTTTTTTCCTGGATATATACCTGTAGGAAAGGTGTCTTGGTAAAACAAGTCAGCGTGCTGGATTACCTTTCGGGCCAAACTATACCCATTGGAATGAAGACCGCTGCTTGCCAGACCAATGATGACATCACCTGGGGCAATAGCTTCCCCGGTAATGATATTGTCTTTTTTGACATAAGCAAGGCAGGTTCCCGCCAAATCAAACCCATTGATAATTTCAGGTAATGACGCGGTTTCACCACCGACAATAGAGATATTGGACAATTTTGCCCCCTGTTCCAACCCTTTTCCAAGCTCTTTGGTAATCGCAGGATCAGGATCATCAATGGCAAGATAGTCAACAAAGGCAAGGGGTTCTGCACCGACGCATAACGCATCGTTGACGTTCATGGCAATACAATCGATACCAACGGTATCCCATTTTTTCATCTCCGAGGCAATTTTGACTTTACTGCCCACTCCATCAGTGCATAACACCAGTGCATAGTCACCAAAATCAATTAATCCTGCGTAGTGTCCGCCTAGGGGCTTGCCAAACCCTGTTCGCTGTGACGTGATGCTGGAAAGTATCCCTTTAATGGCTTGTTCTTCCTTTTCGATGTCGACACCACTTTGTCGATACGTTAACTTCTTCACAGTACCGCCCCTTTTCATTCGTCAAATCACGCTTCTTATGATAAATCTTTTGAATAGATAAGGTAAGATATGTCACATAAAGGATTTAAAGGAGAACAACAGAACTATTTTATGGTATACCATGGATAAACGACTCCTTGCGGTTGTAGGTGTTATTGTTATTGCCATCTCCCTCTTTTCTGGATGTCTAGAAGATGATAGCAGTCGCAATGAACTACCGCTTGTCGATATCGTCTATCCGTATGATGGCACTCGGGTATCTAATCTGGTCATGATTAGT
This sequence comes from uncultured Thermoplasmatales archaeon, assembly GCA_964638175.1. Taxonomy (GTDB): domain Archaea; phylum Thermoplasmatota; class E2; order DHVEG-1; family DHVEG-1; genus JAFGDG01. The sequence continues at coordinate 3,782 of CAZWZY010000043.1, read as the reverse complement.
GGAACGGCTACTGACCCTGATGGTGATGACGACCTGGTGCAGGTAGAACTCCAGCTTGGAGAGGACAATTGGACGGTTGCTCAAGGGACGGTTCAGTGGAGCTATGATTGGGTCACCTATGCACTCGAAGACGGCTCCTATACCATTCGTGCACGAGCATGGGATGGCAAAGATTACTCTCCTGTTGAAGAAATCACGATTATTCTTGATAATCCCGAAACCGTTGCCTCTGATGCTCACCGCTGGGCATTATTTGTCGCGGTCGCAAACTTTCCGGAAGATAATGAAAGTAAACTTGGGAATGGCGGTCTTTTTCTTGCAGAAGAGATGGCGGCATATTTTATCCAAGAATACGGCTATGCAACCTCCAATATCATCTTATTGTTTGACGACGGCTGGATTCGTGCTGATGGAGGTTATGGAGGGCGGGTACAAACCTTACAACAACGGCACCATGAATACAATATTGTCTATGGCGGTGCAACAAAAGGAACGGTTGAGGCAAGTATTGCCCATATTATTGAAGAGGCAAATCACTATGAAGACAGCGAAGTTTTTCTGTGGTTCTTTAGCCACGGATGTGGGGATAACACCAAGACCTTTACTGGAGGAAAAGTCTTAGAGCGCAGTGCACTCTTTTTGTGGGATGATACACTCACCGATAAAGAATTAGGAGACATGCTATCCGGATTACAATCCACTGAAACATGTGTGATTGTTGACGCCTGTTTTAGTGGTGGTTTTTCTGATAAAACTATCTATAACTTTCCCACGTTATTCCTCCTACGATCTGGCATTCCTCAATCGGGAAGAGTAGTTATGTCAGGAGCAAGTAAGTTTCGTATTGGCTATGCCAGTACCACTCAAGGCCCTCTGTTTTCACTACTGTGGTTTGAGGGACTACAAACAGGTGATGCTGATGGATATCGTCCAGGAATACGAAAGATGGGACGCCCAACCAGATTAGGCTTATTTAAAGATGGCAAGGTATCTGTTGAAGAGGCATTCTACTACGCAAGCTACACCTTAAAACATCGCGAAGATCTTACGGAATACAGCACTATGGATCCACAAATCACCGATTACTATCCTCATCGTGGATTGCTCAGGAGTCTTGGCGGTCTTGTGTTAGGACAATAAGCTATTAATACTGTGCCTTCTGTATTACATGGCGTCTATGAAGAGAGAGGCACGTCATTGGAAACTACTCAAGAACAAGCTGGTCCAGTGCCAGTTATGCGCTCATCAGTGTACTATTAAAGATGGAAAGAGAGGCCTTTGTGGCGTTCGTGAAAATACCAAAGGAGCACTCTCTACGCTTATCTATGGCTCATATTCATCAATGGCTGTTGATCCTATTGAAAAAAAGCCTTTGTACCATTTTCATCCTGGCACCAACGTCTTTTCGCTTGGCACTGTTGGTTGCAATTTCCAGTGCCTTCACTGTCAAAATTACACGATTTCTCGAGGAACACCAGAGACTATTCCCTTGCAAGAAGGTACATCACAACATATGGTAGCGTTAGCACAAACACATGGCTGCAAAGGGATTGCCTGGACCTATAATGAGCCTACAATTTGGCATGAATTTACTCTTGATACGTCTAAAATCGCTCACCAAGCAGGACTGTACACGGTATATGTGACAAATGGATATATCACAAAGGAACCGCTGAAAGAGCTTTCACCGTATCTTGATGCAATGAATGTCGATATTAAGGCATTTCATGAGGAATTTTATAAGACAATCTGCAACGCACGTCTCGCGCCAGTGTTAGAAACGTGCAAACGAGCAAAAAAGCTTGGGATTCATCTTGAATTGACATATCTGGTGATCCCCACTCATAACGACTCCATAGATGAAATCACCTCATTTTGCCACTGGGTAGTAGAAACACTGGGGGCAGATACGCCAGTGCATTTTTCCCGCTTTCACCCTGATTATCATCTGACCGACGTACCACCAACACCACTTGATACCTTGACACGCATCTATGACATCGCAAAAAACGAGGGAATTCAGTTTCCGTATCTGGGGAATGTTCCACATGGAACGTATGAACATACGATATGTCCTCATTGTGGGGCGACCTGTATTGAGCGCTATGGATTTACCACAAAACTAACAGGAGTGAAGAATGGTGCATGCAGGTCTTGTGGAACGCAATTATCCCTTGTTATCACTGACGATAAACAGAAAACATAATAAGTATCTCTCTCATATAATCCTGATATTAATTGAAAAATTAAAATAAAAAGGAAAAATTTAATAAAGGGGTAACTATACTTATTATAATAGAAAAATAAAATCTAATTAATAAAATAGTAAAGGTGACTGTGTAATGAACCTGAAAAAAAGTGACAAAATGATTGCAATTGTGGGAGTTGTCATTCTCATTATTGCAGCAGTTGGCATTGTTCTCTATACTGCTTCTGAAGAACCTGATGAAGATGAAGGACCAACGGAAGAGGCATTTATGGTAACTTGGAGTGAATATAGTGGTCAATTGGCGTGTATTGAAGGATATGCAGGTAAGTCAGCCTCCTATACTGACCCCATTGCTGTTTCTGTCCCATCTGGCAGCGTATTAACCAGTATCAGCGTACAAATTGTATGGGATGATGATAATACCTATCGAGGTATCTTATCGAAGGGCGAGGATACTTTAACCGCAGAGATTGCTCCTAGTGGTGGCGAATACCAAACCTATCAGGACACAGGAAGCGGAAATGAGACGTTATATTTTACTGCCTATGACCGACCATATGATGAGACTCTTGATGCAGAAGATTATGAAGAAGCACAACAACTGGTCTATGACATGGTCCAAGGGAAAAACGATGCGTCCTATGATGTTTTAGTCACCGTCAATACCGGAGAAAAATTACGCAGACCACTCCAATACTTAAAAGACAAAGGAAACGCATTTAACCTGTTTGTTTCGTATACCTACTATTCCCCAACGATTGAGCAAGAGATGTCAGAAGACATGGACGATGAAAACAACGACGACGATGACATGCAAGAAACTTCTCTTGCTGACTTAATCAAAACCATTGGTCACGGTAGAGATATCGTTTAAAGAACAGCTAACATTTAAATCGGAGGAGGGCACCAACCCCCCCGATTCCTTCTAATTTTTTTCCGCTTTCATGCAACGTATTGATAATAGTGAACTGACTGTTGTGTTGTTTTGCCAACTGTAGAAACGTTTCTCCTTTTTGGGTACGAACGAGTGTATCGGTAATCAGCACCCGCTCAACAGCACCATGCTGCAGCGCAGTTTTTACTTCATCCTCACCGTAGGCTACTACTCCATCTTTTTTCATTTCTTCAAAGAGCTTTTCCACAAGCCCTGTTTCAAAGACCACCCGATTTTCTTTGGTGATCTGCTCCACAATACCAGTCTTTATTGCCTCATTGATGCCGTTCATCCCTGCATGTCCTGTACCATGGACGAGTGCTGATTCAACCACTTCAGGTGCTTTCTCCCGAGCAAATTTTATAAAATGATCTTTGGTAAACCCTGGGCCTAACACCACTAGCGTTGATTGGTCTGTTTTGTTCATTTTGACGACAGCAAGTACCTCACCAAAATAATCTGGTTGCGTGTCCTTGCTTTCATACATCTTTCCTGATCGTTTCGAGTCAATGTCAGCAATCCATTGCAATCCACTTTGTCGCAATACCGCAATAGTCGCACTATCCTCATCAAGACAGACAAAAGTAATAATGGGTTGATTGCGTTGTTTCACTGCTTCATCAATCCGTTGGAGTTGGT
>CAZWZY010000042.1:4420-6171 GCA_964638175.1 uncultured Thermoplasmatales archaeon | reverse complement strand
AAATAGAAGATATTGTAGACCGTGTCAAAGAGAGTAAGATTGTGAAAATCGAAAGAGAATTGGGATTCTAAACAAAAGATGCTGATATTTCATAGTCCCATTCAACTTCTATTTTGTTATCATATTGTGATTGTGGGGTACAGTAAATTTTTTCGATATCATGTGCTTGAATTATTACTGTTTTTTGTATAGTGTAAAAATCATCCCAGGCGGTTCCACCACCATTGTTACGACCGCCACCATAAGGATTTTGACCGAGTTCGTCTAAATCAAGAAGAGTAAACTGAAAATCTATAGTGAGTAACATGTCTTTATTATCAAAATTTTGTATTTCAACACAAACATGTTCTATTTTTCTTTCATTGTCTATGGATTCAGATGTGTTACTAACGACATAATTTGGTTCATCTGATGTAATTGTAGCTTGTTGGTTACAACCAGAAAAAAGAGCGAATGATAAAATAATAGTTCCCAAAAATAAAATAATTTTCTTCTTCATGTTTTTATTTCCCCTTATTTCTTTTAGGAAATTTCTCTTCTCGCATTTCTTTTTTGATTTTCATAATTTGTTTGCGAACGGCATCTGTTATAAAATCTGCTTTTGTTGTATAGAGAAATGATTTTTCCAGCAACAATTTATCAATCTCTTCGATAAGAATGGTTGGGATATTGACTGAAGTAAATCTTCCTGATTTTTTTGATTCCATCGAAAGACATAATGGTTCTATCTTAATAATCTTAATTATGACATTAATATGACATTAATGTCGCAACATTTATATATCACTTTCGTATTACATTTTTGTGATAATAATATGACAGAAGAGCACGGGTATACGACTGTTCGGTTGCCTGATTTTCTTATCGACCAAATTGATGATGTTGTTAGAGATAAAATCAATGGTTTCCGTTCTCGAAATGAGTTTTGTGTAGATGCAGTGAGACGTGCGTTAAAAGATTTTAAAAACAATGGTGGTGAGACGAATGGGAGTATTAGTAACAAGTAAGCAGCCGGTTTTCAAGCAAGGTGGCCATTTGAGTAGAAACCTAGAGGCACTTGGTCCCTTGTTTTTAAAAGAATTAGAAGTCATTGATGGTTATTTCGTGGGGGTGGTCTCATAAGAGTAGTTATTGACTCTACCACCGATTCTAAGGAGGATGCACTATTACTCATTGACGCACTTTTTAAACAAGAAAAAGAACCGATAGAAAAGGAAAAAGACGAGCAGATCGTGATTCAGGTGAGAGATGGTGAAAACTCCACCAAAGCAGTCAAAGACACGCTCAAACAGCTTACGTTCAACTATTGGAGCAAGTTCAAGGGGAAAGAGGATCCCCATTGGACATTGAAGTGCGTACCGTCGTACTGGGAGTCTATCAAGGACAACCCAGTATTTGACGGCTTGAATGTATGGGTAAGCAATGGAGGGGTAGGAAATGGAGATAGGACAGGTAGACCCTGATTGGATAGAATTTGATAGACGCTGTGCTGAAGAAGGCAAGGAAGCGACGACCATCGAGTTCATCAAGTGGAAATTGCACCGGGACGTCGCTACCGAGCAATGGGAACGAAGACATCAAGAAATGGAGGTTGCCGTCTTTGGTTAATTGCCCCAGATGCGGTTCGCCCTGGTGGTATTTCAACCATTGTTTGGACTGCGGGCATCAGATCAATGATGTTAACGAGCTGAAAAAACTCCTTGAGAAAGACATCAGGGAGAATCAAAGTCTCTTAAATGATGTGTGTAGGT
>CAZWZY010000042.1:0-4320 GCA_964638175.1 uncultured Thermoplasmatales archaeon | reverse complement strand
CGATATGTTTTTGCCTCATTCCGAGGAACGCAAAAACGAGGAAGGGATGGAATCCTACAACCTGGAATATATCTCTAGGTTGGAAACACCAATAACCCTTAATTCCGAGACAAGCACCTTCGACGACGTAGGAATACACGCAAAAGTGCGACAGTTTCTCAGCGACTCCACAATAGACAAGAACTTACGCTATGCCAGGTTCATGGCCACGCACGCATGTCCCGTTGATTTCAGCCGTCCTACGCATGAGAACTTCATACGACACATGGACTATAGGCTCCAGGTCGAAAATGCATCGCCGCATGCCATTGCACACGAATGGAAGGCAATGCAGATGTTTCTCAGAGCGTATGGCATACGGTCATGGGACATCAGGCTACCGCCACCGCCACGCACGGCAAGACGGCTGATACCGTTTCCTGAGATAGTACGGGAGTTCTGGCACTACAAATACAGCACAAACCGCTATGAACGAAAGCTGTATCAATATCTGTTCTTCACCTCATACCTCATTGGCATGAGATCGCCAAGCGAATTGGCGATATTGAAAACAAAGGATGTTGTCTTTAACGACAATGATACAGCATATCTTACCATAACGGAAACGAAAAAACGGAGCTCAAAACGAACGATATTGCTTGACAAGGCATTAACGACAGATTGGAGAAAAAAATCTCTCAAGAACTGGCTGGATAGCTGGAGGCCAAGAGTAGAAAACGGCAAGAGCGATGATTATCTGTTCTTGCAGCCAGACGGAAAACCGTTTACGGTACGTCACCTTGGCCATCGGCTATCGGAGCAAGGAAAAAGGGTTTGGCCACACTTTACCCCGTATGTCACACGACACTGGTGTGCAATCGCTCGGTTGATACGGACCAAAATAAAGACAGGGACATTCGATTGCTATCGGGTCAAGAACTGGCTCGGGCATGAAAACATACAGACGACGATGAGCTACGTGAAGTACGCGGAGCAATACTACGATCAAGCACCGTACGATTGGATCCAACGGGCCCTTACATTCAAAAAAGAAGAGGAAAGCCCGCTGGCCCAAAAAACGAGTGAAACCCTAAAAAACGGCTCCACCCGTTTTTCCAACAGGAGAAACGCAATGTGGGCCGGGAGAGATTTACGGGATGCAACAGGTGTAAAAAGCCGAGTGGAATGGCAAAAAACAGCTTCATTGGTTTTCCAGCCTCTTATTAAAACCCTTTCTTTTTTCTTTTCTTTATTTCAGAGGAACGGAGCTAGGCCTCCTGTGCCAATGGTTTTCATTCCTAGCTCTTTCCACGGTGGAATAGCCACCCCTAACGTAAGGCCCCCCGCATGTTTTTCCTTCTCTATTCTCAAAAGCGGGGGGTTTTTATCCCCTTTACTTCAGAGTGATAACCGTTGCCGGGTGTTTGGGTGTGAAGATAAAGAAATAGGAATATGCATCCCATCCCACACACCAGGGTCATCTCACCCTGCAACGGTTTCACATCAGCATGACAGGACGGGGATGGGATATTTTCTTCTCTCCTCACCACCCTCTTCCCCTCCTGTCTCCTTTTTACAGGGAGGCGCAGCATGAGCGACTTCCAGGTATTGACTCCTGAGAATATTGCGTGGTTCGTTTCACGGCGGGAATTTCGCAAGTATGGAAATGGACTGAATATCACGGGAATCCTGAAACTTGCAGATGTTGCCTTTTCAGATCGGTATGACTTTTTGCGTCAACCGAAAAAAATACAAGAAGAGATCTTGAGGCTGTTTAAATCGCATGAACGGGGGTTGCAGTTTGCAGCAATCCTAGAAGAACGAAGACAACGAACGCTTGAATGTATTTGTAGCGTGTGAGGAGAGAGCGTGACATTACCATCTGTCGATGACGCTCAAAAACGTCAACTTCTTAACGAATATAATGTATGGGAGGAGTCGTTTAATTCTAAGGGGACGCTAGTCGCTCGTCGCCTGATCATCCCAAATCTTGGCGAACTGATATATTCTGGGTTATCGCAACGGTTTATAACTATTATTGATAACGGGGAAATATATCGCTATAATGGAGGCTATTATGAGTCTGATGGGGAAATGGTCATACGAAAGCTTACACAGGATTTTTTAGATCAGGAAACAAGAGAAACGTACAAAAATGAAACAGTAGGCTATATAAAAGATAAAAATTACCAGAAACGAGAGATATTCAGTTCAAACCCGATGCTTGTCAATCTAAAAAACGGCGTGTATAATCTTGAAACGGGTGAATTTACTGATCATTCCCCAGACTACTTTTTTTTAAATGAATTACCTGTTATTTATAACAAAGATGCAAAGATTGATAAAATCAAAGAGTTCTTATACCAAGTAGTTAAGGATGAAGATGTCCCCCTGTTGCAAGAGGTGTTTGGATATTGTCTGTACAGAAAATACTCTATACAAAAAGCAGTCATGTTTCTAGGAGAGGGGGCAAACGGAAAAAGTACGGTTCTCTCTCTGTTAACCAAACTTCTTGGTAAGGAAAACATCTCATCAATATCATTACAGGAACTGGCAGAATCACAATTTGCTTGCTGTAATTTATATGGAAAACTTGCAAATATTTATCCAGATGTTACAGACAAGGCACTCTACCAAACAGGTATTTTTAAGATGGTTACGGGGGGCGACCTGCTTACGGCAGATCGGAAATATAGAGACCCTTTTAATTTTGTGAATTACGCAAAACTTATTTTTTCTGCGAACAGACTCCCAGAAACGAAGGACGACACCGATGCATATTTCAGAAGATGGGTTTTCATTAATTTTCCGAATAGATTTGAAGGGGCTGCTTGTGATCCAAATTTACTTGAAAAACTTACTACAGATGAGGAGATGTCTGGCCTTTTGAATTTTGCCCTTGAAGGATTGAAGCGGCTGTTAGAAAACAATGCCTTCACTAACACACCGACAACAGATGATATGAGGGAGTCTTATAAACGGTTAGCGTCACCAATTGCAGCATTTGTTATGGATTGTGTAGAGATTGGTGCTGAAGGGTATGTGCTGAAAGACGACCTTTACAATGCATTCATTGGCTATTGTGCACAAAATAATTTACCAGGCATGGCCAAAAACGCATTTTCGATGCGACTTCACGAACATGTGCGTGTCAATGACTATCGCCCCACAATCGCCGGAAAACGTGCTAATGCTTGGCAAGGTATCGTATTAGGAGAAACAACAGATAAGAAAAATGAGGAAAGGATGTCAGGGTTGTCAGGGTTATTTTTACCCTTTACGCGTACGCGGGAGAGTGAAAAAAACAGTACAAAAAACACATTGACATCCCTGACAGCCAAGACGCAAGAAAAACTAGCTGATTTTGACACTATTGAACAGCATCACGTCGAATGGGCGTATAACCTGTTGATAACGCATCTTGGCATGCCTGAGGAGTTTTTTGTTAGGGAGTTTTACTCTGAGTTTGGACAAGATTTTCTTGCTCATGAAATCAGTCGTGTCTACAAAATGATAAATAAACACATCAAGGGGGGTGAAGGAAATGCTGACACAGCCGGGTGATATATTGTGTGCATCACCAAATGAGACTCCAGAAAAATACTGGCAACGGGAAAACAAGCGAAAAGAACTAGACGATATCGGCCGTGAAAAAGAATTGAAATTATATTGTCAGAGCTGTTGTTATCGTTATCCTAATAAATGCATGGACGTCGAACTCTTGCACCCTTATGATAGAGCTGCGGAGACATGCCCTGATTTTGTTCCAAAAGATATTTACAAACCAAAATCAAAGTCAACATGTCTTTTGAAGAGATTATCAGTCGATCCTTTGTTTACTATGCTTCCAAATACTGAGATTATCCACCCCATTTATCCTGAAGCAATTTGTGATGCTGGATCGTATTATAAAATTATGACCAAACGCAAAGTGTATAATCAGATGGAGGCGATGTTTCATGACTGAATCAATTTTTGAATATCATTTGAATTTTTTAGCACATAAAGAAGAAGTAAAAGAGAAGCACGCCAAGGATCCCGTCATTCGACGGAAAAAGCGTGAAAATCATATGGAGAGGTTATAATGAATTGGCCAAAGAACTGGTACCGAGGGAGTTTTGCAGATAAATACATCTATGCCAAACTCAGGAAAAAAGGCTGGAAGGAAAACGACATCGCAAAGTTGCCGTGGCTTGTGTTCGCAATCGGTATTGCATTCCTCGCTACTGGCATTATCATTGAGGTAATCTGATGAAAACATTTGGACAAAAGATGAAAGAATTAGCTGAAAAGCTCAAGAAATTAGACAACTTGCATGAGGAGAGGAAGCAATGAAGGAAC
>CAZWZY010000041.1:0-7548 GCA_964638175.1 uncultured Thermoplasmatales archaeon | reverse complement strand
GCCTTATCCATATTGTTACTTCTAATAGATAATAGGATAAATACTAAAAATTAAAGAGTAAAGCGTTAGTGTGTTACCGGAAGAAGTTTGGTACTTATCTTCAGAGATTCCATTGACTTTGAGGTATACTGCATTGAGGTAACAACAGGGAGCGGTTTTGACCAATCGCTTTGAAAGCCTTTGATATCTTCTGCCTTCACTCGTATCAGTTTAATACTCCATGGTGGCCACGTATGTGACGTTGTTACTATTTCGCCAGAGGGGTAAAAGGAGGTCCATTCATCAACCTGTTTATCACCATTCCAATCCCATCCATAGCGAACAGCATCTTCTTCAGGATCACTAGTGCTCGTAGAATAGTCGTAAGGCTCTCCAGGAGTAATGATAATTTGTCCTGACGGTCGTTGCGGTTGCTGGGGGGCAGTATTTTCGGAAAAACAGAGTACGCTTGGTTCCGAAGACACCACAATAAGTCCTTTTGCAAGGGAAGGACATGAGGGAACCCAATGTTTGGTCCCTTTCTCCCATACTGCGGTTTGTGCAGTCGTATTCAAACAGAGAAGTGATCCATTGAAAGGACGCCCTGAGCTATATTCGCAATCTCCTGTACCTACCACCAGCACGTCACCCGAACATGATGGCGATGAGGAGAGAGGTTCGCTGGTTTCGTAGGTCCATGTAATGTTACCAGTTACCGCATCAATACAATATAATCGTGGTTCGTGACATCCCATGTAGACACAGGAATTGGCAACGGTTGGAGAGCTGACTCCTGACCCTTTTACCTGCGTATTTTCCCATATCAAGCTCCCATTCCCCTGCGACGAGACATCGAGACAATACAGTGTACCATGATTGGAGACTTCACTTCCCGAGCCAACATATAACCGTTCATTGACTATTGTTGGAGAAGAACGAATGCCATATTGTGCTTTGAATGTCCATATCAAATCATAGGCAGATCCTGGCGGATCGCAAATGCCTTCGTCGAGAGCATCATCTGGCGTTGCATCAAAACAATAGATGTAGGTATCCACACCACAAAAATAGACGCGATCATTGGCAGCAGCAGGAGAACTAAAAATAGGTTGGGACAGAGTCTGTCCTTGGGGCGGATATTCCCACACAAGGTCGGTTGTTCCATCCCCATTGCCCTGTGCGTCAAAACAATAAATCTTTCCAAAGGTATTATTTATCACATATCCTGTGCCGACAAACACATTTCCTTCATAGACAACTGGTGAGGAAAAGCCCCATCCTTCAATATCATGAGTCCACACAATATGACCATCATGTTGATCAAGACAGTAGCATTTGCACGAGGAAATGAAATTAAACATGTCGGCAACATAGACTTTATTATTGACAACTGCTGGTGAGCCGGAGACCCACCCACCTGTATCAGTATGCCATACTTCGCTTCCAGTGTAGGCATTCAAACAATAGACACGACCACAGGACATTACAGAATATTTCATGCCCACTGCTCCTACAAAGGCACAATCGTCAACAAGAGCAGGAGATGATTCGGCAATAGTGTAATACCCTGTGCTTGTTGATTCTGGAGTGAATGTCCATATGCTCTGATTGGTAGCAGGTACAGAAGATAAAGAACATGCAGTATGCGCACCGTCATGCCGAAACATGGGCCACCACTCATCAGATTGTTGTATCGACATCGACTTTTGTTGAACACGGATAGAATCGCTTGTTCCTATCGTTACGGTGCTAGCGATAACAAAAGAAATTACAAAAATTACGAGCAGGATTTTCAATTTCATAGTTTTATATTTATATATTTGGTATATAAATATTATGAAAAGATATTATAGAAAAATGAAAAAGAGATTAGTGAGGGGCAATCCCTCGTATTTTATAGAGAAGGGGCATAAAAATGGCTTGATTCAGTGGCATACTGACTGCCAATGGTTCTGACCAGTCTGTCTCCACACCATAGCTATCCTTTGCTTTGACTCGTACTTGATAATTGCCTGTTTCTTGCCACGCGTGTGATGCAGAACAGGTGTCCCCAGAAGCGTAGGGTCCAATCCAGTCGCTGTAATTCCCATCACCCCATCGCCACATGTAAAATACGTCATCGCCATCAGGATCAGTAGTGCTGGACGTATAGAGATACGTTACTCCTGGCTTTCCCCCTGTTCGTCCTTGAGGCCGTTCGGGAATTTCAGGAGGACCATTGAGTGAAAGAGACGTCATATATGTCTCTGTATTATAGGCAGTTACTACAAGAGTTACAGGGTCAAGCCCAGGGATTGGCTCGTCAAATTGAATGACAGCATGACCTGAAGTATCAGTATAGGCATATCCAAACAAGTTAGTGCCTCGAGAAATGGCACAGAGTGCATGTTCTACACCAGAAACCGTTACCTCAAAGCTAGTCGATCCGCCCACCTGTGGATCATGAGTGACGGCTAAAAGATTTGGCGTATCGGTGCGCACTTGTAGCGAGGGGTCACCAAACACCGTCCAGGCATCTGTTTCTACGTAACCTGAGCTGGCATATTCGTCATTCATATGCATACAGCCGTGGAAACAAAGTGCACCAAAGGAATGTTTGATATTGTCGGGGTACGACTCTATTAAGATGTCTACGATTTCATCTTGAGCGTCCATCGGAGGGTACCATGCTTGACTTTTAGCAGACATAAAGTTGGCAACCGATCCGGTGGGCTCACCGTTATTGGTTGCGCGCATCCATGCTTCGGCAAAACACGTGGTATAATCAAAGGCACCGTTGTAACAGGCGACTGAGACGATAAACGGCAGCATGTTGTCATTGACCAGTTGATTGACATGGGAGTTACTAAAGCCCGTAGACCCCCAAGAAGTCGATGAACCGTGGCCACAGTAGTTAGCAATACTCCGACCATCATTAATTGCAGTGGTAACCATCGATGCGGTTCCATACGGATCATAGATTTGGTCCACTTCAGTATATGTGTATGCTAACAAGTCATCTCTGATATTATCCATATGTTCATCATCATATTCACCGTCATCACCAGGTCCTAAGTTTGAGGCAACACCAGTTCCTTTATGGAACCACTCTCCTAAGAGTGGGTTCTGCTCGTATTCGATACTGCGTTCGATTTGAGTGAGTACGTCAGCAGGGGTCTCTGCAGAAAATCGTCCAACAAATAAATCAGGATAATGATCAGATCCTTCGACATAGGAATATCCTGGATCACAAGCATACGATGCAAGATACAATGTCGGAACTTGGGCAACATCACCCACTAAGAGGACAAAGGTCAATCCATTGGTGTGATAGTAGGTATCGATATAGGAAGCAATGGCATTAGCGTCTCCAATTTCTGAAACATTGATCATCTCAGTGGGGATACCTTTCATAATTTTCCATTCGTAAAAGGGAACCATTTCATCCCAAAAGTCATCATAGGTGATAATGAGCATATTACCTTCCTCTGCTACCGGCGTGTACCGGCCAAGGGTGTTAAAATTGAGGAAATGTCGTTGGTAGATGTCCAGAAAATCACTTGATACTGTCGTTGGGTATTCTACCCTTGTCAAAGAGTTAACAGTATCTTCTCCATCGGGAGATACAGTTACAGTGAGGTCAGTGTAAAATCGTAGTTCTTTGGTCATGGGGTTATATTGAAAGGGACACACCTGTACCACTTGTCCCCTGTAGTCGCGGATGATATACGGCTCACTTAAACTTACAATATCTCGTGGATACCAGGCATCTTCATCATAGACTGCCCCAAATTCATACGGAATATCATCTGGATTCTGTGTCCGTAAGATATTTCCTTTAGACGGTACAATGGCAACATCTTTGTAGAGTTTGTACGTCGCATCGGTAAGTTGAATACTCATTTTTGTTGTATCCGGAATCAAAATACTCCGGCGGATATCAGGAATATCTGGCATTCCTCTTTCTAGCTGATGTGATTCATCAGCAAGATCAATACGAACATATCGTTCTTCCTCTATGTTGACTGGAGTTTGCGTAAACGATGAGAGACGATAGGTCAATTCGATGATGTCTTCATTTGTAGAACAGACAATATCAACGAGTGGCTCATTACTAGAAATCGATCGTTTTATATCATGACGCGTGACGCCACTGGCAACCGCACCAGATGTTGCCATCATCATTACAATAACACATAGCACAAGAGCTTGCTTTCCAAAAATCATTTTCATAGTTACTTCACCCCCAATTAACAATTGATAACTATTCATAACTTAAAAAGATATCCATGAGCAGCAACTGTTTATGGCAACAAGAAAAAACGTGGTGGTGAAAGATGTTGGATGGGGGATAAGGCGGAGAGGAAGAGAGGAGGTGAGAGATGAGAAAAATTTCGCCCCGGTCCAACAACTCTATACTATTTTTTGTCTGTCAACTTTTAAAGGCTTTATTGTACAGCTGTTACCCAGTTTCTTTTACAACTGGTACCGAGCGTAAAAAGAATAAAAAAGATTATGCGTAGCGCTTATAGAAAACTAGAGAGAAAAAGACGTACTACTGCTCTTCTTGAGCAGAGTCCTCTTTGAGTGTATCAACCACTTTTTTGGTTAAAAATTCTCTGATTTCTTCAGGTTTTGTCGTATCAATGCCAAAATACTCGGGGAATTTTTTGGTGGTCGTTAACATCTCTGTTGATCCATGTGGTTTCGAGTACACGAGTTTCTTTGATACCAACTCATCAACATGGTCATACACCCGGGTACCCAGCATACGACGAAGATTCGATTGTTTAACCGGTTGATGAAATGCAATGAGTGCCAACGTTTTGAGCAGGTGATCTTCAATTTCAGGCTGGGCAACCATAATCGATTGATCTGCGTATTGTTTCTTGATTTGCATCGTATATTTGTCGCCTGCTTTCACCACTTCCATTGAAGTTTCTTTGTTCCGTTTTATAGTATACTCTTCAATCAACGCATCAAGAGCGCTCGTTATCTTAGCACGAGACAATCCCGTTGCCTCTTTAATCTCATTAATGGTTACCGGAGTACTTGCTGAAAATAAGACGGATTCAACCAATCGGTTTTCCTTATCACTCATAGGCCATTACTCCCTCTGTTAACTATATCCAAGGTTTTTAATAAATATCTTTCCATATGGAAACTGTTTTTGATAGACCAGAATCTTGTTATCGTAGGCAAGAAACAAAATTGACATGAGTGTTTTAATCATCTCTTCTCGTTTTTTTGGATTGCAGAGATCACCTAGAGACATGGTTTTTTTAGGCATTGCAGCAATTTTGTTCCAGACCATTTTCACATCCTCTTCAAGATGATCTTCGTGTGCAGTCCCCGTCATGCGTTTACGTGCCATTTCTGCAAGCCGATCTCGCTCTTCCTTGCGTTGTTGCTCTAAGAGTTGATGCTCTTCTGACTCCTTTCGGACTTGATCAAAGGCGTCAAGCAATTCAATCAAGGTCACTTTTCGCTTTGCAGAACGCCGTACCGGTTCATCCAAGGGCGGCTCAGGCATTTTCATAAGAAGATTGGTGTAGGAATAGGCATCGTCATTTTGTAGCCACATTTCTGAAGGGATATCGCCCCACCCAAAGGGCTCATACGATTCTTCTGTCGATTCTATGGTCACGACTAAATCATCGCTCTGTAATTTCAGGACCTTCCAGGCCATGTAAATAATCCGACCCGCCGTGATTAAATCAATTTTTTCTTCTTTTGCCCGTTTCAAATACATACTGGAAAATTTGACCAAATCAATATCCCATGGATTGAGGTGCTGCTGTATGACGAGCTCAAAGGCAATGGCGATGGATCGTTCAACTGGATCCTCGATAGAAAGATGTTCCCCTTGGTTTGTTTTTTGAAGCATAGCCACATAATGATTGATTTTGGAGGCGTCTTCCTCTTCATCAATGAGTGATTTATGAAACAGTAAGTGGGTAATCACGTCGTTATCGATACTACGTTGTTCCAAACATCCGTCCTCCTTCCACCTTGAATTCCCCTTTTGTCCCTACTGATGACGGATCGATATTTCCGATCATCTCAGAAACGCCGGTATCGCGCATGGTGACACCATACACATGATTTGCCTCTTTCAGTGCGACCTTACGCAGCGAGACCATAATGAACTGTGAATCCTGGGCATTACGTTTGATCATGCGGGAAACCATTTCGGCATTCACGCCATCGAGAAACATGTCAATTTCATCAAGCACGTAAAATGGACTGGGGTCATAGCGTTGAATCGCAAAAATAAAGGCCAACGAAGCGATACTTTTTTCACCACCAGAAAGTGCAGAAAGCAACAGTATTTTTTTACCACGCGGTCGTGCTTTGATGGTCAGTCCACTTTCAAAGAGATGTTCTTCGTCTTCTAATTGTAATTCTGCTTCGCCTCCTTCGGAAAGTGAGGCATAAATGTCCTTGAAATTGCGATTAATTTCATCATAGACTTCAAAAAAGCGCTCTCGTTTTTTATCCGTAATCCCGTTGACTAGTTTCGTCAGATTTTTCTTCTGTTCCTTTAAGTGTTTGACATCCTCATCCAGTTTCTTTTTTCTCTCAGATTGATGTTCGTATTCTTCCAGTGCGCGCATATTGACTGGCTCAAGTTCCTGCATGTTTTGCTCAATTACCTTCATCGAGTCCTTTAGTGATTCAACGTTGGATAATTTGGTATCCGTAATATCAACATGGTAGAGCTTGAGCTCTTGATTAAGTTCCTCCACGGCCCCCTCCAAGGTAGGCAGGCGGTATTTCGCTCGTGAAATCAGATCATAATATGATTCTACTCGGGTGTTGAGTTTGTCTAATTCATTTTCAATAGAAATGGTTTTTTTGTAAATTTGATCCCGTTCAGTCGTCAAGTCTTTCATCTTGCCAGTCATCTGCTCTTCGACCGACATCAATGCTTTCAGTTTATCACGATAGGTCGACCGGGATGCTTTCAATTCCTTGATAGTTTTCTTGTGCTTGTCAATATTTTTTGTTTTGGTTTCTTGTTGGGCAGTGAGCTCGTTTTTTCGTTCAACGAGCAGTTCCTTTTTCTTTTCGGCCGCTTCATGCTCAGAGGTAAGAGTTAAAACAGATTCTTGCAGTGAGGAAACCTCTTGTTCAAGAGCACGGGCATGCTGTGCTTGCTCTTTTTTGGTTCCTTTCAATAAGAGACTCCCTTTTTCTTCCTTCAAGGCATCAAGTTGTTCGAGGCGTTTTTCATCAGCTTCAATGGTTGCAATCACTTCATCTTTTTTCTTCTGGAGATAGTCTTTTTCCTCGATTTTTGCGGCAAGATCTTTGGCGACAACCTCGATTTTTGCGGCAAACTCTTTCTTACGAACCTCTAAATCCTTGGCCTGGAGTTCTGTACCCGCTTCGGTTCGCAACTCTCCTAACGTACTTTCTAATTCTCCCAGCTCTTTTTTCAAGGAAGCTAATTCTTCAGACGCGGCGTCTTGGCTTGCGATTGCATCCTGCAGCTCTTTGGTGATGTCCTCAAGTTTGCCCCTATCAACGTTACTAAAAGAAAGTCTGGATTTTGGAGTGCTTCCCCCAATCATGGCACCACTTGCT
>CAZWZY010000040.1:0-8830 GCA_964638175.1 uncultured Thermoplasmatales archaeon | reverse complement strand
GCTACCAAGATAGAGTTTATAGGGGATTTCTAGCTCTAAGGGAGATACATAGAGTGTATGATCATTTACAATTACTTTTTTACGTTCAAAAAGTGTCCATTTATCAAGTTCTATTTTTGGAAATTTTATTTCAATATTAGGAATAAACTCGTTTTTTTTAGAAAAACGAATAGGAATATTATCAACAAGATAATTATTATATGCGTTCTCAGGATTTGAGGTGTTTAAACACTCGAAACTCATATAAATCTCATCCCATAGCTTTTTAAACACCTTAAACTCAGGTTTTTCAATGATAATATCAACATCTTCAGAGGTCCTATTTCTGCCAAATAGAATAGCAACATAACCACTAACTATAACATATTTTACATGTTTTTCGAGAATAGGAATAAATTTTTTAACAAATTTATCTAACTTTGAAAGATTTTTGTCTTTTATTTTTATACAATCATTACTGTATTTAAACTCCATCAAGGCCCCTATTCAATATAATCAACCATGTTTTAACTTCTTCGAAAAAAAATAAAATAAGATTGAGTAAGAGTTACAGGAATTGAATGCCGCCTTCAGTAATCATGATGTCTTGGGGCTTTAAAGTATGGCCTGTTGCCCTCATTTTTCTGATAGTTAATTTTCTTCGGTCCATTGTGGTATCCAAGTCCAACATGATGATCCCATCCACTAAAAACTCGCTAATGGTATCACGAGATAAACTACGACTGCCTTCAGGAACCTCAGACGTGACCATCGAAGTACATCCTTGTTTATGCAACATGCTGAGAATCCGGCGGATATGTACCCGTGTTGCAGGGATGGATCCTGCAGGAAACTTACTGGTGCTCATCGCAGATTCAGAAGGGATAATTTCGTGCACCCCACTCACCCAGACCGGCACTTCAGACACTGGCGTTAAGGAATCCAGTACCACACGAGCGAAGTCCCCGTCTTTAATGGTCTGCTCCATTTCCTTGTGAATCGTAGGTTTATCCAAATCTAAATACATAAATTTCAGTAACCCACGCTCGGCAGGAGTGCGAAAATCAAATTCCAATTCTGCAGCCTGTTTGACGATATTATCAACTCGTTCATCAGAGGTAAGATAGAGGCACTTTTTCCCTTCCTTTACTCCCTGTTCGATATAGTGATAACATAAGATAGTCTTGCCAGAACCTGGGGTTCCAGAAACTAGGGTCGTACTATTTTGTGGAAAACCTCCTGAAAGTAACCAATCTAATTTTTCAATACCTGAACTCACCCGATCATTTGAGGATTTGTTTTCAGGCTGTATTGCTTGAAATTCTTCCATACTATCCTCATCTCCTAGAGACGGTCCCTCCTAAATTAATTCTGATGATGATAATAAAATAGTAACTTAAATACCTTTCTTACTGCTCTAGTAATCCCTACAGGGAAAACAACAAATAGTCCTTTGAGGTTGATACGACTTGCATGCTTCGTGTTGTCCTGATTGATGGCTATGTTGACGAGCCGACCTGTCTTGGCGTTCCACCCTATATCAGCCCGTACCCGCGGTATCTCGCAGGAGCAATCTGGGATGCCGCACCTTCTGCTTGCATTACCTATCTTACTATTGATCAACTGCGCACATCGCAGATGCGTGCTGATGCATTGGAGCATGCTGACCTTATCATTGTCATTGCGGGCATGGCAGTCCCCGGCCGATACTTATCGGGATTTCCGGTCAGCCCCCGAGAACTCGTCACCATCCTTGGTCCACTACCCGCTCCGTTGAAACTGCTTTGTGGACCTGCTGCTCGATATGGGTTTGGCATGAGGGGTGGAAAACAAACCACTGATACCAATCTGGTTCACAAGGTTTTTGATCTCATTGTTACCGGTGATGGAGAATGCGTTCTTACAGCACTTCTCACCAATCACCACTCTATTGATTCTGTTGACCCTTCACAATGTCGCATTGATGCGCATGAGATTGCATCTTATGCAGTGAAGGGAGCAAAAATAGTTACTCAGCATCCGTTTTTTCCTCACTATCTTATCACCGAACTGGAAACCTATCGCGGTTGTCCGCGCAGCATTGTTGGCGGCTGCTCGTTTTGTAGTGAACCACGAAAAGGTGCACCTGATTTTCGTCCCGTTGCAGATATTGTCGATGAGGTTGCTGCGCTTTACCAGGAAGGCATTCGTCATTTTCGCCTCGGAAACCAACCCTGTATTTTTTCATACATGGCCCATGATGCGGAGCACAAAGAGTTCCCTCGGCCAAATCCTGATGCCTTGCATCACCTTTTTGCGGGCATCCGTCGAGTGGCGCCTGCATTGTGTACCCTGCATGTTGACAATGCAAATCCTGGAATTATCGCTCGTTATCCAGACGAAGCACGCGCCATTGCCAAGACTATTGTACAGCACCATACACCCGGCGATGTTGCTGCATTTGGAGTGGAAAGCGTTGACCCAGAAGTGATCAAACACAACAACCTCAAGGCATCTGCAGATGAAGTCTATGCTGCTATTACCCTCCTTAATGAGGTGGGAGCAACGCGAGGAAGGAACGGCATGCCTGAACTCCTCCCCGGATTGAATTTTGTCTTTGGCCTCAAGGGGGAAACCAACGACACCTTTGCCCAGGACTATGCCTTTCTGAAACGACTACTTGACGACAACTTACTCGTGCGACGCATTAATCTGCGACAGCTTATCCCGCTCCCTGACACACCCCTGTATGCTGAAGGAGTGAAACTGATCACCAAGCACAAACACGCCTTTAAGCACTTCAAACACCAGGTGCAAGAAACCATTGAGCGTCCTCTCTTACAACGATTGCTTCCGCCACAAACGGTGTTGACTGATGTCTATACAGAAAAACATGATGGCAAATTGACTCTTGGAAGACAGGTGGGTAGCTACCCTCTCCTCATTGGCATCCCTGGTGTCTATCCATTACAGCAATTCATGAATGTTGCTGTTGTTGATTATGGATACCGCTCGGTTACGGCAGTTCCTTCTCCTGTACAGGTGAACACGGTCCCTCGCGAAACCTTGGAGGCACTTCCCGGCGTAGGGAAAAAACGAGCCATCCGTATTCTTGCTAATCGGCCATATGCCAGTACACAGCACTTTCTTTCCTCTTTAGATGACGCTTCTGTTGGTCGCCAGCTTGTACCGTATCTTTCATTTGAAAAATAACTGAGCATTTAAATGTCAGAAGGCATTACGGGAGTTCACATGGTTACAAACCCCTTTGCAGCCTTGGAGAAAACCTTGCACTATACGTTCAAAAACAAAGAACTCCTTGCCAACGCGCTCACGCATAAAACGTATGCGTTTGAGGCAGCAACTCCTGTTGAGTACAATGAACGACTTGAACTTTTAGGCGATAGCATCCTTGATTTTGTGGTTGCTGAGCAGTTATACAAAAGTAATAAGTATTTTTCAGAAGGAGAACTCACCCGTCGACGTGCTCAATTGGTAAATAATCGCTTTTTGGCAAATCGGGCAAAAGCATTAGGATTAGGTCATTATATGTTCTTTGGGCGTGGTGAGAAAAAACAAAACGGAGAAACCAACCCTACGAATCTAGCCAATGCCCTTGAGGCACTGATTGGCGCGGTGTATCTTGACTCGGATGTCGAGACAGTACGCATGTTTATTCTTGAGACGGTCTTTGCTGATGTACACATCTTTTAGCTCACTCATTAAATACCATGAATCTGTCAGTGGGAAATCTTTATATAAGCACAGCCTATTAGATACTTAACATCTGTTAATAGGGGGTAAAAAATGAGGAAAACTTTTTTGCCATTAGTGGCAATAGGAATAATGGTCCTGAGTGGACTAGGCGCTGTTGTAGCAACTGACGGAGATACCGACTATCGTTTTGACACCATTTCATTTTCTGCACCGATTGTTGAAGAGCATGAAGACTATGTGGTTGTTGATATGCCTGAAACAACCGAGATGTTAATGAAACAAGGAAAACCGATGGTGCCACAGTACGTGCATACGCTGACATTTCCACAGGGTACTCGAGTAAAAGACGTTACCTGTGAAGTCGTCTCCACAAACACCATGACGATTGATAAACAGGTAATGATGACGCCACCCATGGCGACGGTTGGATATGAACCACTAGAAATACCAGACCCACTCTATGATGAGCCGTATCCTGATATCTGGTATGGGTATGACGTGTATTCAGGTATTCGTGGTCACGAGCAACACGTTATTGTGAAAGTTTCCTGTTATCCTGTTCAGTATGATCCTACGCAGGATCTGATTACCTGGGCAGAAGAAGTTGATATCCGGGTAGACTATGAATCACCAGCGCAACCCATGAACCTTGATGACGAGTACCTGTTAGTCATCATTGGGGCTGATGAATTCAGCGATGAATGTGCACCGCTGGTGACGCACAAAAACAACAATATGGGCGTTTCTACGATTTTTGTAGGTCTCAGCGATGTGTATGACGGCACGTATTTCCCTGCAACAGGTCGTGACAACCAAGAACAAATCAAATACTTTATTAAAAATACCATAGAAAATTGGGGTACCAGTTACGTCATGCTGGTAGGAAGTAGCTTAAAGTTCCCTGTACGAATCACTCATGTGCGTGCAAATCAACAAGATGATGAGCTCTTTGTTTCAGATCTGTACTACGCCGATATCTACAATGGCACTGGTGGTTTTTGTAGTTGGGATTCTAATGGCAATGATATCTTTGGTGAGTATGATTGGGGCTCCAGTCATGCCTATGATGAAGTTGATCTTGTCCCTGATGTCTATTTAGGAAGGCTCGCCTGTGCCAATAGTAATGAAGCAACACGAGCTATCAATAAGATTATCACCTACGAAGAAGACGAGGCCTACACACAGGAATGGTTCACTGACCTTGTTGTTATTGGAGGAGATTCATTCCCCGGCGATGAGAATCAGGTTGATGAAGGAGAATATGTCAATCAAGAAGTGATGGATATTATGGAAGGATTTATTCCCACTAAACTCTGGGCATCCCTCGGCCTTCTTTCAGGATATGTGCCCACGGGTGCAACACGAATCAATAACGCCATTAGTGATGGATGCGGCTTTGTCGATTTCTCCGGTCATGGCAACACTATGATCTGGGCAACCCATCCTCATGAGGACGAGGATACGTGGTTACCGACCCCATATGGCGGCTATCTAAACACGCCACATATCGACAGTCTAACCAATGGTGATGAATTGCCCATCGTGGTTACTGGTGCATGTTCGGTATCAAAATTCAACAGTGACCCCGACTGCTTTGGCTGGGAGTGGTTGATTAGTGCCAACGGCGGCGGTATCGCTCATCTTGGAGCAACAGGTCTTGGCTGGGCGTATATCGGAGAATATGTCACGGAAGGATTAGTAGAAGGCATTGCTATTAATTCCTTTGAAGCATACAAAGATGAAGGCGCCATTTCCTTTGGCGAAATGTGGGCAAAAGCAATTGAGGCATACATCTTCCCCGGCATGGAAGGAACCGACTACAAGACCATAGAAGAATGGGAGCCCTTTGGTGACCCCTCTCTCAAGATTGCGGAAGAGTCACAGGCACCACTGAAACCTGATGAACCTGATGGTCCTCCTTCTGGAAAAGTAGGAACAAAGTATACTTACACCGGATCAACCACCGATCCCGATGGCGATACAATTTACTACCTCTTTGATTGGGGAGATGGTACCTACAGTGGATGGGTAGGACCCTACAACTCAGGAGCAGAGGGAGAGGCAAGCCATACGTGGGACGAGCGAGGAACCTATGCAATCAGAGTGAAAGCAAAGGATGACCATGGAGTACAAAGCGAATGGTCAGATCCTCTGCCTGTTAACATGCCTAAAGCACGATTCGTTCACAATCCATTCGTGCTCAGGCTGTTGGAACGCTTTCCACATGCGTTCCCCGTTCTACGGTTACTCTTGGGATTCTAATCAATCCCTCCCCTCTTTTTTTCGACAACTCTCCTAGGCGTATGCTGCTGCTATAAAAAATTTTTGAAAAAATTTAAAAAAAACGAAATTTTTATGAAAGAACCCCATATGTACACAAGGAAAAAATTTTTAAGCTCGTTTTCGATGTAGATTATGGGGAGATAAAAATATGAAAAAAACAAAACCATTACTGTTAGCAATAGCTATCGCTATTGCGGGGCTGATGATCGCAGTTTCAGCTAGTACTGCGATACAGACACAGACACCACAAGACACCGATCTTGTGTTGGTCAAAAACCCAAGTGACATTACTATTGCTGGGAGAGATGCGTGCTCGATAACGGGAACGTTAGAGCCAGTAGAGTACTCAGAAGGCATCATGGGTGCAACTCCTATTTTTCCAGGATATCATCCTGCGGTAGCAAGCGATGCGCTAGGCTATCTTGTTCTTGGGTTTGAAGACGACCAACCAAATGTTTGGTTTACTGGTGGAACAGATTCTGGACAAACTTGGGCAGAAGATGCTATTGGATGGCAGATTGATCCACCGCCTGAATTACCCGATGTTGACTCCTGTGGCGATGGACGATATATTGGTGGTATGGTACCAAATTATATGGCTTCTGATGGCAGTGAACTCTACAAGGTAGAATGTGTTAATCCCATGGATATTTCTGAGACAGGATACAGTTGTCCTTATTGGGATTGGTGGGATGTTGGCGATGGATACACCAACTTCGATTCAATTGCCGTGGCTGGCTATACGGCCGAAGACCCTGCTGAAAACACATGGGCTTTTGGAGGTCATGCGATAACCGGTGATCATGGTGGCGAAGCTGGTGATGATACCATTTTCTTCTCGTATCAGTTTGATGAAACCGGCTATGCTTGGATATACTACTGGACCAATATCAACGGTTGTGAAGATTCTGCTCACGATATCGATCCAGGAAACCTTTACTCATACCCAGCATGGACTTTTGACAATGAGGGCACAATAGATATCTATGTCAATATTTTTGATTTTGGCGTATGGGAACCTTACGGAGAGTACGTCATACATCCTGAGATAGGCGACTTTACCATAGAAACAAGTGGAAATGATGAGTACATTGATATCTCGGCATTAAATGACAACATCATTATTGTCTCTCAGAGAGATGAAGATGTAGTGGCCTATTACTCAACAGATGGGATGACCACCGTCAATGAAGCAGCTATAGTCACCGATGCTGATAACCCGCGAATTGTCCACATCTCGAATAATACTGCAACCTGTGCCTTCATCCAAGGCAGTAAGGTATACTATGCTACAACGGAAGATGGCGGAGCAACGTGGAGCACACCAGAACTTATTGATGAGCCAGAGAACAACTTTGTTCCTGAGGAATACAAAGCTTCGGATGTCTGTGGATTTGGAGCGACTTGGATGAACTCAGACGATGGAAACGTTTACTTTGCAGGGTTTGGTGGAAATCCACCAAGTGCACCAGACATCGATGGAAAAACGAGTGGAAAGTTTGGAGAGTCTTATGAATACACGTTTGTTGCTACCGATCCCGATGGTGATGATCTCGTCTATTATATTGACTGGGGAGACGACACCTTTGAAGAGTGGATTGGGCCATATGCTTCTGGCGAGGAAGTAAAGGTGTCTCATACCTGGGAGCGAGAAGGCGTCAACAGTAGAGGGACAACATTCACTATCAAATCAAAGGCACGAGATACGTTTGGACTCGAAGGACCTTGGGGAACTCTCGATGTCACCATGCCAAAAAGCAAGGCAAGATTCCAGCCGTTATTCATGAGACTCTTGGAACGGTTCCCGCATGCATT
This sequence comes from uncultured Thermoplasmatales archaeon, assembly GCA_964638175.1. Lineage (GTDB taxonomy): Archaea > Thermoplasmatota > E2 > DHVEG-1 > DHVEG-1 > JAFGDG01. The sequence goes on along the minus strand of CAZWZY010000040.1, from coordinate 1,057 downwards.
TCCGTTGTTACGGACCTTGTTTGGGCTCTAATGGCCCCCTCTCTTTTTCTTTCTATTTTTTAAATACTGTCTGAAAATATATTGATAATGATACACACGAACAAGGAGAAAAGATTATAAGTTAACAGATGTTAAGTAGCTATGGTGGAGGTATAAGTATGAAGGTAGATATACACAAGATTGGAGCAGCAGCTATAGCGATTTTTTTACTAGGAGCATTGTTTTTGGCTCCGGCGAGTTCAGCACCGTTGAATAAAGAATTAGAAGGCAGTATAGTGCTTTCGGCATCAAAAACAAACCAACTGAACGAACAACGGCAACTGATAACGAAAGCCACTCAATTTTTTGAAGACCCTGGTCCCTTTATTCTCGATAGAACCTATATTCTTGGAGATCCTTCTCCCTTATCTCGGAGTGATAACGATGATGCAGGATATAAACGAGATGCTGGAGATGAAATAAATCGAGCAGCAGCACTTTATCCTGGCGAAATGGTCGATGACTGGCCAGGGAGAGGTGTTACAGGAAAATTAAGTTCTGGTGACGATGAAGACTGGTACTTTTTCTGTGTCTGTGATGGTCAAGATATCGACATTACCTTGACGGTCCCCACGGGATTTAACTTTGATCTTGGACTATGGGATGAAGATGAGGTTGAACGAGCAACATCAACCAACGGCGGAAGCACAGCAGAGACCATCTCTTATACGGCTGATATCACAGGTAGGTGGTATATGCGAATTCATTACATCAGTGGTTCTGGGGAAGGTCAGTATACATTTGATGTTGATATTGTTGGGCAGAATGATGCAGGAACAGCTGGTGATGCTGGTGATGATTTTGCCAGTGCTACATTGATTTCTCAGGGTACTTATGATGGGTATCTTGATATGAATGACGAAGAAGACTGGTATAAATTCGATGTGAATGCTGGTCAAGGAATCTTTCTGAATCTTGAGATGAGGCTTGTTTCATATCTGTCTGATTTTGACATCTATCTCTATGATCCAGATGGAAATCTTGAGCATTATGAGGCCTATTACTATGATGACGAGCT
>CAZWZY010000039.1:0-8983 GCA_964638175.1 uncultured Thermoplasmatales archaeon | reverse complement strand
CCAACAACTAAAACATCACAGTCAATCGCCATCCATATAAACTCATACAAATCCAATTTAAAAAAGTATCTAAGCCTTCTCTGATTTAACTTTAGACGTCTCTTTTATCGACTCACTATACAAGCTGACAATGATATATGTCTCATCAAATAAGATAAAGGCAATCAAAAAATACAACGGGAATACACCCATTAACACCACAAACAGCAATGCTACCTTCATTAGATACCGCCGACCAAAGAAATACAAGGAAAATTTATACCGAAACTTTTTCCGTCTATGATAGGTCATATTGTAATCGATCACGTCGTTGCCGACCTCATCCAAAATGGCAGCAGCAGACAAAAAAATCAGTGGTAGGTACATCACCTGTACAATCCCTGACAATACAAAGACAATGAAAAACGTAAAAAACGCAAACAAGTGCGCACGATTATCAACCTTACCTTTTAAAAACACCCCAATAACCACGGCTAGCAGAATCGTTGCAGAAATAGGGTTAATAAGCATGGAAAAGGCACCGAGAATACCAATAATTGGTGCAAGAATCAGTGCTTTCGTCTTATCAAAGGTCTGCTCGTCAAAGGCATCGTCAATATATTTTAGCCCCGCACCTAATATAGGATACACTAACAAAAAGAAGTACATATTTGAACCTAGCGCAAGGAACCAGTCGATGTCCATGATTGTCTACTCATTCCGGTTTTTTCAATAGGTCGGTACGATGCCCGTATTCTATCCTAGGATAATATTATAATCAAGTTCATATATAAATATTATGTTTTGACGTGCGTGCGTCACGAGTATACATCAATTGCCCTGTCTTAATCATTTTCTACAACAAAGAAAAATAGATACGTTAGATCTACATTTCTATACTGATGAATGCGCGACAAACCTATGGGTTTGCATTACTCCTGGTAATTAGTCTTGCCGTCGTGTTCTCTCTTATTCTTACGCAAACCGACATCTTAAACTTCACAGAGAGTCAAGATGACGAGCTGCTCCAACTAACAAAACGTCAAGAGGTTGCCGAAGAATTACAAGCCTTGAAGCTGAAAAAACTGCTCAAAAACAACCGTGACCTCATCTTGCGAAAAGAAAACTTCACCCAACTTTCCACCTACCAACAGTACGTTACTCCAACTAATCCTATAGTTACATCCTATCTTGCTACTGAGGGCATTACCACACCGCAAGAAGCGTATGCGACAGCAATTGATTGGATTTGGGTGGCTGATGAGGTGTTACATGGCGTTCCTGAGCAGTGGTTGCTTCCTGCTGCGTTCATTGCTGATACACCTACCGATCCTGATAATCCTGTTCCAGGAAGCATGGTCAGCGATTGCGAGTCGCAAGCATATACTTTAGTGTCTTTACTTGAAGCATTGACCATCACTAAAGAAAATGTACGAGTGGTTGTAGGGGAAGTCAACTTTTCTGGAGAAACAGGCGGTCATGCATGGGTACAACTCTATGTAGAAGGGGACTGGATTGAACTAGAGGCAACCTCAGGTCCGTTTTGGGATGATGAAAATAATGTCCTTGTGGAAAACAACGGATTTCCCTATACCTTCTTTAAAACAAGACCGTATCCTGTCGTTGAATACTGGGCATTTTTTAATGATCGCTACTACTACAACCCTGACACAGGACAGAAAAGCGCTGATTTGCCTGTGCACTGGCTGATGACCCTTTCAGCCCCTCCGTAAGTCGTCAAAAATACGTTCTGCAGCCCGGTAACTCATCACGTTTTTGTAAGTAGACCTACATCAGAAAGCACTGCTTGCGTATTCGCACTGTACTGACGTGCATATCGTTGTAGTTTTTGCCGACTAAAACCATCTACGGCCATATCATCGATAAGAGATGCAATGCCGCTACGAGTAATCTCCTTATTTTTGCTGTATCTGATATAAATGAGGTCCAACAATGCTTTTTCTGGTTCTGCGAGGAGTATCGCCCCTTGGCGGTGATACCCCCAAAAGAGAGTGGGATGTAGTTGATGATATTCATACACTGCTTGTGTTGTCTGATAGGTATACGGAAGTTTCGTGGTGATTAGCGTCAGCACCTGTGCCACTTGGTTGAGAACCCCTTGTTTTGATAAGGCATATTCTAGAGAGAGATATGCCGGATAGCGAAGTACCATGGCCACTTCCTCAGGAGTGGGAGGGTTAAACGGGTTTTCATACCAGTCGTGGGCAGAACGACGAATGACGTTCGCGTTGACCAAGCGAGTCAGCTGTACCGAGAGTGATACTTTTTCAATTGCTGTTAATTGTGCAAGATCGGCAAGAGAAAAGAGCTTTTTTTCTCGATGTTTGGTAAAAAACTGGAGCCATTCATCAACTTTCATTGGTCTTCACCCGAGTACGCACAATCTGTTCTGTGATGGTTGCAACATGTGCCACCATGGTCGGGAAGGTTTCGACATACTGATCAAGAAGTGTCGATGGGAGAAACCGTTTCAGTTCCATAGTAAGAACAGAAACGCCTTCTGTTCTGAGTTTCTTCGAGCTTGCACGCAGCTTTTTCTTGCAGGTGGAAGGAGTAATACCGTAATCCATTGCTTTTTGTATCACCAAATCCCAAGACACGGTCGTATGCTTTTCAACGGTTAGAAAGTGTATGTCCCAGATATCTCGACCTTTGAGATAGGGTCTTCCAGCAAGAGCAACGAGTTTGTCTGCCAGAATTTCTATCATGTCTTCTACTCGCACTGCAGGATACAGGGGAGAATACTGAAGAATTTTCGGGCGATTAAAATATGATGGTACGGAGGCCAATTCCATATGAATTCGAAGGTTCTGTTCTGGAAGGTCAGCATGGGTGTTTACAATCAAGCGTTGCAGATCGTTGTTTCGTTTCTGCGGATGTACGGTAATGTTTTCAAGAAACGGGAAAATATCTCTGACAAATGAACGCATTCCAGATAGCGTCGCAATCAAATCATACTGCTTTTTCCCTTCCCGCATAACAAAATCTAAGTCCTCTGAAAAACGCGGATTGTCATAAAAAAATCGTAAGGAAGTTCCTCCCTGAAAAACGATATCATTGAATGCTGCTTGACGACTGAGATGAGTAAGGATAGTTTTTTGTATTTCTTCTTGGAAGACGTGATGAAGCGGGAGCTGCATTCTCTTGCTAAGTAGTTGGAGTTCTTCCCACAACATAATGTTCACATCATAAAATTAACATTTTTGTTAATTATTTTAAGTATATAATGGTCTTATGCTATATAATGATTTTGCCTAAGTATGGTGGATAATAAAAAAGTTAGCTCTTTCGTAAGTTGTCAAGAATAATTTCTGCAGCCCATCGAGCAACATTACCAGATACTGAGGGGCATTTATCAACATGTGCCCCTGCATCTTCAAATGCTTTGTACTCTTTAGGATCTAAGAGATTGTAGGACCGGCCAAAGAGCTTTACATGAACATCTTTGCACACGGGCGATCCGTACTCAGCAATAAATAGATCATACAACTTTTTGCCATATTGAAACACCCGTCGTTTACGCTCTCCTGCAGAAAAATTCTCATATGTCCGTCCTACAATACTGCTAATTGCCACCAGACCGCCTACCAGTGCTCCGCAGGTTCCTTCAGTCGACAGGGCAGTTCCCCCAGCCAACGCATCAATGGCTTGGATACACGTAGGATCTCCAATGTTAAGTGTTTCATACAGTGCAGCAAGTACACATTGTGGGCAACTACCTCGCTCTGCTTCATAACAATATGCTCGTTGGTAGGCTTCTTCGAGGAGTTGCTCTCTGGTGTTCATTGGTGATACCTAGCCATACATCTGAGTGGGAAGTGGCGGTAATGACGGTGCAGTAGGTTTAGACTGTTGCATAAATTTGCGAATATTTTTTTCGATTTGTTCTGCTTCTTTATACAACGGCTCTGGATCAATTTTAATCGCAGGCAACATAATATCAAGCTTTTGCAACAGATTGCCAGCCGCTCTACTATCAGGGATGTTGGCATGCGCTTCTGCCAACAGACACAACACATCGCGCTGACGCAACACGCCTTCATACAACAGAACACCAGTCACACCGGTAATCATCCCCTCTTGTGTTTCGCTAACCTTGTGTTTTTTCAAAATCTGTTTCATGAGTAGTGTACTGCCGACGCCATACACTTCCATGTCTTTTTCTTTCTTGTCACCAATGGCATGAGTTCCTTCTAGAGTCACAATAGTTTCACAGCCTTTCTCTTGAGCCCAAGCAATAATGGCATCAACCAAAGGTTTGATGATTTCCATCGGCGGCATAAATTCAGAAATGACCACGGCCAGTTGCTCGCATTTGCCATCAAGACCGCACGTCTTCTTTCCCGCATAAATACGAACCGGTGGCGATGGTTTTCCTTTATGAATCACGGTGGCAGGCATAAAGTGTCTAGAAACGACCGCCCCAATCTCTTCCAGTTTTAGTGAATCCACAATAAAATGACCTGCAATGGAGCTTACCAAGCCAACCGTCGGAAAGGCAACAACCAACATTGAATTTGATAGATCAATATCTTGGTATTCAATGATTTCAATATCTTCCATGGACAGACCCCAACTGAACATACATGACCGTTACTTAAAGATTATTTAGATCTTAATAAGACCTTTAAGTTTGGTGAGACGCTCGATACGATAGTCAGCATCAATCCCCACTCCGATAACTGTGCATCCCGCCGCGCGTCCTGCTTTAACATCGCTCATGGTATCACCGATCATTATCACTTCCTGTGGCTGTACTTCAAGAATAGTACAGGCTTTATACACAATCTCCGGACTAGGTTTTGCCTTGTCTACTTCATCACTGGCGACCACCGTCCGAAAATATCGTTTAATAGAAAAACGTTCTAAAATCTGCCACGCACAGTCTTTTGGTGTGTTGGTAATAACCCCTTTTTTATACGGGCTTAAATGCTGCAATGTTGACTTGGTGTCAGGATAAATCTTAATGGCATCAAGATGATCGCCATAGGTGGTGTTACAAAAGAGACCAATTTCTTCATCGAGATTCATTCGTTTCAGATTATCGTATAAATCATGACCCCAGTAATGTTTGATAAAGTCATCCCGACTGATTTCTGGGCGTTTAAAGGTGCGTAATGCGTGATTTAATGCCTGCCACCATGAGTCTAGCGAATCGACAAGGACGCCATCCATGTCAAACAGCAGTGCCGCTGGCTTCAATTTCATAAGATTCAGCTTAGCGGCTGTGTAATAACCTCTACTATAAAAGATTACCGTATCTTACCAGATAGCTTTTATATACTCCATCCTATACTACTGTTGTGGATCTCATGAGGGAGGTACGAGTTGAATCAGCATTACGCAATGAAATGATTGATATTACTCAAGACATCCAGCGAATTGTTGACGAAGCGAACCTACAGCAAGGACACGTGATAATCCATGTGCCTCATACCACGGCTGGACTCACCATTAATGAAGGATCAGATCCAAGCGTGCAACGGGATATCATCCAAGCACTTAAAGGCTTGATACCTGAGCACGGCGATTATCATCATCTTGAAGGAAACAGTGATGCGCACATTAAAGCCAGTTTGCTGGGATCATCACTAACGGTGCTCGTAGAAAACCAAAAACTAGTGTTAGGCACCTGGCAACATATCTTTTTTTATGAAGGAGATGGGCCACGAGCAAGAAAGGTGTTCGTTACAACTGCCCCCAATCAAAAGGTGTGAAAAATGTTATATTATATTCATGGATACGAATCGAGTCCGCGAAGCGCCAAAGGTACTCTCTTTGCGCAAACATTGCAGGCCAGAGCTATTCAATACCGGGAGTGTAAACCAGAAGACATTATCATTAGCGAATGCTTGGACAACATCAAAAAAGCAGTGGGAAATGACCAAGATATTGCCTTGATTGGGTCGTCACTAGGAGGATTTCTTGCGGCAAAAACTGCACATGAAAATCCTCACGTACGCCATCTTATTCTGTTGAATCCTGCCATTATTCCCCCTTCTGTCGATATCACGACGATTCAGGGGATGCCGAAAACCATTTTACGAGAAATGAAAGACTATCATCTGTTTGAAGAAAAGCTTGATGCAGATATCTTCATTCTGGTCGGTACCGAAGATGACGTGGTACCTAGCTATTGGGTATTAGAATTTGCCATGGCACAAGAAGCTACGGTCAAATTCTTACAGGACGATCACCGCTTTACCAATTACCTTGATGATCTCCCGACCATGATCCGTGTATATCTGGAGAAGCAAAAACCTTAATCAAGGGAACTCCTTTACCGAGTTGTTAGTATGAATGACATCTGGATTGAAAAATATCGGCCAAAAACCCTTGCCGATGTCGTGGGTCAAGACGAAATTGTTGAGCGTTTAAGCGCCTATGTTAAACATCAAAATGTACCGCATCTTATTTTCGCAGGGCCTGCAGGCACAGGAAAAACAACCTCGGCCTTAGCACTTTCAAAGGAACTATTTGGAGAAACCTGGAGACAAAACTTTGTAGAACTAAATGCCAGCGACGAACGAGGCATCAATATTATTCGGGGAAAAATCAAGGATTTTGCGAGGACCGCACCGATCGGCAAAAGCAGGTTTAAAATCATCTTTCTGGACGAAGCAGATAACCTGACCAATGACGCGCAAGCGGCACTGCGACGAACCATTGAGAAGTACAGCCATATCTGCCGATTTGTCCTCTCCGCCAATTACTCATCAAAGATCATCGAACCGATTCAATCCCGTTGTACCGTGTTTCGGTTTCGCCCCATAAAAGCGGACGATATCAAGACATATATGCGAAAGATTGCTGCAAAGGAAAAACTCGAAATTACTCCTGATGGTTTAGATACCCTCATCTTCATCTCACGAGGAGATTTACGGAAAGCAATTAACGTACTCCAAGTTGGTGCTTCAGTCAACAAAAAGATTACTGCTGATTTGTTGTATGAGATGAGTGCAACCGCAAAGCCAGAGGATGTCAAAGCACTAATAAACACGGCGTTGACGGGTAATTTTATGGCTGCACGAAACCAGTTATACGATCTGCTTATCAAATATGGGCTCAGTGGGGAGGACGTCATCAAACAAATTCACCAGACTATTTTTAATCTCACCATTCCTGATGAAAGTAAAATCAGACTCATTGAAAAGACAGGAGAGGCAGAATTTCGACTCGTGGAAGGAAGCAATGCCCATATTCAACTGGAAGCATTGCTTGCGCAGTTTGCCCTTGAAGGTAAAGGCTTACGATAAGTGCTTGGTAATAAATTCATCAAGAATAGTCTCAAGGGTTTGTGCCGTTTCGTCGCCCACACCATACCGCACACGTACTACTGGTTTTGTGGAATGTAAGACCCGGGCAATATCAATGGGCGTACCGCTTACTACCACATCCGCATCGGCATTATTGATGGTTTTTTCCAGCTCCTGCATTTGTTTTTTTCCATAGCCCATTGCAGGCAATACGTTGGTTAGGTGTGTATACTTTTCAAACGTTTTTTTAATGGAACCAACCGCAAAGGGACGCGGATCGATCAGTTCTTTTGCCCCGGCATCGACAGCAGCAACCGTTCCTGCGCCATACGGCATACTGCCATGAGTCACGGTGGGGCCGTCCTCGATCACGAGGACACGTTTATCAGCAATACGCTCATTGTCTTCAGCAGTGACTGTTGAGATGCCCATCACAATCTTTGCATCTGGATTGACGGTCATGGCATTATTACGTACGGTGTCCACATCCTTTCTATCTGCCGTATTGACTTTATTGATCATGATGACATCAGCACTCCGAAAGTTCAGTTCCCCAGGATAGTACAAGAGCTCATGACCAGCACGATGCGGGTCGGCAAGGGTAATCAACAGATCAGTCTTGTAAAAGGAAAAATCATTATTACCCCCATCCCAAATAATGACATCGGCTTCTTTCTCTGCTTCTCCCAAAATTTGTTCATAATCAACACCGGCAAAAATCACACCACCCATCTCAATATAGGGCTCGTATTCTTCTCGCTCTTCAATCGTGGTATTATAGCGGTCCAAATCGTCGTATGAGGCAAACCGTTGACAGGTCTGCATGTTTAAATCTTTATCATAGGGCATGGGATGACGAATAGACGCGACCTTGTACCCTTTTTTCTTAAGGATTTCAAAAATTTTACGGGATACTTGCGATTTTCCACAACCAGTGCGAACCGCACACACGGCAATGACCGGTTTTTTGGAGACCAATTGGGTATTTTTGGTTCCCAACAGCATAAAATCAGCACCCGCTGCATTGACGATTGCTGATTTGTTCATGACGTAGGAATGGGGGATGTCAGAATAGGCAAACACGACTCGATCGATGTGATGCTCTTTGATAAGAGTAGTTAACTCTTCTTCAGGATAAATGGGAATGCCTTCCGGGTAGAGTTTCCCAGCAAGCTCTTGTGGATAGCGACGACCATGGATGTCAGGAATCTGAGTGGCGGTAAAGGCAACAACGTTATAGTCTTCATTGTCTCGAAAATATGTGTTAAAATTATGAAAATCTCGACCTGCTGCACCCATAATGATAACGTTTTTTTTATCCGACATAACCGAAAAACCCCTGTTGCTCACCGGTAACAGATAAATCTATTTCAATGTTTCTCAGTTTCTCAGCACACTTTACACTTGTGCGTATTTCTGTGCGATTTCTTTGGCAACCTCAAGAGAGGTATTACTCCCACCAACATCGTAGGTTTTGACCTTTCCTTCTTTGATAACTGTAGCAATGGCGTGCAAAAGTCGATTTGCGGATGTTTTTTCACCAAGCCAGTCAAGCATAAGTTTCACCGTCATAATCATCGCGGTCGGATTGACTTTATAATAGCCAGCATATTTTGGTGCAGATCCATGTGTAGGTTCAAATACCGCGTACTTGTCACCTATGTTTGCGCTCGCGGCAAAACCCAAACCGCCAACAAGTTGGGCAGAAAGATCAGAAATGATATCGC
>CAZWZY010000038.1:0-9400 GCA_964638175.1 uncultured Thermoplasmatales archaeon | reverse complement strand
TGAAAAGCTCAAGAAATTAGACAACTTGCATGAGGAGAGGAAGCAATGAAGGAACGGCATGCACACCTTGTATTTGGTGTAATTCTCGGCTGGTTCAGCATGCAGCTCGTCTATGTTAAGTTCAGCACGGACGGCATGTGGACCCTGACGCTCTTTGGAATCGCCATAGCCGTCCTGGGCTTCGTGCATTACTTCGGCAAGGCAAACAGCAAGCCTAAATATGAAGAGGCAAAGGACGAGCGTAAGACGCTCTTAGGCAAGGTGAAATCATGGTCCAAATAAACGAACACGGACGCCAGGAAATCAAAGCAATCATCGCAGGCATCGATGAACACAAGCACTTTATTATCGACGATCTCGAACGCCACGGCATTGACAATTTCAGATCCGGCATGATCACAGCCTGCAAGAAGCTAGGAGTTGATGTTGAATGAAGCTAGTTATGGATAACGTGTTTTTCATCGGCTCACTTTCATTGGTCGGCCTTTCAACACTACTTGGGGCACTATTCATCCCCTTTGCATTGACGGCTGGGTATGTTATTATAAATTATAAGGAGTTGAAAAAATAATGACACCTAAAAACAAAAGGATTGGATAAATACATTGCGTTCGCAAGTAGTAGAAGAACTAGAAGCAGAAGGAAAAGACGTAGGTGTCATACGCATAGAGGAGTAAGAATGAAACAAAAAAGAAATACTCCGATTAAATCATGGCAGAGAAAATTATGGATTATGTACACTTTGGTATATCGTGTTTGTTTTGGATTGAATCATGTTGGGGATTATCCCGCAAATCATAGAGATACTATTACCATTGGGGAAGGATGTGTTATTTCTTCAACTGTTCAATTTATACCGCAACAGCATAAAAAGAGCAACCCTAAGTTGTTTGAACGGGAGAAACCTATTATTATCGGTGATTGTTGTTGGATTGGTGCAAATGTGGTCATTATGCCTGGTGTGGTTCTTGGAGATCATACGGTTGTTGGTGCTAATGCTGTGGTAACTCATAGTTTTCCTGAGGGGTATTGTGTAATTGTTGGGGTTCCCGCTAAGAAGGTCGGTAAAATATGAAAGGAAAATGGCAAAAGTTAGGCAAAGATAAGATGTTAAGATGGTTAGATGACGATTGCAAATCATGGGAAATTAAAGACTTAGATGAATCTTTGGTGTGAATTAGGTTTAATTGATTTAACACAAGAAGAAAAAGAGTTTATGGAAAAGGAGTTGAAAAAATAATGACACCTAAAAACAAAAGGATTGTAATTGAAGAAGAAAACGGAGACCATGTAGATGAATTTATGGTTTCTTATTCTGAAGCTAAAGCTATACAAACAATACTTAATTCAATGGTAGGTATTAAAGGATATCAAGGAGAAATAAAAAATGGATGATATTATTGATTGTTTTGGTATACATGCAAAAGAGAAAATTCCTAAAAAATGGAAATATCCAATTCAGTTTGCTTATTGGGTGTCGTTAGAATATCCAGAGATTAGAAAAGAATATGATAAAATTGTTAAGGAGGAAATAATTTGAAGTGCTGGAAGTGTAGAAACGAAATTAAAGGTAAAAAATTCCTTACGCTTGATAGGTTTGCACTCTATGAACGGTATCATTGGATTTGTAAGGAATGTTTTGACAAGGAGGACTATGAATTATGAAAAATATTAATCTTGAACTTACACCTTTTGAGGCTGAGACTTTATATTATATCTTAGAAAATCGTAGTTTAATTCCAACATCAGGTTATCAAGAAGGTGCTATTGGTAGAATTAAATCCAAAGTTGTTTTTAGACTTAAACAGAAGGGATTATTTTGAAACGACCAGATAAAATAGTTAAATATTTCAATGTAGAAAAAGAACCAGAAAAACTATGGGTTGATTTCAATGGTAAACCAAGTCATAGTTATGTTATCAAACTTCCTTATTGGCTTGGTAGAGCATATAGACTTGGTTATAAATGGGTGAAAATAGAAATTGATACCACTCCAAAATCTATGAAACAGAGAATAGGAGAAGAAACAAAGCAGTATACCCAGTATTTTAAAGAGAACTGGTCTGATAAGATGAACAAAATGCGTAAGTTGAATCATAACTATCTATTGTTTGCATCTGAATGTAAAGGTAAGGGTTGGTTTAAGTCTATTGAGGATTACAATAATTATCATAAGGAGTTGAAGGCTTTGAACGATAAGTATCTAACTAAAAGACCAGAGGGTGATTAGTTTGAACTTGCGTCTCCAATTCCTCCCAACATTAAAATGGTTGGGTATCCTTGGAGGGATTTTATGAATGGCAAAAGGTTGATAGAAATTCCATTTAATGAATGGAGTAAAAATAGGTTAGAAGATAAAGTGAAATGTGCAACAAGTCGCAATAAAATATATGGGTATCTTGGTGATGTTTTTTATGTTGATGATACTAGGTATGAATTGACTTTGGTTGTTAAGCTACCTTTGTGGTTTATTGCACATGAATTATTTGAAACTGAGGGTTGTAAATCACCAGATGAATTCAAACAGGTCTGGAAGCAGATTCATCCACGTAAAGGATGGGTTGATGAACAGGAAGTATGGTATCATTATTTTGTAGAAAACTCATCAAACAATCAAAAGAGATAGAAAGAATATTAGATAGAAACGGTTTGCATTTGTATGATATGTAGAAGGATTAGAAGATGATTAGTGATAAAAGGAAATTATTTATTCAAATTGGTGCGACAGCATTTCGGACGTCTGATAAAGAATTACTTGAAAAATATGTTAATGCGTTTGTAGATAAACTTACTGAAGAAGAAATTGATTATGCTTTATCTTTGTTTAAGGAGAAATAAAAATGTTCATCAGAAGAATAAAATCAAATATGATGTTTTCATGGAGGATAACATAATAACATGGAAAACAACAAAAGAAGCGTGATTTACGCAAGAGTATCAACAGAAGAACAAAATATTGATAACCAAATTGAACAACTCAAAACCATGCAAAAGCAGCAAAAATACATCGAAACAGGAATCTACACTGATTATATCGGTGGCGGATCAGCAAACAGGCCACAGTTCCAACAGATGTTAAAGGATGCACGGTTGCGTAAATTCGATATAATCTTGGTATGGTCATTAGACCGTTTCTCACGTGAAGGTATGAGCAATACCTTATCGTATATCAAGCGATTGAAACAGCACAAGGTAGCGTTAAAGAGTTTACAAGAACCCTGGTTAGACACAAGCGATGAGGGCATGGGAGAATTGCTTATTGCCATCTTTTCATGGGTTGCCAAGCAAGAACGGTTACGTATTAGTGAAAGAACTAAAGCTGGCCTGGCCAAAGCAAAGAACGTAGGCAAGCGTGGTAAAGACCGCAAACCACGCAACAAAGCAGGTTACTATAATCGTTGGGTAAAAAAAGGGGGTGTTTAATTTGTCAGATAAGAAAGTAGCGGAAAATCAAGACAGAATAAACGGTCGTTTATTTACCATCTTTGGATTTCAGAAAGACATATTTTTTATTTTTTTTCATTAATTCAAAATAGTCAATAGTATTATGATTAAAACTATTAAAACAGAGATTAGTAAAACTATTCAATTAATTTACCACCACCGTAGATGTAACACCGTGTTTGTAACACCGTTTGACGTAACAGTTCCAGGATGAGCATCATTGTTTTTCTTTGCTAGACCCCACAATCATAAATCCTAGCATCGTACACACAAGCAACGTCAGAACAATAATACCATAGAGACTAATATGGTAGATAATCATCGGATCATAATTTGCAAACCCATTGGAAAGGATTATCCTTCTTGTTTGATTCATAGATCCTACTGATATGTCAAGATGCCATAGAAAGAATGCTTGCGTCCCTACAATCAGTATCAGCATAAACACTTTTATTTTTTTCTTTAATTCTCTATTCATGTTTTCACCTAAAATGAGCTAAAAGATCACATGACCTCTAGTATCAAGGATAAGACACTAGAGGTCAATATATCAAGAAAATGTACAGTAGTGTATAACGCCTCTCTCTTTGGCAGTATATCTTGTCTGTCGTCGTTACTGTTTTAGTTATAGAAGAAATTCACTTTCAACATTACGACATTTGTTGTTTGATACGTTGTACATGCCGTTCACTACAATTACATAGTGAAGCGATGGCGGAGCTCGTTTCCTTTGGATGTAATTTTATTTTTTCTTCAATGATTTCCCTCTTTGTTTTCTTTGGCTGCCGCTTCTTTCTATTCTCCTCAAGCATCTCGGCAATAATCACAGGAACTTCCTTGCGTGTCTTCAGCGAGTTCAATTTTGAGATCCGATGAATAAACTTTTCCATGTCAATATCAAACTCAAAGCCAGCAGGGGCCTTGTGGTCGTAGGGATAACGGCTCGGCGGTATGTGCTTCCATTCATCGACCATGTACGGCTCTTCTGCATTCTCGACGCTTTGGGGTGAATTGTACCATATCTGTACGTATCTATTGCTGAATGACAGCTTAAACACCTTCAGTTCATACGATGGTATGTCCTCTCTGAGCAACGTCGCCAGCTTGCTTTTTGTTTGTGCAAGCAAGGCAATGGAGCTGTCAAACTTTCCTATCTGCGTGACCAATCCCTCAAACCATCGGATGTCTTTTGACACTCCCTTTTTGCTGCCCGCAAAAAGAAGAGCCTCGTCCAAGAGCGTGATATTCCTTCGTGTTCTATGCAGCCCAAGTATCAGCTCGCTTGCCGTTGTTACCGTCTCTATCTCTGGTGGTACTCTCCGATACCATTCCCTTGATTGGCGTAAGATGCCTTCCGCTATCGCTTCCTCGATCTCCTCATAGGAAAAGAACAGCATATTCGTCTTGATGTTATAGCCGAGATCTGTACCTTTTTCCATGAGAAACGAGGCAAGATTAGACTTGCCCTCTCTCATGGTTGCTGTTATCAGCACCAGTTTTCCAGGGCCCAACGCCTCAGAAAAAAAACCACTACCATCTGACAGTTTTAATATCCCTCCCTATCTTCTCCGGCTTTTCTAACGAACCCATCGGAGCTACTTTCCCAGCAGCGGGTAATTCATTGATTTTTGAGGAAAATAAAGGCAATCCCTCTCGCATCCATATAAGATGCCAAAGCTCATCGCTATCAACATTAATTCCCTGCTTGTATCTGCACCATATAAACATCGTTAATTTAACCTGTTTTTCAGGAATATTTTTTAACGAGCACATGATGGTCTTTACCCATCTTGAACATATAACACCTATATCGATTTCATCAACCATTTTTTTAGGGAAAAGTATGTCTATTGCTTCCTTTTTAAAATCTCTTGTCGCATCTTGCACAAGAGAACGAAGCATTGCTGCCACTCTCTCTGCTTCTCTTGCATTTCTATAATATCCTTCAGTACCGTATGACATACATTTACCTCTTTGTCACGATAAATTCTTTGATAATATCATCTATGAGTTCGTCTACACTCGGTTCTTTTATTTTTAGTATTTTTGATTCTATCAATGCATCTCGTATCTCGCCATCAATTGGTTCAAGTAAGGGGATAAGCGTCGTCTTTTGTTGTGTAATAATATCATCATTTCCTCCTTTAAACAGTTCAGAATTGTCTCCAGTCAACCGTAAAGAACCAGCACCACCGGACGCAGAAAGAACATAATCCCCATCGACAAGCGAGATGCTTCTATTCCCTGGATATGTAGACGCAGAAGAAAGAATGGCGTTAGCTCGCTTTTTTAAATCACTATATTTTTCATTGCTTGGAAGCATATTTTTTCCAATTCTTATCGAAAAAAGCAATTCCCCGTAGATTTTTTTTTCGTCTGTCTCATCAGCCATTTTTCGTAGATTGTCGATATATAGTGAAATAAGGTCGTTCTTCAATTCATACATATTTTTTCGTTGCTGGTGTTGCTGGACAATTGTTTCTTCCATGTCGTCATGCATGCTTTTTCACCCAATTTTCCCTAATCCATCCCCATTTTTTATATCGTTTGTCATAAAAACGAACAAGAACGTGTTTTTCTCCTGTATTTTCATCACTTATGATGAGAGAATCACCGTCCTTTTTCACTGAAAAAACATGTTGATTGCTACCAAGTATGTTCATGTGATTACCTCTTCACGTCATTCTGCGGAACGATGACATATTTCTGTTTTTCCGTATCATCAATGGTCCGTTCTAATGATTTAATATTACGTACTTCGTCGATAAGTTTGTCTACAAGTTCTTTTTGCTTTGAGTAGGCTTTTATCCATTCGTCACGCTGCTGTGAATAGTTGATATTATCTGACGTGTTGCTTAGGTTCAAAAAGCTCACATCAATCTTTTTTATTCTGCTTGTGGTCACATTGAAATGCCCGCACGGATGCCGTTCTAATGCTTGCTGTAAGAATGGGGGGAGTTGATCATATTCTACCTCATGTATGTTTCCCGTTGCTATCTCTCCAGCACTACCGCCATCAGTAGAGATGATAAATTCCTTTGGTACAATAACGAAAGGGTTCTCCAAGAATCCCCCTCGTGTGGGAAACCAAGTAAAATCACTTCCACCAGTGGCATACACCACATAATCGTAATCATTTTGATGTGGTGATGTCACGGTGATTTTATCGATATGCCGAAAGGATCTCCGGCAGCCGTCATCAGTCAATAATGTTGGTGTCACCCATCTAAGATAGGCAACCCATGTCTCTTCAGAACCGACAATGATCAATGTTACAAATCCCGCAATCATCGTATAAAATATATTTTTCCACAGCATCAACGTAATAACGACAACCAATGCAAGAACAATAACTTGCGGGGCCCGTCTAATAATGTCTGCCTTCGTTGTTCTATTCATGATTAGTCTCCGTTCTTTGCAAGTAGGCTGTCGATGGCGTTGTAATCGATGGATTTCGTTGTTGGCTCATAACTTTCTTGTAAAAAGTCGACAACATTCTCTAGTTTTTCTTCAGAAGGAATGAAGTACTGTTTTTTTCTCCCATCAACAAAAACCTCCCACATCCCATCATTCTTTTTTGCGGTGATAGGGACAGTCTCGCCGCCGTTGTAGCCCCAGCTCTTCTCGTCTGGCATGTCAAGAACAGGTCGCCAGTCGAGCGAGGCTGAGGCTGGCCGTGGCGACGACGTGAGCGGCTGTCGTGCTGGCTTCGGCTCAGGCAAGTCATCAACTTCTTTGAAAAAATCATCCATTGGGCTGTCAAACACTTCCTTTTTCTCTTTTTTCTCCTTGTCCTTAGGAGCAAATGCGGTAGAAGGGTTCTTTTTCCCTAAAAACCCTAGCTTCCAGAGGGAAAACAGGGTTAGTAAAACAAGCATATATCCACCAATCAAAAAATACGCGATATTAACATAGACATGATCAACCACCGTCCCCCTCCGCTCATTATACATGCCGTATGAAGTGCACCACGGATCTGCAAGCTGGTCAATGGTCTGTTCGTAATAATATAATGTCGTTTCACGGTTATTGAGTGTAGATTCTAGATCATTGATTTCTATATTTAAGCCAATTGTCGTGTTTTTTTGGTCATCTAGTTCATCGGTCAGTTCCTGAATTTGATTTTGTAATGGTTTATTTTGTGCTTGAGCATTGGAAAGGTCGTCTTGAATCACTGTAATTGTAAAATTTTTTGATTGCAGCAACTTACTCATGTTCGCCAATCTTTTTGAAAAATTTACATTCTCGGCCATGAGCTCGGCTATAGTTGCGTTCATTTCTGCGATAGTCTGATTCAACAAATCGGACAGGCATGTTGGCACGGCAATGGTGCTATAATCAACAAAAATCACATAGGTTTCATTTGTACCGTCATTGAAGAAATAATACCCCTTTGTATCATTCTCAAAGGTATGGTCATATGTGATTTTTTTGCTCATAAATGAATACAGAGTAATATTGTTTTCTGCACTATACATTCTCCACAATAAGATGATGTCGTTGGGCCCACGGTCTGAATGATTGAACACGAGCGTAATATTGCCAGGAATTGCTACAATATCGGTCTCTTGATAGTCTAAGGTCCCTACCTCATGCACTTCTGATCCCGATACTAAGAAGGCCAAGGTTGCAAGCACTAGCATACTCACTACTACTACATTTGTTTTTTTCATATCTTTTCCTCTTTAAAAATAGATTTTAAACTTGAATTTTGTACAAAAAAATTATACTATTTGAGCATCAATCCGTTGCTTCATGCGTTGAGAAAGAGCAACCATTTCCTTTTTACGATGTTCGAGGATTTGATGGGTGTCCATTGAGATAGTTCCATGAATAGTATGCACGTCGTTGCAATACGGGGTATGTTCTTCATTCATCAGCCGTTCAAAGAGTGGAAATGCTACTTGATGAGCAAAGTTTAGATACAGGTCGAGGAAGTCTTTGAATGCTTTATTTTTTTGCCTGATACTTTGCTGTTGATCAACCAATTTCTTAATAAATTCCATAATATCTGCTTCAACCATAGTTCGCATGGTCTTATATTCACACTTGGTAACGTTGTATTCTGCAAATATCTCGTCAATCACATCAGCATAGGGGTAAAAATATATGTTCAAATAGAACGCAACGAGTTTGCTCGGCTCTTTATGATTCTCTTTTTTTGTGACAGGATAATCATGGTTCTTTATCCGTGAAATCCCATTAATCGCATCTTGACTTGCCATTATTCTTTCTCCCTCTTCTTCTTTCGTTTGAAGATGATAAACGCAAAAAAGCCAATAAGGAGAATGAAGACGATGTGACTTGGATCTACAAGCCATTCTCCTACCTGTATTTTTCCTTCAGTTCCGCTTCCCGCTTCAGGTAATTCTTGTGGTTCATTCCACGGCAAAGGTTTTTCGTCTTCATGGCATTCCCCATCATACCAATAGTAACCTGCATCTTTGCAGCTCTGGCAGTTGCCGTAGTACTCTGGCTCATAGGTATCGCTATTTTGTCCTATAACGGGAGTCACCTTACTTATACATTCAGTAAGGCCATTGTATTTTATGCAAAGAGTGAGCTCAAAATCTCCTCCCTGGGGAACGGAGAACGAATGCGTGGATCCTGACGCATCATAAATCCAGCTTGTGTTTCCGATTTCAATACCATTATCGGAGATAGACCAACTATAGGCATCAATGTTCTCAGGATGTGCACTTGTGCTCGTGCAATGGATGTTTATCCCCTCAATTGTATAGGTGAATGAAACAACAGGAGCAGAGTTAGAAAACGATATATTCCACCTTGTTCTCCAATGTTCGGTGATATTACCAAAGCTTACATTCCACGTAAATGTCTGGAGATTTATGGTAGTATTACTGAAAGAGATATTGAACATCTCACATTGTTGGTACGTCGTGCTATTACTGAAAGAGATATTGAACATAGTTGTCTGTTTCATTGCTGTAGTATT
>CAZWZY010000037.1:0-11281 GCA_964638175.1 uncultured Thermoplasmatales archaeon | reverse complement strand
AAGAACAAAATTCATTGTCGCTCTTTTGGTTTTAGTCATGATTACTTCCTTTTCATTTCCCGTAATGACTGTAGGAGCCGAACAAGGTAGCGGAGATCCTCCTGTGGAGGAAAAAGCGACCATTGGTACCTTTTGGTGGTATCGGGGAGATGGGGGTTTGATCTATGCCCAGCCTGACGCGGAAGGCTTTGCACAAGCAATGGAAGATGATGGGTGTACATGGGAACTCAATATAAACGACGTGAACGGAGCTGAAGACCTTATTGACGATCATCTTGAGGATACCTCAAGTGAATTGATTGATGATGTTGAACTTGCCTACTTTGTAGGACATAGTGGATCGACAGCATTAGGTATTCACAAACCATTTCCATTACTGGGAGATCGACCCTTTGTTAATGATCCTGAGTATGCAGAAGCAAAGTACTGTAAATGGGGAGACGACGGACCACTGAAATGGGTTGTGTTAGCAACCTGTCAAGCAGGCAATGAAAATTTTGCAAGTGCGCTTCAGGGAATAAATTTGATTCTCGGCTGGAAGAGTGTTTGTGACGATTGGATTTATGGGCCAGTCTTTGCAGGTAAAATCCTCGAAGGAAAGACGTTGAAACAAGCATGGTTTGAAACCGCAGAAGAATGCCAACATGTTTCAGGTATTGCAACAGTATTAGGTGAAAATTGGGAAACAGGAAACGACCATCTCAAGGGATACGGTTCCTATTGCAATCCAGAGGTAGATGATTACTACACTATGTGGGAGTACCCAGTAAGTGGATGGCAGGAACTTTACAACTGGATTGCACCAACAAGTCACGTTAGCAGCGATTGGATCGATGAATGGGATGCATACGACGATAACAGTGGGAGTTGCGCAGTATTCAGAGAGACTCAAAATGGTTTGAGTGACCCGCTTGTTTTGCGAAAATCAGGTGACCCGGTCAGCATCAGAGGATTCAGAATAATGCCTAGTAGAGATGTCTATTATAGTGATCATGTTCAGATCCCATGGCATGATGAGATGGAATTAAAGTTTTATCTTGATGGGCAGTGGAAAACAACGGTTACGATTACCCAATGGGAAGGCGGATCTTGGAGAATCATTGACTTTAACGACGAGGACACTCAATATTATACTACTATTGTTGGAGATGAACAGCCAGAAGTTGATGAGGTACGGATACGGTTCCATGAAAATGATCCTCTATTTGGGTTTGCGGTTAGACAGATCAAGGTCTTTGAATTCGACTTCTGGGAAGTCGGCGATCCAAGCGGTAACGGTAGTGGCGGCGGTGGCGGAGATGGCGACAATGAGAGTAAGTCAGCCGGTAGCGGACTGGAGTTCATAGAAGAAAGTGTAGTCAGTGAAAGCATGAGCAGTGAGGAACTAGGCATGAGCCAAAGCATAGGTATGGGCATGAGAGGCATTGATGAATCCAAACCCTCCGCAGACTATGCGGCATACACGGTCATACCTAATGCCTACGATCCTGACCAGTTTGCATCTGTCGCACAAACCGTTGGTCTCAAGGGAGCACCTACCATTACAGATGATGCCTATCTGCTCACCGGAGAGAACGGGAAGTCGTTGAGCTATAACACGGAGAAGGGCGTCTGGCGGTTTGTCAACCCCAGCAAGGCCTATCCAACGGTTACCCGCAATCCACGATTACCATCTGATGGAGAGGCAGTACTGATGGCAACAACCTTCATGAAGGAACACGGTTTGTCTTCAGACACCATCCTGGATGCGACCGTAACCTATCAGACACAGGGCGAAGGTGTCAAAGGAACAGATACCATCCTCTACGAGTGGATTATTGCCAAGAACGTCTACTTCAAGCATGAGGTTGATGGATTGCCTATCTTGGATAAAACCTCGGTAACTATTGGTGAAGACGGAAGTATTGCCGCGTTTACGTTGCCTACACATACCGTTGAATTGACAGAGACGCAGTAAGAGATACTATACACTAACTCTCTTTTTTTCTTTTTTGTTTCAGTTTTTTGTATATTTTTTGCTTAGCATGAACCGCAGTAAAATTGCATGCTACAATACCTGGTATCTTTTCTGTACTACCAAGGAAAAGATAACCACCTGAACGCAATGTCTGACAAAAACGATGACAGAGCTCTTCTTGGAATGCTCTTGTAAAGTAAATCATGACATTGCGACAAAAAATAATGTCAAAGATATCATCATTGATTACTGACGTAAGATCATGAAAGGTGAACCTCACGAGTTTCTTAAGCGACGGCTTCACAAGGTAGGTATTCCCCCTGATATCAAAGTACTCTTCAGGATGATTGATAAAGGAAAGTTGAGAAGCAATATCTGTTTGTTTAAGAGAAAGAGCGGAGCGATAAACACCTGCTTTTGCTTGCTCAAGACAGGTTCTATCAATATCGGTCCCAAGGATAGTTACTGTTTTTGACGGTGATAACAATTTAAGAAGTTCGTTGGCAATCATAGCAATACTGTACGCTTCCTTTCCATCAGCACAACCAGCACTCCAGATACGAATGGTATCTTGTGCATTCACAAGTTCTGGCAAAATGTGATTTTGAAGGGCAATATAAAGCGAAGGGTCACGAAAAAATTCGGTTACGTGTATTGATAATTCATTGCGTAGCTGGTCCCGCTCTTTCCTATTGTTCTGAAGAACGTGTAAATACTCACGGTACGAGGAAAGATGATATATTTTTTTACGAACCTCAAATCGTCGCTGAAGAAAAGTATCTTTGTATCTATCGATATTAAAGTCCAAGAGATGGCAAACATATTCTTTCAATACTGCAAATTCAGGATCTGATAACGCTGGTATTGATTTCATGAGCATTCAACGTTGCAAAGAGATGTGCTTTTCAAAATAGCTGTTCACTAACGTAACGAGTTCCTCAGGATCAAAAGGCTTGGTGATGTAATCTGTGATATAGTCCAGTAGTGCATCCATCTTTTTGTCAGGAATGTCTTTAGCCGTAAACATGGAGATGATGTTTCCCTCATAGAGTCCTTTATCAACAATAGCTTTAACGGTGTCCCATCCATCCATATGGGGCATCATCACATCCATGAGGATAACACCACGAAAGCCATTCTTAAGCTCGGTTAAACAATCTTGTCCTTTGCTTACTGTATAGACTTCACAGCATTCATTTTCAAATAATTCTCGAATGGCAATTAAGATGTAAGGGTCATCATCGACTAATAATAGATTGCGTTTCATTGTATCATTTCTTCTCTTCAATGACAGCATCTATCCGTTGTTTGAGATCGAGTATATCAAAAGGCTTTTCAATATAGTCTTTCCCTAGAAACTTCCCTGCATTTCGTGCCACATTATCGGTTCGAGCTGTGAGAAACACAATAGGAATGTCTTTCCATTCGCCATGTTCCCGAATTTTATCATATGTTTCCCACCCACTCACCTCTGGCATCATGATGTCGAGGAGAATCAGGTCAGGCAATGGGCCTTTATGCAGGAGTTCAAAACAGGTTTTTGCACTCTCTGCACAGATCACGTTATAACCAGCATCCAGGTTGTCAAGGCCGGTTTTCACAGAAACCGTTACACCGGGTTCGTCATCTACAATCATAATGATTTTTGTCATTTTTTATCCACCTCCTTTTTTGTTTTCTTTTTCTTTCTTTTTTTATGATTTGATTTTTTAAGCGTAAAATAAAGGGTAGACCCTTTACCAGGGCCCTTGCTTTCTGCCCAAATTTTTCCTCCATGTTTCTCCACGATACGTTTACAGATGGGAAGACCAAGACCGCTACTTTCCAAATCATGCCGGGAAGAATCAACTTTATAAAATTCATCAAAAATATGGCTTAGTTGTTCTTTCGTCATACCCAGTCCTGTATCTTTGATAGAAACAAGTATTTCTTCTCCCTGTGGCTGGGCATCAAATGTAATCATTCCATCCTTAGGCGTGTGTTTTAACGCATTGGTTAATAAATTTTCAAAGAGCTCACTTAATTGTGTGCGATCTGCTTGTACAACGAGTGTCGTTTCAATATTATTTTCAATCGTTATGGTATGCTGATCTAAAAGGATCTTATTTGCCTCAAGGGTCTTTGCAAGTTGTTCAGATAACTGTATATCATTTGTATCTAGAAAGGCAGCGGGGGCGTTTAATCTAGCCAATTGAAGAGTTTTGATGACTAAATCTTTCATATAGTGTATATTTTTTATACCGACATCAAGAAGTTCCTTTGATTTTTTATCAGCCTGTCTTTGCCTTATAATAGGCAAAAGCGTAATGAGAGGAGTAAGGGGTGTTTTCAAATCATGGCCTAGTTGACTAATAAATTCGTCTTTTTGTTCTAAGAGCTCCCGAATCTTTCGTGTTCGTTCTGAAACTTTTTTTTCAAGGTCTTCATTTAGTTCTCGTAGCTCGTCCTGTGTGGATTGGAGCTCTTCATTCATCATGTATAATTCTTCATTTTTCTCAGATATTTCTTTTTGTGCGTTTCGTAGGTTCTCCACAGTTTCCTGCATATCTTCCATAATGTTGAGAGTTGCGAGCTCTGTTTCTTGAAGGTCGTGTATCTTTTCTTCTTTTTCTTTTTCCAAAATTGTATTCTTAGTGATATCTTTTGAGATTATGATGAGATTTTTTTTCTTTGTATTTGTTTTTAGGGGGATGTAGGTGTTGGATGTATACAGCCCGTTTGTTTCATCAGTATTTGTTTGTATGCGACCTGTTGTAAGTGCTTGCTGTGCAATTATTGTTCTGTTCTTATCAATATCTGATGGGAGTAGTTTATGCATGTTCTTACCGATTATTTCTTCTTTATCGGCATGAAAGCGGTCGGCCATCGCAGAATTACAATCTAGTATTGCTCCATCTTCAGCAAGAACTATTACAGCGTCAGGCACGGTTTCAAAGAGTTGTTTATATCTTTCTTCAGCGGTTTTTAGTTTTTGTTCAAGTAAAAAACAACTTCCTATTCCTTCTTTTTTTGCATCAGAGTTTATAAATACAAGGGTAAGAAATATATAACTAATTAAAAAACCGAATGCCGTAAAATACTCAAGATCATATCTAAAACCAATCCCTGCTACAGTTAATGTAAAAAGATGTAATAAAAAATATAGATTGCCAATTGCTTTTGTTTTATAATATAGATAAAAAACTACTGCAATTAATTCTAAGGATATTATTTGTCTAAAAAGTATTGTTTCTATTTTAAATGGTAGAAGGAGTAATAAAAATGTTAAAGTTGATAAAATTAAAAATGTGTAAAATATTTTATTATAGTTTTTAATTTTTAGAAATGGTTCATGTACTACAAAAAATATTGCATATAATACCGGTAGTGAAGTCAACTTAAAAATATTATGCCAGAGAATAGATGTTTCTCCAACATAGATTGGTATATAACCTATAGTAAAGCCATAGTATGATATTAATGAAAGGCATAATGCAATTGAAAACATGAGTTTTCTTTTATCATGTTCTTTAAGATAAAGATAAAAAAGATATGTTGAAATAAGTGATACAAATATAAAAACGACAAGCCAATGATGATAAATTTCAAACAGGCTTATCATCCTCCGTTATGTTCTTTTTCTTTTAACTGTTGTATTTGTTTTTTAAGTTCAGCCATTTTAAGCTCCCTTCCCACGTTTACTTTTTTGAACCGTTCAAGTTCTTCGATTTTTTCTTTTAATTGTGCTTCTCTTGTTTTTCTCTCAGTAATATCATGAGCAACACCAACAATTCCCATACATTTTCCTTCTTCATCTTTTATCATGGAACCAGAAAAACTGATATCGATTTCTTCTCCAGATTTTGTTTTATATTTTGTTTCATAATTTGTAACTCTCTCACTTTCTGATAATTTCTTGAACAGTTCGTCTCCAAATTGTCCTTCCACAAATAATATGTCCATTGAATTTCCAATGAGCTCATCTTCTTTGTAACCTAAAAGATCGAGGGCAGATGGATTCATTTGAAGTATTTTTCCATCAACGTCAACTAGAAATAGAGAATCAGACATAGTCGCAATAATGGTCTCTGCTGCAGTTGCTGGAGTTACTGCAAATAAGTTGTATTTATAAATTGCATATCCAACAAAAATGCATAGCCCCGTCAAAGAAATAACAGTTAATTCTGGAACTCTAATTTCTAACACTGGTAGAAACATCTCACTCAAAGAACCTAAGAAAACAGGAATGGAAAAACCAAGAGCCATAAACTTGGCTTGCTGCTTTTTTCTCGTACCAGTTACTTTCGAATAGTATTTAATACATAGAATAAAAGTAAAAAATCCTGCTGCAACTGCCCAGATGCTGCTCATCCAGTAAACCAATGAAGCTTCAGGAATATTGTACGTATACCCCCAGAATTCTTTTACAGGTTCTACGTATACTGTAATGTTAATCAAGTCGATACAGAGAAAAAGTAAAGCTGGAGCATAAATAAGAAGATAAAATAATTTATTCTTGACTATTTTTGTTTTTTCAGTAAAAAGGAGCGTAAAATGAATTAAAAATGCTATACTAAAATACCATAAAGAACTTGCGTTCATCCATAAAAAAGCACTACTTGGAGTATCTGCCTGGCGATACATAAATTCAGTAAATGCCCAATACGCTAATGACGCACATAACAGCAGAAACATTCTGTTTAACGGTTTTTTCTTATTCTGATAATATACATAATTTCCTAAAAGTAAACAAAGTACAAAAGCAATTAAAGAGAAAAGCGCAAAAATGTTCATTGTGCCTCGCTCTTGATCAACAATAATAGCATCAAAACAATTGATGCCGAGTTGGCTAGCATGCTTTTTTTCATTTTTTATCTCCCCTCTTTCAATCTTTTTTCTAATTCTGTTACCTGTTTTTTCAACTCAATCATTTTCAACTCTCGACCAACTGTTACTTTTTTGAATTGTTCAAGTTCGCCGAGTTTTTCTTTCAACTGTCCTTCTGCTTCTCTACACACAGTCATGTCTCTAAAAAGTCCTACTACATGTTTGACGCCATCGATTGTTATGCTCGTTGAGTTAACATCGGCATAAAAGATGCTTCCGTCTTTTCTTAAACAAGGTATATTTATTGCAAGTGTTTTTTTCCCTTTCGATTGTGCCTCAAATTCAGAAAATACATAATCCAACCTTTCTTTTGGATGAATGTCTTGGATACTCATTCCACATAGTTCATCTCTTGCATAGCCTAACAGATTACAGATGGCAGGATTTGCATCAACAAACGTTCTAGTCTTACTATTTGCTATGAGAATGCCATCAGCACTTGACTCAAATAGCGCTCGATACTGTTCTTCTGATTGTCGTAATGCTTCTTCTGCTTGTTTTCGATCAGTTACATCTCTGCCAATGGCAATAAACCCGTCCACTTTTCCGTTCTTTTTAATCACTCGGGGATAAATTTCAGCGATAGCCTTTCTTCCGTCCTTACACCAAACCTCTGCTTCAAAAGGATCAAGTTGTTTTCCTCCGAGAATTGCTTTAACCACTTTCAAATAAAGCGTTACATTTCTCTTTTTAATAAAACCAGTCTTTGAAAAATGTTTACCTACGAGCCCGTCCACATCGTATCCAAAGAGATCTGTTATCGCGTGATTAACTGAAGTAATAATGCCCTTGTTGTTTACCCTCATAATACTTTCAGGAAACGCCTCAAACAATGTTCGATACTCTTCCTCTGATTGTCGTAATGCTTCTTCTGCTTGTTTTCGCTCCGTGATGTCTGTTGAGATTTGGGTAACTCTGACAACGGTTCCGTCCTCAATAATGGGTGATAATCGAGTTGAATACCATGCGGCATCTCCCTCGGGCAACGAAACCGTTGTTTCAAAACGTACAGGTTCTCCTGTTGAAATGACTTGTTCGAGTGCTTTCTTTGTTTTACTCTGTTGCTCGGCAGGTAAATAGTCGTATACGCTTGTGCCGATGGTATCTTCTACCGTAAACCCAGGAAAGGTGTGGTTAATGGACAAAATTGTCCCCTTGGTATCAAGTAACATAACGATATCAGAAATATTAGTAACAAGTGAATTCCATTGTTCTTGCTGGTCCTTGAAACGTTGCTCAATATGTTTTCGTTTAGTAATATCCCGAAATATGCCACGTGTAGAAACTGGTTTACCGTCTTGAAAGCGACAACTAATGCTTCCTTCTACATCGATTCGTTTCCCTTTTTTCGTGACAAAAGAAGTTTCAACAGCATCGATACATTCGCCATTCATAATTTTTTTAAAGACCTTCATGCAGTGTTCTGTACTATCTGGATGAATGATATCAAAAACAGTGAGTTTGGAAAGTTCCTTATCTGAATACTCAAGCGTTTGCTTCCATTTCTTATTTACATAAATAAAAGAACCATCGGGCCTTACTGACTGAATAAGATCATTTGCATTTTCAGAAAGATCGTGATATCTATCTTCTTTTTCCATCAATTCTTTTTCTATAACTTTTTGTTTCGTAACATCAGAGATAAGCGCCAAATCTGCTATGATGATCCCGTTATCGTTTCGTATAGGTACGCCGTAAATTCTTCCAACTTTTTTGTCTTTGGTCTTCGAGAGAAATTCCACTTCATAAGGAGGAACATCGTGACCGCATATTCGCTGCTTATACTTAGTCTGAATGATTTTTTTACTTTCAGGAGGTAAAAAAGAAAGTGTTGAGAGGTTCTTACCAATAAGTTCTTTAGAATTGTACCCCAGCCAATCATATGTTCTGTCGTTCGTTTTTACAATACTTCCTTTTGTATCAATAACAACAATAGCTTCAGGGGAAGCCTCAAAGATTTTTTTATAAAGAGTTGCGTCTAATCCAGGGAGAGGAGATGCTTCTGCCGGTACTTGTTGGTCTTCAGTATCCATAAATCCACCAGCGGGCGCGGTTTCAATTTCATCAGAATCTTGCTCGCTTTGTATCTCTTTATAAAGATGTTGTGTTTTACTCTGTAACGTGCCGATTTTTTCTTCTTGCCGCAGTCGTTTAATAATCTCAGGATCGTCTTTCATCTCCTCACACTCTTACAGCAATCAATATCCGGGCTATACTCCCTGAATATTCTCTTACCCATCCAATAATTGTAATTTTTTTAAATTACGTAAACATTACATTATATCATTTTTAAATATAAAATCTTAATGGAAAAAGGAAAAACACGGTAGCAAAGATAAAACGCCTGTTATGTTATTGCAAACGTTTGGTATACTTTTTAACAGTATCAACAAGCTTGTCAGGATCAAAAGGCTTGGTAATATAATCAGTGATGTAGTCTTGGAGTGCTCTCATCTTTTTGTCAGGAATGTCTTTAGCCGTAAACATGGAAATGATGTTGCCTTCATACAGTCCTTTATCAACAATAGCTTTAACGGTGTCCCATCCATCCATATGGGGCATCATCACATCCATGAGGATAACACCACGAAAATCTTTCTTCAATTCTGTGATACATTCCTTTCCACTTCCAGCAGCCAGTACCTCAAATCCCTCAGGTTCAAACAACTCCCTAACAGCAATGAGAATAGAAGGATCGTCATCAACAATCAGGAGTTGTGGTTTCATGTGTATTCTTCCCTATACTCGCTTGCTCTTCAG
The DNA here is from genome assembly GCA_964638175.1 of uncultured Thermoplasmatales archaeon. Taxonomy (GTDB): domain Archaea; phylum Thermoplasmatota; class E2; order DHVEG-1; family DHVEG-1; genus JAFGDG01. The sequence goes on along the minus strand of CAZWZY010000037.1, from coordinate 1,698 downwards.
GTGTTTGTTTTAACACATCGTCTATTCGTTGTTTCAAATCAATGATATCAAACGGTTTTTCAATGTAATCTTTTCCAAGGAATTTTCCGGCATTGCGTGCAATATCGTCAGTTCGGGCGGTTAAAAATACGATAGGAATGTGTTTCCATGACTCATTTTCGCGAATCTTATCAAACGTTTCCCACCCATTTAAACCAGGCATCATGATATCTAAAAGAATGAGGTGTGGTAGTTGCTCTTTCTCTAACAGCTTTAAACATTTTTTACCGCCATCTACTTCCAAGACTACGAAATCATCATCGAGATCTTCCAATCCTTGCTTTACAGAAAATGTTAAGTCCGGGTTATCATCAACCACCATGATGGTTTTGGTCATTTCAAACCATCTCCATTACGGTAGAATCACTAGATCGCTATTTTAGTGTTTTCATTAACACCTGTTAAGAAACATAACTGTGTTCTGAATGGGAAAAAACAAAGGCTTGCAAGCGTTTTATGGCATGCATTTTTTCTGTATCACCTAGTTTTGCTTGTTGAACACCTGATCTGATGATCTCGGTTGATTGATCCATTGCTTTTCTATCAACAGGGAATGGAACGCCATCTTTTCCGCCAACGGTAAAAGAGTACTTTACAGGATCTTTCCATGACGGTTGCTCACCATAAATCAAATCTGAAATTAAGGCAAGTGCCCGTACTGTGGCAGGCCCAACACCCTGTAGAGAAAGTAACTCTTCATAATGTTGTGGTTGAAAGTCATATATCTCCTTCATTTTGGTCCAATTGATGCTTCGAGGCATAGTGAGACAGGAAAGGGGATGTTCTGTACGTTTTTCATCTGTCCATTTATCTAGCGTTTGTTGGTTATGATGTTTCGTAAGCATTGCCCATTCTCGTTGAAGATGGCGCGGGTGATCATTAACAAGGTCAACAGATATCTTTTGAGAAGGTTCACTTTGTGATGAGGTCATATCAAGAATGGGTTCTTGCGATGTCGTGCCAAGGATACTTTTGTGCGGTTCACGAACAAAGGTTTTAACAGCATCTGAACACCAATGATAGCGACGTGCATAGTTGGTTTCGCTATTTAATCCCTGTTGGATAACGGCCCATAGTTTATCTTCCGAACAGAGGAACACATGATGATACAGATGGTGACCATCCTGAATGGCAGCGGTATCAACTTTTGCGGCCATTCGACTTGCATATTGCAACTCTCCAATAAGTTGACTGGAAAAGTTATAACGATCGCCAATCGTGACGATTTCTTCAAGTGTCTTTCGTGATGCCTTACCTTTTCCTCCAGCAAGAGTAAATCCATACTCTTCTGAATTTATTGCTTCTTTCAAAGCACCACAGGTAACAGTAGTACATCCTGAACTATGCCAATCGAACCCAAGAACGCAGGACAGTGCCTGGAACCAAAAGGGATCAGACAGTCGTCGTAACAGTTCATCATTGCCATATTCATATAACAGAACTTCAACAATTCCCTTTGAGAGTAATACCATTCTCTTAAATAACCATCGAGGTGCTTTGCCACCATGCAGCGGAAGATTTGCTACTCCTGTTTTTCCCATAGGTCAGATAAAAAAGCACGTTTAAGATTATTATAGTTATGCGGAGGTTGATTAAAGTATTACAATACGGCTTTGTCTCAAAATTTAAATAATGTTTTTGTATCCCATAATACATGGA
>CAZWZY010000036.1:0-11506 GCA_964638175.1 uncultured Thermoplasmatales archaeon | reverse complement strand
TCAGATGACCCTCTTGTAATCATTCCTAACTGGAGCCCACAATGATGCCGGGTTACACCATGCTCCCAGTGATTACTTACGCCGACTCCTTTTCTCACGTCTCATTCGTTTCTTTCGCCATTTCCAACGCATTTTATGTCGTTTTTTCCATACTCGCGAACTACGTTTCATAGTGAGTGTTCCTCAGATAATCTAGCTTGCCCTAAACAACTACCCATATTTAATGATTTAGGAAAATAAAGTATCTCTGGAGGGATTATGCCTCCACGTGAATTTTGTTATTTTTAATAGCTTCTCGTTTTGAAATGTAACTAATACCCATCTCAGTCAGTTCAATCACATTAAAGGAGACATACTGTAGCATTTCTACTTCTAGCAGGTGGTGAATCGTGGCGTTAAACTCATTTTTTGAGATATGTAATAACACGACTGCAGTTTCTGCATCAATGTCTCGTGAGTAAAGCATCTTTAGCAATTCAAATTCTTTCCCCGTAAGGTTGATATCATCTTCGAATTCTTCAGGTATCTCATCAACAGTATCTGTAAGATTTTTTACGTAGTCCTCAATGATACTTTCAAGGTTTAATTTATCTAGTACCTTTCCATCTTTGCTATAGAGGGTACACACTTGTTTATCGGGATCATACTTCCACGATGCCACTTCGTTCCACGTGTACCCAAGCAGACTGACACCTTCGCTCTTTTTCCCTTGTTTACTACTATCAGCACGTTCTTTTTTCCGCTCTCTTCGGCGATAGAGATAATGCTGTTCAGTCTGCAGGGAAGCAAGATCAACACCAAATGCTTTTAACTGGTCGATAATATCCTCACCCGCTTTCCTTTTTAGCTCTTTGATAAAAAACAACCCTGCTTTTCCGATAAGATCCATGTAGACAACACGAATAATGGCCTCTATCGCTCTTCCGACCTGCATCGGGTCAACATCGTCGATATCGTGGCCGATGCTAATGACATCACTGGTTCGAGACACTTCACCCTCTTCAATTTTTACATGTTTTAAAAAAGGGTAACTCTGTTCCAACGTTTTAACAATCGCACCAATGACAGTAGCTGCAAAATTATGTGTCGTTCTTCTACTTGCGACTGCATAAAGAGCAATTAATATTCCACCTAGCACTTTCGAATTTTTTAATACTTTTGTTTCAGGCATGTTTATCCATCCATACATATTTGCATCGAGTGCAGTACCATCCTAAGGAAACCCACTGTTGCTTTCCATGTTTTGGATTGATGTGCCGGTAGAGTCTTACCAAACCAAGATCACATTTGGGACACCGTTCGCTATAGGAATCTTTGTAAGACTCTCCACCAACAGGGTAAATAAGTGTATTACCAGCGACTGTATAGGTATGGCCACAGGAGGTACAATACCACGCCGTAGGAAGCCATTTTCGTTTTCCTTCAATACTTTTATTTTGGTACAGTTTAACCGCTTTGGCACCACACTCCGGACACTTTTTTTTTATCCTTCGTCACCACCATAGGGTTGATACTTGCTACCTGCTCTGTTATTTTTTATTTTGTAAATCAACAACCATCTTGTGAATGTAGGGGATCTCGATTATAAATTTACTTCCGTTCCGCACACGACTTTCTGCCCAAATTTTACCATTATGTTTACCAATAATTTCTTTACAGATGAAAAGCCCTAGTCCTGTTCCTTCATTATTACGATCTGCTCCTGTGTATGCTTGATAAAATTTGTTAAATATTTTCCCTATCTCATCACGTGAAATACCAATTCCTGTATCCTCTATGGTAAGGAGAAGGTGTTCATTTTCCTTTGTCGCCAGCAGAGAGATTGATCCGTTGTCTGTGAATTTCAATGCATTTCCTAAGAGATTTTTTAATACTTGAGAAAGCCGATTTCTATCACCCATGATACTTGGAAGGTTTTTTGGAATATCAACAATAAATTTCAGATTTTTCCCAACGATCGCTGGTTTCATATCTTCTGCTACTTCTTTGAGAAAAGCCGACGTGTCTAACTTTTCCATCTCAAATCTCATGGTGTCGCTATCAAGTCTTGAAACGTCTAGGATATCATTAACTAGCTTTAGCAATCGTTCGGCATTGCGCAAACTTACGTTTGCCCATTTTTTTATTTGCTCAGTTGCATTCTTATCTTGGATAATAAGATCAAGATATCCTTTGATGGGCGTTACTGGAGATTTCAGTTCATGGGCAGCAATATTCATAAATTCTGTTTTCAATCGCTCAGATTTTTTAAGTTCATCTTCAATTTTACGCCGTTCAGTAATATCTCGTAGTGTCAGAACCATTCCTGCAAATTCATTTTCTTTTTTTAACGGCGCAATATTTACTTCAACAGGAATAATCACATCATCAATATGGACCAATTCTAATTCGATATTTTCCATTTTCTTATTTTTCTTACGCACTTCTAGGCTAACCTGTTGGAAAAAGTAAACCGAATCTTCCAACAAATAATTTCTAAATAACGTTGCTAAAATCTGGCCTTTTCTCCTCCCACACATCTTTTCAAATGAGGGGTTGACGTAAGTTAATCGACCAAGCGGATCAATGGTAACCACTCCATCGGCAGAGGTCTCTGCAAGAACACGATATTTCTCTTCAAGCTTAACAAGCTCATCCCACGCTCGTTGGCGTTGGGTAACATCTCTTCCTCGTAAGAGAATTCCTTTGGTTGTTTCCCCTTCTTTGATGACATCGTGTGAAAACAGGAAACGATGTTTCGTTTCATCATGTGCTTCTAATTCACATTCATAATCGTTTACGTTTTCTCCATGAGCTGCTTTCTTAATAAACTCAAGATGCCGCCTCATCTCTTTTTTTGAAAATAAACGATCAATGGTAGAAAATGATTTTCCAACGATGTTTTCTTTTTTTTCTTGTATCATTTTTAGCGCTGCATTATTGATGTCCAGAATATTCCCCTTTGCATCTACGTAGAACAGGAGGTCACTCATAGCATTAAATATTTCTCTGAATTTTTTTTCAGTCGGTTCGACATACTTTTCTGTTGGCTGCATGCCTTCTTCAAGAAAACAGACGGGTTGCTTCTCTGTTTTTTTTGTTGACTTTTCTAATGGTCCCTCTGTGGTCATTTGTTCTTGATAGGCTGCCTGCACTCTACTTTGTAGTGTCCCGATACTTTCCTCTTCTCGCAATATTTTTACAATTTCAGGCAGCTCTTTCATAGCCTCCCCTCAAAAAACAATGATGAACGATTTCTATTACCAAGTAATATAGTTTCTATTTGGCATCCCATGAGATATCCCATCAAGTTGTCCTAAACAACCTCTTCTTATAAAGTGAAATACGTTTTTACTATATAAATCCAATTAAAAAACTGATTTTTTTTCCAGTAACGAAAAACGTTAACAGAGTATGCTTAATCGATTTCTAGCGGGAGACAGGTTATTCTCCGTTCATCATTTTTAAAGAAAGATATACATAATAGCATTATTATAAGAAAAAATTCTAAGACCTTGATTTTGGGAGGAAATGGTATGAATAACCATATGAAAAAAATACTCGGTGCTGCATTAATATTCATAGTAATAGTCATCCCCTCTACAAGTGCGATACAATCATTAAGTAACGAACATGAAGACGTAATTTTCGCTCTGAACTCTCGCGCAGGAAAACTTACTTTGGGTGCGTTCAATTACGGAAACGAATCTGTGAACTATTCGCTTATCATTATCTATGGAAATCTTAGAATTTTACTTCTCAAAGATGTGTCTCCAACCATGGTGTTCGAGAATGGTACTATTGCTCCAAATGGCTCCTTCGAAAGAACATATAGACTTAGGTTCAGCTTTTCTCCAATTGTAGCTTTATTGCAGTTCGACGACCAAAGTCTGGTGCGTGTCGGACGCATATTTGGAAGACGAGCCATATTTAGAACAACAGGAGTGTTAGGCGATACATTTAGTTTTTATTAATGACTAATAACGATTGAATATTGAGCTAAAATATGATCACTGTTTTACAAAGTTGGCTCAACCTCTATTTTTTAAAATAAAGAGCGGACGCGGCGGGATTCGAACCCGCGATCACCAACTTAGAAGGCTGGTGCCATATCCAGGCTTGGCCACGCGCCCAAGCCAACTCAACGCTATAGACAGTTCTGTATTAGCTAAAAATAGATAAACATATGGGAAAAGAAATTCCCATTATTCATATGGTGCCGCATCGCCAAGAAGGTCGACATGTGTTAAAATCATGCGCCTGCAGCAATATCGATCAACACCGAGCGCATCTAAAATCTGTTTTGGCGTTTCTTTTGGTTTTTCACCTGCATCAAGAGCCTTTTGGTACCCTTCATACCGCTTCTTATATTCTTCGTAAATATCGCCAATAATTTTTCCGCAGGTAAAACATCGTACTGGAATTATCACATCATCACCTATATGATTTTTGTCGCTTTCTTCGGGCTCCTCTTCCCAACGGTTTTTTCGCCTCTTTTCTTCGTGAATCGCTTACCAGTAAACTTCGGTCATGATCCAGAAATGCAATCTTTAGACTTGGATCCCCTGTGAATTCAAGTATTCCTCGAGCAATGGCTGTACGAACAGCGCTTGCCTGGCTCATAAAGCCGCTACCAGAAACACTCACATCAATATCGATTCCTTGCATGTGTTTTTCTGCAATTTTTAGAGGCTCCATAATCTTCCATCGTGCAATTTCTGGCTCGTGTATTTCCACAGGTTTCTTGTTGATTCGCACTAATCCTTTTCCTTTTTTGATGGTTGCTCGTGCAACTGCAGTTTTCCGTTTCCCTGAACTATTCACTACTTTTTTAACCATTATATGTTCGCCCCTAACGATCTTGAAAGCTCCTCGATAGTGATGAAACCGACTGGTTGTTTTTTTGCTTGTTCTATGATTTCAGTTTTCTCCCCCTCAAATTCTTTGGGAACACCAATATAACATTTCAACCTTTTAAATGCTGCTCTGCCATGAGGTGTCTGGTAAGGGATCATTCCCCGAATCGTTCGTTTAACAATTCGATCGGGCATTCGCGGGAAAAAAGGTCCTTTACGGTACGTTCCCACCTCACGTTTTGCTTTATATTGTTTCTTAATGGATGCTTTTTTCCCTGAAATAATGGCTTTTTCTGCGTTAATAATGGCAATATCCTCTCCACCGAGAAGACGTTTTGCAGCATGTGTGCTTAATCGTCCCAACAGTGCACCGTTGGCATCAATAATCGTGGTCATAGTTACCCCAATATCCTGATATCTTTTCCTTTTGGATTTGTTTTTACAACTTCTTCGATAGAAAGACATTTTCCACCAGCTTTCTTGATCTTCTCTTCAGATTTCTCAGAAAAAGACCACGCGGCAATTGAAACCTTTTTTGTTAACTCGCCCGTCGATAGCACCTTTCCAGGTATCAACGCAGTTTCTTTTGGATTGGCATATCTGCTGATTCTGTTTAGATTAACTTCGGCCCAATTTCTTGAGGGTTTTTCCAGTCGTATTGCAATATCTTTCCATATGGTTGCATCATGCTCATAGGCAGCCTTTTTTAACATATCAATTAATGAAAGTAATGCAGGATTTGTTTTTTGATTTTTCTTTCCCATAGAGTGTTTCTCCTGGTTTGCGGATTGTAGTGAAAGGAAGTGTTATTTATAAGATTTGTGGGAGAAATCATTAAAAACAATCGGCCATTAAAGCGTTTCGATGACTCATCTTATATCTGTTTGTGGAAGTGATGGAACTGATGAGAACCTCTCTTCTCATGCTTTGCAAACTGCTGAACAGATCGGTATGTTACTTGCACAACACGATTTGATAGTAGTTTGTGGTGGCCGTGGTGGCGTTATGGAAGCAACATGTAAAGGTGCAAAGAGGAAGAGGGGGATAACGATTGGTATCTTACCAGCATCAAAGCAAGAAGCAAACGCATACGTTGATATTGCTCTCCCAACAAATTTAGGACCTATGAGAAATTTTCTCGTGGTTAACGTTGCCGATGTTGTTATCGCCATTGCAGGTCGATGGGGGACGCTTAACGAGATATCATTTGCAAAAATCTTAAATAAACCTCTTATTCTGGTACAAGGGACGGGAGGTTGTATTGATACTCTTATCAAAAATGACATGATTACCAGTTCCTCAAGATGTCATATTGTAGACTCTCCAGAAGAGGCAATGAGTAAAGCACTTGAATATTTGAAATAAAAATGTGATGTATCCTATGATGAAGATTTTTGTTATGGCCAGTGGTCGTTCAGGAACAAAATATCTCTCTGATCTATTTCAACACAATGTTGAGCGTTGTGTCGCTAAGCATGAACCCTATCTTGGTATGTTTGGAAAACCAATTTATTGGTATCAACAGGGAGATGTTGATCGAATTAAACAGCACTTTTCCTTCAAGAAAAAACTCATCACTCGTTATCGAGCCGATGTCTATATTGAAACAAATCATGCATTTCTCAAATCATTTGCTGACGTGGCATTAGAAGCATTTCCTGATGCGAAACTTATTCATCTCATCCGCAATCCGTTGGAAGTGGCAAAAAGTCAATATCATCGTCCTGTTTGGATTGGAGAGCCAGATTCATTATGGTTTCGACTCTTTCATACGTATATGGGAGAAGATAACAAGCGATATTTGGATTGGACGCTGACTGGAAAAGAGCAAATATTCAAAGATATTTCACTGGATCTAACACGATATCAACTATTACTTGTGCAATGGATTGAGCTTGAAAATAGGGCAATGAGTCTCTTAGAAACCTATCATAAACACCACGATTGCTTCACCTTAGAGACTCCTAAAGATCTTAATGACGAAGAAAGGTTAACAAAAATGTTTTCATTTCTTGGAATTACACTCAAACAGAACCGTATTATCCTTCAAGGAAAGAAAAATACTGCGAAAACACCTACCCAGATAACCACTCAGGATACAAAACAACTCCAGGAATTGATTGATCATATTCCTACCCGGTATCTTAAAATCTTTTGCCAGGATCCTTATAAAAGCGTAGAATGGGGGCCTTTATTGCAAAAGTAAGGAACAATTGATATGTAGAGAACTATTATATATTAAGTCTAATATTAATATGAGTATGAGTGTGTGATACTATGAACCTTAAGGAAAAAACCGTTTTGATTTCTGGTGCTACCGGCGGCATGGGAGAAGCATTAGCAAAACAATGTGCTCGGGAAGGGTGCAACATTGCTCTCTTTGCTCGTCGAGAAGAACAGTTGAAAGCCTTATGTAGTAAACTTGCAAAACAAACATCCTGTGTCCACAAGAAATGCGACGTCACAAATCCTCGTGATGTGAAAAGTGCCGTATCATTCACTCAAAAAAAATTTGGAAGAATTGATATTGCCCTTCTTTCTGCAGGAATTCTTATCCCTAATCCAATTGAGACCCTCACGAGTAGCATTATCACCAAATCAATGGAAATTAATTTTTTTGGAAATGTCTACTTCATTGAATACTTGGTACCAATTATGAAAAAACAATCCGCGGGAACAATTGCTGCAGTCTCCACATTACCAGATCGGCGAGGAATTCCAGGATGGGGTGCGTATGGTGCAAGTAAGGCCGCGCTTAGTTGCTTAATGGAAAGTTTACGCGCTGAAGGAAAACAAAAATACAACATCAATTTCATCACCATAAAACCAGGTTCTGTTGAAACGCCAATGATTGAGGAATACCATCGTGCTGGGGCAATTTCTCCAGAAAAAGCAGCGGCAATTATCATCAAAGGTATTAAGAAAGGAAAAAAAGTCATCCAATTTCCATTGTCACAGGTCATGATGATTAGATTAGGCGATTTGTTTCCTGTTGCTGCGTATGATATGATACCTGTGGAAATGCAGAAAGGCGATGGATTTCCTAACCCTGAGAAATAATGGTTGATTAGTTATGAACCCGTTTTTCAACCCTCTAAATTCTCTCCCGCTCATTGGGAGTTATTTTTTTGATCCACCGCGACTCGCCGACATGGATGCTGTTGAATTGAAGCGATATCAAAATAGGGCTTTCAGACGCATAGTGAAATACGCGTACGAGGTCCCACTCTATCATCAAAAATATAAGACGGCAGGTATCCATCCAAATGATATCACAGGAATCGACGACATCGTGAAATTGCCGTTTGTTACAAAACAAGATATCAGAAACTTTTTCCCCAATGGTATTGTTCCTAAAAGATATGATCGACAAAGGGGACATGCAGTAAGTACAGGGGGAACAACGGGAAAATCCGTTTCCATTTTTACTGATTTCCGTACTATTGCAAAGGCAGCAAGTCCTGTGTTACGAGAACTACGGCGTTTTCATTTAAATTGGCTCAGAGCACGATTTGTTCATATTGGAAATTTTAACCCCAATCGTATCGATCTCGTTGCACAAGAAAGTTTTCACAAACCACTTATATCAATCATCCCCATGAAAAATAAACTCAACCTCGATGTCAATGTTCCGATGATCGAGCTTATCAGCACACTTGACGAATTTAGACCTGATTTAATCCTGACATATCCCGCAATCTTTCAGCATCTGGCATATCTGAAAAGAAAAGGCTATGGACAACACATTAAACCAACCGTTTTTTGGACGGCAGGAGCAATGCTTGACGAATATACTCGACACTATGTTGAAGATGCTTTTGACTGTCCCCTTAGAAATATTTACACCTCTGTTGAGTCACAGGCAGACGTTGCCTTTGAGTGTGTAGAAAAAACGTGGCATATTCACGCAGACTTCTTTCATCTCGAAGCCATTGATAAAAATCGCGAATTGGTTTCGCCAGGCGAGCGCGGGCATCTGGCTATCACGCGTCTTTGGGGAAAAGGGACACCAATTATTCGATATACCGGCATGGATGATTGGGTGAGATTGCACTCATCAAAAGACTGCGATTGCGGGTTATCTACTCCTGTAATTGAGGGCGGTATCGAAGGTCGTACGAGAGCAAATATCATACTTCCTAGCGGGAAAGTGTTTCCGCCTGGCGCGTTTTGTTTTATTGAATCCGCTCTTGAAGGCCTTGATACCTTCAAAATAAAACAATATCAAATTATCCAACACCGAATAGATATCATTGAAATTCTTCTGGTCATTGACGAAGAGTTGAGGAATGTCGGTCCATCAGTTTCTGGCGTTATGAACCGTATTAAGCAAGCGTATCGGAGGAAAGTAGGGCCAGATGTTACCATCACTGTGAAAGAAGTTGATAAAATAGAGCATCCTAAGGACGCACGAAAGCCGCCACCTATCGTCGTTTCTCATGTGAAACTTGGGGAAGGATATCGTAGGCTGGGTGTATAAATCCAAAAATTAATATTTCGTTGTTTGATGTCAACACGTGGGTTGCTATGAGAGAATATCGAATAAAACGTGACCATGATGCAGATATTGGAAAATTGATATCGACATATTTTGGCGCGAAAGGAGATATCTATCAAGGTATTCAGTTTGAGGTAGATGGCATCGGTAAAATTGATATGAAACAAGAAAAAAACTCATTGTTTGTAGACATAGAACCACCAAAAAAAGTCTCTGGCGATTATAGTATCATTAAAAAATGGAATCAGTTTTTATTTGAAGCAACGGGTAAAGATGCCAAAGAAAGAAAAAAAGATTTTGGGAAGATAAAATAAGTTATTTTTTTACCTTTTTCCAGTCATCTAAAAATCTCTTAATTCCAACGTCGGTTAAGGAATGTTTTACCATTTTTCTGATGACCTGTGGTGGAACGGTTGCGATATCGGCCCCAAGACGGGCTGCTTGAATCACGTGAATGGGATGGCGGATACTGGCAACAATCACTTCAGTCTCAATATCATAGTTAACAAATATCTCCATAATTTCTTCAACGATCTGCATACCTTCTTGGCCGATATCATCAAGTCGTCCGATAAAGGGACTAACAAACGTTGCACCTGCTTTTGCAGCAAGTAATGCCTGATTTGCAGAAAAAACAAGCGTCACATTGGTTTTAATTCCCTCCTTGCTTAGTATTTTTACTGCCTTTAATCCCTCAGCAGTCATAGGAATTTTAATAGCCACATTTTTTCGGTATTTTTGCGGGACGCTTGCAACAAGCGTCTTTGCCTCTTTCACCATACTTGGCGCTTGTTCACTCATCACTTCAAGACTAATGGGACCATCAACTAACGTAAAAATTTTCTTGATAACTTCTGTGAATGAATATCCACTTTTTGCAACCAGCGTTGGATTGGTCGTTACGCCATCAAGAATGCCCCATGAGGCAAGCTCCTTAATTTCGTTTAGGTCTGCGGTGTCAACAAATAGTTTCATGAGACTTCAACCCTAGCAGGTGTAATATATTATTGTTCATAAGAGTTTGGTTTGCTGGCTGTTGTTCTTTACTCATTTGTCCAGATAAAAGAAATATATTTAGATATATTTGAAAAAACCAAAACATATATATATTTACGTATACATTACTTGAGCTGGTGGATGGGAGATGCCTCTAACTAGGAAAGCCCGAGTAGTGGGTAGTAGTCTGGTGGTGACTATACCCAGTCAGTTAGCAAAAGCCCACGATATCCAAGATGGGGATGAGATTGAGATAATCCCCACAGGGATCGGGGAATTTAAAATCAGAAAATTGGGGAAAAAATAGCAAGCTTGATGGGATGCCCAATTTTTGCCTAGATTAATGGTAATAAGAAGGAGATGGCGTTACAATCCAGATATTAAATCATATATCACTTGTTTTTTATCTTTGGCTTTGACAACACCGCTGGCAAGCAGCACTCCATCTGACCCAAGTTCTATAGATTTGGCTACATCTTTTCCGTTTTTGACACCTGCTCCACAGAGTACACGTACCTGCTTATTGATGATTTTTACTGCCTTTACTGAATTGCTTACAATATCAGGATCTGCGGTAGTAACAGAAATATCACCACCAATCAGTTCTGGCGGCTCAACAGCTACAAAATTCGGAGAGAATGCAGCCGCAGCTTTTGAGGTAGTAACGTTATTTGTACAAACAATGTGGTCAAGAGCAAGCTCTTTGGCACGAGTTACACAGCTGTCAATATCTGCAAGCTGGAGGCGATGTTCGCTATGGTTGATGAGTGTTCCGCTTGCACCTGCTGCCTTGGCAGCCTCAGGTAACGTCCATCCTGTATGGCTTCCTGGTGTAATAGGATCGATATGTTCAGCAAAAATAGGTATGGTTACTTTTTCAGCACATTGAAAAATGTCAGTTGCTTGAACAGCTATAGCCATACTTGCTCCTGTTTCATGCGCTATAGTGTCCATTAGACACGCAAGTTCTACTACTTTTTTGCCGGTTGCTTCGGCATATGTTTTGACGTTAAGAACGATAACTGGTGCTTTTAGCATAATGACTCCTCAAATCCCTCGCGCCATGTAGTATGGTTCATCAATCATATAATACTTCCTTTACATTGAAATTTTCCGGTATTTTATTTTGCCTACTGTTTTGCAAAATGTTTAAATAGTAAACGTGTATTACATATTA
>CAZWZY010000035.1:0-12027 GCA_964638175.1 uncultured Thermoplasmatales archaeon | reverse complement strand
TTACTGAAGAGTTGGATGAAGTTACGTATCTGGATACTATATATCTGTTGATAGACAATTACAGAATTGAAAACATCCAGACAATGACTTCGGAAAAAATTAATCTGCTACAAAAATCCGATAATGCTTATCTGGTGCTGAAAAAAGGAGACGAGGTATATCTTACATTTACTATTCCTAAAACGTATTCTCGCATCGAATTTATTTCTGAAGGATATTATTGTGAATACTCATAAAGCATAAAAGTAATATATCTAATAATATATACATAGAGATATTACGGATGGGATGTCTCTATTCAGCTTAAGATAAAGTCACTGATAGGTAACATTATTTTTCTTGCAGCATTACTTCTGATTATGGCTCGATTCCTCTCCATCTGGAGTGGAACGCCTTTTCCTATCGATCTTGTTACGTCAGATTCTATGAGTCCTGCTCTCATGGAAGGTGATGTTGTTGCATGGACGCCTTCAACCATCGATGAAATTGAAATCGACGATGTGGTGGTGTTTAGAAGTTATGTCCATTGGCCTGATGAAAAAATTGTAGTTCACCGTGTCACTGACATTGTTACCCGCAAATCAACAGGAGAACTAATGCTAGGGACAAAGGGAGATGCTAACACCTGGACAGATCAGGCAGGTCCTCATATCCCTGAACCATACATACGAGAAGATCATCTCATGGGCAAAGTATTATCCATAGGAAAACAGCCTCTGAAACTCCCCTTTGTTGGTTATATTGGGATTTGGGTAAATGAAGGAATAGAGTTGTTGGCACAGTCGACTGCTGCAAAAGGGGCATTGACCTATGCTGGTGTATTCATGCCTTTAACCATTTCTGCCGTTATTTTAGTGGTGTTACTCTTCACATTACCTGAAAAACGAAAGACGGTTAAGGAAAAACTGCGATTCTATATCTTTGGATCTCGACCGTTAAAAGTAAAACACACCCTGGTGTTTTTTTTAACGATCTATATTATATTTTTGTTAGTTATTCATTGTTTTGCTTTTGATTCAACAACAGGCTCTCTTGGAGTGGAACGAAGTAGTCCAAAAAGCTCCATTAGCTTTGGTAAAATCAACCAAGGTGAGACGTCTCCCGATATTAAATTACCCATTATTAATCCTAGTACGATGAGAGTCAAAGGCATTATTTATGGTGATGGAGAAATTGCGCCATATTTCGATGAGCAGATCTTCGAAATTGATTCGGGGGGGGTGATGGAGGTTCCGTTAACAGCAACGGCTCCAAATGGGTCAATAAATGGATCCTATGCAGGTAATATCATGATCTATTCGTCACCATTTTGGCTTCTCTTTCCCGACGACATGATGGCAGAACTTGCATTATGGAATGGGCAAGCAGCCGTATATATTCTTGATGTGTTTGCCGCATTGATTCTTACTTTTCTTACTCTTTCTCTCCTTGTAGCTATCACTTTCGTATCAGACAAATATGCCATTATGAAAATCAACAGATCATGGTGTCATACCGCTCCTCTCTTCTTAAAAAAACAAACAAGAAGTCGCCTACAACATACAAAAAGAAGTATACGGAGTGTACTGGGCGGGCGTCTTGGATGGATCACCAAGATTGATCTTGCAACACTGGATAGAAATAGCACAGTAGTAAACACCTTAAAGAAACCTATCGCAGCATCACTCCTGGTGGTTCCTCTCCTTTTTCTCTTACGTGATCATATACTCGTAATGATCAGTGCAGCACTGATAGCCGGAATATGTGCTTATGCCATTAGTTGTAAAATGAGAAGAAAAATTGTCTTGGCAGTCGTGTTGACAACAGCTATTACGATTCTCTATATGGTACTTACTACACAAGCAATTATACTAGCAAAAGACCATACTGTATTGGAAATTATCACCTTGAGCCTTGGTGCGGTAGGAGTATATTTTTTATTACTTGCAGTTGCTCTTATTCCACTTGCGTTGCTTTCCTGGTATTTAGTTCATCTAATCCGAAATGTTAAAGAAGATAAAGACCCATTACTCATCTTGGAGGGAAGTTGTGACCTGTAAAAGGTTAATAACTGGAGAGGGTGCGGATGTCGCTTTTTAAACGGGGGGAAAATAAATCGAAAGAAGCTCCAGAGAGAATAACCGTGAAAGAAGCGATCATGGAGCAAAAAACGGCACAACCCCTCAACAAAACAAAAGAAGGACCCGAACCGGAAATTGATGCATTATTGGATATGCTTTCTGACGAAAAAGAACAGGATTCTCCTAAAGAAAACAAAGAATCTGAATGGGGGAAAAGCAAGAAACGGAAAATATTAGCTCCAAAGGACATGAAGGACAAACCTGTCTTTCTTGAAGATACAGGTGAGAGACTTGGCACTGTTTTTGATATGATTTACAATGCCGAGAAAAATCTCATTGGATATCGAATAAAAGACGACAAAACAGAAGCAGTGTTAAGTTTTCCCCTCGAACAATTTGAGGAGGATAAAAAAGGACTCATTTTTATTCCGGGGTGGTATACGAAAGCAGTAAAAATTATCGAGAAGCTTGAATTCAAAGATAGAATCTCTCCAGAATTAACAGCGCTCCTTTCAGATGATACTGTATCAAATGAAGAATTATATGACATCTTCGTCAAGCATGATAATGAAATGGCAACTTATATTGAAGACGCTCTTTCAGTAAAAGAAATGCTTATCAATCGGTTGAAGGTGTTGGAAAAACAGCGTCTTTCATTAAAAGACGAGCTTATGGATCTTACTGAAAAACGATTAATAAAAGATATTGACAGAAAACAATTTGCCGAAGACGTGATGGAGCATCGGCGAAAGGTAAATATCCTTGATGTTAATATTACGAAATGCAAAGAATTGTTACGCAGGCTTGACCATACTTCTTTTGGCGTGCTGGGAGACAGTCATTTGATTTTTGATTCTGATATTTCTCTAGAAGGAACTCCGTATCAACGAGAATCGAACACTGTTGGCAAACAAGGTTCGATAGCATCTCAAGAGAAAAAAGATCAGATTATGGAGCATTCCTATAGAGAGAAATATTTATCGCTGAAAGACCGGTTTGATCAATTAGAGGATGAATACCAAGAGTTAAAGGTAGCAGTTGAAAAAGCATTTGGAAGGGGGGAACTTGAATAGTTGCCCTATATATTCCAGTTCATAACCATAAAATAAAAAAGGATTAATATCCTTTAATCATATCAATACCACCATACTTCACATCTATGGTGGGGTGAGGATAAGCCCAGATGGACAATACTTTTCACAGTAAAAGAGGGGAAAGAAGCGTTACGCACAGGAAAGACATGAATCTATCCCAGCTTGATCCGCTGGAACCTTCATTTATTCTTAACCGGAAAGGGGAAATTGTTGCGGTAAACAATGCATTTTGTCAACTGGTGGGATGGGCAAGAGAAGACTTGATAGGCATGCGCTTTCAAGATAGTTCGTTGTTAACGCCAGAATCTCGAAAGAAGGCAAATTTACGGCACGTTTCAAAATTGATTGGAAAAGAACAACCGACCTATAGCATAGATGTTCAAACCAGCAAGGGTAGAACACTCCCGCTTCATATTGACGCAACACCTAAGATCAAACATGGGAAGATTGTCGGCGAGATCAATACTATCAAAGCAACAAAAAGACCAATACGTGACCACATTGACACTGTGGGGCCATCTAGATCAATGGATGCCAGTAAGTTAAACACAATCTATGATGCCATACAAGAGAAAAATAGAGACATGCAAACCATTCAATCTGCATTAGAAAATACAACCATTGACATTCATCGATATAAACAAAAAGTGCAAGAACTTACAGATAAACTACAAGAAAGTCAACTAGAAGTAGAAGGGAAAAGACAAGAGATAGTTACACTCAAGCAAATAATGCGCGATGAGCAATCAAGAATGGAGCAAAAGAAGCAAGAATTGTTTGATTTAACAGAAAAATTGAGAAAAAATAACATAGAACTAGAAGAAAAAAATCATGACATTACACGACTTTCTCAGGATTTGGAACTGGAAAAAGGGAAAACCTCTGATCACCAGGAGGAACTATCCGCAAGAAATGCCATCATTGCACAGCTTAAGAATCAACTCACTGAACAACAGATGTCAACCAAGAAAAGAATAGGTGAGTTCCAGACCGTTCAGATGGAGCTTGAACAAAAGGATCATGAACTTCAAGCTCGAAATACCATCATCTCGCAATTACAAAAACAACTGTTTGAAAATCAACCAGCATTGCTACAAAAAGCACAACTGATTGCCGAATTACAAGAGCAGGTGGAACAGGAGCGAAAAGACAGAGAACCCCTTGAAAAAGAGATGCAGAATATACGATCTCAACTATTACAGAAAGAATCAGCATTACAACAAAAGATACACGAAGTGTCCGATTTACAAGAAACACTTAGCAAACATGAATCAACCTTAGATGATCTTAAAAAGGAACTCAGCACCCGCAACACCATCATAAAAGAAACAACCAAGCAACTTGCCGGTACTGAACTGAAATTAAAAGAAAAAATCAAGACGATTGAACATCTCCATGAGGAAAAAACGCGTGTAGATGAATATATCACTCAGATAAATAATGCTCTTCCTGTCCCGGTACTTTTGGTAGATAATCAACATAACATAACCAACTGGAATACCAAACTTGAAGAGTTATCGGGAATAAATCCTATCAATATCAAAAATTCAAATATTTTTAGTGTAGACTGGCTACATGATGACCGATTGCATCACGCACAACAACAATCAGTGATGGAAAAAAAGCCAGTTACTATAGAATCAATTTCCCTGCAAGGGTCCTCAACATCAAAACATCTAGCAAACATCACTCATGTTCCACTATTTGACAGTAATGGTGAATGGGACGGTTCGATTTTTACCATCGATGATGTCACCGATCGTATCGCATTAGAATCAGCCCTCCAAAAGAAGAACGAAGATGTTGAAATCGCCACTAAAAGATTCCGAGATGCGCAGAAAAAATTACACCTTATCGATGCTGAAACCAAGGCGGCAAACCAAGATTTGAAAGAAAGTAGAAATGCACTTCGTCAAAAAACGCAGGAAATTACTCAGTTGCAGAACGAACTTGCACAAAGGCAACAGGAGTTTACGAAGCAGCAAGAAGCATTACAAGAAATACAGCGAAGGCTCGATGAAAAAAATACAGAAATCATGACCGTGCAATTAGAATTGCGACAGCTCCAGAAGACCACAGATATAAGGGAAGAAGAGTTGAATAGAAAGCAGGAAGAGTTAGGACGATTACATGATGAAATAAACGATCGGCAGAAAGAACTCGAGGGATGGGGTCAGGAATTACAACAAAAGGAACAGCAGATGACAACAGAAATACAACAAATGAAAGGAGAACTTGAGAGTAAACATGAACAATTACAACATCACCAACAGCAACTTGAACAGCAAACAAAAGAGCTCTCTCAAATGACAGTAGAATTAAATATAAAACAAGAGGATGTAACGAAAAAAACAAGCGAGATACATCATCTTCAACAGGAACTACAAACCAAGGAACAGGCGATACAAACTCATCAAGAAGAAATAGAACGATTGCAATCTGAGCTCGAAGAAAAACATCATACTGTTAGCGATATGCAACAACTCTACGATGAAAAGAACGCTGAATTACGCACATTACAATCAGAGCTTGACGCTGCACATCATGATATAAAAGCAAGAACGCTACAGGTTGAAGAGCAGCACCATACCATAGCTGAACAACAGAAAGAAATAGAAGCGCGAACATCTGCACTCGAGTGGTTTAAAGTTGAACTTGAGAAAAAATCAGGTGAGATCGATCATATAAAAGATGAATTTGCAAAAACACAAGCAACACTAGATGAGAAAGTCAACCAAATCAGTCATTTATCTCATGAAAAAGAACAGATGAACCTGCAGATCAAACAACTACAACATGCATTACCAGCACCAGTCATTGCCATCGACGCCAATGATGTAGTCACAAACTGGAATAAACATGCAGAAAAGATGTTTGGAATCTCTGCAGAACAGGCACTGGGAAAGAAATTGTTTGAAATACATACCTTGTTGGGAAAAGATCGAGTACGTGAGGGGCAAATACAATGTCAGCGAGATAAATCGCCTATATCTGTTAATTCAGTGTCACTCACGAATAAACAAGGAGAAACTATCCTTACCAACATCTCTCAGATGCCCATCCTTGATGGAAAAAACCAACCACGGGGAGCGATCATGGTTATCCATGATGTTTCCAATGTTGCAGAGATGCAAATGCTTTTGAAACAAAAACAAGATGAATTGGAGCAGCTTAACGAGCGGTTTCATGAGATTCATACTCAGTTACAGGTAGTAAATAAAGAAAAACAAGCTCACGCCTTAGATACGACAAAAATGAACACTGATTTTGGAAATAAAACAAAAGAGATGGCCCATCTTGATACACTTTTCCAAGATCGGCAAAAACAGTTGCAGACCATGCAGGATTCCATTGAAATAAAAACCCGTGAACTTGGATTGCTTACCACTCAACTCCAAGAACAACAAGCCTCCCTAGCATCACTCCAACAAGAACAAAAAGAGTTGGCAATGAAACAGAAGACGGATGCTATGCAAACAAGTCCTGCGGTAAGACATAAATTGACGTTAACGGATGAAATCGATAAATGTCTTGATCTTGCTGAGGGGGGCTTGCAAACAAAAAAATTTACAGAAGAAACTTCAGATGATAAATAAGATTAATCAAACGTAACAATTGAATGTATGGGTAATGGCGCCTCGAGGATAACGGTGCGCGTTATTCCTGATGAGGGGAACAACGTTATAGTAAGTGATTCTCTTTTTTTCAACGCTAGTTCTTCAGGAAGTTTGATAAGAGCATATGCAAGATCTTTATTGAGAACGTCGAAGTCGATAAGAGAACGATCAGTATCATGAACGACAAGAAAGCCAAAGTGCGTTGCATTAAAGCTATCCCATAGGGGATGCTCAAAGAGACTGTGTGAACCAACAAATGCTGCCTGTCCGCTGTAGTTTAAGATATATACTGCATCACCATCACAAAGTTTTATCGTTAAACCAGTCACATCAATATCTTGTGAGATAAGAGGAGATAGTAAAAGTACAATTTGCTGGAGTTGTAGTTGGTCATTTAGCATGGAAAATTTTCCTATCTTATCTTTTATTTGTAGGTAGGTTGTGAGTTCATTGATCACGTCGTCCAGCAGTTCTTCGATTTCTTCTTCCGATCCTGGTTCTGTACCACTAGAAATCACTGACGCTACAGTTGCTCCAATCAACAGAAAGCTAACAAGCAAAATCACCGCAGCAATTGACGTACTCCCCAGGCAATTCATTTTTATCATTATCTATTCCAAGACTATCTTGGGGATAAATAATATTTAAGATTTATTATACAATTAATACCATTATATATAAAAGACTGTACAATTCTTATGTATTAGTTTAGCAACCAAGTAGCTCCTGAGAGAATAGTGGTTTTTGTAAAAATGTCAAACGTGACGTTTTGCCATTCTACGCTTTTTTCCATTTTGAGTTTCTAACGGGGAAGCTTTATATATTGTCACTTGAGAACAGTATACATGACTACAATTGCCATGCTCTGAAATGGCATGGGAACGTAGAAAGGAATGAAATGGTGGTGAAAGAAAATGGAAAAAAGATATATGGAAAGGCTGGTAGGCAAATACTGTAAGATTGTCACGAAAGAGCCGGGAGAAAACAGAGCTAGTGTCGTTACAGGCACCCTTGAAGATGTAGATTATAAAGATGGTTTTATTTTAGTCGATTCCGATCAGGGGTTAGGCTGTCTTAGAATAGATACTATTATCGCTATTAAACCAAAATCTAGAGTTAAGAATACTCTAAGTACTACACCAAAACACAAGAAATCAATAAAGAAAGACAGCAAAGGTATGGTCGGAATTGGGACACTTATTGTGTTTATTGCTATGATTTTAATTGCTGCTGTAGCGGCAAGTGTCTTGATTACCACAAGCGAAAATCTGCAACAGCGAGCCCGAAGTGTTGGAACCCAAACAATACACGAAGTCTCATCTGGTATATGCATCGAGGAAATCGTAGGATTAACTGATGAAAACAAAACAAAAGTTGAATATTTGGCAATGTTAGTTCGACCGCGCGCTGGATCAAAAGAAATCGATCTTGAGCAACTAACAGTATCCGCAGCAATCCTTGACAATCTCTGGTCATTACAATTCAACGAATCGCTCCTGTCCCCCGTTAACCTTGATAACAAAAGTGTCTTCCAAACGCCAATTAACTCTGATAATATCAGTATAAGACAAAACTTCACGATCGCGGGAAACTCGTCAAACACCAGCTTTGGTGTCATTGTCGTCCATGACTACGACGATTCAATAATGAACACTCATGGTCTAAACAACGGAGACAAAATCTATATCATCATCAACGTTACTGCACTTGCACCAAATGGCAACGACAGCGGACTGCTTGTAAGAGAGTCCATGTCTGGAAAGGTTCAACCAGAATATGGATCGCCTGCAGTCTATGAAATAACTGCACCGTCGGTCTTACAGACAAGAGTCGTCGATCTGTGGTAAACCAAGAAGGGAGTTTATCTCCCTTTTTTATATCTTTTTTATTCGTGTTCTTTTCCTTGTATAATAACAATATCTGCTTTTTCCCCTTTGAATAGTGTTGGTTTTATGGTAACTGTAGCAGGGATTTCTCTATTGTGTTTAGTGATAAATACGACGTCATAGGTATGTTGATCTATTCCCTTTAGTTTATTCAAATAGTACTTGCCGAATTCTGCCAGTCCTTCAGAGCCGATAAAATCAAGTATGTTCTTACCAAGCAACTCATGTGTAGAATATCCTAATAACTGAGTGAAATCATCGTTCATTTGTTTAAGCAGCCCTCGTTGGATAACAGCTGCACACTGATGAATCTCATCAAGAAGAGAGAGATCGTTTTGTACTCTTTTTTCAGACGGTGTTGCTGGTACAGAGGATTGCTCCTTTTCACTAATAGATAAATGATGTACACGAGATGCTGCTACATGTTTTCTGAAATGCTTTTCTTGTTCTACAAGGTGCTTCCGTCGGTGTTCAATTTCGCCTTCTAATCGTTCTAACTTCTTCATCTTTTTATCAAGTTCTTGTAATCGATCTTTTGAAATCGGTTCATAGGTGGGTGGCACTGGTTGCCGTAGGTCATGCGATGGCTTATCAAGAGAGGTTGCTGCGCGAGCTGCCGGCTTCTTATTTGTATAGAAAGGTTCTCCCTTTTCTGGCTTGGTGGCAGTATGTCTAAACAAGGAGAGGAAAGATGACATAAGAGAAAAAGGACGAGATGAACGTCTTATCTGAGGAGTGGGAGATGGTTTCTGTGTTGGTATCTTTGCCCAAAATGGTTCCTTTGATGGCGATGCCAATTCTTCTGGAAAGCTCAAGGTATGTCGGTGATCAATGAGAAGAACGAAGAGCAAGCTCCCAAAGAGAATGTAATGAATAATAATATCAGTATTAAATTCAGTAGTTGCAATTGATAGTCCCAGTCCGCCAAGCATAAGAGCTGTCGGGAGAAACGAAAGTAGCAGGTTTTTTTTGGATGCGTTAAGGTGTAAGTAAGTATTAACGGAGGAAATAACAAGGGATAGCACGAGCAGTTGTAACCGGTTAAATCCTGCTAATAGATGGAAGGGGTTTAACTCAAAAAGAACGGAGGGTTCGTATGCTGCCCTAAAGAAGAAAATAAAGATAAATTTTGCAGAAAGAAACAGGGTGAGGAACATGAAAAAGTATAACGGAAAAAACCGAGTAATATGGTTACGTATGTTCATAAGCGACTCGTTCTGTTCTCTGTTTATCTATCTTTCGCATCACAAGGAATGTGCCAACGATGGCCACTAGAAGTGCAAGAAGATTTAAGAGATAGGGAGGTATCGTAACAGAAACAGGCTCATCGACTCCAGGAATGACAATAATTTCGCTATTTCTGATCATTTCATCAGCATTATAATCAATTGACGCAGTAGCTGTTGCTCCTTCTCGATCACCGGCCACGATGTGCAGACGAGTGAAAAAATCAGTCTGAAATACAAACAGAACTTCGAGATTACATCGATCTTCGACCGTTTCGCGATCATTGGAGGAATCATATGAGCATTTTGTGAGCATAAGTAACTCTTTTGACGAGGTATCGTTGAATTGATTCGTTTTTATCCATGACGTTCTCTCTTCGTATTGCTGATAAGTAAAGGTTGCAATGTCTAGTCCTGAGTCTTCAAGGGTTATACTCGCTGAAAAAATATCCTCCCAAGAGTTATAATCGGAAAGGGTAAGATAGACTCGTATCGTGTTCTCTTGTTGCACAATGCGTATCATACGGAATGTAGGGGGGACATTAAGTACGCCGACCCCTGCTTTGCTTGCACCCTCCACAGGAGAACCCGCAGTAAAACACCACAGAAAAAAGACAATGACTACCAGAGTTGTTACCTGCTGCTTCTTCATCTGACGAAACTACCTCCGATGACGCATATAGGAAAGTAGCATATACATAACGACAAGAACAATACATAAAAGGAGAACGACAGTAGTAATAGGGAGAGCACCAGTTGCTTCCTCTTCTCCGGATTGTGGTGCTTCAATCGTAATTGCTGTTTCAAATTCTTGGAGAGATTCATCAATAGCCAACGTGTAGGAAATAATACCTATCTTGTTTTCTCTCAAAGCTTCAACTGTAATTGTGACTATTTGTTCAGAGGTATTTGTTGAAGTGATGGCTAAGGGTGATGTCACTTGGGTTGTTCCAAGTTGAATGTTTTGTATGGTGACGTTTGTATCATCACTCGAGACCTCTAGCGTTGCTTCTCCATTACCAGAAAGATAGGCATGAATGTCTCTTACTTCTCCCTCATTCATGGTCAAACTCTTTTCATACTGAAAGATAAGACCATCTCCTAGATCAACAATCTCGTGATTAGCATGACCAACGTTTATTTTTAAGGTTGAGGCAGAGATAACCGGTGCTGAAAGAAAGGTAAGTTGATCAGTATAAATTACATGCGATGAGGGGATGGTTCCCTCTATGGTGCCCGTTACTGTTCTAATACCAGCCATCCAGGAATCAGAATGCAAGACAATAGTACAATGTTTGCTACTTTTTGCAGAAAGTAAGGTGTTAAAGTTTTCACATTCAAGGTACTCAGCATAGGATGGGTAATCAATAGATAACTCTAGAGGAACATTACCTTTATTTTCAACTTTGAAATAATCATCTGCATCGGCATCCATTTCAGTAAACGGATCAACATTGAAGTGTATGATATCAGCATGGCTTCGTGCCAGTGAAAGGGTTGGTTTTTCAATGACAATTACTTCAGAAAAAAGGATATCTTGACTGTCGTAAATCTCCAACGTCCAATTTTCATGATAAAATTCAATACTGGGAAAGGTGTCTTTCACCCCTATAGAAAATTGGTACAAAGAATCGGTTTTTGAACAATTAGTAGCATCTAGGTATGTTCGACCGGCATACATCATGACGTCCTGCCATGCAGGATCGGCTGATTCGTCATATATCCACTCATAATAATTGGTTGCATTTCGCTGTGAAGCAATGGGTAGAGTTGTGCCTTCAAAGAGTTTAAGGGTTAATTGATCTAAGATCTCACCTTCCATATCAATATCAACAAGATGCCAAAGGCCTGCGACAAGAACAGGACGATCAAAACGAGTCTGTGTACTTTCTCCATCCATATAGACATCGACAGTACTATCATCAGCAGCTGAAACGCTTGAAAACAAAGATAAACTACTTAGCATAATCACTACACTTACAAGCACATAAGCATGACGATTCGTCCCATCACCTCACATTAACATTGTATTGAGGATACCCAACCGACCATCTATCGTTATCAGTCTATTAAAGTTTTTCCTATAGTGTGCTTTGTGTAATAATGATCACCTCGGATAAATAAGTACGTTCCACAAGATAGTT
>CAZWZY010000034.1:0-12408 GCA_964638175.1 uncultured Thermoplasmatales archaeon | reverse complement strand
TGGAGCACTCGGCTGTTAACCGAGCGGTCGCCGGTTCGAGTCCGGCGGACGGCGTACATGATCACCACTACTTTTTTACAGCAGCACTTGGGTAAAAAATAAAAAAAGATTTTTAGTAAAAAGAAAAATAACACGTATTTATCCTTTTATACTAAAATCTCTTTGGTTTATGTTTTTGATAACAATCCCGACAATAAACTGGTCTTGTACCATCTGGTTTAAAAGGAACTTCTGTTTCTTTTCCACAATCTGCACAGGTAACCTTATGCATTTCTCGTGGACCTCTATTTCCAAAATTGTCTCTATACATCTTTTATTTCCTTCTTCAAAGATCACGTTCGTTTTTGTGATCTTCACCAACGTCAATGTATATGTTCTATTTAATAATACTGCTCTTCTGTTTTTTGATGGGCAATGTTTTCAAAGTATGGAGAACAAGAATATTTAAATAAGAACAAGGGATAGACAACAGCAACCTTCAGATAAAAATGATGCACTACTCACTGTATGTGTTTCTTTTTTGTTGTTGGTACATTCAGGTGAGGAAAAAATGACGAATGCAAAAGAAGGAGATAAAATAACGATAAGTTTTGAGGCGAAATTGGAAACAGGAGAAACAGTCTTAAAAACACAGGATGATCGTCCCTTGGAAGTGACCATTGGAGAAGGAGCAATTCCCACCTCAATTGAAAATGCATTGGTTGATATGAAGGTTGGAGATTCAAAGACGATAACCCTTGAGCCTGCTGAAGCATTTGGTCAACGAATTGATGATTTGGTTGTTGAATTATCTAGAGAAGGCTTTACTACCGATTCAGATTTGCAAGTAGGATCAATGGTTTCTATGAGTTCTCCCGAGGGAAAGAAGTTTACAGGGGCAATTGTTGAACTGGGTAGTGACAAGGTCAAAGTGGATTTTAACCATCCTTTAGCAGGTAAAAAATTAATTTTTACGGTAACCGTTGTTGCCGTTGTGTAAGAGCACATCAATTGCAACAAGAATTTTTACAAGTGAAATAAGGGCGCAGCCCTTATTTCACAGTTACCATACTTCTCCCCCTTTTACCATAAAGAGTGATTATATTTACAAAGATACCTATGTATTTACTATGCATGTCCTGCTGTTCTCTTTTTACATTCTTTTTACATAATACATTTATAGGTTGTTTTTATTAGAGTTGACTCTATGGCGCATAAACGGAAAGAAAAAGAAGCGAAAAAATCTGCACCGTACACTCTTGAAGATGCAATAAAAGTAACTGATGACCTCCTTAAACTCAGTCAAGAAAAAAAGTATAATGTTGGTGCCTTCACTCATGGGTTAATTTTTGCTCTTGAGTATATTCAACAGGCGTATAGTATACCTCAACAACAGCTTGCAGACATTAGGCGCGATTGTCGGAAGTATGTAAAAACAATAGCAGATCACAATGCACCAAAGAACGCCAAGTGATTGACAGACTTACTCAAGAAATTTATAAATGCTAGTGATTTTACTTTCGCTATTTGTTAATTTCAAATCGTTTGTGTCATTTTCACTTGAACCACTTGACGATTGCTGTAGGCTGGTGTTATTTGTTTCACCTGATACTATGGCATCATTCCCTAAATTTAACGAAGTAATGTCTTCATTGAGAAAAGAAGGAGAATCTACTCTGAGACTTGCATCAAAATCTTCCCACTTGCATGTAACAACAGCCCCCGTCTCGTTTTTAACAGTCATCGTTGTTCTGATCTTTTTTAATAGTTCAGTAGGTAATATGGAAAGAGGGGTAGTTGAGGGATAAAATGACGTCTGCTGATCGACGATAGTATCTCCATTGGTGTCCCAACTGTAGACTATATCATCCATAGTTGATTCATTATTGGTATTTTCAACAGAACTGTCGTTATCCATATTGTGATCGAGGATATCAATGGAGGGATCGCCAAAGAGATTCAACCCATAGTAGATATATCTCATACATCCTTGATCAATCCGCCAGAGATTATCTTCCTTTGAATCTTGATTTGCTCTACCTAATTCGCTTTTTCCTTCACCAAATATAGCATCCCAAAATTCTCTGTGAAATCGTTGTGACGCACCGTCAGTACTATTGTATTCTCCCCACCCATATCGAGCATTCATCACTGCAGCGAAGCCAGCGAAATCAGTTTTAATTGTTACATATTCAGCAAAACAATCTAAAATTCCATCAAAATGTCCAGATTCACATCCTGTCGAATATACAAAGAAAGGATTGGTGTTTATAAGGCCATAGACGTGTAAATTTTTTAATTTCATTGCTTGGTTTTTCAATCCATGTCCATCGCTCAATATAAGGTGAGGATTATACGTATTGATACGATTTATCAAAACTAATCGAGGCCAGCCATTTCTCCCCCAATCACGGTCATACAATGTATGTACATCGTATTGTGATAATGGAATGCCGGTAGTTGTATAATTATACCTATCGCATTCATCAACAAGCTCATCTAAATGATTTCCACCCCACTCAGCTTCACCACCAAATCCTAACCATTCACCAACAAACAACGCCTCTTCCAGATATTCATCATCTCTATCAGTATTTAAATAAGCAATAGTTTTACTTACAAACCGATATGCTTCTTTTGAGGTGCTTACTGGGGCTCTTCCGATATAGAGCTCTGCCAAGAGATCAACATCGCCACCGTTCTCTCCGTCTGTTGGTTCGCCACAGTACTGGTCCTCATCATAATTAAAAGAACCATCTAGACAACCATAATACATATCTGAAGGCATGAACGTTTCATAGATGTCACCCGCATCTTCCCCAGACACCCAAAGCATTTTTGCAGGTATTCTGTCTACATCGCCCCCTATGAGAACGTAGTCTATCCCTTTAGTTATATACATCTCTTTTAGATATTCTCGAATTAACTCTGGGTCATTGCTGCCAACGTCAGAAAGTGTTTTAACTAGTGTAGCCACTCCCTGTTTGTTGTGCACATTCTTTAATTCATTGAATTTTTCTTTTAGTGATTCTGTTGTAAATATGAGAAGGTCATAACCTTTTGATGTACTTAGGTTACTGCTTTGATGGTCATATGATAATATGATGTCTGGATTATCGATCATACTAAGAATATCAGTTTTATCTTTTTCTATTCCACGATATAATATATTATCACTTTCTTCCGATTCAACAGAGTCTATCGAAACCAACAGATTATGATAATAATAAAGTTCTCCTGTTGATGGAATATATTGGATGGGGTGTAATTTCAATACGAGGATTTGATACCCTTTTTTCCAATACGTACCGACTTTGCTATAAAACGTACCCGGGAATTGTTGACCAGAATCATAAATGCTGTTGTCGGCAATAGGTATAGACTCAGAGACATTTTCTAACAAAGGGATGGGCTTTCCAACAGGTTCGATGTTAAAACCTGCTCCAAGATAAGTCATAGAAGTATAGGTTGCTGTTATATTTGTAACCATTTTGCCTTGGGGAATAAGAATGCAAGCATGCTTCATTGGCAGCCGCGGTTCGCCAGTTTTTCCCCCAGAAGGTATATTTTCTATGTTAATTTCATCATAGATGTTTCCTTGAACAGTTTTTGTTGATACTGTTGGTGTTTCAAATTGGTAGTCGAGTATAATATTATTGTCATTTTCAGCTGCCTCCACATTTATAATTACAATGAAAGATGTTAAAACAAGGATGACTGAATATAACAATACTCCAAGTTTTTTCATAGTTCCACTGGTGTGTATATTGCTCTCTTCTAATGTTCTCTCTTAGAATGTATTTAAAGGTTAGGCGGTAAAATATCAAAATGATAAACTACCCGCTTAATGTTATGATAGCGTCGATATAATGAACTTTGTAAATACGATTGGTTCATTTATTGCTTATGGCATTCCCAAGGAGAAAGTTGCGTCAATATATTGATCTACATACTTACCCGGTTATGCATGCACAAATTATATAAAAGTTCAATACATTTTTGATGCTGGAAAGCAGGAGCTATTGTTCACCTGAGCGTGTATGGGATTGGTGGATATGATGGGATGTGAATTCAAGACTCAAGTCAAACTTGATTATATTCAAGATTTTGAAATGATGTTTGAGAGGATGAAAATTGATCGTCCTCGAGAAGCAGCTGTATACTATGTCACCTTAATATTGGATTGTCCAAAAGAATTTTCTGAATTTTTGAAAGTTGCGGAGGATCTCGCAAATATTACCAGGCGTCCCTTAGAAACAGGGCGAGCGTCATTGTTAAAAAATGGTCTGATTGCAAAAGTGCTTTTTTCCCATGAGGCTGATGAAGATTTTGGCAGAGAAAGTTATCTGCCGGTGCATCCTCGAGCCATTTGGGAAAATATCAAAAATGACTTAAAAGCAGTCATTGCAGAAGATACGTATCGAGCCATAGAACATCGGCTTGTCCAGTATGGTGATTTCTATAACAGCAATTTCCGGAAATACGGCATCAAGCTGAAGCGTAGTGGCAATGTCACCTTGCAATATAGTGGAAAGTGGATTTTATATTTAATGTTAAATAATTGTTTAGAAAAAAACAATGACCTGAAAATACAGGTGGGGGGAGAACGATTATTTGAAGAGCCTTTTATCAACTATTTTAAAAAGTTTTTAGATCTTGATACTAAAGTTCAACTTATTGTTGATACAAAAGTAAACATTGATGCGGCAAAGCAGTTGAAGAAAACCTATGGTGATAATATTGATATTAGATATTTTTCTGAGGAAATCTCAGGAACATTGCGTAATTATGTTTTTGGTAAAGAACTTGCTGTGAATGGTATTAAGATTCTTCCAGAATCAGGGAATGACGAGCCTTCCTATGTAGGAACAGCCTATGTCGATGTGAGTGATATTGAATCTCTTGATGATAAATTCAATAGTCTATGGGACCTTGCCAAACCCTTGAAAAAAGAGATTAAAAAGTAATCTTTTACCGAAATCTAATAGTTTCTAAGTTCATCGGGGCAGCAGTGTTCAGATTGAATTTTTTATGGACGGTAGAAGAAAGATCTAAACACTTGGATTCTTCACCGTGGCAAAAGATTACCCGTTCGGGACGTGGTGACATATTGTTAATGAAATTGAGCAATTGTCTCCGATCGCTATGGCCTGAAAATCCATCACAAGTTTCTACATTCATATTCATTTTGATATTGATCACATTGCCACCGACATTTAATGGGATTTCACCCCATCCCTTCTGAATGCGTCGACCAAGCGTTCCTTCACCTTGATACCCAACAAAAGTAATGGTATTTTTTGGAGATTCAGCCCACTCTTTGAAATACTCCATCACCGGCCCACCATTCATCATGCCGCTTGTTGCAAGCACGATACACGGATCAGGATCTTGAATAATTTTTTGTCGCATTTCATGACTGTCCACTCGTTCAAATATATCAGATAGAAGCGGGTTTTCGCCTCGTTGAAAGATTTGCATGCGTAATTTATTATTTAGATACTCAGGATACGCAGTATGAATGGCCGTTGCTTCCCAGATCATCCCATCAAGATAGACCGGTACTTTGGGAATCTTTTTTGTTCTCACCAGATCTTCAAGAACAATCATCACTTCTTGACTTCGCCCCACTGCAAAAACAGGTACGAGCACTTTTCCTTTTTTCTTCAAGCACCGCTGGACAATGTCCTTGAGCCGTTCGGTAGCTTCTCCCCTGCTGGGTTGAAAGTCATCTCGCCCTCCATAGGTAGATTCTACGATCATTGCCTCCAGGCGGGGAAACCGATTGACTGCAGGATTGAACAACCACGTTTTTTCATATTTGATATCGCCACTAAATGCAATGTTGTATAATCCCTCCCCCACGTGGAAGTGAGCAATAGCAGATCCAAGGATATGGCCTGCATTGTGAAAGGTCAAGCGAACATCAGGAGTAATATCAGTTGTATCGCCATAATCCATTGTAATGCAGTGTTTAATAACATTGCGAATATTTTCCGCCGAGTATGGTATTTTTTTCGCATCAGCTGCAGCAACTTTCAGATAATCCATTTGGAGAAGCGTCATCATGTCGCGGGTTGGTGGTGTACAATAGACTGGCCCGTCAAATCCGTACTTGTATAGCAAGGGTACGAGTCCAGAATGATCAAGATGAGCATGAGTCACTATCACTGCATCAATCGTCTCTAACGGCAATACTTCTGGAAGATGGATGTAGGGTGTGCCATTATTATCGGATGAGATATCCACACCACAATCAATCAAAATTTTGCTGTCTTGCGTATGTAGCATACTACAAGAACGGCCCACTTGTCGAAATCCTCCAAGAGCGGTTATCCGTACAAATCGCTCTCCTTCAGAGACTCCTCGATGAAGACGTCTGCCAACTTTTCGTAGGATTTCCTTACGTTCATCACTCATTGAGCGTAAATACCCACGTATTTCTTTGATAGTCTTTGATTGGATGGGCGGTGTTCGAACGATGTGCGGTGACCAGTTGACTGTTTTTCGAATTTCATTTAGTAAGGTTCCTTGTTTCCCAATGGCGACACCAGGTTTCATCACTTCGATGGTCACTTCTCCTACTTCAGGATGGAAATACATGTTGGTGATTTCTGCATCCTTGGGAATGATATTTTTTATCTTTCGCTCTGCAGTATCAATATCTGTGATTACAGAAGAATCTGGACGAATGACAATTCGCTTTTGCAGCATCTTTGCTAGTTGTTTTATCAGGTCTTCTTTTTTTGCAAATTTATCAGGATGTTTCGTGTAAATAACCACTAGCGCTCCTTCAAATTCAACATCTGAAACATCAATGCTTGGCGGAATAATGCCTCGTACTTTTCCTTTGATTTCTCTTAAAACATCGTCGACGGTCATAGTTTTACCTTGTCTACTTTTTTATAATATATGAATGGTGAATAGGTGAGAAATGCAAGTAATGTCTTTTCTTTTTACTTTGCAAGCTTATCTATACGTTTTTTAACATCTTCTGGTGGGAGTTCTTTAAATCCCTCTTTGGTGATTACGGCGACACTTATCATGCCTCCCGAGGCAGAATCTCTATTTTTTGCTGCAGTGATCGCTCTGACTGCCAGATTGATCCCTTCTTCTATAGACATGTCCTCTTTATAGTTATCTTCTAAGACACCAAAGACATAAGGGGAACCAGAGCCTGCGGATGTATATTTATCCGGGATAGCGCCACCAGCTGCGTCTAAAGAATAGACATGGCCACCAGTGCTGTCGTATCCTCCTAAAATTAGTTGTACATAATAGGGATAGAATTTTCGCTGATTCATGATATTAGACATTAACGTTGCTGCGCTCTCTACTGGCATTTGCGTATCTCGCTTGAGTCGATAAAGGTTTGCTTCTGCATTGAGATATCGAGCAAGCACTTGTAAATCACCAACAAGACCTGCGGTTGCCAGTGCCATGTTTTCGTCGATTTTGTAGAGTTTCTTTGTTGTTTTATGGGCAATGAGTGTACCCATGGTCGCTCGTTGCTCTGTGGCAACAACGACACCGTCTTTGCAAATCATACCTACTGTGGTTGTACCTGTTTTCTTCAAATCTTCTCCCGTCATAATAACTCCTCAAAATTAGGAAAAATCGAAACTAGAATGATATCCCTTTTATATATATTTTGTGCTTCTCTCCATATATCTATTCTGAGAACAATGTGGCAACTTTATCGACCTGATCTTTGTGTGCAAGTACTGTTACTTTATCACCTGCAAAGAGACTAACATCTTCAGTAGGAATAATAAATTTATGATCCCGTTCAATAGCGACGATCAAACATTTTTTTGGTAACCCTATTTTTCTGATGGTTTTTCCTGATAGACGTGAATGAGCTCCCACCGGAAGACGAAAGATTTCTGCGTATTTTCCCACATTCATATATTCTTCTACATTTGGGTGTTTGATTGATTTGTACAAATGTTCTGCCATCACAATATTGGGGCTTTTAATCATCTTGACGCCTTTTTCCATGTACATTGGTTTACTTTCTTCCTGGTTGACAACAGAAACAAGGTTTTTTACTCCCTTATTTTTTGCAAGAGAAACCACCATTAAATTGACGGCATCGTCATCTGTTGTTGTCACCAATACATCTGCTTTTTTTACTTCAGATTCGTCCAATGTTTCTTCTTGTGTTGCATCAGCATTAATAGCAACGGCGTCATATTTTCGTGCAATTTCTTCACATTGAGCCTGGTCCTTATCAATGACGATGACGTTATGATTTCCATCCTTTAAGGCAATCTCCGTCAGTCGTTTTCCTATTCCACCCGCCCCAACAATAACGATGTACATAGCAGATCCTCAAGTATCGTGTAAATTCCAAGACGGGGTAAATTTCTGCTTCTTATTAAAACTTTTGTATAATTTATTATGTTACCATAATTTTGTTATTATTGTAGCACAACAAACGAAACTACATAATGTCTACGCATTTCCTTAAAAAGAAAAAGGAGAGAGAACTCTCCTATATTTCCAGAAAATGTCTGAGAAGAGGAAAGGCGCGTGGAAAGCGTTCCAGTAAACTGAACACTAACGAGTGGTATGCAACCTTGTTTTTCGGCATCGTAACTTCAAGAGTCCCCCAGTCACTCTCTTCTTCATAGATGTCTTTTGCTTTCGCTTTTATCGTATAGGTGCCCCTCTCATTCCAAGTATGTCTTACCTTCAATTCTACACCTGAGAGACAAGGACCAACCCATTCTTCAAAAGTATCGTCTCCCCAGTCAATATAATAAAAGAGATCATCACCTTCGGGATCGGTAGCTACAAACGTATATTCATATTCTGTTCCTGCTTTTCCCTTTGCCTGACCATCTATGATTGGTATGCCTGGCGGATCGTTATCGCGTCCATAGGTCTTGAAGCACATGTCCCAAGTAACATTGTTTTCCTTGAATGATCTACATTTAGCTGGATTAAACCATGTATCTATATTAACGGGTTGTGCCGAAGCAGATTCATTGGACCATGTATCACCACCATCAAGAGACATCCATGCGCATCCGTTTGGATAGGATTCAGAATCATTGTTTGCACCCCAAGCATAAAAGTTATCAGTTGCATTCTCAGTATAGGAAGCGATATAGTACGTCTGACCGGTTGTTATCATTACCTCATCAAAGTCAAAGGTGACCCAGCCAAAGTCCTCGGTAACAACATCCTCAGGGTCAACAGTTGTTGCAAGTATATCTTCACCAGTTAGCTCTGTTCTAACCGCTAAGACATACGGGTACGTCGCCGTCGAGTTCTTACCGATATATAGTTCAATTCGTGTGAGAATTTCTTTTGTTGGTATGAATGATTGAGCCACCTGGATGTAAATCGGCGTCTCTGGCAACGGAACTTGGCCGACGGGTATGGCAGCATTTTCTGTCATTACGGTTTGGGATTGGTCTACCTCATCACCAAGAAAGGCACTTGCTCCTAGTCCACTAAGGACAAATAGTCCTACCACTAACAATGGCAATATTCTTTTCATATTTTTACCTCCCTCTTTTTAATTATAATATAGCTGGTATTTGTTAATAATAGTTGCGACTACCGCGTCATTGAATGTCTAATAATATGTCTTTTTATTACAAAAACATACATTAAAAATATGTTTTACTATGAATAATATTACTTTGTAAAATTAAAATTAATCAATTACTATATTACTATAATACTGAAATTAACTTAATTAATTAACGCTAAGACTTAATTTAACGAATCGTGTTATATCGTGTCAAGATTTTTGTGTTAACAAGTATCACATATTAATTATTGTCATATTGATAGATAAACCCTAGCAATGTATAACTACGACTATTCAACTCGAGTTTCTTTTTTGTCATTCAGATTTACTTCTGGCCTTATTAGAATATTCCTAACAGTGCTAGGATGCCAACTACATTGTCTATCTGATCTAGAAAATCTTGTAGTTATTTTATTTTCGTTAAGATAATTTGCAATTTCACTATAACTTTTTTCTTCTGCTCTTAATTCCTTGATTTTTTTAAGAATTTCTTGTTCTTCCTTATTTTCGACAAGTCTAGTATTTTTTTTCCTACCAGCAACATCATCAGATACTTGTGTGTAACCATAAGGTGCTTGTCCAAACCATTCATTTTTCATCTTTTGTTTAACACCAACTCTAATCTTTGACGCAAGTTGCCCTCTAAAAAATTCAGAAAATGCTGCAAAATTTGTTAAGATAAATCGACCTTGATCACTGTAAATATCAATGTGTCTTAATGTGTAAATATGTAGTTTCACTCCATATGATAATAAGTCATCCATTATATTCAAAACATCTTTTGTAGATCTAGAAAATCTATCGTTATCATAAACGCATATTCCGTCAAACAATTGATTTTTTGCATCGGTAATCATCTCTTGGAATTTTTCTCGACCTTTAATGTCCTTACCGCTAGTTTCATCTTTATACGTCTTCACCCAACGCCAACTGTCTTTTTCAGCAAGCCAACCATCTAAAGTTGTTTTTTGGCCCTCGGGACTGTATCCTTTTGCCTGTTCCTCCCTACTAACCCTTATGTAATAAGCCACTTTATAGTTGTTTTTCATTTAACTCATCTCTTTTCAAAGACTTTAGTCATTTGGATGACATATGTCAAATGTAAGAATTTGTATATAACTTTTTGCAAAATTTTGATAATTTATAGCATGATAAATATTATCTTGCAATATAAGGAGAATGAAAAAACTAAAATTTAAAAAAAAGTTTAGGATCGTTCATTTTTACGATTCTTTGTTAAATAAAAATTGGTAAAATTTTTTGAATACCGTAAAAAGGTATTTTTTCGCTTGAAATCCCCTATTTTTTCTTGAATTTTACCAAACCTCGTCATTTTTATGATTTTACAGGAGGAATACATTCTTTTTACGTGTCGTTATCATATGTTGGGTATCTGTTAGATGGTGTAGCTGCTCGATGATTTATGAAAACGAAGTAATGATAACCATGCTAAATAATCTCTGACAATATTTCCTAAATTTATGCTATGTATTAACTAGCACTGTCTAATTGTTAGTTAGCAACACGCTAACACGTAAAATAAAAATTAACGTCTATCACTTTAAAAATTAAGTTTGTTGCTTAATAATGATTATTAAATAAACATTAAAGTTAAATTCATCAAATTATGCTCTCAAAACTCCTCAGACTCAATGTCTTCGTCGTCAAATTCTTCTAGCTTATAATCGTCACCATGCTCTTGATTAAGTGATGAATGTTTCTTTATCATCTTTTTACATACTTTACATCGTCCTTCTTCGTCATACTCACGCCATTCCATGCATGTTGAGCAAAATTCATCAGTTCCTACCATGACAGGCATGCTTCTCACATAGGTTCTCTCTTACGTAGTATAATAATATATGATATATAATATATGATATCTATAAAGAAGTATATTACGTTTTATTTTGTCTTGTTTCCAAGAAGGAAATAGTATCGTGCACTGCATCTGTTGTCGTGTAGGTTGGTTCCCACTCAAGCATCTCTTGTGCCTTGCTGATATCAAAATATTGATCAACATTCATCAATTCAAGATACGACGGATGAATATTTGTTCGATGCAGCATCCATGAAAGAGACATGAATCCTTTTGCGAGAGGAAGCGGAACATGTGTTATCTTTGATGATGAATTACAGGCTGCTCGGGCTGTCTTCATCCACTCATTGATGGTAAGTACATCATTTCCTGCAATGTTGAACATTTCATGACGGTTGCTTCTCCCCAACTTTAAGGCAGTGCTTGCAAGCAGTGCCGTACTAACATCATATACATGTACACATTGGTTTTTACTCACCCCGTTTCCAGGTATCCGTACTGGTTTATTGGCAAGTAACAGACGGACATTTTCCTGCAAGATAGGATCAAAATCATAGGGGCCCAATACCATAGATAGTCGTAAAACAATGGTCTCTAGTTCTGTTGTTTGTGACATCTGGTTACAGCATTGTTCGGCAAGAACCTTATTTTTGCCATAGTCATTGATAGGATTGAGGGGACAGGATTCTCGTAGTGGATATTGCGCGCTATCGACTAGCCCATAGACATGGGACGCACTTGAGGTAAAAATGACGCGTTTGATGCCATACTCTGTTGCAAGATTAAGCACATTTTTTGTACCGTTTACATCGATATCATAGATTTCTTTGGATGAAAGACGAACAGATGGTGGTACTGTCGCTAGATGAAAGACAGTATCGCAGTCTTGTAGTGCTTTGGTGAGCTTTTTTTTGTCACGAATGTCACCAAGAATGACTTTTGTTTTCTTAGGAAGATATGGGGAACGATGTGCATCGTAAATGCTGAAATCATGGTCATGTTCAAGGAGATAGTGTGCAAAATTGGTACCGATAAAGCCACTTCCCCCAATAAGTAACCACAT
>CAZWZY010000033.1:0-14225 GCA_964638175.1 uncultured Thermoplasmatales archaeon | reverse complement strand
GCGGCAAAACCCAAACCGCCAACAAGTTGGGCAGAAAGATCAGAAATGATATCGCCAAACATGTTTGAGGAAACAAGCACGTCGTAATCTTGAGGATTTTTTACCAGCCACATGCACATCGCATCCACGTTTGTTTCCCATAGGTCAATACCTGGATAGTCTTGGGCAATTTTTCGTGCCTCTCGAACCATCATCCCGCTGGTTTCTCTGATAACATTAGGTTTTTCCACAATGGTCACGCTTTTTCTGTTAAATTTTTTTGCATACTCAAACGCCTGTCGAATGATACTTTGACATGCACTTCTGGTGAAAATACGGGTAGAAATAGCAAGATCATCAAGTGGAACATCTTCAAATTTCTTCATTTTTTTGTGATGCTTCAGCAGTACTTTGAACACGTCACCGGGCACAGGATGAAACTCAACTCCTGCATACAATCCTTCTGTGTTTTCTCTGAACACCACCAAATCGATATCATCACGATAATTCAGTGGATTTCCTGCAAATGCCTTGCAAGGCCTCATGTTCGTATGAAGGTTCAACAGTTGTCTCAGGCCAACAATGGGACTTGAGTACACGTAGCCTTTTCCTTTTAATGCGGGGTCAAGTTCTTTTTCAGCTTCTTCTTTCGGTTTTGAGGTGATCGCCCCAAAGAGACAGCAATCGGTTTCTCGTAGAATCTGAATGGTTCGGTCCGGCAAGGGATTTCCTTCTTTCTTCCAAAATTCCCAGCCAACATCTCCATGAATGTATTCAGCATCCAGGCCAATGGTGTCAAGAACCAATTTTGCACAGTCCATGACATCATTACCTACGCCGTCTCCCGGCAACCATGCAATCGTATATTTTGCCATGAGGTGCTGTAATCAACAGGTTTATTTTAAAGGTTTTGAGACCTCTTGTTCATGAAATATTTGTTAAAGGTTTTTTTAGGAAGCCGAGAGACAATATTGACAATGATCAGCATCAGTACTATAGAAAAAAGAATTCGTCCGACAAAGACACTTACCAGCGAAGCCCCAATCAACATCATCAACAGGGTATCCTCAATAAGGCTATGAGAAAGATTCATAAAGGAAAGAGAAAAAAAGACATCTTTTTTCGTAATGTGCTGTGCCTTTGCTTCATTGACAATAACTCCACCCCCATAGGAAAGGCCAAGTGTCATCCCAATGAGAGGCAACAGCGCAGCGTGCTTACTCATCCCTAAGAGTTCAAGACCTGGTTTTAAGGCGGTATTGATTTGTTCTAAGATTCCTGTTCGTTTTAAGAAATGCATGAGCGCCATGAGCGAGAAGATAACTAGGAAAATAATGAGATAGTACTGTATTTGGCCTACTGCCCATTGCACAAGACTGGGGTCAATAGCGTCTGGCTTCCAAATCAAGACGTTATCCTGTTGAAGAAGATTGAAAGAAGAAAACAAGAGATGAAGAATAACGCCAAACACAAACGCACCTCCAATACGTAAGGTAAGGCTGTACCACAATCGTACCCCAGCTTTTTGAGTAATCCTTGATTCGATGGGGAGAGTATGTGCAATCAGTATCATACAGGCGAGGATGGTGACTTGAGCAACAGAATAGGTATGAACAAGAGACAGTTGAAAAAGACGATGAGAGCACCATAGATATTCACCAGCATTGCCGTGGCAAGTACCAGTCCAAATTCTCCGGGAAGTCCCACAACTCCCATGGCAGGTGCCAAGTGAGTTCCGATAACATCAATAAGGCCAAACTCGCTCAACAGTTTGACTCCAATACTAATAGGAATCATGATTTTTAATAAAAAGACAAATGTAGAGCCGGTATCTCTGAGGATTTTCTTGGCATCATCGATAAGGACCATACTGCCTATTTCCTCAGTTCACCTAAGGTCGTTACCCGTTCTGCAAAGGCATTATGTTTGTGAATGGATTCCTCACTTTCGCTACGAACAACGACCATAACATCAGAAGGCAGATGCATGTATTTTTTGAGCAGAGCGCTGAGAATGTCACGAACAACATCCTCGACAAATTTGGGATTCTGATGAGCGCGTAAGACCATCTGTGCTTCTTCTTTTCGCTTCAAAATGCTGTAGGTTGGCGTGCTAAACGCATGTTCTACAATCCCAATCAGATCATTGGCATCAACACTCAGATCATCGCCAGGCACCTCAATCATCAGGGTGGTAATATTCCGTTGATTATGGGTTGGCGGAACGACGGTTTCTTTATAATTACCTAGTTGTCGCACGTTTTCCATGGCACACGGACACACGGTCATGCCAATTACTTTCACCCCAATGAGTTTGGTAACTTCTCCCGTGTGCTTTGCTCGTGCTTCAGCCACGAGTTTATACGGTTCAAGTTCTTTTTTCCCTGAGGGATAGGTTCGTTCAAGAAAGTAATCAGCTTCCGCTTTGATTTCTGAATAGGTCGCATACTCGTGTTTTTTTAAGAGTAATTTTGCCGTATTGGCACAAAAAGATTCTAGGTCGGTCACCGGTTTTTTAAGATTGGCGTCAATAATTTCTGACACCAGCTCAAGATTACGAGACATGTGACTGCCTTTTTGTGATGCAGGCAGATCAACAAACAAATCCATAGTTACCACCAACGGAATGGCAGATGGCTTTTCCGGCCGTTGAATGTACACCAACTTTTTAACACCGGTCACACCGACACGGGTCAGTTTAAAATTCGATGGCGACGGACCTGATTGGACATCGGGTAAATCTAAGGGATTCATAGAAACCTGCCCCCGAGTCACAATAAAGAAGCTTTTAAAAAAGGTTCGCTTTCAACCCAGTTTTGCCAAAAAGTAAAATAAACCTGTTTCTATTCTGGCTGTTGCTTAGATGCCGCTGTGGCTTAGAGGTATAGCGATTCCTTGGTAAGGAATAGGTCGGGGGTTCAATTCCCCCCAGCGGCTTATTACTCTTTTTTAAAAATTTTCTAGAATTGTGGCTAGGCGACAATGAGTTTGATATAGTCAATTTTACGGTTTGTTTGAAATTTTCTAACCATGGATTTGATAAGCTCAGCATCACCATCTAAGACAAAGATGTCCAAGCAGGTATTTTCTCGTAGATGACTATGAATCTGCGTTTTCATAATATCTTCAAACTGATGCTTAATATCCGAAACAATCGGCTCTGCATCATGAGCATGAACAATCAATAAGACAGCATTGATGGAACCAACGAGTTGTTGATTTTCTCTACTTTCAAGAATTAGTGAACGAGCACCAGCACGAATCACTTCTGATCTTCCTGAAAAACCAAACTCGTGTTGGATACGATCAATTTCTTCCAATATGTCATCGTTTAATGAAATGCTGACAATTACCATTACGGGAAAAAGATTAATAATATCTTTATAAATATTGCTGTAAAAGTTATTAATAAGATATATAAATCTTAATAACATCTGGGTTCTATGCATGCCATTCTTAAACGACTTATTCATGAGTTGAAGCATCATATTCCGTTCACTATTGCCGGGGCGCTCAGTGGCATTGTCGTGATGGCAATCATTCTCTATGGAAATTGGCTTCCAGAGGCATCGGCCATTTCAGAATCGGTGTTTTACATTTTGCATCCCACACATGTGTTTTTGAGTGCATTGGTTACTACCACATTATACGTTCGTTACGGAACGAAAAACATCTGGTTAGTACTACTGATTGGATACACGGGCTCTATTGGTATTGCCACGATCAGTGATTCTATTATTCCTTATCTGGGAGAACTATTACTCGATCTGCCTAACTCTGGTCCCCACATTGGATTTATCGAAAAACCAATTATCACCAATATCCCTGCGTTTGTGGGCATTGCATTAGGGTATGCCAAAGGATTTACAAAAATACCCCACGCTGGCCATGTATTAATTAGTACCTGGGCATCATTATTCCACATCATTATGGCGTTGGGAGTGGTGGTAAGTAGTTTCCAAGTTATTGGCATCTTTGTCTTTCTTTTTCTTGCCGTATGGCTTCCCTGCTGTACAAGTGACATTGCGTATCCACTGCTGTTCCAACAAAAAAATACACAACCGGAGACTACAAAAAACGACCATGCCAAACATCACTGAGATAGTAGACGATGTTATGGTCCGTCAAGTAACTGTTCAAGGTCTGTCAAACTCTTTTTCGTAGTTCGTGCTTCGAAGAAAGAAATACCGAGCCCATAGAGGCCAGTAAGTACATCGGTGAGAAGATGTCCTGCCAACGATAACACAATAGCTTTTTCGGGGGAAACGCCAAAGAACGAAAGCAAAAAGATGACCGTTGCTTCCCGAGTACCAAGTCCGGCAGAAGTGATGGGGATAAAGGACACAATATTGGCAATAGGATAGATGACCAAAAAGACAAGATAGGGGATGTCGATACCAAGGGATAACCCAAGTATGTAGATCTGTGAATAGATAATAATCCATGTAGGAATGACAACGACAAAGGGATAGATAAGGTCCTTAAGATTTGGGAAATCCTGGTAGAAGG
Source organism: uncultured Thermoplasmatales archaeon (assembly GCA_964638175.1). GTDB lineage: Archaea > Thermoplasmatota > E2 > DHVEG-1 > DHVEG-1 > JAFGDG01. The sequence continues at coordinate 9,738 of CAZWZY010000033.1, read as the reverse complement.
TAGCAACGAATCGGATAAAATAGAGTTTTAAATTTTTAGGGGCCAAGAATCGTATGAGGAAATGAAATGTTTTCTCTCCACGATCTCTATTGATAAAAAACCAGTAAATGATGAGTGAGACTCCTACAAAGATACAGGCTAGGGGGAATATCGCTGGAATATACTCAATCAATATAAATGCACCGATAATCATCATCAAATAGAGGGAAAAGGTGTGAATAATTTCCTCCACCAGCGTGTTGACAAACAACTTACCGGTAGGTTGATCGGTCTTTTCCTTGAGATAAGGGATTCTCATTAATTGTCCTGAATAACCGGGAGTTACTGAGCCATAGAAATAGCCGATAAGAAAGATTTTTAACGAAGTACCAAAGCTTACCTCGATCTTTTGTTGCTTCAGGATAAGTTGCCACCCGTAGTTCCGGATCAAAATACGAGGGAAAGTGAGCAATGCTGCACCGACGATATAAAAGGGAGAAAGCTGTAGAAACGTCGTAACAATCTTATCAGTACCTATGGAAAAAATAAGATACAGTAAAAGTACGATACCAATGAACGGCATCCCTTTTTTGAGAATGGCCATAACAAGGTGTTTTCGTGATTGATAAGGAGACGGATGTGTAGTAGCACGATACCGCTTTACAGCTATCAATACCAGAATAAAAACAAGAATAATGGCCACAAGACAGAGAGAAAACCCACTATCTGGTCCCCAAGTACTCATCAGAGTTAGTCGTGTTGTTTCACCAGGCACATTTACCGCTATTTGTCCCGAACCTAAAAAACTTCCCACGCCACCTTTTGCAACGGCCATAATGGTAACGGAGAAGATACCAAGTGCACCAATCAATGAAACAAAAGAAACGATAAGAGATACAAGAACAGGGGGAAATTGGGGACTGGCTGCTTTCCACTTCACTGGCGGTTCACTTCCGTAAAATGCAGATATGACTGCAGTACATATAAATATCTTTTGTTTTTTATAATTATATTAGCCATAAGAAGTATGGAAAGAAATGAAGAGGAAAAATATATGAATTATCTATCATATTGAAGCGTGAATAAAAATGAAACGGAAGATGTTGCTCCTGACCGACACCATTAAACCAATGGTTGACGGTGTTTCTGTTTTCGTCGATAATGTTCTTCCGTTATTGCATTCAAGATACGACATTACGGTTCTTGCGCCAGACTATGGACCTGCGGAATACGAGGGAGTGAGCGTAAAACAATATCCTGTCAGATTATTAAAGACTGGAGATTACGGGCTGCCCAAAATAAACAGAAAAATCATAAAACAAGAAGTAAAATCATGTGATTTCATATTTAATAACGAGTCGATTGTGCCGTTTTCTACATCATTTTATGCGCTCTTGTATGCCCGAAAATATCACAAACCGTTTTTTACCTACATTCACGCGCTTGACTGGGAGTTGTTCTCAAAAGGAATTACATATCCTCCACTGGTAGCACCCATCATACAAAAAATCCTCAAACTATATGGGAGACTTTTCTTAACGTTTGGCGATGTAACAATAGTCCCTTTTCAGAAGATAAAAACGATCTTACAACAAAATAAGGTGGGAGGGGAATTTGCCATTATTCCGGTGGGAACTATTGCCCAGTTTAGACCGGGTACGAACAGATACACTGATCCGCAGAAACTCACCATTGGTTATTCTGGAAGAATAAGCTTTGAGAAGGGAGTAGATATGCTGGTGCGGGTGTTCCATTCGTTGAGCGATTCATATGATAATCTTCAGTTACTTCTCGTAGGAAGTGGACCGGATAGGGAGAATTTTGAGCGGAATAACCATGTAACTATCACGGGGTTTGTTACCCAAGAAGAGGTAGCAGAATATGTCCGATCGATGGACATTTTTGTCTTGCCCAGTGTTACAGAGACAAGCTCTATCTCAACATTGGAAGCAATGAAATCTGGCGTCTGCTGTATTGTCACAAAAGTAGGATGTATTGAAGATTATGTGAACCATGGTGTAAATGGTTTGTTCTTTTCTACTGAAGACGAACTACGAGAATGCTTGCGCCAAGTAATAGAAAACAAAACTCTTCGACAAACGATTCAGAAGAATGCTGCTCTGAGAACCGCATCGTACACATGGAAAAACACAGTAACACAATTAACATGTTTTTTTAATAAATATCTCAAAAAGAAAGAAAAGAGAAAAAGACGAGATTAAACGTCTTTTCCAATATCCCAAATTGCTTTGATTGCAAGGATGCCTACTGCAGGGGCCACAAAAATGGCAAGACTCATGGAAATGCCATGTAGCAGGGAACCAAGCCAGGGATTCATGACAATATCCTTAAAAACGCCGTACATGACCACAAGCGCAATACCGGCCATTAAAAAGCCAGGAATTTCTTTTTTCGTAATCGTTCCCTTTCCCAGCCACGCAAGGCCACCAACAATGATACCAACAGCTGCTAAAAACCAGGCAACCAACCCGCCATTGCTTGTGGAAAAAAAGTCTTGACCTACTTCAAATGTTTCAAGAGTCCATGCTTGATACAGACCAACAAGCCCTGCAATAAGTATGCCGACTAAAAACGACCAGCTTCCTACCTTTAACATTATCTCTGCTTGTTTGACCATAGTCCTCCCTCAATATGGCACATTATAATACCTACTCTTTTATAAATGCTCTCATTGAACAGGCTTTGCCCTAAAAATAAGAAAAAGTAGTGAATTTTAGGTCAAAATGTGGACTTTTAGGGCAAAGCCCATTGAACATTGCATTAAAGAAAAATATAAGTTCTTTGTGATGATTCATTGACAAGAGTGGTGAAAGTTGCAAATGAGAGGAATAGGTACTGTTGTTCTGATCTTTCTCCTAGTAAATAGCGTATGTATGGGAGTATTATTAACTGCACCGTGTAGCGCAGCAGATGGACAAACGTACTATGTGGGGGGGAACGGCAGTGGAAACTATACCACGATACAGAGTGCTATCAACAGTGCATCTGATGGTGATACCATCTATATCTACAATGGAACCTATTACGAACATGTAACGATAAACAAAGCACTAACGCTTAACGGCGAATACGTAGAAGACATCATCATTGATGGCAATGGTATTGGAGATGTCATTGTCATTTCTGCGGATGGTGTTACCATTTCCAATGTAACGATTACAAACAGCGGTAGCAAACTACAAGACGCGGGTATAGAGGTTAGTTCGTCCAACAATACCATTACGCGCTGCATTATCAAATCAAACCTGGGGACAGGAGTCAACCTCAGCGATTCTTCAAACAATTTCATATATCAGAACAATTTTATTGAGAACAACAAACACGCGTTTGACCATGGGATGAATTCATGGGATGCAGGTTATCAATCTGGAGGTAATTTCTGGGACGATTATGAGGGGGAAGATGCTGACAAAGATGGTGTTGGCGATGTACCGTATCCTATACCAGGCAATACGTCTCAGGATTCATATCCATTCACCTACCAAGATAGCTGGATCAACATTCCTCCGTTTGCTGATGCAGGGGGCCCATATTATGGCATTATTAATTCATGGATAACGTTCGATGGTTCTGGGAGTAGCGATGTTGATGGCACCATCGTTGAATATGAATGGGATTTTGGAGAAACATATGGGCATACCGGGCGTGGTGTTTCTGTTCCCCACCAATATTCAGCAATAGGAAACTATACGGTAACATTAACAGTTACTGATAACGATGGGGCAACGATGCTAGGGATTGCATTAGTCAATATCTCTGAAAACAATCCTCCCAACCCAGAAGCTGGAGGCCCATATACCAGTCGCCCTAGTACCTCTATTAGATTTGATGCTTCAAGTAGTACGGATCCTGACGGAACCATTAATTCATACCAATGGGACTTTGGTGATGGGTTCTCAGCAACAGGGATAGTTGTCTATCATACCTACACGGAGTTGGGGAAATATACGGTAACGCTCACCACCACTGATGATCGAGGGGCTTCCTCTCAAGATACCACTACCGTTACTATTGCTGAGGGAGAAGTTGTTGCATCTGGCGGAGAAGATCTTGGGCTATTTATTGTCATATTTGTTCTTGTGTTAGTTGTGATTGTAGTGGTCTATGTAATTTATTTATGGAAGTATAAAGGATTTTTTGAGAAAGATGAAGAAGAAGTAGAGCTTTGTCCCTGCCCTTACTGTGGTCATGAAATCCCCTTTGATTCAACTAAATGTTCCAAGTGTGGAAAAGAATTTCGAAAAGGCGTCTTCAAATAACATATGGTGTTCTAAGGAAAAACGAAAGAAGGTGTAGACTGTCTTTTATGTAAAGAACTGGCGAAGGACTGGAAATGCATTAGGAAAACGATCGAGAAAGCGAGAGAACAACTGATAAGCAGTGATACGTGCTTTTGGTGTTTGTAATGTTACCTGGATAAGTTCATAGTCACTACTATTTTCTTTGTTGACTACTTTAATTGTGCCTTCATAGATGGTGTTTTGTTCTTCAGGTGCTATCACTGTTACATTAACAGTAATGGCTCCTTCCTCAGGGGTGAGGTCATACCCACTGATCGGATCAAAAGACCATTGACCCCATTCTGGATACTCAATGATCTCCCAGTCCAATGTTGAATTGGGGTCCCCAACATTTTCTACAAAAAATTCTCCATTCACCATGGCACCAGGTTTAGTGCGGGGCCAACTTAAACTTCCCTCACAATCCAAATCAGAATTATTAGGCACATAGTCTCCCGTCAATCCCTTAATACAAAAGTTTGCCGTTTCATCCCACGTTGGATTGGTAAATTCGTATTCGTACAGATCGTACCAGGTTGAACCCTCACGATAGTAACTTTCATTTGGATTTGCATCTGATTTAACTGTGACTCGCTGAGACGATCCTAGCAGTACAGGAACATCTGAGGTTCGGTCAAAAGGCATACCGCCATCTGACACAGAGACATAGAGGTAAAAATCATCTCCAATGGCCAGAGTAACTGGAGTGGATAGATCAATAGTATGGTATCCAGTATATGCAATCGTTCCACTTGCCGCCGAGAGTACATCGAGTAATTCCCCTCCCTCAAATCGGTCATAGACGTTTACCACATAGTCTACATCATCGACAGCAGTAAAGAAACTGACTGCAACGAGCACATCATCTTCAACAGTGGTAAATGCATTAAACGCTTCCGTTACCTCTGTCATAGTATCGCGCCAGCCGTGATAATCATACGAATACTGAACAAAGTATGGCTCGTAGTCAACATCTTGGAAGGAAACGGCCCCCATCTCAGGATGTTGACCGCAGACTTTGTCATAATACGAAATCCAGAAATATCCTTGTTCTGGACCCCAATATCCCCATGAATTCTTACACAACCATGCACCTGGTTGCGGGGCAGGGGTAATCTTTGCATCGTCCCACCCGCAGATAGCAACTGCATGATTTGGTTCTTCAGGACTTGTAGGTGGTTGATAGTGAGCATAGTAGTCCCCATAATCTTGGATATAACTCCCAGAATAACACATTGCCGTTCCAATCACACCATTGGCCATTAGTTTATTTTTGATAAGGTCAATATTGTTCAAATCAGATTCTGCGATATACCACTCAACATCATGTGGATAGTAATGGTGATAATTTGGGTCGTTTCTTGCAGGTGGCGTTGGTAATTGGCTGTATGGAGCATCGATTTCTCGTACTGCTCCTTCCCCCCGAAGGATATACGCAGACGCAACCCGGTAATCCCCGCCGTAATGCGGTGTCAAACCGCCACCGCCAGGATCGTCATCATTGTTATAGGTATTAAACCCGTTCCACCAATCAAGATGTGCTTCAGAAAGATCCGGCTCCCCAGTTTCTCCTGCGGCATCCCAGTTTCCAGTCATCAATAAATTTCCTTCTAACGACGCCATGACTCCATGACACCAGCAAGTTCCATAAGGTCCTTGATCACGAATGCCTGAAACGTAATTTTCCCCATTAACGTCTCGCAAATCAAATGAACTTGGTGGGTCGCCAAACGAGCCCATAGGGCTACTCGCAAGGGACACACTTACAGGTATAAGTATCATGCTAGCGAGTATTAGGATAATCAACAGCTTCTTCCAAAAAGTATGCGCATTCATTTTGTATCTCCCCTTAATTAACAGACGTTAAGTATATCGTTGAGCTGGTATTTAAGTGTTAGTAAGCGCTCAAAAAGAGCGGGGGAGCTATTCATATTTTCGTTGTGCAGAGATGTAAAAAGACACCTGAGTAACATCGTCAAAATACTCGTTTGAAGAGGGGCAAGTGATGGTAAATTCTTCGGTTTCACCCGTATCCAACTCGAGTTGAGAGGAATATTCTTCACCCAAATACGTATGATCTGCCGCATAAAATTTTGCAGAAATTCTTACATCTTCTAACTCACAATTTGCTATATTTTTGATGATGCCCGTTATGCGATAGCGAGCACCAGTCCATTCATTAATAGTGGGGATAATCACATTAGAAAGCTCTGGTAGACGATCGGGGGTGAATCCTTCACCAAAAGTTTCCCATTCGGTCTCATGGCTATATGCCTCAGTCACAACACTATATGAAGTAATTGACGCGTTATCAGTATCTCCAGTCATAGTCTGGACTTCGGTACAACCACTCAATACAGTTACAAATAGTATACTTAAAATACCGAATGCTACACGGTACATATTTCTAATCAATAGTATGAAACATCTGTGGTTATTAAAAAGTGTTCACCATGTGTTTCTTCATTAATGATTTGATGGTTCCAGAAGTTCCAAGTGTTTCTATAGTAACTTTATGGGATGCGATTTCAGAAATAGCAGTTAACACCTGGATGGTCCGATCTTTTTCTCGATGACTGCACCGTACAATACCCTGTGTACCATTAAATTTCGTCAGATAAATTCCTAAGGTTTTACATTCTGTATCAAATAGATATTGACACTGCTGTCTCAACGCAACGATCATGGCAGAACGATCGATAGAAGGTTGCTTTGTGTTTGTACTTATCTGAAATCCAATATATCGCTGTCGCCTCCCCTCTTTACTAATATGCGACACCTCGATACGACTCATTATTCGGATTCAATACGAGGAGCAAGTAAATACGTTACATGTCCCTTGCTTTCTGCAATATCAAATTCAACCCGAATGGGATTATCATTCCCAAGATGGATGGTAATAGGATCTTCACCTCTCACGGGCTTGATCATGTTACTGAAGTAATCAATAGAAAAAAGACTTCGGCATTTGCTGGGCACATTCAAATCCACCAGAAGATCTTTAGGAAGCTTGAGATTAACTGTATCGGTATCCCCCTCAGCAAAAAGTTCAAAATTATCAGTATTAACGGTCAAGGAAAGATGATCGGATACTGCTTCAGACGCGCGAACCCCTTGTGTTAACTCGGATGCTTTGAGTTTTACTTTCGCGGGAAGTTTTAAATTTGGCATCTTTGGGTCTGGCATCCCCGCAGTATCAATCAATCCCATTTTTCGTACAAGATTGCCAATTTTCACAATTAATCGATTGCTTTCTTCATCATATTCTAATGAAACCATATCCCCTGAACTAGACAGGCGCATGATACTACCAAGTTTATCCATATCAATACCCAGTTCCATCTCATCAGCTTTGTACTCCTCAAAGGCTTTCCCATCAACATGCAAATCAACCATGGCTACATGAGCAGGGTCAACAGCTCGCAACGATAATCCCTTTGGCGTGATATTGAATTTTACTTCGTTGACTAACGGCGACGTAACATCAATAATTCCTTTTAACACTTCTGACTTTACCTTTGCAGTGAACATGCTTTCTTTTCCTCCCCGATAATTACTGTGGTAACAGAAATAAATGCAATTGCTGTTTATAACGATAACGGTATTTTATTTACTGCGCCGTGTAATTTGAACAACTGACGAAAACAGCATAACCGTCAAAGCCGGTAGGCAATTGCCTTGCATCAAACCATCCTGCGTTCATGCCACGCCACATCGCGTATCCCACAAATCCCAACACTCGTACCTCATGAGGGCCAGTGATAATCGTAGCATTGGGTTGTTGTCGCACAGGAAGCGGTAAGGGCATAATTTCCGTTTTTGCGTTTTCATCTTCTGGGTAATTGCATACCACTCGCGGGATACTATTCAATCCTAACAGTTTATAGCGCAATTTGATAGAGTCAAAGAGTCGATAACGAAAGAGCATGGTTAAAGGAATACGAAATGAAAACGGCGATTTCCAGTGAAATCCTTTTCCATATGAGTTCACCCGAGACATAACCTCTAGAGAAGTATTGTTGAAAATAAAATTCTGGATTTCGGTATCTTGCTCGAGCAGTGTACCACAGGCATCTAACAGGCCCTGTCGATTATTCTCCCCTTCCGAAAGTTCTAAAAGTACCGGTACTACCGAGCCATTAGGGCCATATCGATACAGGACAATGGTTTTTGAAAGGGCATTAGAGGAGTTCGCACTCATCGTTGCCATTGTGATAAGGAGAAATAAGACGAATAGAATCCCAATTAGTGCCGTTCTTTTGTTCATAACAATCATTCAGTAAATATTATCTAGGTATAAGTATAGTATTACTATAAAAATATTTCTCCTAGATCAATCTTCCCGCCACTTGTACCCGCATTTAGTGCATGTATAAAAACGGCTTTCTGGCTCGTCGCTTCCCCGCATCTGACGTAGAATCCAAAAAGCCTCGTTGTGTCCACATTGTGGACATTTAATCGTAGTTTTGGGCAATACATTTGTTCTTTCTTTATCTTCAATGACCGTTACTTCTCTTTTTGTTTGTTTGGAAACAACAACATTGCTACCTTCTTTCTTTTTCTTAAATCCGCATTTATGGCATACAAACATATCTTCTTTTGGATACATTAACGATTTACATTTTGGACAAAACATAGTATCTTTTTCTCCGGACGGCATCTTGAACAATTTGTTGATGGTCAAATGATAACTCAGGAAGTTTGGGTAAAGGGAAAAAACGTGCAACAGCCGCATCATCTCCACCTTTCACTTCTCCTCCACAAATAGCAAGCATATAGGCCACAGAGACGGTATGTCCCCGTGGATCTCGTTGGGGATCAGAATAGACACCTACAAGACCGATAATATGAGTCTTCAATCCAGTTTCTTCAGAAACTTCTCTGGTCACCGCTTGTTCTGTTGTCTCCCCGTACTCAACAAATCCTCCAGGTAATGCCCATTTCCCCTGAAAAGGTTCATGCTTCCGCTTAATTAAGAGTATGCTTTGTTCTTGAAGAATAATACCGTCAACGGTTAACGATGGCGTTGAACCTGTCATCTCATGCGGAATAGTATCATTTGTATTTAACAACCACGGTAAAACTGCCTATCGTTTCCGGTGAGTCATTTCCTCCCAAAAGGATGGTAACTCTTTTTGTAATTCTTGTTTCCACATGGAAAACATCTGTTCATCAATATCATGATCAGATGTAATTGACCGGAAAAATGTTGTGCGTGTTTCCTTTGGCATCCCTTCAATTTGATTCACGTACATGTCCCCTCCTCGGTGGTGAGTTTGTAACTAATGGCATCAGGCTTTATGTACCTTTTTGGCAGGTACATATGTAGATGGATATGTATAACATTGGAGCATATCATTGCAGTAAAGTACAAAAACAAGGAAGCTATTCCACCTTTTCACGCGGGCTCGTGGTCTAGGTGGTTATGACGTCGCCTTGACATGGCGGAGGTCGCCGG
>CAZWZY010000032.1:0-14628 GCA_964638175.1 uncultured Thermoplasmatales archaeon | reverse complement strand
TTTTTGAATATGCTGTCTAAAAATTCTTATTTTATAGAATTATTCAACAGCCTAACAGAGTTTGTACTTCCCCAAAATACATTTAAAGGAAAAGCATATAAAGAAAAAAGAGGTGGCAGTGAATAGACATTCGTAGGTTAGTATTACTAGTATACATATGACAAATAGAGGTATGTAAAAGTGAAGGGAAAAAAAGGTAAGAAAGAGAAAAAATTTGTTTCAACAGGAATTCCAGGTTTTGACGACCTTTTCAAGCGAGGCATACCAAAAGGATCTGCCATTCTTATTGCTGGTGGTACTGGTAGCGGTAAAACGAATTTCTGCTTACAGATGCTTGCACATCACGCAGCCCAGGGAAAAAAATGTTATTTTATGGGTTTTGAGGAATCTGAAGATAGACTACTTGACCATATGGAAGATTTTGGATGGGATCCTGAAAAATTGATCAAGTCCGGCAATCTAAAAATAAAGAGATTTCTAACAAGTGAGATTTATTACTACAATAAAAAAAGCGGCAACACCATTGAAGCTATGATGACAAAGGAGGCTGATCCACTGCTCATGGAACTAGAGCCACTGGCCATTGCTAATGATGTTGGATTTAAACCAGATTTTATTGTTCTTGATTCACTTACCTCGGTTTCCTCAACATTTAAAGGAAAGGAGCAATCCTATCGATTTTATGTCGAGCGATTATTCAGATATTTTGAAAAAATTGGAAGTACAACCTTTCTTATAGCAGAGACAGAACAGACTCCCAAGAAGTATTCACCCACGGGAGTCGAAGAGTTTCTGGCTGATGGAGTCGTCATTTTTTACAACTTTAGAAAAGAGAATATAAGAGAATCAGCCATTGAAGTCTTGAAGATGCGTGGTGAAAAACACAAAAGAAAAATTGTTGGTATGAAGATTACGGATACGGGCATTAAAGTATATCCTGATCAGGATGTATTTGGTGCGATGGAGATATAATGATTGATGTAAAGAAACTTGAAGGGGAGTTGAATAAACTTCCAGAAGATTCTATCGTGCTGATTGAAACAAGTGCTGAACATTCGTTTGAAACAAGCATGGCATCAATAAAATTTTTGGCAGATAAACACGACAACGGGATTATTGTATCAGCAAGCAGACCATATATAAACCTGGTCAACAACTACAAAAAAAATGATATTGATACAAAAAAGATGTTTATTCTCGATTGCATTTCAAAAAAACACACTGAAGGGGTGGATGCTAATAGGGTCATGTTTCTAGAAAACGCGTCTGCCTTGACAGATATCGCCCTATCGCTCGGTGAACGCATGCAGATGATAGATGGAAAAAAATTCATTCTTATCGACTCAATAAATACTATACTTATTCACAATAAGCCACATATATTTACACGTTTTATGCACGACATTCTGACAAAAATGAGATTAAATAAAACAGGCGGTCTGCTGATTTCCTTGGGTGATAAAACGAACAAAGAAGTAAGGTCAGAAATCGCGCAGTTGTGTGATAAAGTTATAAAAGTGTAAGCAGACGGCCCGTTATGCCTATGATTCTTGTGGCACTAGTATTACGCTGACTTTGTTATTTGCTCCATTGGGATCAATTGGAGTAGAAGCTACTATTTCTATGGTGCTTGTTATGCGGTTAAAGATGAGCTCAAACTGTTCATCTATCGTCTGAGCGAACTCGGTGTAATTAGAAACGGTGTGGACCCAACCGGAATCCGGTGAAGGCCATATATCATAACCTGGCTGTGGCCAAACAATGCTATCTCTCAGCCAGGGGATATCAAGGTTGCTGCCGACTGCCACGGCGTCTAACTCATCTTGATCCTCAGTCATACTGAGAGCACTGATTAGGTAGTCTCTGGCAATCACCGCAGATGCTTTACCATTTTGGAAGTGTTCGGGACTTGTGCCCTCGGAACCAGGTTCTATTTTATAGTCACCATTTTCAATGTTGTAAACTGCATTTGGTTGTCCATCTGTTACTAAGCTAATGACATGTCTGTGAGTATCAAAGTTCTCCGATACTTTTAACGTATCGGCAGCTCGAGCGATACCGCAGGCCGTTGGAGTGTAACTTTTGTTCCACCACTCATTAAAGTATTTATCGATATTTCTAACATCCTCTGCTACTGTTTTGTAATATCCAGGGTCACCAACATCATCGGTAATGACTTTTGGCCCTCCTAGCTCCAACCGAGCATTAACACTGCTGTTGGAATTACCGCCAAATTGAATGACTGTAAGTTCCACCGAGCCATCATGAGGGAAGCAGCCTACATCTTCAATCGCTGTGGCCAGTCCCTCGAGCATGATATCCCAATCATCACCAGAGATACTGCCAGATCCATCTAGGACCATTGCAAGCTGTGCAGGGTCGGTTTCTCCAATTGCACTGACATTTGCTGTGATATTAATAGTAGCTGATTCGCCAACGGCAAGATTATCTATATACCAAATACCAGCAATGTGATCATATGTTCCCCGTGATGAACTATTGCCGACATAAACCAGATTCTCAGGCAATACACATTGTATCTCAACACCAGTTGCACCCATATCTCCTCTATAATTGGCTGCGGTAATTGTTAATGTAGTAGTATTGCCAACAAAGGGAAATTGGTCATCAACCACAACTTTGATACCTACATCACTTTCAGGATGTATATCAAGAGTTCCTGTGAGAACAAGAGAATTACTTTCCACGTCAATGGCCATGACATCGGCCTCTAACTTAGCAGGATCATAGGTAAAATTACAAACCAACCGTTCACCGATGTTCCACAATCCATCACCATTAGAATCGATTAATAGATCTAGAACTGTCGGAATTCTGCCATCGATTAACAGCTTTTCACCAGCTATTGTTATCGGGATTGTGGTTTCAAGACCCAATGCCTCTCCACCGCGATGCTCCAATATGATATTATTCCCATCTATTGTTCCAATTATTGTTACAGTTGCTGGATCTGAAGCAAATGGATAAGATAATACCATGCCATACAACGATGAGAAAATCACGACAGATATTGCCAATAACACCATGGTTCCGACTAGGTCTGATACCATCTCGTTTGAATTCCTGAGACTTCTGACATTTTTCCCCCATAGTTTCATTTTTTATCTCCCCCGCATGTTATTTTCTTTATATTCTCCTGGCCAGCATACCGATGTTTTTTTACCTATCATTTGATGTTTTCTATCCAACCCGGAGCAACCTGAGCATCGATTTGTATAAGTGTTACCTCGAGATTAACGGCAGTAGAGTTTGTAAACTCCACTGTTATCCCGCTCTCATTAAGAACCATTACGTAGTTTGTGCCATAGCCGTTATAGTTGAGTCCCTGGTTCCGCAACGTTCCGTTAATAAATCTATGCCACGCGTTTTGATATTCAGTGCCTATCGTAATGGTTGAAACGTTTTGAATTACAGGAATAGTATCATTATAATCTGAGAATTCGGTCTGTATTGGATAAGTTCCATATCCGGCCATAGAACTTTTCCCACCAACTGTTGAAATGTTTGTTATAGTAAAGGATATACCAACCTCTTCCTCATTAGACACCAAGAAACGTGGTTTTATCGCCATCGTGTTTCCTTGATTTTGATTTAATATCACGCCTCCCGCTTCATAGACATAGTCCTGATCAAGGAAGTATGCGTTTGCTGATGAATATTTGATTACTCCTATCGAAGAAGAAAATACGGTCATATTGCTTCTATTTGTTACGGTAATTGTACATTGATCTGAGAGGATAGTTACTGAACCAAATGCTCTAGATGACATTAAAAACGGCAGTTCTTTACTCCCTAGAGTTATCGATGTTGATATGGGGATGTCCTCTTGCTTAGTTACCAAATGTTCTCCTATTGCATACTTTAACTGGGCAAATTGATTCCCCACGTCTTCCATATGCTCAGCTTCTTGCTGCTCCATCCATTTTGGTATGTACACTGTTTGTATGACAGAAACAACGGCAACAAGTAGTCCTACGATTAAGAATGTCGAAACGACCCCGACAATCGCATCATCCGTGTTTTTTATTTTTTTCCTACCTCGTTTCATAGTGTACCCTCCTCTTGCAGTATTCCACTCATGATGATGGAATTGCTTCTAGTATCAACAACAGTAACTTCGATTTGTTCTCCAGTGACATTTACATCATAGATGAGTTGTTCACCGAGGTCCCATAGATCATTATCATTTACATCGTCGAGAAAATCAGTAATATTGATTTTTGTATATGTCTCCTGTGTCCTCACGATGACTTTATTTGTAATATCTAACGACTCGCCTCCATAGTGTTCAAGTGTCACATTAGTTCCATCCATATACCCAACCAGATTTACCGATGGTGGGGATGGCGTAAAGGGATACGATAAGACAATGATTGACAACAGAGAAAAAAGCGATACGGCTATACCTAACAGTAATGCCATCCCAATTATCTCCGACACCGCTTCGTTTGATTTTCTAATCTTCATCCTCATATCGTTCACACCATCTAGAGTAATACCTTAAAAATGAACAGTGAAATAACTCCAAGAACACAACTATATCTAATTCCCGATGAGAGCTTGCCATCCATCATAAAACCGGCCAGAACCCCAGCACCTATACTCTGGACGAAAACGAAGGAAAACAACGAATATTGTAACATCGCCGGATCAACGGCAGAAATACTGATGATGCCCTCCAGTCGTTCCATCTGACCGCTTTGCAGCTCAAAGAACGATGTAAAAATAGTTTCATTGAGTATCAAGATAATTGCAAGAAAGATGAAAAAACAAAGGAGTATGACTAAAGCATAAATGGACATGCTTGTTTTTCTCTGATTTTCTATCTGATTAACCTGATCGACTTCCCCAGCAGCTGCCTTAAAAATTTTAGGTGTGTTGCCACCCATCATCAAGCCCTTTTCTATGGCAATAACTATTCGTTGGATGATGGCCGATTTCATTCTGGTTGCAAAATCATAAAACACATCCTTCATTGCAGTGTCCCATGACAGCTGGGCCTTCATCTTTTTGATTTCAGGAGTTAAGGTTCCGTAATGGCCCTTTTCTGCAACTTTAATCGCTTCAAAAACAGTCATTCCGGTAGACAATGAATCGCCAATTTCGACAAGAAATTCAGGCAATCTATCCTGTATCTCTTTCTTCTTTTTTATCTCTATAGATTTGTAAAGGCCTATGGGTCCTATCAAGATTAGTACTGCAAGAAAAGAAAAATCCAATAATATATATTCAGTAATCTCCAGATATCCATAATAACCTGCCACGCCAATCACAATACCGAACAACAGCACGACGGCAGCTGAGATAAACAGAATGAAAAGAGAGGGTTTGTTTTTTTCATAATACTGTGAGATGGTGGTGTGTTTCTCTGCTTGTACCTTGTTAATTTTTTCAATGCTTGTTGATTTTATAAGCAAGTAAAACAGCGCATACACCAGTGGTAAAATTAGAAATGAAAACAAGAACAAGATATTCAAAGAGGTTTCCATAGACCCACCAAAGAACCCCATGACAGTAAGAATAATAACTAAAAAGATGGGGAAGGCAATAACGGAGATAACCAAGACCTCTGCGATGACTGCAAGTACATCCAAGTCTTTCTTACGTTCAACAATATCTCCATCCATGTACTTTTCAGTAATGTTTGAGAGATACACGTGAAGGTCACTACCAGATTGAACGGTGCCTATTATTCCCTGAAGGAATGATTTAAATTTTCTTGATGGAGAAATATCAATGGCGTGCCTGAGTGCACTGATATTGTCAGTGCCCATTACGTTGATGTCTTTAGCGATTTTTTTTGATTCTGTCTGTAATTCACCATATACACTTACTGTTGAAAGCGTCTGAAATACCTCAGCTGGAGAAATGCCAGCGACGGCCATCGAGCTTATAAAATTTATAGCGTACGGCAAAAACAGATCAATGTCTGCCGCTCGTTTATTGATACAATAGGCTGGAAAATATAGATAGGTTGCTCCTATACAAAGTGCAACAATGGGCGGCATTAACATAGCCAAAAGAGCAATATACGATGAAGAGAAGGTCACATGAAACATGACCGCAATGATACCGCTACCGATGGTCCCTAGTATTATACTCATCAGCGCGGTGGCATAATATTCGTCATATAGCCTAGAGATGTTGGCTTTTACCAACGGAATGTTTTTTTCTACCTGTTGATCTTTTCCATATTTTGAAATAATTTTTCCAAATTTTCGTAAGCAGAAATGTGAATATGGTGTTGACTTCATACAGCGTCCTCTCTCACCTTCATCAACACTGCTTCAGGATCTTTACTATATTCTGATACGATTCTGCCGACGTCTTCATATGACCGTAGATTTTTTTTCACCATCCACTCAAGTATGGCAATCCGGTTTTGTATTTCCTGATGCAGTGTCTCATCACTCCATCCAGCCTGTAGTTTTATTTTATTGAACAGTCCACTTCCACCATTGCCTTCAAATCGGTCATCAATTTCCGAGACCCAGTGAAACGGAGTCATGGTCACCAGCCGGTTGGTTTCTGGATCAAGTTTTACAATCTCGGTAACATTAGTAGTACGTCTTTTCGGTGCCCCTTTGACAGTAACCGATTTTAAAAAGACGACAAGATCAAGGGAAGTAAGCAGTGATCTAGGAAGTGAAATGGGTGCACTTTCAAGTCGTTGGATGAGTGAATGCATGTTATCAGCGTGTAATGTTGAATATGACTGGTGACCTGTAGTCATCGCCTGAAAGAGTGCGTACGCTTCCTTTCCACGCACCTCACCAACAATGATGACCTTTGGTCGTTGACGCAAGGCAACTTTAATGAGGTCAAACATGTCAATATCTTTTCCCGTCTTGTTATTTTCAGTGGATGAAAATCCCTGTCTCGTTGTACCTGCTATCCAATTTTCGTGTGGAAGATTAATCTCTCTGGTATCTTCGATAGAAACAATCTTATATGCTGCTGGCAAAAAGAGCGACAACGCATTCAGCACGGTTGTTTTTCCTGTCGCCGTTCCTCCGCAAAAGAGAATAGACGCGCCTTTTTCAATGGCCAGCCAGAAATACGCAGCCATGTCTGCCGACAGCGTGTTGTTGGCAATGAGATCTGTTGGCGTCAGAGGATCGGTCCGAAATCGTCGGATGGTGAACGTTGAATGCTTGGTAATCGTTTTAGCCAAAGTCGTCTGCAGCCTTGAGCCATCAGAAAGCTTACCATCAACAACAGGCTCATAGACGGAAATCTGCTTCCCACACTTCTGCGATAATTTCACCACGAACGAATCCAACTCGTCAGCGGTACTAAAGACAATATTGGTTCTGATCGATTCGTAATCTCTATGATGGACAAACAGTGGAATGCCATAGCCATCGCAGGAGATATCTTCGATTTCCTCATCATGCATCAAAACATCGATTTTTCCATCTCCCATGAATTCTCTAAAGATGTGATAGAAGACCTTTTCCTTTGACTCTCCTTTGAGATCAAAGTGATTCTCGGCAACAATTTTATGTAACGCCTCTTCAAGGTGCTTCAGTTTTTTAGTTTCGTCCCACTCAAACACATCAAGGTCAGCATGTACCCTAAAAAGGTAGATTATCTTGTTTTTTATTTCTTCTTCCCTCACAGATAATGGTGGCTCTACGACTTCATACCGATGCTCTTTGAAAATATTATCAAAAACAATCCGTCTGCTACCCAGTCCATTCCATCCAAATCCTGTTTGTGAGGAGAGTACCTTTTGACCAGGTTCGAGGGTTGTCGTAAGCAAGTCATCCTGCAGATCTTGGTTGTGTATCGTTGCATGTTCTGTCAGAGTAGTCGGTGGTGGTATGCTGGATTCAATAGCCTGTTTTATTGATTTTTTTGTGCTACTTTTCTTTTTTGTTTTTCGTTTGGTGGCAGGTGTACGATCCTCGTCAACCATGGACGTTTGTACTTCTTCAGAGTCATGAAGTCCTTTGAGAATATCATCTACTTTTGTTTCTACTTCAAGACAAGAATGCGCTTGATTTCTCTGCAATAACCCCCGCGTTCTTTCTGAATGTGGATGAGAATTGAATCTCACTCTCCCGATCACATTTAACCAAGGCATCATTTCTCACTCCCCCATGGAGTATAGTACAGCATATGATGAGTCTCCCACTCACCACATTACTCAGCCTCATTCCGCCGTTAGAATAAATACCTTTTTCGCATGTGGTAGTGTAGGTGCATATGCATGAACCACAGATCTCAAGTAGAACGACATCAAAACAGGAGTTGTCATCTACATCCATAGAATAGATTTTTTAAAAGAAGATGATGCAGAGGAGAAAATACGAAACCCCCCTGTTTTAACTAGGGGATGGTTTTGAAACGACATATCGATGCAAACAATCTCCGACATTTCCTCAAGGAGGATTACTCTCTTATTAGTTGTACCCTATCAGTTCCATTAAAAGTTATCATGCCTAACAGGTAATTTCAATAGAAGAAAACACCCCAAGTCCTATAGTTTTAGTATGCCATGCCTAGCACGTTTTGTAGTAAACAATCGTTATGAAGATATTTATAAACAAAGTTGAGTTTGTATTACTCATTTTGGTGAAGAAGCATGCCTCGAGGACTGGATACTCCCAAGCAAGCAAAGAAACCCTGGAAGACCCAGGTAGAACGAGACATCATTATGCATGAGGACATCGAAGAATCGGGTCTGGAAGGGGGAAAGGTTATTGCCGAAAAACTTGCCCTTCTCTCATTCGTCCTAGGGATACCCCTGTTAGCAGTAGGCCTGTGGGCACTGAGCAGCATGATCCTAGGATTGGGTTTCCCCGTCAATAACGCGACGATTATTATGGGGCTGTTGGTTATGGTGATTGGCTTACTCTTGGTGACGGGGGGATTCTTTTTGTATCGGGACAAGCATCTGCGTCATGCATAGGCATATAAGGCTGTACCTCATAGGCTATACTCTAGGTCGGAGGAAGAGAAAAGTTGTCAGTGTGAATCGGAGCTCACTGCTCCTTGGTGAATACAGTACTATCAGTAATCCCTCCTTCAACCTGGATGTTTTGTTCGGTTTTTTCCAAACGTTTTCACACGCTTTATATAGACATAACGACCATACCGATATGCATTGAGGAATGATCTATGAAAAATAAACAAGCTATGGCACTAGGTGCCACGAGTGTTATTGTTATCGCAGCTGTTGTCTCCCTCGTCTACTTCCAGGAACCGACACCGATTGAGGAAACAGAAGTTCCGCTTGCAGATGATACCAATGCCACGGCATCAAGTGTGATCTCGTTAGTCAAGGCGTTAAATGAATTTTCGGTACAGTTTTATGAGACGATTACTGCTGCAAATGATAGTGAAAATGTGTTTTTTTCACCCTATAGTATCTTTACTGCCTTATCCATGGCCTATGAGGGAGCAGCAGGAAATACAGCCGCAGAAATGCAGGATATTCTCTCCATTTCCCAGCATGATGATGCCACTTTAGGATCCTTTGCACGACTATACAACCTACTCAATCAACACCAGGAAGGCTATACGGTACACACCGCAAATGCGTTTTGGGCTCATGAAGACTATGAGTTTTTGCAAAGTTATCTGGGATTGCTGCAGAATTTCTATCTTGCAGAAGGCCACGAACTTGATTTTGGGCAAAATGTGGAAGCAGCAGAAACGATTAACACCTGGATTGAGGAGCATACCAATGATAAAATAAAAGACTTGATTGATCCAAGCTCCTTATCAGATTGGACGAAACTGGTGCTTACCAACGCCATTTACTTTAAAGGATTGTGGGACCAGCAGTTTGATCCAGACAACACCTACGATGCTGACTTTACCCTTGCTTCAAATGACACGGTCACCGTTGATATGATGGTCAGCGATAGTAAGAATGATCGGTTCAATTATACCGAAACAGACACCCTACAACTACTCAAGCTCTACTATCAAGGAAGGGACCTGTCCATGATTATCGTCCTTCCTAAAGAAAACAACATCTCCTGGGCAACCTCGGCTATTACTGCAGAAAATCTTTCCACCTGGAATGAGGCCTTTGAGGAACGTGAGATTCCTGTCTCCTTGCCAAAATTCACTTTTGAAACCAAATACACGCTGAACGATCTGTTAATTGAGATGGGTATGGTTGATGCATTTATGCCTGGCGTTGCTAATTTTTCAGGAATGGATGGCACCACCAACTTGTTCATCAGCAAAGTCATCCATCAAGCTTTTGTTGAAGTAAACGAAGAAGGAACAGAGGCGGCAGCAGCAACAGCGGTCATCGTCGAACTGACCGCTATGCCTGATACCTTTATGGCAGATCATCCGTTTGTGTTTTTAATACAACACGAAGAAACAGGCGCCATCTTGTTCATGGGTACCATCATGGACCCGTCTGCATAAATGGCTCTAGATGCGGCAGAATCTTGCGTAAATCTTTGTCTTCAACCACTACATCTGCAGCATCCCGCACGCAGTCATCTTCCGGGTTGAAGGCAATACCAAATCCGCAGGTTTCAAACATAGGAATGTCAAAACAGGAATTGCCGACCGCAACCATATTTCTCATGGGAATATCCAGTTTCTGAGACAGTGAGTGTACAACCTTATCTTTATACATCAAGGCTACGCCCAAAATACCTTCTCCTGTTAGCTTCCCCTGCGCATCAACCTTGATGCCATTGGCATAGACATAATCAATGCCTAGCTCGTCTGCAACACGACGGGCAAGAATATCAAGACCTGCGCTGACAATGGCATTACGAATGCCTTTCTTGGCAAGGGCGTCCATACATTGTTTTGCTCCCTTCATTAACGGCACCTCTCCTAAAATCTCAACAAGCTGGTGATGAGAGGGGGGCTGATTGCGATCCAACCATAAGGAAACATCACGTTTGATAAATTCTCCATCATCAATCTTTCCTTTGAGATACGCATCGACAGAATGATCGTTTGATGTGCCAAAATAATCATGAAGATATTTCCAAGAGCTAATGGTATCCGTAATCACACCGTCCATATCAAAAATCACTAGGTGCACCGTCTCCGGTTTTTTCCTGGTAGGCGTGAGGGGGGTGCGAGTGTTTCGGTAACAATAATATTTACAAGATTGTTGAGGCATAAGAGACACGTCATTAGTTCCTTCCTATAAGAATGTTTACTGCTTTTTTTATTTTTATAATAGAAATACTATTATAATAAGATATATCTTTATATAATAGAGATGATATTAAGTACATATTGGGGGATTTTATGAAAACCAGCAGCTGTACCTCTATTCTGGCACTAGGCATGTGTGGCCTGTTGTTGGCAACGCTTCTTGCACCAACAGTCGTTGCAGCAACAGAAGAAGCTGATGAATCATACGACTTACTTATTCTTGCACCAGTGCGGTACAAGCGGATACTGAGACCATTGGTAGCCCATAAAAATGCGATGGATGTTCCTACCAAGCTCATTACCTTGCCAACCGTGTATGCTCAGATGGCGACACAAGGGCGCGATCGTGCGGAACAGATTAAATATTTTATTAAGACGGCGCATGAACAATGGAATATCACCTATGTTATGCTGGTGGGAAATTTCCGCCAACTCCCTATCCGATACTGTCATAACGCCGATCCGTGGGAAGGATTTCCTGAGCCGTATTTTATTTCAGAACTCTACTATGCTGATCTCTATGATGCAGCAGGGAATTTTTCATCCTGGGATAGCAACGGTAATGGCATCTATGGGGAATGGAAGGGAGACGAGGCGCAAGACAAAGACATCGATCTGTACCCTGACGTCTATGTTGGCAGACTTGCCTGCCGTAATGTCATTGAAGCGTGGATTATGACCAACAAAATCATCACCTACGAAACCACGACCTATGACAGCGAATGGTTTTCCCGTGCGGTAGCGATTGCTGGTGATACCTATCCACCAGGATCCTATAGCTTTCCGACTCCTGATTTTGAAGGGGAAGAAAACGTCCTGTTGGGATTAAGTTATCTTGACGATTTTGAGCATGTCACGCTCTTTACCTCAGATGGGACGCTGACTGGCCCCCAAGATGTTGTTGCTGAACTCAGTAAGGGCTGTGGCTTTGTCTATTTTGATGGTCATGCTAACCCAGCATCATGGAGTACGCATCCACCCAATGACAAAAAGAATTGGACCTCAGGACTAGCCCTGTTTGACATGATTAAGTTGAGAAACAGGAATAAATATCCAGTATGTATCGTGGGCGGGTGCCACAACCTGCAATTTGACACTGCACTGACTAACTTTCTAAAAAATCCGAAAGATACGTGGTACTATTCAACTGGGGTGCCAGAATGCTGGGGATGGAGACTGACCCGGAAGATTGGCGGTGGCTCCATTGCTACGATTGGCTGCTCAGGACTGGGGATGACCAAAGAAGATAAAGAATCCCAGGAAGGTGCATCAGATTATCTTGACCCGCAGTTCTTTTGGGAGTATGGCGTCAATGGTACCGATATATTAGGAGAAACATGGGGAAAGGCCATTACCAACTATCTCAAGAAGTATCCTATTAACTGGTCAACGCCTGCCGGTAGCGATGCGGCCATTGATGCAAAAACGGTACAACAATGGATTTTGCTTGGTGATCCCAGCTTAAAAATAGGCGGTTATCCTCTGTAGGATACCTGCTTTTCTTTAAAAAATTATGCCCGTTGTTTTGCCCAGCTGTAGCGTCGCCTCTTTGCGGTTTCACCAAAGCCACACGAGGCACAGCGTCGTTTGCGAACATGGAATGCATGTTTCCCACATCGCCGGCACATGACGTGGGTTTTTTTGCCGCCCATCTTTGATGGAGTTCCTTTTGACATGGTGTTATCCCTTCCTATGGTGAGACATAGATAATATTGTCTCCACGGACAATTACAGTGGAATGTTTTGTTGGTTCACTTTCGCCAACAATTTCGTCGACGTTTTTTAAGACGAGATTCATATGAGGTACATCATAACCATCTAAGGTTCCGTGATACGAGCGTCCTGCTCGGAGCTCGACGATGACGCGATTGTTTAAACTTGCATGAAGGATTTTCAGTGGTTTTTCCATGCTATTACCTAGGGCACACGAAATAGGTATCTTATTTATAAGGATTTGGGCATAGAACTAGAGCATAATCGTTTTAAGAAACGGGATAATACCGTGTGTGCATGGATGGTAAAATTAAAAATCGTCACCGACTGAAACGCAAAGAAATCCAACAGTTGCAAGAAGATCTTCACCGCTCGTTCTCACTCCACGTATTTCCCAACCAAGCCATGGTTGAAACTGGACAAATTGAAGGAACAACCTTCATATTTGTTGACGGGCGTCCATTGTTTTTTCTACACAACGATCGGGTTTTCTTCACGATTCTGGGCATCAACCATTATCAACCTGCAGAAAAACACGTGGTGGTGGACATGGGAGCAATCAAATTTGTCACCAATGGGGCTGATGTTATGGCTCCAGGCATTGTAGACGCAGACGACACAATTGTGACGGGGGATCAAGTGTGGATTTGTGATGAGCGCCATCATAAAGCATTGGCAATCGGTGTTGCATTAATGGACGGTGTGCAGATGAAAGAACAAGCAAAAGGAAAAGCAATTTCTCTTATACACCATGTGGGCGATGTCTGGTGGAAGCACATCGCCAAAAGTTTATAAAGAGAAATATATTTTAGATTATTAGTTAAAATCAGCACAGGAGATGAGAATTATTATGGGAATCGTAAACAAGATATGGGGCGAAAAGAGTGGAAGCGATGTCGATGGCTACGTGGACTTGGAGAAGTACATGGAAACAACCAAAGGCCAGGGAGCAGCAAAAATGAATGTTCGCGTTGGCGAGATTCAGCGCTACGATGATTTGAAGGAATTTGCTGATTACGTGTATGGTGGTAACGTCCTCATTCTTGATTTTACACCCATTGCCGACGAAGAAGTCATTTTAAAACGCATCACTAATGATTTGAAAAAGATGATAGGCGAAATCAACGGCGATATTGCTGGCATTGGAAACAATTTGATGATTGTTACGCCGTCCGATGTGAAAATCGATCGTAGAAAGCTTCGAGGAAAATACGCCTAAGCGGTTTTACCCCTCCCTTCATCTCTTTTTTACCGTTATCGTTGTAGTGTAACATAGGAAAGAGGGATGGGGAATCTGGATATGTGGATGGTAAAGATGAAAGGAAGAAAATGAAGGGCTCTCCAGATTCCACTATGATATACTTTGTCTAATTTTATATAAATACTTTACGTGTTAGTTTGTCAAAGTGGAAAAATGACAATCTTTATTGGACAGTAGGTGATAAGTATAACAAACATCGGTTGATGGCAGTCTCCTATGGACAATAGCTACTCTGGGCGCTCTGTGTCATTCCTTCTGATACTTGCCGGCATTGTTTCCTGTGTGGTAGGTATCTATGCGGTAAGAAGATTAGTCTATGCCTTTGGCATCACCTATTTTAATGTAGAAGTGGGGCTGTTGTTTGATGCAATTGTTCTTCCAGTCACTGTTCTTATTATTGCAAGTGTGCTGCTGTCCTATTTTCATAAACAAAAGGATTCCTCATAATGTACAACAGCAATGGCAATCGTGTAGTTTTTTGA
>CAZWZY010000031.1:0-17642 GCA_964638175.1 uncultured Thermoplasmatales archaeon | reverse complement strand
ATACCCAGCAAAATGAAAAGCTGGGAGGGCATAATTAATTTTTCAACAGCCTATACAAACTCTGTGTCTTACTCTATCTACTATTTTCTATTATTTATTTTTCATAAGAATAAAGAGTAATACTAGAGATACATTATTATGCAATATTTTCTATAATATAGTATTTATCTGTTATATTATATAGTAAAAAAGGACGTAATAGTTATAAATACCGTTGTATATATAAGTATATACACACCAGAGATGTTCGGTGGAATCGCTAGATCGTGTATGGAAGGAATGCACTCAACGATAGACTTTTGTTTGTGTATAGGATGCAAGTATCATGCCAAACAGTTGCATGGACAACGATTTTTGCCTAGTGTTCTTCAGTTGTTTATTTTTAAACAAATCACTATATAAAAATCTAATTATCGAAATATTTATATATCACATTGACATTGGGCTACTAAAATATGTTCATAAGGTTTATGGGCATAGGTACCAAACGATTTATCTTCTTTAAGGAGGAAAAAAAGATGCAAAAGAAGTTTAATGGAAGTAGAAAAGACTATAGTAAAATAATTGGTGTTAGTGTAATAGCACTGTTTATGCTGATGACTGTAATGTCTGCAGTAGTGCTGTTTGCAACACCTGCAGGTGCCGGAAGTGGCGGCTCATGCCCGTCAGGGATAATTAGTTACTGGAAACTCGACGATGGTGCAGGCACAACAGCCATTGATTCCTGTGGCACGAATAATGGGACATTAATGAATGGCCCAGCTTGGACGATCGGTCGGGTTAATGGCGCTCTTGATTTTGAAGAAATCAGTAGCCAATATGTAGAGATACCTGATGACCCGAGTTTAGATATTACAGATGCTATAACAGTTGAGGCTTGGGTAAAACTTGAATCGAAAACAGGAAACAACATGAAGATAGTTCAAAAAGAGGTAGACGGCGGTCATAGTAATCCATGGCAGGTATATGCTCTTTTGTTAGAGGGCGGCGCTGATGCATTTGGATTTCACATTTCAGATGGAACGTCTGGCAGTCTTCAGACAGTTACTGGGACAACAAACCCAATCCTTGGTATGTGGTATCACGTTGTTGGTACCTATGATGGTTCTGGCCCCACATTGAAAATTTATGTAAATGGTGTTGAAGAAAACAGCAACACTCCATCTATATCTTCTCTAGGAACTACCGACGAACCACTTCGAATTGGAAAAGATGGCGGTGCAGAATATTGGGATGGTCTGATTGATGAGGTCGCTATTTATAACGAAGCTTTATCAGATTTAGAAATTTCAAAACACTATCAGAGAGGCTTATTTGGACACGGGTATTGTGTACCTCCTAATACCTGTTTGATTCCTGATGCGCTTGGCGATACTCAGGATTACTGTACCTGTAACGGAGACCTGCAAGCTATTTTCAATGACTACGAGTTCAGTTATGGCGGTCCTGACTTATCGACGATCACGGTGACCGGCGATCAGACACATTATCAGATTTGGGATTTCTATGATTGCGTCTCCTCCGTAACCTTAGAATTTGAGTACGTGGGGCGAGAAGCGGGAAACACCAATGTCTTTGGGTATTATGTCAATAACAGCGGCACCATTGTCTTTACGCCATTATTTGAAAATATTGGCAATCATGGTTCACATCCATCCTATACTGGATTGCTCGATGTCAATCCCCGCTATGAAGTGACACACACCATCCAAGAGAATACTGCCGATTATCTCGGATTCGGCATTGATTCGTATAATGGATCTGCTGGAATCCAGTTCTACACGGAAAATCGCTCCAATCCTGTGTTCCAGGGAGAACATGAAGATCATGCCCTTGTGTTCGAAATGCCTGAGGAAGAAATGGAATTTGATTCCTTAGCAGAATACGTTGTTTGTTTTGAGGATCTTGCATTCGGTAATATAGACTGTCAGAACAATCCTAATACGCCAGATTTTGATGATGTTGTTGTAATTGTTAGGGTAAAGAACTGTAATACGTATGATACAATCAAATGGCGTCAGGAGCCTGATTTGGAGCCTACCGGCCTAGATGTTGATGCAACGGCGTATATTACTCAAATAACCGATGACAATACCAATTGGGGTTCGAGAGACAATGAAGTAGTTGCATTTTCACCATCAGGTCTAACATTAGATGACTTGTTCGCTGGAGCTGGACTGAGCTACACATACACAATAATTGACGGTGGTCTTTATGATGGCGCTTCACCAATAGTAGCAGTAATAGATTTAGCTGATGGTAGACATATTATATTGTTTCCTGGATGGGGAAATAGAGCAGATGGAACTAGTTACACATTGCAATATAGTGAGACTGTTGCTCATGATACTGGCGGAAATAGTTATGTAGATTTTTCACTTCAACCTAATGATTTCAGTAGTTGGTTATATGGTTCAGGACCAACCTACGGAGACTTTGAGTTTGTTAAAGGTGATACGTCATTGATTGATGGAACTGAAGTTGTCACAAGAGTAGCAATCCAACATCAAGCGGCAAACACAGGCGAAACAGATAAACTTGATTCACTGACATTTGATGGAACAACCTACAACTTTGCTCCACAGATTCTTGCTGATGATTTTGAATGTACCATGACTGAACCTATCACGGATATCCATGTATGGGGTTCTTGGTTTGATGATTATTTGCCATTCGACTGTGATCCTATGGCCGTTGCCTTTACCTTGAGTATTCACTCTGATATTCCTGATCCAGATCCAGGAAATCCACAGACTTGGAGTATGCCTGGTGATGTGCTGTGGTATAAGACCTTCTCTCCAGGGGAATTTGACGTTAGTATTTATGCTGATCAATTAGAAGAAGGATGGTATACTCCTTGTCAACAATGCTATACGTCCGACGGCGATACGGTCTGTTGGAAATATGATTTCTACATTGACCCTGAAGAGGCTTTTATCCAAGGAGGCACACCTGAAAATCCAGTGGTGTACTGGCTTGATGTTCAGGCTCGACCCTTAGATCAACAGGCACGATTCGGTTGGAAGACTTCGCTTGATCATTGGAATGATGATGCGACGTGGGCTGTGGGTGAAGAACCCTATCAAGGCCAGTGGGAGGAATTACGATACCCTGGTGGACATCCATTGCAATGCGAATCTATTGATTTAGCCTTTATGGTTACTAGCACAACGCCGCCAGAGATCAACAAGACCGTCGGAGAACCAAGTGTGCTCGAAGATGGCGGGATCACGTTTACGACTGCTGGCGATGGAACTGCTGGGTGGTCTAAGGACGTCTCCTATAGTGGCGTAAACTCGATTAAAATGACAACCCCAAGCACTACTAGCGACCAAGGAAGAGCAATCTTAGATTACCATGACATCCTTGGCAATATTGCTTCATTTTCTTATGAAAGCTACACCGTCAATGCAGGGCTGGCTGATCAACTCTCTATCTGGGTCTCATTTTATTTAGATGAAGATGACGATGGCAACTGGGATTACTATCTGCAGGGTGAACCATACTATACGTATGGATATCCCACTTTGAATACCTGGGAACACTTTGATGTTATGAATATGAAATTTAGTAACTATGAGAGACCAACAGGATATAGTAACGATTGTCCTCATAGTGCTCCAACACTGCAGGATTATATAGATGGTACTGCGATGACAGCCCCTTGCCCATGTGGTAGCGGATGTTCCACACCTTGGGCTTCAAGAGAATATGGTTCGTTAAAAGTACTACATATTGATATGAGGGCAGGATATGGTGGACCATGGCCTGGCTTTATTGGCTATATCGATGATATTGAGATTAACGGCGACGTTATCACTGGCGATGACTGGTGGGTAACAACCGAAACAGAGATCTGCGCCTCAGCCTCTGATGGCAGTGGCGAGTATGATGTCTACTATAAGGTGTGGAATGTCACTGCTGGTCAAGACGAAAACACCTATGGATGGACGTGGTGGTTTGATGAAACAACACCATGTGTGCCATATATGTTCAATGGTACCTGTGAACATGTCTTTGCCATCAAAGCTGTCGACTGCTCAGGCAATATTAACTATCACAACGAAACCTTCTATGTTGATGAAACTGGCCCCAATCAAACCATTGAACTCGGAACCCCCAAACAGGTCGGTGCGATTGGTAACTTTGATCGTATTGGCAAAAATACTCCAATTTGGCTGAACTCAACAGACGAAGGATGCAATGGTGGTGTTGGTACAGAGAAATTAACCTATAAAGTGTATTATGGATATGATCACCAACATATGTCTCTTGTGAAAGGGCCTATTGTAGTGGAGGATAACGATGACAATGATACAGATAATACGGAAGGCAGAATTTCTGTCGTTTTGTATATGGATGAAACCTGTTACCATCAGATAGATACTCTCTGTTATGATTTACTCGGCAATGAAAACTACAGCAAACTCGACTTTATTGTGGATGCTGATGGACCAACTGTGGACAAAGACATCGGCTGGCCACAATGTGGTGAGTTTGTGAACTTCTCGACAAAGATCTGGCTCAATGCTACCGATCCTGTGCCTAGCAATCCCGACTGTGCCTGTGGTGAAATCGCTAAAATCTGTTGGAATATCACAGTAAATGCAGAAACATCCAGCTACTGTGAGGATGGAGACAAAGCAAACTTCGCCTTTACAGAAGAATGTAACCACACACTGGAATTCTGGGCTGTGGATATCCTTGGCAATGAAGGATTACATACCATCCAGACACATTATGTGGATGACACACCACCAACAACCGTCAAGGAATATGGAACTCCACAATGTGGTTGTGGAACATTATACATTACCAGCCAGACACCGATTTATCTTAATGCAACCGACGGTGGCTTATGTAAAGTAGGTGGCATGACTATTTACTATCGAGTATGGTATAACGGCACTTGGACATCATGGATGAATAGTGCACAAAATGTCACCCGTACGATGGAACAACTTGGACTGCCATGGGATGATGACTGCGTGCATTATATTGAATATTACGCAGTCGACTGTCTAGGAAACACCGAAGAATTACACAATCAAACCTTCTATGTTGATAATACAGGACCCAAGGTTGATAAAGAATTTAGCCAACCAAACTATGGTCCCGATGGTCTTTTTGTTACGACAGATACTATCATTTACTTGAATGCCACTGATCTTATCGGTGAATGTGCCTCGGGTGTCAAGGAAATTCATTATAATATTACCAAACCAGATCAGACCTATGAATACGTTATTTTTACGGGTGATAAAACTTCATTTTCATTTGAAGAAAACTGTACGCATGGGCTAGAGTTCTGGGCAGTAGATTGTTTGGGTAACGAAGGAGAGCACACCGAACAAACCCATTATGTCGACGAAGAAGTTCCTGTTGATGAATGGGAATACCTACCTGCTGCAACAACTTACTATGATACCGAAGAAGGAGAACGATACATTGGTAACCGAACCATCAAACGCGTAAATGCCACTGACCGCGGCTGTAACGTTGGCGGTGCAGGGGTCTGTCGCATTGAATGGCGTGTTACTGATGATAATCCCTTCAATAATATCGCTAAGGGCAGAGTGTATGATAATGATAGCTGTATATATGATATCTATAATGCGAATGTCATTGTTACAGGTGATAACGATCTAACAGTTGGTGTCATCTCTATCGATATTTCTATTAACGAAGATTGTCAACACTACATCTTCTACACCTTAATCGACTGTTTGGGTAATGCTGCCCCTGAAGTCAAGCAACCAGTTAGAGTAGACAGCCAACCACCAGAGATTACTAAGACTCATCCAACGCATGGATGGTACCCAATTAATGATACACATTCTTATTTGAAATGCGGCGTAGAGATTAACTTCACTGCAATCGATTTACCACAAGGCATATGCAAATCTGGTCTACAGGCAATGTACTGGCGATATGAGTGGAACACTCAAGAATTTGGTGATATCGATGGCCAATACCTTGCTGATCTCTATGCTATCGACGATGATCCTGCGATATCCGATCATGATTGGTATCTCTATACTGGTAACTTTACCTTCTCAGAGGAATGCAAACATGATCTATACTACTGGGCAGTAGACAACGTTGCTAACTATGGACCTGTTCACCATCAAGTCTACTTTGTTGATAACACACCACCGACCGTACACATCGATTTCCCAACGCACGGCTATGTCCCAATTGCTGAGAGTGACAACTCTGGTTATCTAAAATGCAATACCAATATTACCTTGAATGCTACAGATTGGCCAGAGCCGCCATGTCAGGCTGGTCTTGAGTCAATCTTCTATAGATATGAGTGGAATGGTACTGAATATCCTGAACCTGAGGGTTGTGTTTGGGGTGAAGATCTTGGAGATGCATATGGTTACACTGATCCAGAGATCCTCTATCACTGGTGGTATCGCTTTGATGGCGTAAATCTTGTTGATATTTCATTTGAAGAGGAATGCATACATGATTTATACTACTGGGCAAAAGACAATGTCTGTAACCGCAGTGAGATCTATCATCATGTCTTCTATGTTGATAATACTCCACCAGACATCGAGATCATACACCCAGAGGATCATGGATACGTACCAATTAATGAGACGGCAGGTTATCTGAAAATCTTTACCAATATCACTCTAAAAGCTGACGAAGTGGCAGGAAGCTCTTATGATCCTTCCACACGAAGTCAGGAGGTTCTTGATGCTATTGATGATGGATTGGCGTATCTTGCTTCACAACAAAATCCAACTACTGGAAAGGTAGGCACATACTACAGCGCTTCACAAACCGCGTTCGCCGTGTTAAAATGGGCTGAACACGCTACGAGATTTAACCATACAGATCCGTTTGATCCTGATTATCAGTACTCAAGCAATATTGAAAAAGGCCTTGACTATATGTTCAATTATTTCTATACAACGTCTATTATACCTCAGGCCGCAGGAGATCCAGATAGCAACGGTAACGGGTTAGGTGTCTATGTTGATTCACCTGAAGGTAGTGTCAATCATGGCTACGAAACACCGATTGGATTGATGGCTATTGTTGTTACTGAGCACCCAGAACGCATAGTAACTACTGGCGCTCTTGCAGGATGGACATATGAACAGGTCGCTCAGGATATGGTCGATTGGATTGCTTATGCTCAACAAGATACTGGCACCTACCGTGGGGGATGGAGATACTCGGCAAATGGTGGTGCAGACAACTCAGTCTCTCAATGGCCAGTGTTAGGTCTTATGGAGGCTGAACAATGGGGTATATCTCCACCTTCTTGGGTCAAGGATGAACTGCTCATCTGGTTGGCATATTCGCAAAATGCCAACGGCGGCTTTGGTTATACCGGTCCTTCTGGAACTGACATTGATTCAACTGCTGCTGGTATTGTCCAGCTTACCTACTGCGGCAAGACAACAGCTGACCAAGAAGTACAAGATGCAATAGGCTATATAGGCACATATTGGACTGCTGGCGGACAGGAACATTTTGGTTACATGTATTCCTTGTATGCTGTCATGAAAGCAGCAATGACGGCACAACCAAACATTATCACCCACTTTGGTACTCATGACTGGGGAACAGAATACGATGATTATCTCCTATTACATCAAAACGGTGATGGATCTTGGTCTGACGAATATGGATCTATCTTAGGGACTGAATGGGCATTGCTTATACTTCAGAGGATAGCCCCACAATTTAGCGAGCGCTGTGCCTCTGGTGTTGAATCAATCTTCTGGCGATACGAATTTGGTGGAGATTCTTATCCATTGACACTTGTAGATGATGAATATGATGTCGTTGACGGCATGACATTGCATCAAACCTATGGGTATACTGATGAAAAAATCACCGATTTCTTATGGTATCGCGTAAACGAATCAGAAGTTGACTTTGACTTTGAAGAACAATGCATACATGATTTATATTACTGGACAAAAGACAACGTCTGCAACCGTGGTGAGATATATTATCACAGATATCACGTTGATGACACACCACCTGTTGTTACGCGAGCAACGGGTCAACCTAACTGCACAGTTGAAGGCAAAACCTTTGTCAGAACCACGACGCCGATATGGATAAATGCGACTGATGAAGGCATCTGTCAAGCTGGAGTGGAATCTATCTTCTTCCGTTATGAATGGAATGATTCTGGTGTGATTAATCTTTTCCCACCGGGATGCAACGGTTACATGTTTGATGTTGTCGACGGCACAACATTGACACAACTTTATGGCTATACTGACGAAGATATTACAAATTACATGTGGTATAGAATCGATGGTGATACTGTCATGTTCAGTTTCCCAGAGGAATGTATTCATACACTTTATTACTGGGCAAAAGACGACGTCAGCAACCGTGGTGAAATCTACAATCATACCTACTACGTTGATGATACCCCACCATACAGCGATAAGACATTTGATGGTCCAGTCTATAATGCTTCTCAGGAAGATATCGATAAGTTTAATCTAGAAACAGACAACGAAATCAACAATTTCTGGCTCCGTGACAACCACACCTGGGTGATCCTTAATGCCACTGATCGTGAAGCGCCATGTGATGTTGGTATTACCTATCTGCATGTCGAACTCTGGTGGGACAGCAATGGTGACGATGTCATTGATACATTGCTTTGGACGAGAGTTATTTATGATCAAGACGAAGTTCCATATTACGATTCTAACAGATCAATTGGCGGTATTCAATACAAATTCCAGATCATGGAAGACTGTCTACACGAGATCAGATGGTATACGGTTGACTGTCTTGGTAATACAGAAACCATGACACCGCAACATGTGAACTTTAATCTCTTCTATGATGACTTTGAAACTGATTTAAGCAAATGGACAACTTCATGCTTTGCAAGCCGAAAGAATGATTCATACAGTATTGACAACTACTATGTAGAATTAAGATCCAAAGGTATCTGGCATGGGTGGATGCTTACGACTGTTGATACCACTGGATATGAGAACATCAAACTCTCATACCACGCACGAACGAGAGATGCTGAACAAAATGACGAACTCAAAGTAGCATATAAGATTGGAACAGGTAGTTGGAATCCATTGAATCAGATCAATAACGATGAATGGCAGGTTTACACACATGATTTAGTCGGCGCTGAAAACGAACCCGTTGTAAAAATCAAATTCAGAATGGACTGCAATGATTGGGATTATGGTTTAGTTGACAATGTCATTGTCACTGGAACCAAAGAAACCGACATGCACGTACAACAACACAGAGTTGATTCCACACCGCCTCAGATCGTCAAGATTGTTGGTGAACCAAGTGATTATTGGGGTACAGATCAATATGGCCATGACATCTGGGATGTCACAGCTGATACCGAGATTAATTTAGATCAGACCTATGATCAAGAGGACCCCTGCGCTGTAGGCGTTGAATCCATCAAATATAAGATCTGGTTCCTAGGAAACTGGACTGAGTGGATTGACTATACAGAGAACATCACCTTCAGCGAACACTGCACGCACTATCTCTTAGTGAATGCCACGGATTACCTTGGTAACTATGCGTTAGACAATGAGACTTTCATCGTCCATGCCGAGGTTGGTGAACATCCAACGCTCATCAGTCCTATCGATGGCGCGCTCCTTAATTATAGCGAAATAACATTCGAATGGAATCCAGTTATTGGACGAGATAACTATAGAGTTGAGTGGAGCACTGATGTACACTTTGAAACCTTTGAGTATGCAAACGTTACAGGTTCCCAACATACGGTTATCTTGCCTGATGGAACATACTACTGGCATGTTGCTATTATTTACACTGGTGGAACTATCGGACAATGGTCTGACACCTGGAGCTTTACCATAGACACAACTGAGCCGGTCATCTCTGACATTGACTCCAATGATGACGATGATGTCGTCATTGCAGGCACAACCCTTGTGCTCACGGTAGTTGAGGACAATGCTGAATCTGGCTTGAGCGGTACCATCACCATTACTGGTACGACCAGTGGTGTTGTAGTTGATGCACAGGGTCTGATCGATAACCTCGACGGCACCTATTACTACGAGTATCCAATACCAGAAGATGAAATTGCAGAACAATACACTGTCACAGCAACGTTAGAGGATGCATTTGGTAACAAAGACGATGATGGATTTCCAACCTACACCTACACTGTGATACCGACTGCTGGACCAATCATCGAGAATCTTGTCGCAGATCCAGATGAAGTCTCATCAGAAGATGTGACCATTACAGCAACTGCTTCCAACACCGAAAGCATTATCGAAGCAGCAGAGTACTTCATCAACACAATCGGTACTTCTGGTCTTGGTACACCTATGTCTGCTTCAGATGGAACGTTTGATTCCACAACTGAAGATATTACGGCATTAGTTGACAACGAGGATCTTGATGAAGGTGTGAACCGGATTTATGTGCATGCGAAGGATGAAGCACAGAATTGGGGAAGCTTTGAGCAGGTCATTGTAGTAAAAGACTCTGTAGCACCGGAGATCGATGACATCTACTCCAATGATGACGATGATGTCGTCATTGCAGGCACAACCCTTGTGCTCACGGTAGTTGAGGACAATGCTGAATCTGGCTTGAGCGGTACCATCACCATTACTGGTACGACCAGTGGTGTTGTAGTTGATGCACAGGGTCTGATCGATAACCTCGACGGCACCTATTACTACGAGTATCCAATACCAGAAGATGAAATTGCAGAACAATACACTGTCACAGCAACGTTAGAGGATGCATTTGGTAACAAAGACGATGATGGATTTCCAACCTACACGTATACCGTTCTGTCAACATCTGGGCCAACATCTCACATTCTTGACATTGATCCATATTCGACCTCAGACGATCCAACATTAATTGCTGAGATCACAAGTGACGAGGCGCAGATCGCGTACGCAGAGTGTAAGATTGATCTTGATGGAGATGTTGTAGAACTTCTTAGCGAAGGCCTTTATGGCACATATGAGTACATCGAGCAGGTCATTACTCTACCGGGCGATATTACTGAAGGAACTCATGTCCTGTTTATGAGGGCCAGAGATGAAAATGGTAACTGGGGTGCCTGGGATGAAGAGGAATTTGTCTTCTATATCGAAGACACGACACCACCAGGGCCAGTAGAGATGCTTATGCATTTAGATGATGGTCTTGGAGAGTATGAATACGATGCCGATGGTGACATTACCGTTGTATGGACAAAAGCAACAGACGACAAATCTGGTGTAGAATATTATGAGTTTGAAGTTGAACTCGATGAAGAACCATATATGACATATCTAATACCAGACGATGGACTTCCAAATGACTATGCAACATTTGCAATCAACGACCTACCGGAAGGAGAATTTACTGGAAGAGTACGCGCAGTTGACTACGCTGGATACGAGGGGCCATGGAGCAGCTGGCACACCGTGATCGTTGACAAGACGGCACCAGTTCTTTGGATTACAGATCCAGAGTCAACATCAATTGTCAGGGGAGTAGTGTCCATCGAATTTGATGATTCTGAGATCACCAATCCGATGATTTCCATTGATGGAATGCCCTATGAGCCAACTACTAATGATGACACTCATCTATGGGACACCACTGAACTCATGGATGCCCAACATTTCCTCATGATAAAAGATACCGACTTAGCTGGTCACACGGGTTATTCACAATATGGTTACTGGCTATTCACTAATAATCACGACGAAGATGAACCAGATGTGCACATCGTCAATCCGATAGAAGGAACGACACACAGCGGTACAGTAACAATACAGGTTGAAGCAGAAGATGATCTTACCCCGCCAGAACTTCTCCGTGTCAAGGTGCTAATTCACAGACAAGACTATTACAAGATCAACGATCCAGACTTCTCCTACATTGCATCATATGATGGAGAGCAATACTTTACTGTCGATCTTGATATCTCCAAATATACTGATGGCACACATCTTATGATCCACGCCTTTGCAACTGACGAGGCAAACAAGACGGGTATTGCAGAACCTGTAGAATTCGTGGTCGAGAGTGGTATTGAATTTGATCAATGGATGCATGACGACGGATCATGGAATAGTTTAGAGATACCACCAGATGTCCTTCCATGCAGCTATCTTGTTGAAGATGTACTCGCGTCTATCGACGGCAAATACGACTGGATATACCACTATGATGAAAGTGAAGATTGGTGGTACACCTGGAATAGAACAAGAAATCCTCTCGCTAACGATTTAGTTGAGTTGGACTCTGGTGAGAGATACTCGATATATATGCAAGAAGCAGGAAGAGTATACATAGATACAGATAATCCAATCATAACTATTGAATATCCAGAGGATGTTGCCTGCTTCGGTGGCTTTGAAGAAGATATCTGGGGAACAGCCTACGATGCCACTCCATATGAAGTCGTTATCACGATCTATGATCCAGAGGCTGGAGATGACGGTGAATACTGGGATGGCGAGGATTGGACTCCCGACTATACTGAGCTCTCCTGTGAACTTGATGATGGCGAATGGTACTATGGTGATACAGATGAGGTTGACTGGGAAAGCCGAAATGGCCACACCATCGAAATTACAGCGACAATAACTGATATGCACAGCTGTCAGGATTCTGATATGGTCTCCTTTATCTACGATAATCAGCCACCATACGTTGAAATCCTTGATCCAGAAGACGGGCAAGAACGTACAGAGGGTCCCGGAGATATGAACTTCATTGTGGAAGAAGATGAAACGGTATTAACTGCCGTCAATGTCTCTATCTACAACGAAACCGATGATGAATACTACAATGGCAGTGGATGGCAAGACGGTGAAATCTGGTTGCTCTGTTCACCTGATGAAGGGAATCAGTGGTACTATATTACAGATGGTATATGGTTAGATGGAGTTCCGAAGACGTATGTCATCTCAGTCGAAGCATATGATTGCCCAGGCAACAGAGGACTCGATATCAATACGTTCTACATCGTCGAGCCAGAACCTGACATTGAAATCATAAAGAGTGTCTGGGATGTCGATCAATGGGACGACGATACTGATGCAGATATCGGTGATACAGTCTCCTTCATGCTTTCGATAGAAAATGTCGGTAATTGTGAACTCTATGATCTGAATATCACTGATTACCTACCACCATGTCTTGAGTACAAAGTGGAAGACGGCTGGACGTTCGATGGCCCAAATCCCGAAGATGTCACCTTTACACAATGGGGCGAAGAAAACGAAATACTATCCTGGGAGGTTGACACCTCTGAAGAATCCATGCCACCAGATGCAGAAGGTCACATATTCTTTAATGCAACAGTGATAGACTTCGGAGACAATATAAACTGGGCTAACTTCACTGCTTGGTATGAATGTCAACAGGTTTACTATGAAGACGACGCAACTGTGCATGTTCCCTATAATCCTAATATTGAAATCACCAAAACAGTATGGAACGAAACGTTAGGTGACTGGGATGAGTATGTAGCAGTACCAAATGGATCGGTTGTAACATTTAACATCACTATTCACAATTCAGGAAACTGCGAGCTCTATGATGTCTATCTTGTTGACGAGCTGCCACCATGTCTTAACTATACCGTAGGAAACGTATCGATCTATGGATACTATGACCCCGAGATGGAGCCAGATATAACCTATGACTGGGAAAGCACTGGAATTACCCTTCTCGAATGGGGCAGCGACGGTGAGCCACTACCACCAGGCATTATATTCTCAATTGAGTTGAATGTAACGGTGGTAAGTTGCGGACTAGACAATGAAAACTATGTATACATATGGGCCGACTCTGATGGTGGAGACGTTGAAACAGATGACACTGCTACAGTATATGGAATCTGTGAAGAACCTTGTATGCCGGAGATAGAGCTGACAAAGAAAGTATGGTGTGATACCTATGGTTGGGTCGACGAGATAGGAGCGATAAACGAAGAGACAGTACGATTCAATTTAAGCATACATAACAATGGTGAATGTTGCGATCTTTCAGATATAAGCGTCGTTGACTATCTCCCATCAGAACTTACCTATGCTGGTGACATGACTGTTGTTTACGATTCTGGAATAACTGGCCATGACTTTGAACAAGCTGATAACGATGACCTCTGGTGGAACTTCACCGGTTCATTACCGTATTGCCATTGGATCTATATCGAATTCAATGCAACGGTAGACTTTGGGGAGGTACCTAGTTGTTCCGCCGATAATTGGGCTCAAGCAGAAGGCTGGTGCAATGATTACATGGACTATATGCTTGATGGTGCAACCGTATTTAACTGGGCCTGCTCTTAATCACTGCTAAACAACACATAATCTGACATAATAGACAACTATATATACCATGCAAATTAATAACCGTGATAAATCAAAGGGGAAGGACCTTATGAATCAAAAAAAGATACTCTCAACTATAATAATAGGTATGATGTTAGCATCCATGGCGATAGCTATTGCACCAACAGTAACCGCAGATCAGCCGGATTATGATGTAAATGGGCTTGTATATGTAGACGGCCAGGTCACCGATGGAGTCGGTGTAGAGGTAACCTTATCTGTTCCCGATTACGACGATATAACTGATACTACGATTGTCAGTGGATGGTATAAAATAAGTTTTTATGCGGAAGAAGGACAAACAGCTAATTTCGAAGTACGCGTTGGATACAATTATTTTATACCTGTCCCAGCAACTCTTTTAGTCGATAAACCATCTC
Source organism: uncultured Thermoplasmatales archaeon (assembly GCA_964638175.1). Lineage (GTDB taxonomy): Archaea > Thermoplasmatota > E2 > DHVEG-1 > DHVEG-1 > JAFGDG01. The sequence continues at coordinate 2,887 of CAZWZY010000031.1, read as the reverse complement.
CGCCTAAATATTCCTTTAATGATTACCATTTATCTGTAGATACTTGGAATACCCATCAACCAAATAAACCAGTGTTAGTAGCTCCATCAAACGGTAAGGAATTTGACTCAGGGACAAGTAGTGTTACTCTTAAGGTAGACGTTTCTGATCCAGATGGTGATTGGATGGACGTTTATTTCTACAATGCTGGTGACGACAGCCTTATCGGTACCGCTATTGGCATACCAGACGATGGCACAGCACAGGTAGGATGGTCAGGACTAGCAGATGATACAACTTATAGCTGGTATGCAATTGCAAATGATTCAATAAAAGAAAGCGAATCTTCAGATACTTGGAGTTTCAAGATTAAAGCAGAACCATATACTCCACCAGATCCAGATCCACCATACACTCCGCCAGGTGATGGAGACGGTGATGATGACGAGGGTGAAGAAGATGAAGAACCAGAACCAACACCAAACAATCCGCCAACAACTCCCGATATAACTGGAAATGCAAGTGGAAGCAAGGATGTCAACTTCACCTACTCAGCACTCTCAACAGATCCCGATGGCCACAACATCAGCTATATCTTTAACTGGGGTGACGGCACCAACACCACCACCGGGTTTGTAGCAAACAACACCATGGTCAATGAAACCCATCAATGGACGGCTGCAGGTGTGTATCAACTCTCAGTACAAGCATTTGATGACTACCCAACAGAAGCAAACGGTACCCCCTCAGGAAAAACCTATCTGACAGTACTTATCGATGCCTGGTGGGTAGACGATATTGGCTACTTACTGGACGAAGACGGTGACGGCACATACGAGACCTTTTACAGCAATGAAACCGACGATGTCACGACCACAGAGTACAATGCCACCAGCGGAGAATACCTCTTAGATGAAGACGGTGACGACGCCTGGGATTGGGTCTATGACCTTGTAACCCTTACCGAATATACGGAGGGTGAAGAACCACCAGAAGAAGAACCAGAACAACCAACAGATGATAACACTATCTGGTACATGCTTGGCATTGGTATGGTTATTGTCGTGCTCATTCTCGCAGCAATCGCTGCCATAACCAGAAAGAAAGAAAAGTAAGGGCTTTTCTTCTTTTTTTATTTTTTTCTGTTCATTCATTTTGTTGAGCATTCGCTCTTCGTTTCCAGAGCTGTGAAATAATCAATGTTGCCAGTACACTTGTTACCAATAGCAAAATGGGCGTCAATACATTTTCCAACAATTGATAGTTAACTAAAAACAATATGCCAAACGAAGCAAGCATGATCCCGGTCATCAATTTTAACAGCTGCCCATGCCACTCACTGAGTTTCCGCCGTCCTAAGGTGACCACAAAGATGAGCACGATAATGATTAACGGAATCACATACACGATATTGTAAAACAAAATATACAGATAGTATTCAACCGCGGACAGATTGTAGAGCGCCAGCTGTTGGGTAAACACCAGTGGCAATCCCAACGTACACAATAGTTCATAAAAATTGACGGTTCCTGCTAATACTATCGTTCCCAAAATGGCAAAAGCAACCTGTGGCGTTTTCACTAGATTCCTCATCTGTTTAAACAGACTTGGTTTTTTTTCCTCAGGAATGCTAAGGGACGCTCCTTTTTTGTAAAAGAAAAAATCTTTGATATTGAGGATACCCAACACCAAAGCAAGCCCGCCAGCAACAATGGTAATCATACTAATATGGCCTCTAGTGAGGAAAAACGCATGAAACAACAAGAACATGAACAGATAATACAGCAGTCCTGAAAAGAAGATAAAGATGCCACCAATAAGGATCATCCGTTTGCGAGATCGTGCATAAATAAGTAGATTCAACAGAAAGATGAGAATAAAGAACGCACAGGGATTAAAACTGTCCAATCCCCCTAACACTATGGTTAAAATAGGAAGTGACCAGGCAGACGTATTCAGCCGGATATCGCCAAACATGGTCTCAATGACGATTTCCTCGCCTGCAGTGGTGTTCACCGTCATGTTGGCAACGAATGCTTCAACGACGGTAGCAATGGTCTCTGTCGTAATCTCATAATTCCGGAGCACCACCTCCTCGGTTTGATACCGTAACACCACAAATGGATAGGAATAATTGCGATAGGTGGTTGTCCATTCTTTTCGATAGGTGGTATTGGCCGCGATATCCTTCCATACCACTACCAAAATATCTTGATATGATTCGTTCTGTGCAAAGGAGGTATTCACCAAATTTTTTTTTGTCTTGCAACTTCCACAATTGCTAGAATAGTAAAAATCAAGCTCAATAGGCTCTTGTGCACACGCTGGTTGTGCTAGTCCTGCAAGAATGAGCAGCGAGACTCCCATCAAAAGTAACACTTGAGCCATCCGTTTCATATGTGCCTCCTCTAAATACCCAGCGTCGATAAAAAGCTATTCCCTTCCTTTATGAATAGAGATTTTTAAATAAGGGCAGGTGATTACAGATGTTAACACGTAACCTAGAGGGAAAAAATGGCAACTGGAAAGAAAGAAAGATGTGTGCTGACGAGCGTTATCGAAACAGAGTTGGATATCCTGAAACGTCATATTCAGGTACTCAAGACTCTGCGTGACAATCAACCCATGGGAATTATTAAATTATCGGAGATGACTGGGTACCCTCAGCATATGGTTCGCTATTCCTTGAGAATTTTAGAACAAGATAGGCTTATCGAACCATCTCCGCAGGGAGCAGTCACGACTGATAGAGTAGATGAAACAATTGCCTTGCTAAAAGCAACGTTAGAAAGAATACAAACGACTGCTGAAGAATTGTTGAAACTCATCTAGTCAGCTGGCCTATTTTGCCGCGGTAACTCAGCTGGGAGAGTGCACGGCTGAAGACCGTGATGTCGAGGGTTCAAGT
>CAZWZY010000030.1:0-17909 GCA_964638175.1 uncultured Thermoplasmatales archaeon | reverse complement strand
ATGACGTCGCCTTGACATGGCGGAGGTCGCCGGTTCAAATCCGGCCGAGCCCATGTTTTCTTGCTCATTTCTTAGGATAAATCTTATAAATAGGAAGCTTATACGGCTATCAAACTTTAAGAAAATTCGTAACAGAGAAAAAAGCTATATACTGTAGTTGAATTTGTCTTGAAGGAGGTAAAATACTATGGCAGATAAACCACATATGAATTTAGTAATTATTGGTCATGTCGATCATGGAAAATCAACGTTAGTTGGACAGACATTATTACAGACGGGACAATTTCCTGCTCACATGGTCGAAAAATTCAAAGAAGAAGCAAAAGCAAAAGGAAAAGAAAGCTTCGCACTCGCCTGGATTTTCGACGCATTAAAAGAAGAACGAGAGCGAGGAGTGACCATTGATGTTGCGCATAAACGATTTGATACTGACAAATATTACATTACCATCATCGATGCACCTGGTCACCGAGACTTTGTCAAAAACATGATTACTGGGACATCACAAGCAGACGCAGCAGTCCTCGTTGTTGCGGCACCTGAAGGAGTGATGGCTCAAACAAAAGAACATATGTTTCTCGCACGAACCCTTGGCGTCAAACAGATGATTGTAGCCATCAACAAAATGGATGATACCAAACCAGCGTACGACAAAGCTCGCTTTGAAGCGGTAAAAGCTGATGTCGATAAACTGGCAAAAAGTGTGGGTTACAAGGATGAGCAGATTCAATATGTCCCCGTTTCCGCGTTTGCCGGAGACAACGTGAAAGAGAAGGGGAAAATCGATTGGTGGACAGGTGACACGTTTTTAAAAGCAATCGACAATTTTAAACTGGAAGATAAACCAACAAATCTCCCACTTCGATGGCCTATCCAAGATGTGTATACGATCAAGGGAGTAGGAACGGTGCCTGTTGGTAAAATTGAAACCGGAGTTATGAAACCTGGCCAACAACTCATTTTCAAACCCAGTATGAAACCGGGTGGTGCAACTGGTGAATGTAAAACTATCGAGATGCATCATGAGACAATTAACCAAGCGGTACCTGGCGACAATGTTGGGGTAAATATCCGAGGCATTGCCAAAAACGAAATTCGGCGAGGAGACGTCGCAGGACCCGTAGACGACCCACCAACTGTCGCAAAATCATTTACCGCACAAATCATGGTTCTCAATCACCCATCAGTCATTACCAAGGGATACACACCAGTCTTCCACTGCTATACGGCACAAGTTGCGTGCCGCTTTGAAGAGATACAAAAGAAACTTGATCCAAAAACCGGTGCAGTAAAAGAGGAAAATCCTGATTTTATTAAAACCGGTGATGCAGCAATCGTCAAAATTATTCCAACACGACCTATGGTCATTGAACCTTCCAAGAAAATACCGCAACTTGGGCGATTTGCCATTCGTGATATGGGACAAACTGTTGCTGCAGGTATCTGCCTTGATGTAGAAGAAGCAAAATAAGCTTCTTTCTCTCTTTTCTTTTACCTAAACACGATCTTGGAGTACACAGGAATGGCACAAAAAGCACGTATATCACTCGTAAGCACCGATGCAAAAAAACTCGATGAAGTCTGTAACCAAATTAAGATGATTGCCGAGCGGACAGGTGTTGCTTTAGGTGGTCCTATCCCTCTACCAACCAAGCATCTTAAGGTGCCTTGTCGAAAATCTCCAGATGGTGAAGGCACAGAAACTTGGGATCGTTGGGAAATGCGCATTCATAAACGATTAATTGATTTAGATGCCAGTGATCGCGCACTTAGGCAACTGATGAGAATTCAAGTTCCTGACGGCGTTAATATTGAAATTGTGCTCCGATCATAATTGCAAAAACTCTTTTTATCTCGTGTTTATTTACACCTGGCATAGTTGTAACCATGCTGAGGTAGCAAAGTTCGGCCTAACGCGCCGGCCTTGAGAGCCGGTTCTCCATCCGGGGAGCGGGAGTTCAAATCTCCCCCTCAGCGTTAGAAAACATAATGTGCTTTTTGGCAAGCTATTTATACTTTTATTGTTATATAAATATAGTAGTAACTAACATATTGGTGATAAATATATGAATAAAAGTCTCCTGAAAAAGAAGATGATGGTTGGTGTTTTCATTATATGTATCAATCTTCTCCTTCTTTCATTATCAGCTGCGTCACCTAATAACACTGTGTTTTTTGGGAATGAAAAAGCAAAGTTCTTAAGCCCTCTGGGAAAAAATTTTGAGCTACAGGGAATAATTACTGGACAGATAAAAGAGAACTTTGTTGATTGTTCGTTATGCCGACTCATGAAGTTTGCCCATATGTCTGCACTTGCAGCTGCGATTATAAAGGAAAATGAAATTGTCTGGACAAAAGGATTTGGCATTTACGACAGAGAACATAACAAAAAAACAACAGAAGAAACTATTTTTTTAGTAGCATCAATCTCAAAAACGATTACTGCTACGGCAATTATGCAATTATATGAAAAAAAACTATTAGATTTAGACGAGGATGTAAACAAATATCTGCCATTTAACTTAAGAAATCCCAATTATCCAGATGTACCGATTACTTTTCGTATGCTGCTTTCGCATCATGCTAGTTTAGCAACAGAGCCAAACTATCCAAGACCCACGTTTATTCGAATGACCCCTGGAGGCGGAGAACTCGAACATTACCCCTATCCGTTCTTAAAAGAATATTTAGTCCCTGACGGGTTGCATTATACCTCAAGAGTGTGGGAAGATGTTCCCCCTGGTAGAGAGATGCATTATGCAAATATCGGATACGCGGTACTCGGCTACCTCGTTGAATTAATCTCAGGCCAACCGTTCGAACTGTACTGCAGAGATCATATTTTCGATCCGTTGGATATGTATAACTCAAGTTTTCGTATTGCTAATTTAAACCAGAGCAGACTTGCAGTTCCTTATGACTACCATGCCGGGACATATTATCCGTTTATGCATTATGACACCATTGATTACCCTGCAAGTGGATTGAGAACCTCCGTTGTTGATCTTTCTCACTTTTTGATAGCATATATGAATGGAGGGCTGTACAATACTAGCCGCATCCTCAAAGAAGAAACAATATCATTAATGCTTTCTCCCCACTATGACTCAGGAACACACTATGGATTGGGTTGGCAATTGAAAAGCGACAGATCGGAACAATATCTAGGACATTCTGGAGGGATGCATGGTGCTGCTACCCTAATGATGTTCAAGCCCAGTGAAGATGTAGGAGTTATCTATTTCATCAACGAGAGGGTGTGGAATTGCAGAGAACAATTTGCCTTTTCGCTTATTAAAAAGTTATTGTTTTGGAAAGCAGAAGCTCTATGAGAGCGCCTGTGGAATAGCAAGTTATGTCTCTTCGCTTCCAATTGCCCATACGCCATCGCCAAAGCTACCAAAGACGAGACGAGGTTCCCCATTTTTCATCAGAATTGTATACTGTCCAAATGCTAAATCTATTGAAGATAGCGGTCCAGAATAAATCTTCACTTTCCATAACAATGAGTTATTTCTTGCTAGGTCTATAGCAAGCACATAACTACTAGCAGAAATGGGGCGAAGAGCAGTCGCCGACACAATCAAAACAGGACGTGTTTCATTCCCACAAATAGTCATGACAGAAGAAGGGATGTGCGTACCTTTTTCGTTAACTAAATCATCAGTAACAATTTGTTCAATAATACGCCCGTCTTTTGCAGAAAAATGAGTCAACTTCCCACCGAAAGGATCCACATACCAAAAACCTCCTCGAGGATCATAAGTAAACGATGCATAGGTTGGTAGGTCATACGGAGTTTTGAATGTTTCCTCCCAATAACCCTCCTTATCTGTTACCGCAAAGACATGGGGATTTCTTCGTAAACTTGGTACTGGCCGATATCCGTCAAAATAAATCGTATCATTAATCAACGTGGGGCTTGCCTGACTCTTTCCCCCAAATTCGTAATACCATGCCACAGTTAGTCTCTCGGAAATCACAGGATTATGCGCATCAACATCCACTGCGTACAACCGTGCATGATGTAATAACGTTGGCAACCCTTTTGGTCCTTTATATTGCGTTGAGATGTATAAGCGATTTCCTTTAACACAAGGCGTATTTATTGTTGAAAAATATCCTGGTGCGTTCTTATGAAAGATCCTGTACAAAAAACCGACCTGTTCATTTTTTCCAAGATACATCCAAGACAACAAGGAACCATCAAGTGAATCATACGCATAGATGGGGCCTTCATCTGTAGCTATCAGTATCGTACCATCCTGCGTAATAACAGGGCTTAGTGGCAGTCCACCATATGGAATCGGTGATACCCATTCAACAATTTTGTTATCAGCATCACGATCAAATGGATCGATCATGACGATAACTTCATTATCACAGGCAATAACACGATCATAAATATCAACCATTGGTGTTGAAAAAAGTGCATAAGCATTCAGTAATGTTCCCGATGACCAAATTCGATTCCCATCATAATCGTAAATGACAACGGTATCTCGTTTTCCAAAAAAACTGCATGCCGCTATATTGCCGTTTCCTGCAACCCCATTTCCTTTTGCACCGCCCTGTTCCCCATTCAGTTGATTGCGATGCCAGCATATGGTTATGTTATTTGTTGGAACAGGTAAACAGATATAGTCCTTCAGTCCCGGGGTGCTATGAACCATTGCCCCGCCCCATTCCGGCAATACAAATTCCATCTCTTGCTTTGCGTTTACCGTTCCAACAGCTAACACCAACAGTAATAAAAAGACGATAAAACCGACAAAGAGATTATGATGGGTAGTGTTGTATGCTTTCTTCATAAATAAAACATGTTAGTCTTAATATATATAAATATTACTATAATTTGTATTGCTACTTCTAAAAAGTATCGGCGGCGGCCATTGTCTCTTTTTTAATGGAACGGTAAGTTTTTGAAAGCCCATTTGTTTTAGACCTGTGTCATTATGAAAATTGACCCCTGGAGCTCTACAACATATCAGGATTACGCACGTCTTCGTGATGAATTTGGTATCGAAGAATTCACCGAAGATCTCTGGAAGGATTTGCCACACCCTCATAAGCTCCTCAGACGAGGCATCGTCTTTGGTCACCGCGATTTTCAACGTATTCACGACGCCGTGAAAAAAAAGAAAAAATGGGCAATTCTCACTGGGCTGATGCCTTCTGGTCGCATGCATCTCGGTCACAAAATGGTGATCGACGAGGTTATTTACTATCAAAACATTGGAGCGGAAATATTTATTGCAGTTGCTGACATTGAAGCATTTGCCACTCGAGGGTACAGCCTAGAAGAAACGAAAGAACTAGCATTAACTGAATATATCCCTAATTACATTTCACTGGGATTAAAACCAGAGCATTGCCATATCTATTTTCAATCGACCCATCAAGATGTTAAGGATTTAGCGTATATTTTAGGGAAAAAAGTCAACTGGTCACAAATGGTTGCCACCTATGGGTTTACAGGATCAGCCAATATGACTCATATCTTTTCACCATTAGTGCAAACAGGAGATATCCTTCATGTGCAACTGAAAAAGTTTGGCGGGATACGGCCCACTTTGGTACCTGTGGGAGTTGATCAGGACCCACACATGCGATTAAGTAGAGATATCGCTCAGGCCCACCGGCTCTATAACGTAACCGTAACAAAAGACAAGAAAATCGGCGTCTTTGCCAAAGTAGATGAAAACGTCAAGGTATTACTCGATCACGCAGAAAGGCTCATTCGTTCTCTCGGATTTACCAAACTCAAGCGAATTACTGAGTACAAGGCAATATACATTGACGATGCGAGAAAAGAGGATGTCGAAAGTATTAACCGCCAATTGGCTAAAACAGAACCTGCTTTAGGCGGATATGGGTTCCTTCAACCCTCCGCAACATTTCATCGATTTATGACAGGACTTACTGGAGAAAAAATGTCATCGTCAAAACCAGAAACCGCAATTTTTTTGACTGATAATCCTACAGATGCTGCTAAAAAAATCATACGGGCAAAGACAGGGGGCGCAGTAAGTCTTGAATTACAGAAAAAGGAGGGAGGGGAACCAGATGACTGTGTTGTCTATGAGCTCTTCTTGTATCATTTAACCGAGGATGACAAAGAACTGGCAGAGATATATCGCTCGTGTAAAGCAGGTGAACGCATGTGTGGCCATTGCAAAAAAGAAGCGGCACAATGCATGGAAAAATTCCTTACTGATTTAGCAGAAAAACGGAAACGAGCAGTTTCTACTATAAAGGAATATCTTTAGCCATAGGCACTATATAGCCCCTCATCGGTAGCAAGTTTTTCAAACGCCGTATCAAGACTTTTCTGCTTGGTCGATAACGTCTGATGCAGCAAGGCGAACGACACCGGTGCAACTGATGCATGGCCTCTTACAGGCATGCGGATGCCTAGATCGTTTTTCTTTCCCTGCAAAGCGGTCTCAAAAATAGTGCGTGGATGAATACCTTTGTTCACATTTTTTAAAATTTTAGAAAGATTTCCTTGTATGATGCCGAAGTCACCAGCATATTTAGAGATTTCTTTTTCAACATCTTCATCAACACAGCGTGCAATTTTTCCTCCAACGCCTTGAATGTGAAAAGGATTTTTTTGGTATTCTTTCAGTAAATAGATGCCTACATCTGGATGAAGGATGTAGGAATCATGCGAAAAGCGTTCGTGGTCGTTTCCAAAAAGTGCTTTCCATCCTGTAGAATGATGCTCTGCATCCCTAATAATATCATGTAATGTTTCGTTTCTCGTCTTAATAGCCACGTGTATCTATTCTGCTATAAAACGTGTAGTATTTAAGGATGTTTCCCATTATCCTATTTTTGTAGGAATGGTCGGTGGTGGAAATGCTTGTCGAAGAAGCAATGACCAAAAACGTAATTGCAATTCATAAAGAAAAAAAAGTACTTGATGCCTGCAATATGTATCGAGAGCGCAATGTAGGTTGTTTATTAGTAACTGACAGCCAAGGTGATTGTGTAGGTATTGTAACAGAACGGGACATCATTGAACGAACGATTTGTGCACATCTCGATCCAGAAAAGACGCAAGTTCATGAGATCATGACTTCAGATATCAAGACGGTTCCTGCAAAAGCAAAGCTTGAAAAGGCAGTCGAAATCATGAATGAGCACAACATCAAAAAATTGCCTGTCCTTCAAAATGGAGAGGTGGTTGGCATCATTACAGTAACAGACCTTTCACGAGCGTTGCCACAGTTAACCAAAAGTTCTATGGAGAACAAAATAAAGCCGATATGGAAACAATAGTACAACCCTTTAGATGTTTACCCAAATAATAGGGATGTCTGTAGGGACGTGCTTTTTGTGCTTTGATTGTTTTTGTTTTTTCAAGATTTACATCCCCTTTTTGAGTTTTAACGCCAATGCTCTGGCGCGGTTTCCAACAACAAGTACTTTTGCAACGAGTTCCATTTCTTTTGCTTCTTCAGGGGTTGAGATTTGGCCGACTATCATCATTTTTTATCACTCCTCACTCCTTACTTTGTCAGTTTTGTTTAAAAGGTGTTGTTGTACAGGCCTATCCCAGTATCTGTACAGTTGTTATCCAAAAGATTGAAACAGTACTCATTCACCAAAAATATTGTTAATCATCCACTGGGGATCAAAAGGTATTTGATCTTCATATCCTTGGCCCACTCCGATGAACAATAATGGTTTGCCAATAGTATAAGCAACTGATAGCGCAGAGCCCCCTTTCGCATCAGTATCTACTTTGGTAAGGATAACCCCATCAATGCCCACAATTTCATTAAACCGCCTTGCTTGTTCAACGGCATCATTGCCTGCAAGGGCATCGCCCACAAAGATAATGAGATCTGGTTTTGCTACTCGTTTGATTTTTGCCATCTCATCCATAAGATTGGTATTGGTTTGCATTCGACCTGCCGTATCCAGTAACACCACATCTTTGTGTTTGGCTTTTGCATGCTCAATGGCATCATAGGCAACAGCAGCAGGATCAGCGCCAGGACCGTGTTTGATGATTTTCACTCCAATTTTGTCCGCATGGATGCCCAACTGTTCAATGGCACCTGCTCGGAAAGTATCTCCTGCAGCCATAACGCTTGATTTCCCCTGTTTTTTTAGCAGCGTCGCCATTTTTGCAATAGATAATGTTTTTCCACTGCCGTTGACTCCAACAAACATGACAACGATCGGCTTTTTGTCCTTGGCAATAATCTCATTAAAATCAATTTCACTTGCTTTCAATACATGAGCAATAGCATTTTTAAGAACTTGCTCGACCATCTCTCCAATCTTTGATCGTTCAAAAGAAATATGTCGTAATTCTTCTTTAATGTCTTTTTTAATCGACTCAATGACAGAATAGGCAACATCTGATTCTAACAGACCGACTTCAAGATCCCACAACAGGTCGTCAAGTTTCTCTTCACTAATGCCTCGTGTCGGCTTTTTCTCTGTTTTCACCACTTCTTCAATGCTTTTTTTAGTCCGCAGGACATGTTGTAATTCTGTCTCAATACTTTTTTCGATTTGTTTGTCAAGCTCTTCTTCCCGTTTTTTTCGCTCTAATACGGCTCGTTTTCTTCGGATATGTCGGGATTCCTCAGCCGGTTTTTGAGGTGGTGCTTTTTTTTCTTCACCCGATTCTTCTTTGGGAGGTGTTGAAACAGAAGGCTTAGAAGCAACTGGCTCTGGTTTCTTAACCGGTTGTTTCTCTGTTTTTTGTGGTGGCCACTTTTCTACCGGTGTTGGTTTTGGTTCTTCTTTTGTAATAGATTTTTGAATCTCTGGTTTGGATATCGACGGTTCCTGAGAAGCTTTTTTTTCTTCTTTTTGCAACTCCTCTTCTAATTCCGATTCGAGTTGTTCTTCAAATTTTTTAAGTTTTTTCTTTAAAAATTTAAACATTATTCATACCTAGAAAATTACCGGTTTTGTTCGGTAGCAAGTTTTTGTGCTTTCTCTGAAATATCTTGCGCTTCTGCTTGTACTTGATGAATCATGGTTGACAATTTTTCTTGCGTTTGTTGCAATTGCTCCATTCGCTCGTCAATTTTTTTTATGGCATCATCTACCGTCTTTTCAGCGACAACGCCACTGCCAACGTCAAACAACACTTTCTGTGGGTCGGCTGCTTTGGCATATACAAAGGTACTTCCCCCAATAGGCATCAAAAGCTCTGCATCTTTCTCTTGTTGTTGAAGGTGCTCAACCGTAATCTTTGCTTTCGCATAATCATTCATGGCTGCTTGTACATACGACATTTGAGTGTCTAAGAGAGAAAGTTGTTCCTTATAATACTCAATTAACGCCATATATCTCGATAACTCTTCATCTTTCGTCATAGTATTCCTCTATCTGCTGGTGACATCACCAAATGAAGAAAGTATTATTAATGTATTTCTTTTGCTATTCTACAAAACAAATAGTTTTAAAGTCATATGGTATTCCATAGCGTGGAGGCTTACAGGGAAATACTATGGAAACACGACCTCGCTGTATAACTGGCATTGAGGAATTGGATGCAGAATTAAATGGTGGCATTCCTCTGGGCAGTACAGTCATCGTAGCAGGATCAAGTGGCGTTGGGAAAACAACGACATGCATGCAATTTTTGGCAAATGGTGTTAAATCAGGAGAAAAAGGCGTCTTTTTTACTGCTTCTGAGCCTGTTGCACGACTTATTAGTCATCTTGAGGGGTATGATTTTTTTACACAGGGCCTTATTAAAGAAGGAAAACTAAGCATTATCGACATTTGGAGCATTAGCGATCGTCTTGGACTTGATACTGAGCAATATTCAGTGGAAGAAGCCAATGTTCTCTTTGAAGTCATACGAGATATCGCCAAAGAACTTGATGCTAAACGGCTAGTGCTTGATTCCGTTACCTCATTGTGTTATCGTCTCCAAACACGAGAGATGATCCGAGATTTTATCTTTAAATTAGGGTCGTTTATTGCCGCCATCAATTGCACAACACTGCTTACCTCAGAAGTACCACCAAGAGTGTTCAAATATTCTCAATATGACATCGAAGAATTTATCGCCGATGGCATTATTTTTATCGGAGATATCGAACGAAAAGGAGATTTAGTCAGAACCTTACAAGTGATTAAAATGCGAGGTACTGCTCATAACCGAACGAAGTTTGCTATGACACTTTCTTCAAAAAAGGGCGTGGGATTGTCTCCGTTATTGAAAGCATATGTCAGTCCAGAGCACCGGCCAATGCCGCCTGTTGAAGCTCCTAGTGGTTTTTAATAATCTCTTCCGTTACTTTTTTATAGGTCAGGGCAATCTCCTCTGCCTTCTGTTTGCTTTTTGATTCTGAATAAACTCTAAAAATGGGCTCTGTTCCTGATGGCCTCATAAGGACCCATCCATCAGCAAGATATAGCTTGACACCATCTGTTTCATCAACCTCTTTGACCTGAGGATCATCTTTGGTTTGTGCTGCCAAAGTCTTCATGACACTTTCTTTAACATCATCGGGGCAAGGCATTTTTGTTTTATAGACTTCATATTTTGGTATCTCATCGATTAATTGGGACAAAGGTTTGTGTTCTTTGGCCATAATTTCAAGGATTTTAGCAATAGACATTGCCGAATCTCGGCAATATTGGAGTTCAGGAAAGATGAGACCGCCATTTTCCTCACCACCAAACACTGCCTGACGTTCTATCATGACGCGGGCCACTACAGGAGATCCAACTTTAGTATGAACCGAAACGCCATTGTTTTCTGCAACCACATCATCAAAACAACTCGAAGTAGTAACCGGAGTGACTGCAACACCGCCCTTGTGTTTTTTAGTCTCGTATCTACATCCTAGAGCCAGGGTTTTATCACCCCAGATATAGGTGCCATTCTCATCAATGAATATCGCACGATCGGCATCGCCATCTTGCGCAGCGCCAAGGTGTGCGCCAACCTTTGGTACTGTTTTCATAAGTTCTATGAGATTTTCAGGCAATGGTTCAGAGTTATGTCCTGGAAAGAGACCATCTGGCTCACAATATAAGGGAACAACCTTGCATCCTAATCGTTTTAACAACAGAGGAGTAACAACACTTCCTGCCCCATTCCCACAGTCAAGCACGATATGAAAATGTTTCTTTTTAATGGCATCCACATCAACAGTTGCCAGAATACCGTTGACATACAGGTCAATTGCCCCATCCCATTGGGAGATTTTACCAACGTACTTCCATGCGGCAAGTTCAAAGGACCCAGAGAAATAAATGCGTTCAATTTCTTCTTCCACATCCTTGGAAAATTCTGTTCCGTCAGATGCCACTCCTTTGATACCGTTAAATTGCGGGGGGTTATGAGATGCAGTAATAATGACTCCTGAGTCGAAATCTTTTTCTTTTACTGCATATTGCAACGTTGGTGTGGGTATCAGACCCACGTCAACAACATCACACCCCGTGGCAAGAAGTCCTGCAGTGATGGCATTCTTTAGCATATCATTTGAAAGCCGGGCATCGGTACCGATGGCGATCTTTGGCCTTGTACTCATCTTTTTAAGATACATCCCCCATGCCTTGCCGATATCCAGAGCAAGGTTACTGTTCATTTCTTCATTTACTACGCCGCGTATACCATTTGTTCCAAAGAGCTTTGTCACTCAGAACACCCCCAATAAGATTGTGACGAAAAACGGTAACGGCACACGCCATAAATAGATTTTGTGTTTATGACCTGTTTTTGTATTAGAAGCGATCGATCTTAATGACAATTTCCCGCCAGTCTTTCTGATGTTCGCCAATGGATTCAACGGCGTCTCGAAGTGACTTATTAAACAAAACATCAACAGCGTATTCCAATTTGATTTTTTTGTCATCAACAAGCAAAGTAACGTGCAATTAGTGCCACCATAACGGACATTATCGCAACAAATTTAAATTTTTTTATTTTTTTAAAAAATTTTTTATTATTTTTGGTATTCATGATGGATATCATTACAGTCGCAATTCGTTGCCTATTTGTTTTTTTGGATACTCCTCTGGAACAGGTTGTGTCCAGAGCAGCTCTTGCTCAAGAAGGGCATGAACATCCACCTGTTCATTATCTCCAACAACCACCTGCTTTAAATTTGCTGCTTGCCCCACATGTGCATGCTCACCAATTATACAATCTGAAAGAACAGCGTTGTCTTCAATATGGGCATTATCATAAATAATGCTCGAGAGTATCTTTGCATTCTTACCAACGGTAACATGATCGCCAAGACAAGAATGGTGTACCTTTCCTTGTATCTCACCGTGTTCGCCCATGTAATTGTCGAGGTTATGTTTACGTAAGAGAAATTGATGAACATCAAGATAGCTACTAATCCTACCGATATCCATCCAATATCCTTCAAACACAAAGCCATAGAATTGGTCGGTATCAGTAATGATCTGCGGGAAAATCTCTTTTTCCATAGAAACAAGTCGACCAGTTTCTATATAATCCAATACTTCAGGCTCTAAGAAATAGGCACCCGCATTAATAAGATTTGATGGGGCGTCTTTAGGATGTGGTTTTTCGACAAAACCCACAATCTTTCCATTTTGCTGTACATCGGCAACACCAAATTCGGAAACGTTTTCTACTGACCATAGGGAAATACTTGCAACAGCGTGATTATCGCGATGAAAATTCATCATCTCTTGCAAGGAAAGCGAGCAGATAATATCGGAATTGAGTACAAAAAATCGTCCTGTGAGATACGGTTCAGCAAATTTCACCGCCCCTCCTGTCCCCAATGGCTTTGGCTCATCATTAACAATAATCTCTTTTCCACAGTCATGATCGGCAAAATAGCGTTCAATCTGCTTCTTTCGATAGTTTACTGCAAGAATGACTTTGTTCACCTCTGGCGGTAACGAGTCAATAAGATACGAAATCATCGGTTTATTCAAAATGGGCAATAATGATTTTGCTCGCGTATAGGTAAGTGGTCGTAAGCGAGTGCCAAATCCTCCTGCAAGAATAATTGCTTCCATAGTGTGCCTCTCCAGATAATATGTAGGGAAGAAGCTAGGGGGCACCTAATAAATGTTTCTTAGAACATAATAAAAAAATTTGTAAACATTTAAATGAGAGAACTATATTCTATTTTTGGAGCGGGATGCAAATCGAGGAAAGCAGGAAGGAAGATATAGTTAGTATATGTTTTGTTTCTCTCATTATCGTCCTAGTAGTTGCCATTCATATCACCGGTGCATTATAACCAATTATTTGTTTTTACGGCACTTCGGAAAGTAGCTTTTTTGAACTGTTTCGGAGGTCTAAAAATGACATTCATAATGGGGATGATATGTCAGTCTGTACCAAAATTGAGGGATTTGAACCATATTTCGGCTACCTTCCGAAGTACTGTCTTTAGAGAAAAGCTTATAAAGATTTAGACAAGTATGGGGAGTGATTATATGGGAGCTATTATTTTCAAATCTGATGAAGAGCTGAGTAAAGTGCTTCTAAGTAAAAAAGGAGTCATCGCTTCTGATGAAGAATTAGCATTGCACATCATGCATCGATTCAATATCGACCGAGAGACTCTAGAAACAATGCCTGCATTTCAGCCCCATCTAAAACCTCTTTTCTCTCCAGAAAAAGACAAATAGCGGAGGGTTTAATAGCATGCCTATATTTCAATGTTTTTACGAAATACATATAAAATGTTTGCAGCTTTCAGGCAATGGAGGATTTTATGGCAGATGTCAGTAGATTATATTCAGACAGAGCAGGGAAAATGAGAAAGTCAGAGATTCGCGAATTGCTCAAAGTTACCCAGGATCCTGAAATCATCTCCTTTGCTGGTGGTTTGCCAAACCCTCAGTCGTTTCCCATAGAAGATATCGAAAGCGTGAGTAGTTCAGTATTACGGCAACATGGAAAAACAGCGCTACAATATGGCACCACGCAGGGGTTGCGAGAACTCCGAGAAAGCATTGCAGAACGAGCCTGTAAAGATGGGATGAAGGTCACTGCCGATGATATCATCATCGTAAGCGGTTCTCAGCAGGGCCTTGATACCGTAGGAAAAGTCTTTTTAAATCCTGGTGACACGGCTCTTGTTGGATTACCTTCCTACCTTGGAGGAATTAACGCATTCAGAAGCTATGAAAGCAATCTTGTTGGCATCCCTCTTGATAAAGATGGCATGAGAGTTGATGTGTTGGAGGAAAAAATTAACGAATTACTCAAAGATGACATCCAACCAAAGTTTATCTATGTGATTCCCACCTTCCAAAATCCCGCTGGCGTCATCATGCCTGAATCAAGAAGAAAAAAACTTATCGATATTGCCAATGAATACGAATTGGTAATCGTAGAAGATGACCCTTATGGAAAGTTACGATTTGATATCGATCATGTCAAACCCATTAAAGCCTTTGATGACGAAGGGCGCGTAATCTTTATGTCAACATTTTCAAAAATCCTTTCTCCTGGTTTTAGACTGGCCTGGATTATTGCATCCGATGAATTAAAACGAAAGATGATCATCTGCAAGCAGGCATTAGATTTGTGTACCAACACTTTTATGCAATTTATTGCTGATGAATTTATACGGAATGGTTCGTTAGATTTACACATCATGAAGATCTGTGAAATGTATAAGCCAAAACGAGACATCATGATAAAGTCTATGGAGAACTATTTCCCTGAAGGACATGTGTGCAATAAACCTAAAGGGGGCATGTTTGCATGGGCTACTCTCCCTCAAGGAATTGATACCGAGACCATGTTTCTTGATTCCATTAAAGCAAAAGTTGCCTACGTTCACGGTAAAGCATTTCACGTTGATGATGGTGGTGGGAGATCCATGCGGTTGAACTTTTCCTATTCCAGCAATGATCAAATTGAGGAAGGAATAAAACGACTAGGTGTTGTAATACAAAAAAAGTTAGAAGCAAATAAAGTTGTGTTGTAGTGGGACATGATAACAAAAACAATAGGTGCATGCCTTCTGTGTACTCTGCTTTGTTGTAGTCTCTTCTCGGGATGTATCCTTGATCAGCTTTTTGGTACTACATTTTCCTGGACATCATGGGAATGTACCGATGATGAAGGATTTCCTAGTATACGTCTTGATTGTTCGTGTTCAGGGACAGTAACATTAGAATTGTATAACCCCGATAACGCCCTCGTTGATAACGAATTCTCTCTTCGGGGGAATCATGAGGTTCTCTTGCATCTTGCAGCGTTTCGCAATCCAATAACACCAGGCCACTATACGCTTAAGGTATACGATAGCAATGACCGGAGCATTTTTGAAAAAACGTTTTCCTTTAATCAAAGTTCTCTTACCATTTCGAGTGTTGAGCCGTACTGGTGGAAAGAAAAAGGGTGGTCTGATGCCTATTCCCTCATTGGATTACAGATGACAGTATACAACGCCGCCACCACCACCATCTATCCCTGTACCGTAGAAGCAACTTTTGATGAAACAACCGTAAATGGTCAGATATTGCCAACCGTCATACTGCAAGAAGAAAGCAACACCATTGATGCATGTTTGTATCTAGAAGATGCTTCGACATCGGAAACCATGACGATTACGGTGAAAGATGCCCAGGATAATCTCTTAGGAATCAACACCTTCCCTCTACAAGTATCACAAGTTTTATCAACAGCATCTTTTACTTGGGAATATGAAGGAACCCCTCGAAGGATTACGCTCCCTTACCCTTCCTTCATATATGATTATTATAGCTCTATTGATCGTGATGACATTCGCCATGAAGATTATGCATTGTATGTGTTTGATGAATATGATGATAACTATCTCAAATTATTTGTTGACCAATTACAGAGTGGTTTAGTTCAAAGCCATAACATCAATGCTGTTAATTTTGTTTCATCGTTTGTCCAGCATCTTGAGTATAAATTAGATAGTGAGACGAATGATTCATTTGAATATCCACGGTACCCCGTAGAAACGCTCTTTAATGGCAATGGAGGTGGTGATTGTGAAGATAAGGCAATTCTTTTGGCTGCCATTTTTGATCAGATGGGCTACAATTCAGCATTGTTCCGTCTCACTGGCCATATGGCTGTCGGTGTGCAGTTGGATGAAGATGCAACAGCATATGACTATTACACCGGCAATTATTATTACATTGAAACAACCAATGAACAGAGCCCCTGTGGATTTGTCCCACAAGACTATCGAAATAAGCAAAACCTCAGTGTCTATGAGATTTCATCTAGACCGCTACTTCTGCAAAATTGGAAAAACGGAACGGTCTCAATCTACAAACAAACCGACTTGGGTGATTTTGTAAAAGCAACAGTCATCGTGAAAAACTTTGGTAGAGGAACCGCCGAAGATGTCATTGTGAGAGCAGCATTTTACAGTGAGCAAGGAGTTGCATTTTCATCAAAAACGACTAGTATTGCCACCTTGCCCGCAGGAAGCGGAAAGAAGGTTATTCTTCGTGCTGACATTCCTCCTAGTATTACGACTCAATTCAAAACACAAATCTACCTTAATAATGAAATTGTTGATGAGCGAGAAACAGCTTCATCATTTCCCTAGATGGCTGCTAGGGACAGTACTTCCGAATGCAAAAAAACGCCAAAGAATTATTCTCCCCCTGTAGAGAATTAATATTCGTATCTTTTGATTTGCTAATATATCGATCTTTTTCCTCTTTATTCAACTTAGTATCAAAAATCTTAGTTATCTGTTTAAGTTCTTGATAACTTATTATTTTTTTATTTGAAACTTCAATTAGTGCTTTTGCAGCAAAATTTGATTTATCCTCAAGGAAAATAATAGATTTTCCACAACTATGAACCTTATAGATTGATGGAAAATATTTTTTAAGTGTACGATATCTGTTGGAATCTCCTTTTTGACAATGATGATAGCCATTTTTTAATAGATTTTTTAAAATGATCAGTGTTCTTCCTCGTATTCCTGGATTACCTCTATTATTACCAACAAAGTAATGATATTTGCTTGGGATGTCAATGGTGCTTTTCAACACTGTTTGATATGAGAGATTAAAATCTCTTGCTGTTTGGACTTTAGATTTACCTGAAAGTATCTCGTTTGTAATTTTTTCTTTTAGTTCTTGAGGCAGTTCCATTTTTATCTTTATATCCTGTGTATACCATTTGACCATATCATAAGAAATCCCCATCAATCTAGCTGTTTTACTTTTTGAATTATACTTCTGAACATTCTGCCGGATCTGTTTAATAAACTCTGGAGATCTCTTTCTTTTTATAATCCTGCTCTTGATATCTCGGGTATAATTGATAATCGTATCTCGAGAAACACCAAATTCCTCAGCAACCTGACGTTTAGACTTACCATTTTTAACTTCTTCCCTGATTTTATCTACAAGATTGTGTGGGATACTTAGATCAGTGTGAAAATCCTTGGTATACTTCTTAACCTGATAATAAGAAAGATTCAACTCTTGTGCAACCTGAATTTTAGTCTTACCACTTTTGACTTCAGTTCGTATTTTTTCAATTAGTTTCGGCTTCATTACTTCCTATGTCAAAAAGTAGTATAAAAAGATAATTTTGGATCAATTCTTTGGCACTTTAATTTTAAAAAAATTTATGAATTACCTAAATCATTTATTATTGTGTTTGAAGTTAATGCAAAGCTTTGGTTGGAAATAAACGATAAATGCGTTATTGGAAAGGGAAGAGCAGAATTACTTTATAAAATAAAGGAATTAGGATCACTTTCTGAAGTAGCAAAATCAATGGGTATGGCATATAGTCATGCTTGGTCCGAGATTAAAGAAATAGAAGATGCAGTAGGAGGCTCAGTTATAATATCCTCAAGAGGAGGAAAGGACGGCGGGAGCTCATACCTAACAGAATTAGGTGAAGATATTCTAAAAAAATATAATGAAGAAAAGAAAAAATTAGACCAACATTTAGT
>CAZWZY010000029.1:0-18165 GCA_964638175.1 uncultured Thermoplasmatales archaeon | reverse complement strand
GGTTGAGGGCCTTGTCCTGTAGAGGTCCGCGAGTTCAAATCTCGTCCCCTGCACTACAATTTTTTATAAAACTAATAAATAATAAAAGAAGAAAAGAAGAGTATTACTTAGATTTACAGTATTGTGTTTTGTTGTGATTGTTGTACCGTTTCTTCACCCATTATTGCAGCAGATTGACTGTTTATTGATACTGATTCTCCCTGTACAAAACCTCCGCCGCCACCGCCGCCAGAGAAATCAAATACGAGATAGATCTCTCCTTTGGAAAATGCATGGAGTTGGGCAGCTGCACTGTGTGACCCTTCGACCTCTACAATGAAGGTGTGAAGCTTGCCGGGTATTGCAAACCCTTCTGTGGTGTAATTGATACTATAGTAGCCATCATCTGCGTTGGTTGTGTCTGAATCTCCAATGCAAGAAATGGTAACCATTCCGCTACCCCCTTCTATTGTACCATTGATGTGAATGGGGGCTCTCCACGGTTCTGATTCAACATAGTTTTTTAGCCATGTTAAATTGCTTAGTAACGCCAAGACACCTTCAAGAATTTCTGGGTCACCGTCCATTGCATCATCAAGCCATTCCTGTGCAGCAACAACTGCACTTCCTATTGCAACAACAGCATCTAAAAGTTTTTGTGCCCTGTCTATAAGATTTTGCGCATATATGAGATCTAAAAGTGCTTTCGGAAATTCAATGAAAATAGTTTTTACTCTTTGTAGTTTTATTTCTATATCTAGCCTTAAGGTCTCATACTCCATGAGAATGTTTAGCGTATATGGCACAAAGTCTCCGATGTAACCTAACCGTGGCTCTGAAAATTCATAGAGTTTTTGGAAGGTTAAAGTAAACGTCCCAATGATTAGTGCCTTTATTCCATCTTTTATCATGACAGGAATATTTGGACGTAATAGTATCATAACAATTAATGATACCCCACAAGCAGCAGTCAATTTTATAAGATCTGCAATTGGTCCTGGATTAAAAATCGCATCAACGATATCTTCAGTAGCGTTGATGGCTTGTTTTACACCTTCCACTAGATAGACAACTGCATCATAAATTTGGTAAATCAATGTTTGGACACCTGTTATTAAATATTCAACTACTGCTTCTAATATCCATACAATGAGTTCGAACAAATTGGTGGGCATGTCGCCGCCTGGACCACCTTGCGGTATGGAAGGGATGCTACCAATTATCTCTTGAGATTCAGGGACGAGACTCCCTCCTTGGGATTCAAATACTGTCTCTAGGCTCGCTATCGAAGCCTCCAGATCGTTTTCCAACAGCATATCAATAGTTTCTCGTACCGCATCTTGAAGTTCCTGTTCTTCGATATCTTCTAACCTATCATAAAGCTCATTGAGTCTTGTCTCTAAATTAGATGCTAATGCACAGGCGTCTGTTTCTTCTCGTGAAGATAACTTATCGACAATATCTCCTTCACCAGCAACAGCAGAAAAGGGTACCATCAGCATTAAAACCGCAAAAAAGCTTGCAATAATCACTTTCCTTTTCGTAATCTCCATACGTTCACCTTTTTATTTATATCTTATAGTAAGTGTTGGTATACATTATATATAAACATTTCTATATAAATATAGAAAAAATATTTAAAATTATGTATAACGGAGGATACACTTATGGATGTAACCGATTTCTATCTCTGGGGAAAAGAATACATTCTCGGATATTTGATATATCCAAAAGTTCCATAAAAAATCGTTCAAGTCCAAAACCAAATCCACCATGAGGGGGCATTCCATATCGAAAAGCTTTCAGATAGGACTCAAAATCCCTGGGATTAAGATTACAGTCTTTCAATCGTTTGTTCAGTAAATCAATTTTATGTATGCGCTGACTCCCTGAAGCAAGTTCAACTCCCCTGCAGGCAAGGTCAAATCCTCGAGAAAGTTTTTCACCTTCTGGCATAGTATAGAAAGGTTTTGCTTCTAAAGGATATTTAGTGATAAAGTAAAAGTTATGCCCTTGCTTCTTCATGGCATCTCCAAGGATCTTTTCTTCTTCAGCTCCTAGATCTTCCCCCCATTTGATTTCATTGCCTTGTTTTTTTAACATAACAATAGCTTCATCATATGTGATTCTCTTGAAGGGCAGTTTTGGAACAATAATGCTCTTTTGTAATACTTCAAGCTCTCTTTTACATTCACTTGCCTTTTTCCACATGTGGTGGACGAGTTCTTCTAAGATATGCATGACATCTTCCTCACCCGTAATAAACGCCATTTCCAAGTCAACCGCCGTTGATTCGTTCAGATGCCTTCTGGTATTATGTTCTTCTGCACGGAAATACCACGCGATCTCATATACCCTATCAAATCCTGTCGCCATTAACATCTGCTTGTAAAGTTGAGGAGATTGGGCAAGAAACGCCTCTTTCTCAAAATAGTGTAGTTTAAATACATCTGTCCCTCCTTCAGAAGAGCTAGCGATAATGTTTGGTGTATGCACTTCGAGAAATCCTTTTGATTGTAAAAAATCATGAACCGCTGAAATAACAGCACTCCGGATAGAAAAAAAGGCTTGCTTTTCAGCCTTTCTCAAATCGATAAATCTATTGTCAAGCCGAGTGTCTAATTCTGCATCAACCTTATCAACAATACCTAATGGCAGGGGGGTATCAGCAACAGATAAAATCTTAACTTCGTCTGGAAGAATCTCATAGCCATTGCGTACTTTGGCGTTTTCTTTACACACACCATGTACGACAATGACTGATTCTCTGGGCACTGATACAAGTCTCTCAAACAACTCTTGATTGTTTTTTTTCAACAAAGTAAGCTGTAACGTTCCTTTTTTATCACGTA
Organism: uncultured Thermoplasmatales archaeon; assembly: GCA_964638175.1. Lineage (GTDB taxonomy): Archaea > Thermoplasmatota > E2 > DHVEG-1 > DHVEG-1 > JAFGDG01. The sequence goes on along the minus strand of CAZWZY010000029.1, from coordinate 15,334 downwards.
AAATAAGAAAAGCAATTGATCCAATATTGCGGATGTCCTGTACCCATCCTGCAACAGTAATAGATTTTTCATAGTCTTTTGTTGTTACCTCTGTTGAATAGCGACTGCGATAGGATTTCATATACAACCTCTAATCATACTAAGGAATTTAGTCTTTTTGAAATGAACGTATACACCTCACACAATCCTTGTGTATTGTCCCATTGATTAATGATGGCTTCTAATTCTTCTCTTTCTTTACTTCTAAGTTTCTGTACCCAATACTCGATTGTTGGAAGTGCACGAGTGATGTTGTCGACAATGGTCAGTGATGCTGTTTTTGCTGTTCGGGACAAAGGATTTAAATCAATAACAATCACATATTTTCCCATTGACTTCAGTGCTTGGCATCTATCACCATCTTCTAGAGGGACAAGAACAGCATCAGCAGAAAATATGCCGTTGCGGTTACATAACCCCCGATCGTGTTCTAATCTCGGTATGCGAGCATTTGCTTTTTTACCAAATACTTCTTTTGCTCCATGATTATAAAGCTCCTGCGTCAATGCGTCCATACGATTATCTGTTCGATGAAACAAATTGACTTCAACTTTTGCAGGAATGGCATTAGCTAGGGAAATACACTCGTTAGCACATAAAGAAACAACATTACCATTCACCGATATTACCGGATGCGTTGCGTGTAATAAAGCTGCTGCAGCAACCCGGGCTGCGTCATTGGCAATAGGAATAGTTTGCTCTCCTAAGAGATAATCAAATGCTTCTCCCCTTCCATGTGCAATCAGTCCTGTCTCATGTACAAATCCCTTTTCCATTGCTTCGACAAGTCGTTCTCTTGTTTTAAGGGAAAGATAACGAGGATGACTTTTTGGTATCTGCATGCTAGAGTGCAATTATCCTTGCCTATTTTAAATGTAATGTAAGTATAGAAACAATTGAGAAATGGAGGAATTAAAGAGTTACTTATCCATACATCCCTGGCTGTGGTGCCTGTGTTGCTGATACCATTGGTTTTGCTTGTTTATGGAACTTTTGCAATTGCCGTTCAATCCGCTCTGATTCTTCATACAGTGGTGTAACGTTGATTTCTACGTCCATAATCAGCCCCATTACATTAATAGCTGCTGCAGCTGCCCGAGCATCAGGATAATTGGGATGTGCTTCTGCTAAAATAGAGATGACATCAAAGGAACATTGTTTTCCTTTGTTCAGTAACACACCTGAAACACCGGCAATAATGCCATTTTTAAACTGTGCAATCTTCTTTGACATCAGCGTATTCCGTGCTTTCTCTGTTGATCCAATGGCGTATGCTTCTGCTGACTGTTCCTCCTCAGATCCTTTTCCTTCGACAACCATTCCTTCAGGGGATATCAATAATTTGCAATGTTTATCTGTGACCCATTTCATAATAGCATCTGAAATAGAATTGATAAGATTGGGTTTTGGTTTGAATTCAGAGACAAAAACAACAATCTTTCCTCCACTGCCATGTTCTCCAGCATATATGCGTACAGGAGATAATGGTTCTCCAGTATGGACAACAGAAAGTGCAGGAAATTGAGAAGAGTTCACGCAACCAATTTGCCTTAGGTTTAACGCATCGATCAAGTAATTTGCTGCAATAGTACTCACCAACCCAATGGATGGAAATCCAGCGATTACTGTTGCATCCTGAAGATCAACCTCTTCGAAATCAATAATTTCTACTTCATCCATATGCACCGCCATCCAACTACCATAATATAACTTCTAGCATTTAAAATTAATTGGTTGCCCCATTATCCCTTAACAACCCCTAGAGGCGTTAATTTTGCCACCTTTTTTGCAATACCTGCCCCATGTGACACATTAACAACACTTCTAATGTCCTTGTATGCCCCTGGGGCTTCTTCAGCAGCAACTTTCAAACTTGCAGGATGAATGTAGATGCCCCTTTGCTTTAATGATTTGATAATATCCTCACCCCGCCACTGTTTCAGTGCTTGATGTCTTGATATTACTCTTCCTGCCCCGTGGCACGTAGAACCAAACGTCTCTTCAGCTTCTTTCGTTCCTTTTAAAAGATAACTTTCTGTTCCCATATCTCCTGGGGTTAATACTGGTTGCCCTACATCTTGATACTTTAGGGGAATGTCTCTGCATCCTGGACCAAACGATCTGGTCGCTCCTTTACGATGGACACACACCTTCTGTTTTTTCCCTTCAATAACATGTTCTTCAAGTTTCGCGATATTATGGCAGACATCATAAACGATACCCATATCCATATCTTCTGCACTATTCTGTAAAATGTTTTCAAAGGATTGTCGTACCCAATGAACAATCATTTGACGGTTACACCAGGCAAAATTCGCCGCACATGCCATTGCCTGTAAGTAGTTCTCTCCTTCTTTGGAGTTTACGGGGGCACAGGCAAGTTGTCGATCGGGAAGCCAGATGTTATATTTTTTCACCGCTTGCTCCAAGACCCTAAGATGCTCGCTGCATACCTGATGCCCAAATCCTCGTGAGCCGGTATGAATCATGACCATGATTTGTCCTTTATTTCCGATGCCGAATGTCTTTGCTGCACGAGGGTCAAAAATATCAGTGACTTGCTGTATTTCTAAGAAATGATTGCCAGCCCCAAGCGATCCAAGCTGGGGTGCACCGCGTTGTTTTGCTTTTTCAGAAATTTGTGCTACATTAGCATAAGTTAAACAGCCGTTCTCTTCCAAGTAGTCCACATCTTCTTCCCATCCATAACCGTGCTCTACAGCCCACTGTGCACCTAAAGTCAACACACTATCGAGTTCGCGCTTGTTCAGACGAACCTTTGCTTTTGAACCAAGACCCGAAGGGACATTGATAAACATCTTATCAATAAGCGCTTGTATTGTCTTTTCATCTAAATCCTGTGCATGAATATTAGTTCGAACAAGTCGTACGCCACAATTGATATCAAATCCTACTCCCCCGGGAGAGATTACACCATCTTCATCACTTGTTGCGGCAACCCCGCCAATGGGAAAGCCATAGCCCCAATGAATGTCGGGCATGGCAAGTGATTTTCCTATGATGCCTGGCAGCATGGCAACATTTGCTGTTTGTTCGGCAGCGTTATCTGACCGGATATCTGCAATCATCGATTCATCAGCATAGATGACTGCTGATGTGTTCATGTGCAGATTATTATCCTCTCCTTTATAGCTGGAGGGAATTTCATACCGAAAATCATCGATTTTTATTAACGGCCCCTTCCATGTCATGTGTACCTAACTGATGCTAAAGGAACACATGGTTTATAAACCTTCAGAAAGGAGAAAATCTATTTATTCTTTTTACTCTTTTTAAGATAAGGTACGCCGGTTCGTTTATTGACTTTTACGGAATAATCTTGAGGCAAATCTATTGGTATCCCCTTCTCCGGCTCGCCTTTGCTAAAGAATCGAACTGACCGTTTTTTTCCTGTTTTTGTCTCAATTTCTTTTTCATAGAGCGTGTAGTTACCATATTGGTAGCCCTGTTCCTTTTTATTTAAAGGCTCCTCTGTAAATGTTTCCCAGTCCTCTTTTTCTTCAAGCAAGGGGCTGTCTTTCATCTGCTGTTTTGTCGATGTTTCGCCGAATTCTTCAACTTCGTCAAAAGTATTATCATCGATATCAACAATCTGCCAATTATCATCGTCTTCTGATAGTTGTTGTAATGGCAACGCTTCAACTTCCTTTTTGATTTTCTTAGCGATTTTTCGTTTGATGCCTTTGATTTTTGTTAATTGTTTAATCTGCGTGTCACGTAACATTTCAATTGAGGTTATGCCATTTTCCTGCAAAAGTTGTGAAATTTTTTCATCGATGCTGTTGACGTCAGCAAATATGTCCTCTTTTCTCTCCCCTTCTTCAGTGAATGTAGTTGCCTCGCCCTCTTCAAGAAATTCATCTTCAGTAGATTCTTCCTCGTCTATGAACGTTTCTTTTTCGGCTTCTTTCTCAAGTTCTGTTTCTCTCTCAGATAGATTGTCCTCTTTCGCCTCTTCTTCTTTAAAAATATCTTCCTCAACAGTCTCAACTTGTTTTTTCTCTACTATTTCTTCTTCGGTAGGTATTTCCTCCTCAAAAAATTCGTCATCTGCTGTTTTTTTATCCCCTTCTATTGTTTCTTCTTTTTCTTGATATGCTGGCAGAGGCTCCCATTCAGGAATCTCTTTTTCGGTGGGTTTCTCTTTAACAGCATCATCCCGGATATCTTTTGTTTCTGTGGGTAATTCTTCAGTTTGTTTTTCTTTTTGTTCAACAGTCTCTTCTTTCTTTTTTGGTAATTCCTTCGGGATTACTTCAACAAACTCGGGCCCTTCAACCTCAACTTTTTCTACTTCAAATAAACCATCATTTTCAGGAGCGTGTTCTTGCTTCCCTCCTTCTGGTTGTTTCTCTTCTATTTCAGAGCACACTTCGGGGAGTTCAACAACTTTAGGTTGTTCCTTTTGGTGTATGATAACGCGAGGTTTTAGCGACTCATCAACTTGAGCAGGTTCTTGAGAAAATGCTCTTTTTGCATAGGTAAATTGTGGAGCTGACGTTCGTTTCAATCTTCTATGAAGAGCTTGTAAATATTTTTCATCCTTAGGATGTAATTTTTTAGAGCCATTATCCAGGATTATACGCAATTTTTCAATGGTACTATTACGTTTTTCGTCAGATGACATAATGTATTCCTACCATTTTTTTGTATGATTAGAGTGTGAGTTATATTGATATTTATAGTTTATTGAACAACTCTTACCATTAATACTATAAAAAACCTATTATATTAATAAGTTTTCCTTCTTTTCCTTCTTTTGCCCCCTCTCTTTTTAAATTAAAAAGATTATTAAGGAGGTATTGCATCTCATCTTTTTTGATTCATATGAATTTCAAGGACAAAGATATCATTTCCATTAAAGATTTTTCAAAGCAAGAAATCAATGGTATTATCTCCTACGCCAAAAAAATGGTTCCATACGCAAAAGGAGAAAAAAAGACTGAAATTTTGAAGGGGAGAGTAATGTCCTCTCTCTTTTTTGAACCAAGTACGCGTACACGATTGAGCTTTGAAAGTGCCATGAACAGACTTAGAGGGCGAGTTATTGGTTTTTCTGATCCTGGCGGCACCTCTCAAAAGAAAGGAGAAAGCCTTGCAGATACTATCAGGATGGCAAATTCCTATAGCGATGCTATCGTGATACGCCATCCCCAGGAGGGAGCTGCTCGATTGGCCGCAGAATTTGCCGATGTTCCAGTAATCAATGCAGGAGATGGCGCTGGCCATCATCCGACGCAATGTCTCTTAGATTTGTTTACCATTCAAACAGAAAAAAAGAAAATACAAAAAACCAAAATTGTCCTTTTAGGAGATCTTAAGTATGGTCGAACGGTCCATTCCCTTGCTTATGCGCTCTCACTCTATGGAGCAGAAATGACCTTTGTTTCGCCGCCAAGTCTAAAGATGCCTAAAGAAGTGATTGCAGAATGCCAGGAGATGGGGGGAGTTGAACCAACACAAACATCGCAGTTAGAAAAGGCTATTAAAGATGCTGATGTCTTATATGCAACGCGCATCCAACGAGAACGTTTTCCCGATGCGGAAGAGTATAATCGTGTGGTTGGATCCTATAGTATTACTAACCAACTATTAGAACAGGCGCCAGAAGATTTGATCGTCATGCATCCTCTCCCTCGAGTAACTGAAATTGACCCGGAGGTAGATACAACACCTCACGCACGATATTTCACGCAAGCATTTAATGGCGTACCGGTGAGAATGGCACTACTTTCATTAATCCTAGGTGAACGATTATGAAGGCACTGAAAATACCCCTCATTAAAGAAGGAACGGTTATTGATCACATTGCTGCTGGTCAGGCAGTCAATGTTTTGCACATTCTTGGTATTCCTGGAACGCAATCATCTACCGTAAGTGTTGCCATGAATGTAAAAAGTAGAATGGGGAAAAAGGACATTGTCAAAGTTGAAAATCGAGAACTCGATCCTCATGAAGTGAACAAAATTGCCCTTATTGCACCGAAGGCAACCATCAATATCATACGTGATTACAACGTCGTTGAAAAATACGAAGTCAAACTTCCAAAAGAAGTCGTGGGCATTGTTCGTTGCTCTAATCCAACTTGTATATCAAATGCTCGTGAACCAGTAAAAAGTAGATTTACCGTTATTACTACAGATCCTCCTCGCATCAAGTGCTATTATTGTGAGCGAGAGCCCGATGATATTGTGGATCGGGTTATTTGAGCGACGTAACAAGATCCTTTGCCCGATCAAGTTTTACATTACCTTCTCTTACCATTTTGTCTGCAACTTTATCGACAAGTTCTCCCGTTGCACCTGCCATTATCGCAATATTTTTTGCATGTAGCGACATGTGCCCTTTTTGAATCCCTACTGTTGAAAGGGCGAATACGGCAGCAAAATTCTGTGCAAGACCCAAGCTTGCAGCAATTTCACCAAGCTCTTTTGCCGTCGTAATCCCTAATATTTTCTGGCAAAGTTTTGCCTTTGGATGTATACTGCTTGCACCACCAACAATCCCAACGGCCATCGGTAGTTCGATTTCTCCAACAAGATTGCCCTCCTTATTCTTGTAATATTTGGTTAAAGAGGTATATTGCCCGTTGCGTGCTGCGTAGGCATGGGCTCCCGCTTCAATTGCTCGAAAATCGTTACCGGTAGCAATAATCAACGAATCAATACCATTCATGATTCCTTTGTTGTGCGTAGCTGCTCGATAAGGATCAATGGATGCAAGGGCGTAGGATTCAAGAAAAGCATCAACAATTTTCTCTCCGCCCATTTTCTCTTTATCAAATATCGCTTTTGCTCTTACAATTCGTCTATCAGCGAGATTAGAAAGAATTTTCAGTCGGATTTTTCCTCCCGTTAGCTCTTCAAGCATAGGGGCTAGCGCTTCACACATAGTATTGATAGCATTGGCCCCCATCGCATCGCGCACATCGACAATGAGGTGAGTAACAATCATTTTTCCTATAGGGCTATCAAGAATACGTACCTCAATATCTTTGGCGCCACCGCCAAGATTCACCAGAATTTTATCTTGGACATTTGCCAGTTGCAAGAGTTGTTTTTTATGCTTCATAATGGTTTGTGCTGCTGTTGCTACGTCATCAACATGGAGTAACTGCATTTGTCCTATCATCAGAGGATCAGAGCATTTGGTAGTAAATCCCCCACGGATGCGAGCAAATTTTGCTGCGTTACTTGCCGCGGCAACAACACTAGATTCCTCTGTTGCCATAGGAAGAAGATAATCTTTTCCATTGATCACAAAGTTTACTGCTATGCCTAAAGGAAGTTCAAATGTTCCTAGCACATTCTCAATCATCCTATCTGCTGTCTCCACATCAAGACAGGATGAAAACACTTGCACTTCTTCTTTTGATAATGATGCGAATTGTTGCACGAATTCCACACGCTTGTCAACAGGTAGTTTATAAAATCCTGAAACCTGTGATGATTTTTCTTTTGATGACATCTTTCAACGCCTCTTCATATGGAATGCCAGAAAACAATTAGCTACTTTTATAATTGTTGATTAGAAAATCGATTATTGCCGATAGAACAGCCCTGTTGATAACTATGTGTTTAAGCTATTTTTTCTCTGGTTTTTACAGCCATTCCAAAAGAGAATGACAACATTTCTGGTTTATTCAAAAGACATCGACCAACAGCAAGAAGATGGTCCCTTTCATCAACAATTAAGCATTCATCTAACGGTCGTAATTCATCGTCACAATCTATAACAAATTTTGCAAATACACTTTTCCCATCTTTAACAAAAGGAACTGCATCATCATGTACCACTACCCGTAATAGCGGAGATGGTACTTCTCTATGCAGAATTTTTGCCCCTTCTGATTTTAATGTAAATAACCCATCAGACGCACGCATGGAAAGAATGTGTTTTTCATTACAATATACGTTTCTGATTTTCTCTGTTTTTTTGGACTTTATCACTTCAATATCACCCTCTAAAAGAATATCACCACACCCTTTCCCAAACTGCATGTCACACACTGCAGATATTCGCTGTATGTCTCTATCCACCTCTTTTTCTGAGGTTTTTAGGTGAGAGAGAGTTTTGTCGCCTTTCCACGAAAGCACGTCCATCTCTTTCGTAAAAGTATCAAATAGTGCGGTTGCAACATTTTCTGTTTCAATATCAGATACTTTAGGAAAGATTGATTGTGCACAAGGATACATTTCATCAAGTTCGAGGGGAATCGGCCCCAGGGTAGAATCGATAAGGAAAACAATCTGTTTATTTTTCTTCCAAATTTTTTTAATTTGTTCTGCGTATCCTGCAGAGTACGGTTTTTTTCCTTCAGGAAATACCACTGCTTGGTTGCTAGATGGACGAAATCTTTTAAAAAGTCGGGTATGCAACCGATAGACGCCCGGGCGATGGATGGTTTGTGATCCAGTATAGAATAACGCTGTTTGCTTACTGATTGGTTCATAGCGTTCGAGAAATGCTTTGTGTTCATCGATTCGAAGTAAGTTCATCGCTTCCCATAAGTGTGGATTACAGGTTGCTCTCCGTTCAACAAGTTCCCAAAGAGAGCCTTTTGAAATGGCATTTCTGATCTTGTTAATTTCTTCGTAACTGACATAGAGATTATGTTTTGCAAGCTCAACAACACGTTTTTTCACCTCTAGTTTTTTCAGTTCTACGGCGGTATAGTTAGAGCATACTGGACAAGAACACGGCAATTCTGACATGTCTTCAAGCTTTTCTGTCCCCCAGTAAAAAATCATCCTTTCATCTTGTGCATATTTCGCGTAGGCGGAAGAATCAAAAAAATCACACCCTAATGCAACGGCAAGTGGAAAAATTAATGGATGCCCCGCCCCGAATAGGTGGACAGGTTTGGCAGGATTCAGTCCCTTTTTTGAGGAAAGAATGATCCTTACAAGATCGGTATATCGTTGATTTTCCATCAGAGGAACCACTCCTCCAATGGGGAAAAAATCAGCATTAATATTGCTTGCTTGTTGTGCACATTTCTGCCGCAGTTCTGGGTAGATTGAGCCTTGGATAGGACATGCGAGCACCATATCTCCTTTAACAGCTACACTTGCTTTTGCACGTTTTATTGTTTCTTCGATTCCCCGTTGTGCTGTTGCTTTTGTTTGATCGGGTGTGCCAAAAATGTCTAAGATGGTTCCAACATCGCTCCCGATATCTCGTTGGAATTCTACAATCTTTATTGGATCAACACCAACATCGCCGTACACATAGGATTGAAAGGTGCCCGAATCTGTCATAATTGTCCCATTAAAATCAATAAGTTCATGAACACCATTGCTTAATGCTTCTTTTTTTAACCGCTCATGTTTGTCAATAATATAGGAGTTGGTAATCAGTATTTCAGTGCGAAACCATGTTCTCATTTCTTGAGGAGTTATTATCAATTTATTTGGATTAATCACCGGCATGAGGTTTGGTGTGGTCACTGTTCCGCGAGGTGTTGTAAATCGACAGATTCTGCCTGCTGCGTCCCGTTCTTTGATTTCAAATTTCATGCTGTGTCCATTGTTTATATACTTAAACTTTTGTTTTACCTTTACACCTTTACTGTAGTAAGTATAATCGTTTACTATGCTCCTATCTGGATGGGATTGATAATTCGTTTTAGCGTTGCAATGGCAGATAACGAGGCCATATAACTTGATTTTGGATTATTAGGATTGGGCATGTTTTCCACCTCAGCTCGCAATCGTCCAAACTTCCCGTGTGCCAAAATTTTATGATTAATTCGTGTTGCAACAGGATCTGCGACAATTTCTACCTTTGTCCTATCAAATCCTATACCTGCAAGGGAGAGACTGGCAGCAACATTAATGTTTTGAGGGAACTGCTTGACAGCGGCTCGTGCATTTCCTTCAAAGACAATAGTCCTTTTATCAAACTTTTTACCTAATGATGCGGGCGGTTTAGTCGTTACCAAAGTCACCTCATCAATAACATCAATACTGCCAGAGAGTATGCCATCAATCCCGCAAACAGCACCTGAAGGAAGATAAATTTTGCAACGTTTTTTTCTAGCAATATCTTCAAGTTTTTTTCTCACCTTGTCATCAAATAGACTGCCCACACTCATAATCACAAGGTCTTTACCTGCACAAAGAACGTCTTCAGCATAATCCTCTACTGCTTGTTGCGATGCAGCTTCAAATACCACATCCACATCAGATAAAAACCCCTTCACTCCCATTGATACTGCTTTAGTAATGCTGTTGCACAATGCAGCTTCTGCCTTTTTGTCGATATCAAAAAGATATATCTTTTCAATTTCATCTATGTGTTCAGCAGCATATGCAACGTCAGTCCCTATAGCTCCACAGCCAATAATGCCAAGATTCATAGTGTATTACCAAAACCTTAATAGAGGCAGTTAATATAAAAATCTGCTCTTATGGACGATATTGAAAGGTTCCTTCAAGAGGATCTGGGAGGAGGAGATATTACTTCTGATGCTTTGTTTACTGATGAGCAAGGCCACGCTCACATTCTTGCAAAAGAACAGTGTATCATTGCCGGACTTGAAGAAGCTGAAAGGGTGTTTAGAAAGACAGGCGCAGTTGTAAAGACAATTATAAATGATGGAGAAGTTGTCAAACCATCTGCTATTATTGCAGAAATTAAGGGACCCCTTCGCTCGATTCTCAAAGCAGAGCGGTTGGCGCTTAATTTTTTAGGGAGATTGAGTGGTATCGCCACTGAGACAAGAGAACTCGTTGAACTCTGTAGAACCTACAATCCAACCATTTCTATTGCTGCAACAAGAAAAACAACCCCTGGTTTCCGTTCGTATGAAAAAAAAGCTGTGATTCTTGGTGGAGGAGAACCTCATCGGTACGGGTTGTATGATGCAATTATGATTAAAGATAATCATATCCGTGGTGTAGGATCTCTCAAACAAGCTATTACAAAAGTCCAATCTCGTCTTCCTGCAATGCCCATTGAAGTGGAAGTAGAAACCGAAAAAGACGCTCTTACGGCAGCACGTATGCATGTTGCCGTGATTATGTTGGATAATTTTTCTCCTGAAAAAGGTGAAAAAGTAGCAAAGAATATAAGAAAGATACATAACGATATTCTCATTGAGGTTTCAGGAGGAATCACTCGCAATAATATTATCGACTATGCCTCGTTTGCTGATCGCATTTCTCTAGGGTATCTTACCCACAGTATCAAAAGCAAGGATTTTTCACTAGAGCTTTTATAGAGCTCTGTAGAACTTTTAGGAAATATTTAATACTTGCAATTCCTTTACAATATTGAAAAAAATATAATAATCTCAATGTATTGGGGAAGATTGTTGTGAGGGTGTGGTGATTCAAATGAAGAAAATTATAGAGGAAGTCGTTGCCAACGAGAAGAAAAACAAAAAGAAAAACAAGAATACAAAGAAGAACAAAGATGTCTTAAAAAACTCACTTACTCGAGATACCATCAATCGGGGTATTGATAACCGAGAACTTGAGGAAGTATTGGAAGGATTAACAACAAAAATAAAAGTAGTTGGGTGTGGTGGCGCTGGTACAAATACCATCGCTCGCTGTGTTGAGGCCAACATTACTGGTGCCGAACTCATCGCGCTGAATACTGATGCACAGCATCTGTTATTAACGCAATCTCCGCATAAAGTGCTCATCGGTCGCCACTTGACACATGGACTTGGTGCAGGGTCACTTCCTCACATCGGTGAAGAAGCAGCAAAAGAAAGTGAAAAAGATATCAGAGATGCAATGGGCCGGTCTGATATGGTCTTTGTCACTTGCGGTCTTGGTGGCGGTACAGGTACTGGATCAGCTCCATTTGTCGCACAGCTTGCAAAGGAATCAGGTGCACTCACTATCGGCGTTGTTACATTGCCTTTTAGTGTTGAAGGTATTGTGAGAATGGAGAATGCAGATGCCGGCTTGAAACGGCTGCGAGAGGCCTGTGATACCGTTATTGTCATACCCAATGATAAGCTCTTAGATATTGTCCCCAATTTAGCATTAAATGCTGCCTTTAAAGTCGCAGATGAAGTCCTCATGCGCTCTATTAAAGGTATCACGGAAATGATTACCATGCCTGGTCTTGTGAACCTCGACTTTGCTGACTTAAAGACCGTCATGAAACGTGGTGGCGTTGCTATGATTGGTCTTGGAGAAGCTGAAGGAGAAAACAAGGCAATGAATGCTGTTGTTGAAGCACTGAACTCACCGCTTCTTGAAGTTGATATTTCAGAAGCAACGGGCGCTCTTGTGAATGTCACTGGTGGCGAGGATATGACGATTTCAGAAGCTGAAAAGGTTGTTGAGGAAATCTACTCTCGTGTTGATCCCAATGCTCGGATTATTTGGGGAACAACGGTGGATCCTTCGCTGAAGCGAAATATCCGTGCAATGCTTGTGATTACGGGCGTAAAATCAAAGCAGATCCTTGGTCCTTCGCAAAAAGCATTTGAAAACAAGGAATACGGCATTGATTTTGTTGCCTGAGTTACTTGATATGAAATGAGCGGCATTATGCCGCCAAATTCTTTATATATGCCTACTTATTTGACGAGTTGCTTATTAGAGGTGTCTATAGTGAAACTCTTTCGAAGTGATAAAACCCTCATAGAACGTGCCTGGGACCTTCAGCATAGCATAGAAGCACGACAGAAGCGTATAGGAAAAGGAAAGTATGGGCGAGTACTCAAGATGGCTCGGAAACCGACGGATGACGAATATGTCAAGACGTCAAAAATAACTGGCTTGGGCATTCTTCTTTTAGGTGGTCTTGGATTTCTTATTTATCTCTTAGCAACACAAGTTGCTCCTTGGATTGCAGAAGCACTTGGATTAATATAATAGGTGAAATAGATGCAAAATACGGATTTTGAAGAACCTGCTGAAGAAAAATCAAAAATTGTTTCCATTAAAACCCAGGTTGGAAAAGAGCAAAATACTGCTGATTTAATCAATAGTAGGGCAAATAAATCAAAAATTAAGATACCTTCCATTCTTGTCACTCCCGAATTGCGAGGGTACATCTTTTTAGAAAGCTATGACAAAGAACGCATTCGAGATATGATAAAAACCATTTCCTATGCTAGAAACATGCTCGAAGGAGACATTCCCATTGACCAAATTGAGCATTTTCTGGCACCGGCATCTGCGGTTGCAAAGATTTCAGAGGGCGATGTGGTAGAGATGGTTGCTGGTCCCTTTAGGGGGGAAACGGCGAAGGTTACCCATATTGACGATACCAAAGAAGAAATTACCGTAGAATTGTTTGAATCAGTGGTACCGATTCCCATTACCGTTCGAGGAGAACAAGTTCGCGTTATCAAACGAAAAGAAGAACAAGAGAAAGAAAAGGAGGAATAACACGTATGGCTGAAACAATTAAAGCACTTGTTGAAGGTGGAAAAGCATCAGCGGGCCCACCTCTTGGACCTGCATTAGGGCCTCTTGGTGTCAATATCATGCAAATCATTAATGCGATTAATGATAAGACCAAGCAATTTAACGGCATGAAAGTTCCTGTGAAGGTTATTGTTGATCCAAAAACCAAGAATTTCGAGATTGAAATTGGCACTCCACCAGCGGCATCACTTATTCTCAATGAACTCGGTGCTGAGAAAGGATCAGGTGCACCATCAACGCATAAAATAGGAGATATTACTCTTGACCAGGCGATCAAAGTTGCAAAAATGAAACAAGATAATCTTTTAGGAAAAGAACTAAAACAAAAAACAAAAGAAGTCATTGGGACCTGTGTTTCATTAGGGGTTACTGTGGAAGGAAAAAAACCACAAGAGATCCAAAAAGCAATTGATAACGGGGAGTTTGACGCAAAATTTTCATAGTCCTCTCCAACAAATTTTTTATTGTATTGTGAACAAATCAATGAGAGCTATTCCACAACAGAGATCATCAATAATGGTGTATCTGTTCCCAGGCATTAAAGATGCAGTGCTAATGTGTTAAAATTGGTAAGATGACATCTAGATTCGCTTCAACCCTCGTTGAAAAAATTGTTTTATTGACAATATCATACGATCTCGTCGATACTCAAGAGGCATAATGTTTCCATCCCCCCATGTGTTTTTCTTTTCAATTTCTGAAAGGATAGAATCAGCACGTGTATCTGTACTGTTTATGATTGTATGCGCATATCCCACATATCGGGGATCGTGAGAGTCGCTCCCGCCGGTTCCGCCTAAATGCAATTCTTGGGCAACTTTTGCCGTTTTCATATTTGTTTGCAAAAGACTACAAGCGTTAAACACTTCAATTGCTGTGAGTTTTGGATAGATCTTCTGTAATTTTCCTCGTTTGATGCCAGACATGTTGCGAAAAAGATGTGGGATGATGGGCGTCCCCCCTAATGAAAGGATATGATCCACTGTTTCTTGGGCAGTACGTCCTTTGGGAATATCTTTCGTTACATTTAAACCAATAATGTGCCCGTCTTTACTTGATATCTCGATGCCAGGAATAACAATAAACCCTTTGGGGGCAACTTTCACTGCCTGCAAACCACCTTTCACGGTGTTGTGATCAGTAATCGCCATTCCCTGCAATCCTTTTCTTTGCAGAGATTTAATGATTTCTTTTGGTGATCCAGCACCATCTTCAGAATATTGTGAATGCAGGTGTAAATCTAATTTGAGCATAATTCACCGGCCTTTTTCTAAAATGGTAGCTACCCGAGGTATTAGAACGTTATGGCGTGTTATACGTATTGTTATACAGGTGTACAACGGTGAAAGATTTATGTATAACACCTCAGATGTACCTGTAACGATGATGCAAGGTGGCAGATAATAAATTAATTGCAGTTCGTTTTGATAAAGATCTGTATAACAAAATTGAACAACAAAACATGAACAACAGTGAACTTATTCGAAAAGCAGTTACACAATTTTTGGAAGGAAAAGACCACATTAGTGAACTTGGAGAAGATGATGCTATTTCAGATGAATTGTATAACAACGTGTATAACAGTCTGTATAACCAAGAAGTAACTCCGCTAAAAACTGAGATCAGACACCTTAACGACAAGATGGAAGTATTGCAAACCAATATCTTGGACTTAAAAAGTGATAAACTATTTTTACAGAACGAAATACAAGCATTAACTGTCTTGCATGCTGCAAAAACCCCTCTTTTGTCCCGCTTAAAAATGAAATTACTTAAAAATACCAAACAATAGTGTATAACAGCTGTATAACACTCCTTACAATCCTTAAAATGCGGGCGCCGGGATTTGAACCCGAGTTATAAGCTTGGCAAGC
>CAZWZY010000028.1:0-19566 GCA_964638175.1 uncultured Thermoplasmatales archaeon | reverse complement strand
GATAGTGTGCAAAATTGGTACCGATAAAGCCACTTCCCCCAATAAGTAACCACATAATATCACATCGCTGTTATTTTATCAATTATTATAAGTAACTCTGATAAGTTTCTAATCCAGAAGTCGGGTTTTTTGTTAATCAATGGATCACAAAGCTCATCTCGTTGTACAGCTACTGTTGTTAATCCGATATCCTTTGCACCTTTGACATCGAGCTCAGAATCTCCTACGTATATTCCTTCTTTACTTGAACAGCATGCTTTTTCCAGTGCTTTTTCAAAAAGAAGAGTGTTTGGCTTGTATGCTTTTAATTCACTTGAGACAATATTTATTGTAAAAAATCTCCAAAGACTGTGTTTTTTGATAATGCTTTCTACAATATCGCTATCACTATCGGTGATAATTCCCAACGTGTATTCTGCTCTTTTTAAGTTTTCTAATAGAGGAATAACCTCAGGGTATAGAGTATTTATTTCAGCGAACCTATCCCAAACATTATCAACTATCCTTTGTTGCAAAATGTCAGGCAAAACTACTTTCTCATCCTCAAGTATTTGTTTTAGACACAACGCATGAATTTTTTTCATGGTTATGAATTGTTTTTCACGAAGAGTAAGAAAAAGCTCATGTGTTCCGTACCCCCATCGTCGTATCGCTCTCTCGATATCAATGGTATGCTCTGGCGGAAGGTAGGTCATTAGAGATTCTCTCATACATTGTGAAAGTGAAGATAATTGGACAAGAGTCTGTCCTAAATCAAAAAAAATTGCTTTTATTTGTCTCTTCTTCAATTATATCTCACCACGGAATGATTCATATTGTTCAATGGTTAATTCGTCACCAAATTTCTCTATTATCTTACTAAATATCTTGTCAATTTTGCTGTTGGTCAATTTTTTAATATTTTCACTCCTTTTACGTTCAAAATCTAACCGCGATTTAAATATTTTAGATATCTGTCCGTTATAATTTTTTTCCGTTAGAATCGAATCTGCTGCCAAATATCCACTAATAATTGCATATCTGATTCCAAATCCCGCCCCAAGATCTTGCAATCCTGCGGCTTCTCCCACATAATATTTGCCGTCTTCATAAGGCTTATCTAAAAGGTGAGAGCTACCTATTCCTCCTTGTGTAGATTTCTTTGTTGCACCATCTATTAAACCATTCAAAATGGTGTTTTTTTCTAGTGCCTGTTGGTATAAGATTTTTGTTTTTCTCATAGAAGATGTTGCCCCTATCTCCATATTAATAATTTCTGCTTCTCCTTTTTTTTCACCAGGCAATACATACAAATAACCATTCGGTGAGTGGTCAGTGTTAAGAAATACCATTCCAGCATCATCGACGTTTGTATCTTCATATATCTCTCCATATGCAACACTGTCTATTTGTGTAGGTCCTGTAGCGATTATAGTGGCATCCTCAATATTTATTGTAGTGCCATGATAAATTTTCACTCCTCTGTCGATGGCTGTTTGTTCCAATTGATTATCAATAGATGCTTTTTCTTTTCCTCGTAACACCCCATAATAAATGGGTTTCTTTTTGCTTACTACTTCAAAATGATACGACTTTGAATATCTGACGATCCTCTTTATTTTTCTATAGGGACGTATCTGTATACCAAACTTGCGGAATTCATCCAGCGGATCTACCGAAACTGATCCGAAATTACGCAAACATTGAAAATCGCGTTTGAAGCGACCTCCAGGGTGCAGACTTTTTTCATAAACTTTTACTTTTGTGCATTGATGTTTACTGAGTGTAATTGCCGCACTGAGTCCTGATATTCCAGCACCCAATATATTAATATGTTTAGTAATGTTATTGTTCATTACTTCACCTTTCTATTTAATAATAGAACTGATAAACTCCAATTGGGGATCCAAGAATACATAATTTTTTTGATTTTTCTTCCAATGTAATTTTTTTATTAAAGAGGTATTTTTCACGTAAATCATATCTTTTTGTAATCTCTTCTTTGTTATTGTAAACTTTTGTGAGTCCTTCTTCTTTATGAATTAATTTCCCTAATAATGAAAGTGCAATAAGAGTTATAGTTTCACAAGGTGTCCAATTGCTATAAAGAGAACCATTTTGAGAATATAAAAAAATTGAACGAGACATTTTGCCTGGTATCCATCCTCCTGAAAACTGGAACTTAGTGTGACGAATATGAACGTCTATGTCGGGTAGATTCTCTATTGTTTTTTTCCCTTGTTCGCTCATCGCCCATTCTTCACTATAATTAAATAAAAAATATGCAGAAAAATTGCCATTTCTTGTTGATTTGGTAACATCCTTTAAAAGTTCAATCAATTCATGATTTTCATCTGAACAAATACAAGAGCAAAAAACATTATTTTCCACACCATATTTTTTAATGAGTGGGGCACCCGCTTCAATAGCTTGTAAAATTTTACTAAATTCTGCCGCTCCTCTTCCTCTATTATAAGACGTGTGTATCATGATATAGCACTGCTTTGCCCCTAAGGACTGTAATATATGTATGAGATTGATAACAAAAAGCGCCCCTTCTAGTTTCCACTTTTCACATTTCCTTGGGCAGATTGTTGAGCGGCTCCCATCTAACGCCTCATACAATACAAGATGTTTTAATTCAAATAGGGCCTCATTATAAGATATTTGAATCCCTACCTTTTCAGTAATATTTTGCCATATATCAAAAAACATTTTTTTAATTTCTGACGCCTCTGTACATATATTGCTAATTGTGATATCGAGTTGCTTAGTTGGCTCATTGAAGATATATCTCATTGATTTCTCCCCACATTACGTTATAATTACGTATTTACTATAGAAGTATTTATTAATTTTTAAATTTTAAACATTAAGAAACCAGAAATTGAATTTAAAATCGAACCGGCTATATACTACTAACATTATAACAAAATTAATGAATCCAATTGCAGCAATACCGTTATTTTCTGCAATTACAAATGTAATTATTGGAGTTTATGTCTTTTTATCGAGCCCTAAAAAAAATACAAATAGAGTTTTTTCCGTTCTTGTCTTTCTTATTGCCATTTTTTGCATAAGCGAATTCATGGTTAGAATATCTCAGTCTGAAGAGGCGGCACTATTCTGGGGGAGAATTGGCTATAGTATGTTGCCTTTAATCTCCTGCATGGTGATTCATTTTTCATTAGTATTCCCGCGAGATTACCCTGCTAATAAAAATATTTTTAAAAGAAATAAATACGCACTCCCCCTTCTGTACATTATAGGTGTTGTTCTGGCTGTTTTTTTTAATTTTTTTACTTCAGTGAATGATGTTTATATGAGCAAATGGGGTTTTAGGGTTCTTCTTAATAATTCAACGAATTTTGTTGTCTATTGGTTTTTACTATGTGGTGTTTATGCAACATATCAATTTTTTTGCAATTATCGTAGAAAAGAAATTACTAATAATGAAAAAAAACAAATCAAATTATTGGCGATTGGTTTCCTAATTATTCTTTCATTAAGCTTAGGAACAAATCTTGTACCTCCCTTACTTGGTCTATCTGTATTCCCAATGACTACTATTTCTACCACAATATTTTTAGCTATAGTTACCTATTCAATAGTAAAGTATAATCTCATGAAATTAACAGCAGCAGAAACCGCAGATGCTGTTGTAGATACGATGACTGACTCATTAGTCGTTATCGATGAGACCCACACCATTGTCAATGTTAATGCATCACTTTTAAATCTCTTAGGGTATACCCGACAGGAATTACAAAACACTTCGTTGAATCATATCACTGACCTTCCGTTCTTTGAAAAAGATATTCTCTCAAAAGTACTAACCTCAGGTAAAGTTGAAAACGTTGAAACAACATTCGTTACCAAAGAGGGGAACTCCGTTCCCATGAGTGTTTCGGCATCTGGTATTTGTGATGAACACGGAAAACTCGAAGGAATTGTCATCGTTGCTCGTGATTTGACTGAGATAAAAAACTATATTGGACAACTGCGAGAGGCAAAAGCCTCCTTAAAAGAACGGGTAAAAGAACGAACAAAGGATCTTCTTGAAATTAACAAAGCTTTGGAGCGAGAAATCAGCGAACGTCAGCAGAAAGAAAAGGAACTTGCTAAAAGTGAAGAAAAATATCGAACACTCATTGAAGAATCTCCAGATGGTCTTCTTATTGTCCAGGGTAATACCATAAGATTTGCCAATAAGGCAATGCTTACTATTCTGGGGTGTCGACATCTTGACGAGGTCGTTAATCATGATTTTACTGAATTCATCGCACCTGAGTACCAACAGACGATGATGAGAGGTTCGGTAAGAGAACAGGGAAAACAGGTAGAAAATCATTACGAATTTACTGGTCTTCGTAAGGATGGCACCCCCTTTGATGCCGAACTTTCTGTAAGTGTCATAGACTATGAAGGGAAACCTGCCCGCCAGGGAATTATAAAGGATGTTACGATAAAGAAACAAGCACTGCGAGAATTACAAGAAACCCATGAGATGTTACAAGTTGTCAACAAGGAACTTGAACGAAAAGTCGAAGAACAAACCGCACAGGTAAAAGCGCTGTTAAAACAGAAAGATGAATTTATTAATCAGCTTGGCCATGATTTAAAAAATCCATTGACGCCGTTGGTTACCCTCTTGCCCATTATCGAAAAAAAACAAACGGATCCAAAGGCAAAGGAATTGGTTGGTGTAACTCTTAAAAATGTGCACTACATGCGTGATTTGGTAGGAAAAACCTTAGAGCTTGCTCGGTTAAATTCGCCGAGTAATACCTTTGATATCCAAAAGATAAATCTGCTACAACGGGCAAAAAACGTCATTTCGTCTCAACAGCTGCTGTTTCAACAACACAACATCGATATCAAAAACAACATTGCTGAAGACCTTATGGTGCGTGCCGACCAACTTCGTCTTGATGAATTATTTCACAATCTTTTAACAAACGCTGTGAAGTATACGAAAGCCGGTGGGAAAATTATCCTTGATGCACAACGGAAGGATGATGAAGTGATGGTATCAATTAAAGATACGGGCATTGGCATGAACAAAAAAGAACTTAATCGTATTTTTGATGAGTTTTACATGGCTGATACCTCACGACATACGCTTGATTCAAGCGGTCTTGGTCTTGCCATTTCAAAACGCATTGTGGAAAAGCATGGCGGCCGCATTTGGGCAGATAGCAAAGGGAAGGGAAAAGGATCGGTCTTTTATTTTACCTTGCGCTCAGCAAAAAAGCAAAAGAAAAAATGACCACATAAGCACACAAATTAGCTCTGTTTTCAATTACTACACCATTACTATTTTAAGCACACTAGTGATGTCCATATACGGACGTTCTCGAGGAAGTATTATGAAACCAGTACCGCCCCCCGCAACCGAAGATATTCCTCATGCAACCGATACATTTATTGAAACATATGGTGAAGACTATAAGAATATTTTTAACAGTGTAAGGGAGGGTATAGCGTTATTTGATAGAACTGGTAAAATTATCAAGGTCAATAAGAGAATATTGGATATTAGTGGATATAAAGAAGAAGAAATTGTTGGGAAAAGACTCCAGATTTTAGGGATGTTTCCTCCTAAAAGCATAGCGAAGATGACGACTAATTTTGCGAAGTTAATCTCCGGTAAACAAGTGCCAACCTTTGAAGTAGAAGTCGTCACTAAAACTGGTGAACAATTAGATGTTGAACTTTATGGGACTCCTATAAAGAAAAACAATAAAATTGTTGGGATGGTTGGAGTAATCAGAGATATCACTGAGCGTAAACAGGCAAAAGAAAAAGAACATGAGTTTATTGAGAAGTTACTGTTTTTATCGAAAACCGCCACCGATCTTGTTCAGTTTCCACTTGAAGGGGACATCTTGCACTATGCAGGCGAGAAGCTTCAACAGATAGCAAAGAACACGTATATTACTATTTCACTATTTGATGAGAAAACGGATACGTTCAAGATCAGCGAGGTAGCTGGCTATGGAAAACACATGAAAACCGTTCTCAAGCTACTCAAGAGAAATCCTGTAGGGATGGAATTACCGTTACACAATACAACTTGGAGGAAGAAACTCCTGAAAGGAACCATGATAAAGATTACCGAGGATGAGTTTAAGACACTTATACTTCCTCAGATGCCTCGGAGCGTCTCATTGGGGATATCAAAGATAATCAATATTGATGAAATCTATCTTATGCCACTGACCTACGAGAAAACATTATTTGGTTTTGTTTTTTTAACTGCGCACAAAGGAAGTAAGCTTGAAAACATTGACATCATTGAGACGTTTATTAATCAAGTTTCGGTGGTATGTCAACGTCAGAACGTGGAAGAGGTCGTTCATCGCAAGATGAGTTTTGAAAATCTGCTCTCCACTCTTTCTTCTCGTTTTATAACGTTGGATGCTGAAGAGATAGATGAGAACATTAACGATGCGTTACGACAATTCTCAGAACTGGCAGGGGTAGATAGGTCCTATGTTAATCTCTTCAAAGGAGGATCATTGGTTGTCAGGCAGTCATACGAATATTGTAAAAAGGGATTGAAGCCATTTGGTTTTGTTGGTCTTTCTTTCGAACCATATCAATGGGCATACAAGAAACTTTCTCGCTTTGAGTATATTATTGTTGAAGATGTAGATACTCTGCCAAAAGAAGCTGCTTCTGAAAAAGAACTTTGGAAGAAAGGCGGTGTTAAATCGATTGCCGGTATTCCGTTAGTTTCACAGGATACATTGATAGGTTTTATGGGATTCAGTACCGAAAGTTCTGCAAAGAGATGGACTGAAACAGATCTACGATTTTTTAGACTATTGGGGGAAGACATTGCAACTATTTTAGAAAAAAAGAACGCGGAAGAATCATTAAAAAAAAGTGAGAAAAAATACCGAACCCTTATCGAGACATTGCATGAAGGCATTTGGCAGATCGACGAACATGCTGTTACTACATATGTGAATAAACGTATGGCTGAGATGCTTGGGTATACTGTTGAGGAAATGGTGGGAAAACATCTGTTTTCGTTTATGGATGGAAAGGGAAAAAAGATTGCAAAACAGGACTTAGAACGACGAAAACAAGGCATCAAAGAGCAACACGAATTTGAATTCATACGAAAAGATGGTACCCGTCTCTATGCTCTTGTTGAAACGGCTCCTATCGTCGATGAGCAAGAGACCTATCGTGGGGCAGTTGCAGGTGTGCAAGATATTTCTTCCCAAAAAAAAGCTGAGAAAGAGATCAAAGAATCAGAGGAACGATATAGAAATATCGTAGCTATGTCCCCTTATGGAATAGCAATAGCAGACATGAAAGGAATGGTAACTGCTATTAATCCTGCTTTTGTAAGGCTAACTGGTTTTTCAGAAGAGGAAATCGTTGGAAGACACTTTTCAAAAATACCTACCATCCTTAAGGAGGATCTTCCCAAGTATATTCCACAGGCTACAAAACTCTTATTGGGGACAAAAGAAAAAGTCTCCTTGGATTTTAGATGGAAGCGAAAGAATGGGGACATCAGATTTGGAGAAGCAAAACTTAGGGTAATGAAAGTAGGAAAGAAGAAAATTGGTATTCAAGCGATACTGCGGGATATAACCGATGAAAAAGCGTATGAAAAAAAATTACGAGAAAGTGAAGAAAAATATCGCTCTGTTGTTGAGAACACAAATGAAGGAATTGTAATCACTCAAGACGGCATGCTCATGTATGCAAATGCTGCGTCGTCACAAGTATCGGGGTACTCAAACAAAGAACTACTCTCCCGACCGTTTCTAGAGATTGTACATCCTGACGATAGAACCATGGTGAAAGAGATCCATACTAAAAGACTGCAAGGAAAAGAAACACTAAACAACTATGATATGCGTATTCTTGATAAACACGGAAACAGTATTTGGCTGCGCAATAGCGGGGTTCGTATTGAATGGAATGGGAAACCAGCGACCTTGAATTTTTTATCAAATATCACTGAACAAAAAACTGCCGAAGAGGCATTACGACAGAGTGAAAAAAAGTTTAGAACCATTGCAGAGCGAAGTAAGGATGCCATTGTCATAGCAGATACAAAAGGAAAAATTACCTATGTCTCTCCTGCAGTGAATCAGATGGCAGGATATAGTGTAGAAGAATGTGTGGGTAAATCGTTTTTCCATTTCTTGCGTAAATCGGAGATTCCCAAAGTTATGAAAGAATATCGTGCTGCTCTTAAAGAACAACGAGCTACCAGCAACTTTCCCTTGAAATTAAAACATAAAAACGGAACGACAATCTACGGAGAGATTTCCGCAACACCCATCGTAGTTGATGGGAAGGCGGTAGGAACACAAGGAATCATTCGAGATGTTACCCGACAAAAACTATTACAAGAACAAGAGCAACAACACATGGAAACTTTGTCCTTTTTGTTACAAACAAGTACAGAATTTGTACAGCTGTCTTCAGAAAAAGACATCTACAACATGGTGGGAGAGCATCTCCGCTCTCTTGTTGAGGATGCCTATCTTATTATTTCTTCGTTTGATGAGAATGAAAAGACCTTTACCATTCGTAAACTGATTGGTCTTGAGTTGCACATGGCAACTATTCTCAATATCTTGGGGCAACCACTTACGGGGGTTACTCTTCACTTAGACACTGACTCGTGGTATAAAAAGATGGTTGCGGGAAAACTGATACAGACGTCTCTAAACGAAATGATCAATGTGACGTCATCGTCCATCCCCCGACAACTGCACGGTGTTGTTGAAACATACATCAATAGTGAGCAAATATATACAGTTGGTATTTACTATAACAATCGACTGTTTGGTAACGTTATTATCGCGATGAAGAAAGGGTATGAACTACAACACAAGGAGGTTCTTGAGAGCTATATTAACCAAGCCTCAATGGCATTCCAACGGAAACAGATGGATGACGAGTTGCGCGAGGCACACCAAACGTTATCTATTGTTAATAAAGAACTTGAACGCAAGGTCGAAGATCGCACTGCTGAAATTGAGCGACTGTTGAAACAGAAAGATGAATTTGTGAACCAATTAGGCCATGATTTAAAAAATCCGTTAACACCATTAGTCACCTTGATTCCTATCATAAAGAGACGACAAACTGATAAAAAAACAAAAGACCTTCTAGGCGTGATTGAAGAAAATGTACGTTTTATGAAAAATTTGGTCACCAAAACAATTGAGCTTGCCCGTCTCAATGCCCCTAGTACAATGTTTGATGTCAAGCCCATAAATCTCTACGAAAAGGTAGGTGCTTTCCTAAATGCACAGCAATCCCTATTTGATGAAAAGTCTCTTACTGTTGAAAATCTCATTAGTAAAGATATCGTAGTGGAGGCAGATGATCTTCAACTGAATGAACTCTTTAACAATATATTGAATAACGCCATAAAATACACACCTGAGCAGGGAACTGTTACTCTTGATGCGCAAGAAGATGATGATATGGTAACGATTTCAGTCACTGACACGGGTGCGGGAATGACCGAAGATCAACTCCGCCAGGTGTTTGATGAGTTCTACAAGGTTGATCCATCCCGGCATGATTTTGATAGTAGCGGTCTTGGTCTTGCCATTTCAAAACGCATTGTGGAAAAGCATGGTGGCCGCATTTGGGCAGATAGCAAAGGGAAGGGAAAAGGAACGACGTTTTACTTTACCTTAAAACAAGGAACAGAGAGCACGTAAGCTTCTTACAACCGGTTGGCAATTTGCACCAAGAGCTTGCTTTTTGCTGTTTTTTTGTCAACCAGTACGCGCCCATTTTTTTTCCAATGGTCTGCAGGATAGGCACGTTCTTTTTCTACAACCGGATTGAGTCCTAGTGATTTTGCAGCCTTTGCAATGGCCTCTGTTGTTGGTTTTTCTATTGCGTGCTTTTTTGAAACTCTTCTTCCTTGCAACCGCGATCGTGTCTTATCAAAATAGGATGGCCAAAGAACAAACTTCTCTTCATCTCGAGAAACCATGAGGCATCACACCTACACGTTATGAGAGCAATACGGCATTAACCGTGCCGCTTTGGCCAGGTCGTGAGGTAACCTTTGCTTTTCCAAGCTTGGTTTCAATAATTGCACCTTTGTTGATGATATTACGTCGCACATAGTGGATGTTTGCCGCATTTTCTGCAACAGAGACAATCTCTGTCTTTGTCGTTTTCTTTGTTTTCGGATCAACAACATATGCAATATCCGTTGTTTTCACTCGTGTTTTTCTATTATTTCCCATAGTGCGTAGTTTCTTCAATTGTGGTTGTCCTATTGTTGTTAAGTGGGATTCTCTTCCGATCTCAAACTTTCGTTTTCCTCGCGCAGAGCGGATACGCCGTCCTGTGTAACTTCGCTTTGATTTACCTTGCCAAAGTGCCATTAAACTAGGGGAATAAAGAGGAGGTATTTAAAGGATATGGACGAAACCTAGGTTTCCATTTTCATCTACGAAATCATAACATTGAAATAAGACTTGCTATTCTCCCATCACGTGCCAACTAAATCTTTTTCTTCCAATGCTAAAACAAAAGGCGTAGACATGCTTCTCGGCGATCCTAAAAAGGCTATTGTAAAACTGGCCATTCCTATGATTATTGCCATGTCTGCCCACACGATCTACAATCTTGTTGATGCCTTGTGGGTTTCTGGATTTGGCCAAGACATATTTACTGCTGCAGAGGTAGCTGATGTAGGAACAGGTGCTCTTGCCGCTGTTGGTTTTGCCATGCCCTTTTATATGATGATCATTGCCATCTCGACTGGTCTTGGGATTGGTGGTGGGTCTGCCATTTCAAGGCGTATTGGCGCAAAAGATAAACAAGGAGCCGACAACGTTGCCATTCATTCAGTTATTATGACGGTGCTCATTTCTCTCGTATTTACGGCAATCTTTTTCCCCTTTGCTGATACGATTTTTTCTTCCATTGGTGCTGCCGAAACGGTCCATATGGCAACATCGTACGGACGCATTATTTTTTCCGGAAGCATCTTCATCTTTTTCATTAACGTTGCATTGGCAATCCTGCGGGCAGAAGGCGACGCCAACAGAGCAATGTATGCGATGTTGTTCGGTGCAGGTCTCAACATCGTGCTAGATCCCATCTTCATCTATACCTTTGGTATGGGAGTTACTGGTGCAGCAGTTGCAACCATTCTTTCCATGGCGATCACCTTTACTATCTTGATTTATTGGTTGTTTTTTAGACGAGACACTTACGTCACCTTCAAATTTAGAGATTTCACATTTAAAAAAGATATTATTGTTGATATTTTTCGCGTGGGACTTCCCGCGTCTATTCAACAACTCTCGATGTCATTTACCATGTTGATTATCGTTATTCTTATTGGCGTTTCAGGGGGTGGTGAAGATGGTGTTGCTGTCTATAACACCGGGTGGAGAATTGTGATGATCGCTGTTCTTCCGCTTTTGGGAATGGCCACAGCAGTAACCACGGTCACTGGTGCAGCATATGGTGCAAAATCATATAAGAAATTGAATACTGCGTTTCTGTACGCTGCAAAGTCTGGTTTTATTATAGAATTGTTACTTGCGCTTGTCATTTTTTTCTTGGCACCATTTATTACCTACGTATTTACTACTTCTGCAGACGCTACTCGCATTCAAGCTGATCTTGAAACATTTTTAAAAATTACCTGTTTATTCTATCCTGGTGCTGCGTTCGGTATCACCTCCTCTGCCATGTTTCAGGGGACGGGAAAAGGCATCTATTCATTAATTGCTACCCTACTAAGAACTATTGTGCTGACAGTCGTTCTTGCGCTAGTTTCAACCTATGTGGTACATGGTGGCCTTGTTGGACTGTGGTGGGCCATTGTTATTGCCAATTTGGCAGGATCTATGATTTCGTTTGGTTGGGGTACTATCTACATTCGTCATTTGAAAACCCACTTTTTGTCAACAAAACCATCATAAAAGGTATGAAGGGAAAAGGCTAGTGTTTGTCTACCAGGCGTGATGGGGATTTCTGGGAATAATGATCCAAAAAATGAAGTAGGCTAAAATAAGTGTTCCAACTGATACAAACAATCCAATAATCCACAACAAACGGATGAGTACGGGATCGACATTGAAATACTCGGCAATCCCTCCGCATACGCCACCAAGAATCCGTTCATTACCTGATCGGTAGAGTCGTTTGTAGGTTTCTTCTTTTGGGTTACTCGTTGGTGGTTTTTTTTGTGCGCGTGAAGATTTCACTGCTTCTTGTACGATTGGCTTGGTGGAGATGAGAAGAAGCAGGACAACATACCCAACAATAACAATACACAAAAACACAATAACCATATTAGTGAGAATCGCGGTAGCAACAGGAGTAAGGAATGGTATCTGTAAATCAGGCATAAGGATATATAAAATATTGATCACTAGCCATAAGGCAACAACAATCCCTGCGGCAGTTGTTATGGGATTGACCCATCTAAAATATTTTGGATAGACTTTATTACCATATTCGGTGTATGAAAATAAAAGTGAGAACCCGAATAAGAGAGCAATATGGGCACGTAAAAAGGAGCTTAACTCTGAAAAGACTGTGCCGTTTGTCTTTGTTCCTAAGAGAAGTAAAATCCAAATGATG
Source organism: uncultured Thermoplasmatales archaeon (assembly GCA_964638175.1). Lineage (GTDB taxonomy): Archaea > Thermoplasmatota > E2 > DHVEG-1 > DHVEG-1 > JAFGDG01. The sequence goes on along the minus strand of CAZWZY010000028.1, from coordinate 6,975 downwards.
GCACCAAGGATAATAATTCCGATAATACTTGAAATCAGTGGACCAAGAACGCCAAATGTACGATGGTACCATCCTTCCATTTGCTTTCCTTTTGTATCTAACTCTTCTCCCACTGTCTTCATGTGTCGTTCGAAGGTTTTTGCATGCTTGTGTGCGTGTCTTCCTACGTTTTTACCAAGTTGTCCTATCTCTTCAGCAAAATTTTCGACCCGCTCGTCCATCTCGCCTTTCTTTTTGGTAGCCATGCAAACCTCCTCCGATATTCTGCGATATGCTCTCGTGCTATAAAAATCATTCTTTAAGTGACATGCACATTGCAATATGCCCGATTCCCGCTTCATCAAACTCTTTTCCATATCGTTTGAATCCGAGTTGTTCATAAAACTCTGCGACAGATAGCTGCGCATGAAGGTGTATGTTTGAAATAGATTTTGTTTTACAATACTGAATTGCAAAATGGGTCAGTTGCTGCCCAATTGTTTGCCCACGGTACTCTTTGAGTACAGCAAGCCGCTCCAATTTTGCATCTCCATCGAAGTTACGAATGCGGGCACAACCAACAGGTCTGTTACCAACATAGGCAATGAGGTGTTCTGCTGCATCATCAACCCCATCGACCTCTATGTCATACGGAACGTGTTGTTCTTCAACAAATACGGTGGTTCGAATAGCCATAACCTGCTGAAACTCTGTGTCAGTAGATGCTACTTTTATGGTTACTGTAGTCACGATACGTAAACCTACGTTTCATTATAAAAAGAGTGTGATTGTTTTTATCGAAAGAAAAAAAGAGAGGGTGAGGAAGGAGACGAACTGATTAGTCCGCAGCATCAACAGTTGGTTGCATAGGACTAATGCGAAGGTGTGCCCACCCAACTCGGTTTATGGTCATCCACTGGATATGAAGCGATCGTGTTTCCCGATCTATTCTGTAGAATCCAGTGATAGGACGCTTTTCTCCTTTGGGAGTAATGATCTTTCCGTTAAAGTATCCATACTTAAGGATACCGCGGACACGACCAACGCTCCCGTTGGTGGTGTTATAGAATCCGCTGAGAAAACCAATACGTCCGGTTTTTCCAAGAGTACCTCTACAATACCCTTTTGTTTCGTTATCGCCGAGATCGCCCCAGATACCTTTAAATCGCACCCGAATATGGGGGAATGGTGCAACATCAGCAGTTGGTTGTCCAACCAATGCATCGGCATCTATCAAAGAGGGTACTGCTTCTTTTTGCTGATATTGATATTGGTACTCAGCTTGTTTCATATCATTCATGGCACTTGCACTGGTCACTGATCCGTCACTTGCGTTTACCACCGAGGTCATACCCAAGAGGAGTATGCCCAAGACGATGGCACCTGTCCATATTTTTTTCTTCATGTTTTTTCACCTAGTTTTTTTGGTTCTACGTTGATTTATGAGAGTGACTATTTATATTGAATTTCCAGAATTTATTCCAAATGAATTCCAAAAGAGACCCAAATCTTACCCTATTCCATGCTCAGATAAAGCAGAATAATGAGGGCAATAGTTTCAAATAAATTGGGTAAAATCTCGAACAAGCTGGGGATATAGCGAAGGAATCCTAATGATGCCTGGAGAACAGGAAGAGAAATAATTGCCTGTACAAGAAGTACACTTACAAACAACAAAAGACCAAAAATAAAACTTGATTTTGTCTTCCTGAAGGTATCGGTATAGATGCCAACTAATCCTAAAAGTAAGAGGATATTGATACAAATAATAGTGGTATAGAGCATATACATGTCTCGCAACGCTTGGAGATATTGCTTAAGATTTCTATTGAGATTTTCTACTCGTTGTCCGACATACTCGGTACTTGCATAGGAGATAACAAGACCAACAATTGTGCCAATAATTAACAATAAGACAATAATAGCAATTGCTTTTGTTTTTGGATCCATTGTTTCCTTATATGGAATTTCACTCATACTCTATTCACCTTTTAGGTTGTTCTTTTTTTATTTGCTTTTTCCCAATTTGGCCCCAAATTTCTAAAAAATACGCTTTATTTTCCTCCAACATATCTGATGGAGAGTATACTTTGCCATACCCGCTTCCGGTTGCTGTGATCAATCGATTGTTTTCCAAGACTTCAAGATGATGGCGAACCGTTTTATAATCTAATTCAAGGACACCTGCTAATTCATTAGCATTGTATGGGCGAAGAAAGAGCACTTCCAACATGCGTCCGCGGTTTGTACCACCAGCAGACCCAGCAAGTAGCCACCAGAGAAGTCGTTTCACCGCATGCATTAGGGTATACCTGGTGTAGAGTATAGTTCATATTCTTAAAAAGATTAATTATATCACTATATTCTATAAAAATTAACGACGTCGTCGCTCCCAAATTTGTTCGTATTCGTCCTGAGTGACAGGTTTGTCTTTTACTGGTTCTACAGGTGACTGAGGCTCACTTGATTCTGCTTCCTCTTGAGGTTGTTCCTTTGTTGATGATACTGGAGTTTTTCGTAGTACCTTTCGATACACCACCAAACCACCTACGATAATGATGATCACTGCGATGATGAAGGGAAGCATGTTAGACAATTGTTGCAATGTGGTTTGTTGGATAGCAATTTCATTGACACTTGTTGAAGATACACTGCTGTACGTATCGCTTGAAATTTGGATGGTATATGAAGAACCCGGAGCAAGTTCCTGAGGAATCGTCCACTGATATGAACCATCGTTTTCTGTTTGCTCTGCAATAGTCATGTACAGTTCTCCATTTGCATACAATGAGATATCGACATAGTCCCCTGCACCTTGGGATTCCCACGTAATGCTGTAAGCTTCACCGACATACCACATCTCTTCGTTTGGATCATGTATGGTAATTGATCGATGATCGATGGTAAAATAGTCGCTAATACCATAAACCGACGAATAACTGGTGCTTTCAACTTTGAGTTTACATGAAGAACTTGGCACGATATCAGCGGTAATTTGCCACGAAAATTCACCATCATTTTCTGTACTGGTAGCAAGAGTTGCTGCTGGCCACCCCGCTTGATACAACGACAATTTGACAGAAGATCCAACGTTTTCTGCTGACCACCGAATAGTATAGGTATCATTAATGTACCATGTTGTACCGGCTGCAGGAGCAATAACAATAATCGAGCGCTCATCAATAGAAAAGGTCTCACTCCACTCCTGTATGGAGCTGTCTGAAAGGCTCTGCATGTAAATCTTATAATCTGAACGAGAGGCTAAGCCAGAAGGCAATGTCCAACTGTAGCTTCCATCGTTACTCGTATTTGAGGCAATAGTATAATAGGAGTATGAAGAGCCATACGTATATCCAATTTTCACATGACTTCCTGCATTTCGAGAATCCCAGGTAATGGTGTACATTTCTCCTTTAAACCATTCATCATCTTCAGTTGGAGATGTGATGGTTATTGATTGTTCGTCAATAGAAAAGGTACTGCTGTAGTCATAGACAAAATCATAGTAGGTACTAGTCACTCTAATTTTATACGAAGAGCTGGTAGGAAGTGATTCAGAAATAGACCAATAGTACTGTCCATATGGGCTATAGACACTGGATGCTATGGTTTGATATTTTGAACCGCTTTTATACAGGTCGATATCAAAGTAACTTCCCGCATCGCTGATATCCCAATAAATGTAGTATCCGTCGCCTTTGTACCACTCGTCTTCACTAGAAGGCTGGGTAACTTCTATTTCACGATTATAGAGATAGATGTAGGGACTCATATCATAGATATCATCGTCTGCAAGACTGGTAACTCTAACTTGATAATTGCCGGTGGTAAGATCAAGGGGGATATCATCATAATGATACCCATCGTTACTAGTGTTGCTTGTAAACGTCGAATAAAATTCTCCTCCTTTGTACAGCTCAATTTTCACATAAGTACCAGCATTGAACGAATCCCATTGGATACTAATATCATCTCCTTCATAATATGAGAAACCTACTCCAGGCTGGGTAATAGTAATCCATCCATCTGGTTCCGCAGAAACATGTGGAACAAACAGGGTGAGACTGCTGACTGCACATACGAGAAGAAGCACTAAAACGGTGGTCTGTGATCTATACATGGGATACTTTCCGCCTCGGTAACCGTCGTTGAATATAGTATTGGTTATTCTTTCCCTCATATAAAGATGTCGTGGTAGAATGTCAATGTAAAACACAATGATTTTAACACGTCATATCCATTCACCCTTGCCAAAATATATGATGCTTCTAGTATCTGAGGAGTTGTGTAGTGCAAACCAAACCACTGAAGATTCTTGCTGCAATCGTTGCCCTTCTCGTTGTTCTCTGGGCATTAATCACTCTGATTGGTAATTTCCAAAATGTAGATCGTGATGGTGATGGGTTAACTGATGAGATGGAAGAATTGTTGGGAACAGACCCCCTCTCACAAGACTCAGATAACGACGGCATTCCTGATGGACAAGAGTACGACTATTGGCAAAACCGTTCTCAGCAAGAAAACAATGAAAACCTTGGGCCGGAAGGAGACATTGATGGAGATGGGTACCCAAATATCCGTGATCCTGATTCAGATAACGATGGTATGCTCGATGGCCAGGAACTTGAAGAAGGAACAGATCCTGCAGACCCAGACACTGATAACGATGGATTGAGAGATGGGGACGAGTCATCCTATGGAACAGATCCTACCAATCCAGATTCTGATGGCGATGGCATTCTTGACGGCGAAGATGAGGAACCATCTACTCCTGCTGGTGAAGGTGATTTAGAATACGGCCCGCCTGAAGAAGGTGCTGGCGGAGATCCTACCGGTGCTGGCGGCGGCTCAAGTGGTGCTTCATCGTCTGTTAGTCCTCATCGGGATGGATCTGGTGGTGATGTCACTTGCTATGCGGTCTTTGATCCGTCTTTAGTATCTGCAAAACGATACGTTGCCTATGATGCCATTACTGAAGAGTACGAGGCATATATTTACGACTCTACTCTTTACTCGCTTGGATTAGATGATGCCGTGTATGATAATGTATTTACTGGCGGCATTCCTCTTACCAAACTAACCGATGATGCAATTCCCATCCCTTCCGTGGCACCAAATGCCAATATCCTTTCGTATTATTTTTCAGAACCATGGCTTTCTGCACGATTTTACAAGGACGGTGCTGACAACTATTATGTTGCAGCGGCCGATCACAATTATTATGGCGAGGTGACGCTGACATTTACCACCAGTGCAGATTCTTCATATTTTATCTTTGATATGCCTGAAGATCTTACTCTTGCTGATATCCCTTCATCAGTGAAACGGTCACCACCGTCATCTGTGGTATCAAGTGCCGAACTTATTATTGATGAGCTTGGTCTGACTGGAGAAACTAGTCTTAAGACGATTGTGGATACGTTGTATGCGTATTTCTCAAGTTTTACGGAGGGTGAAATCCCCTCAGAAGAGGAAGAGCCTGATATCTATCTTGCCATCGCACGAGCAAAGCATGGTGCCTGTTACCTCAGATCATTTGCATGCTTTATTACGGCGAATGCGATTGGCTTACCCACCAGACTAGTGGTAAATGAATGTCATGCATTTGTTGAACTCTATATTCCCACCAATGGCTGGATGCGCATGGACCTGGGTGGATTAGGGGAGTGTCATGTATGTAACCCTGAAGGATATAATCCATTCACGAACGCTACGCAACCCCAAGGGAACCAATCACAACCAGGCAATGGAACAGAACCACCAGGCGGCGATCGTCTTCCAACCATAACAACGATTACTGATGTGTCGTCGAGTGCGTACAAATCAGGATCATTTACAGTTGAGGGTGTAGTAACTGATGAAGGAGGAACCGGTCTATCTGGCATCCCTGTTGAAATTTATGTAATTGAATCAAAAGACTTTTCAGGTGACTGGGATGAATTTCTTGCTGGGGAAGGAGTGACTATAGAAGACGGACTCTTTCTTATTGAAGGAACCATACCAGATGCAATTCCTGTAGGTGCTAACCAAGTTGTCGCCCGTTCCCTAGGCAATGACACCTACGCTGGCTCTCAATCAGATCCTACCATTGACGTGTACTCAAACACCACTATTCTTTTTGATATGGTGTCATCCATAGCGCTCACTGACGAATTGGAAATCACAGGGAGTCTTGTTGATGATGGGGAGCAACCGCTGCCTGATCAGACCTTGTCACTTTTTATTGATGGCGAGTTTCTTGGTGAGAGTATTACCAATGCAGAGGGCATATTCCTCTATGCATATACGCCAACATCGTTAGGCTCTCTTAACATTACGGCTATCTTTGATGGCGATACGTATCTTTCTTCTTCAGAGGCAACTCATCAAGTAGTGGTACGAGATTTAAGCTCTAACATTTCACTGGTGCTGAATACTACCATAGCAACACGAGGAAGCATTATTTTGGCGCAAGGGACCTTGTCAAGTAAATCTGAAGAAACCATGGCACATGCTCCCATCCATCTCTTGTTCGATGATACAAAAATTGTCGAGATCGCCACATCATCACAAAGCACCTATTCTTCAGCAATGAGCATCCCGTCAAATGCCACTCCCGGTACAAATATGGTAACAGCACACTATCCTGGGACGGAGGTCTATGCTGAAGCAAATGCAGAACAAGCGATTTTCGTTCAAGCGACAACTCAGCTTTCATTATTTGCGCTGGATACGTCCTATGTTGAGCAAAATGAAACGGTAGAAATCCACGGGCGACTGACTGATGATCAGGGAACTCCGTTGATCAATATGACCATCACACTTTCCCTTGCCGATGAACCTTCTTTGGTATCCACTAACGCAACAGGGTATTTCAATAAGACATACAATTTTTCAACGGCAGATGCACTCGGAACCTATCAGCTCACCGCATCCTTTGAAGGAAATGAATATTATCTCTCTTCACAGGATGACCTTTCCTTCCAGCTTGTTCAGGCAGGATTTGGCAGTCAAGAT
>CAZWZY010000027.1:0-19660 GCA_964638175.1 uncultured Thermoplasmatales archaeon | reverse complement strand
ATTGCTCTCACAACCCGTATCCGTCGTAGGCTAGTCAGGTCATTACCCTGACTACTACCTGATAGTCCGCAGACTCATCCTAAGGCACCGAAGTTTTGAGCCTAGGTGCATTCCAGCCTCCTAGACCTATGGAGTATTATTCTCAGTTTCCCGAGGGTATCCTCCACCTTAGGGCAGATTATCCACGTGTTACTGAGCCGTCAGCCGAGGGCCGAACCCTCTCGACTCGCATGGCTTAGTCGAATCCCAATAGCAGTGACCTCCGGCAGGATCAACCGGAATCTGGCACACTAATGTTATTATCCTTTGGTGAATTGGCAGGTGAATCAAATATCACCAACACACGTCGATCGTCAGATTCAAGAGAGCGCAAGAACCCTCTAGGGTACCTTGTTTTCTTGAACCTCCACATCCATTACTTGTTGCCCAGGACTGAAATGACCCACTCACAGACAGTGCGATGACCTATTCTCATGGGTCGACCGGAAAAGGCCCGGGCTAAGATTGAAATTGTGTTCTAGAAGGTATATCATACTTGTATTTAAAGGTTACAGTTCGCTAGTGCAAAATGTAAAAAGAAAAAAGAGTGGTGCTTAGGATTCTTTGAGAAAATCAAACTCCCAAACAACGGCCCAATGACCTTTGAATGTTCCGCTCGATAGGTGCTGTTTTATCTCGACTTTGTTAACTGTTTTACTTGTTCCAAAATCCCACTCTGTCCACTCATGGTTTTCCCACTGGCCATCAGAAAAGGTTTTCGTGAATTGTAGTGTGTCGTCATTGTATAATTTTACTTTGAGTTGATCCAGATTATCTCCTGCTTTTGCATTAATTCTGAATCCGCGACAGGTTATCGGATCGTCAAGCCTTAGTATGAGTGGATCGTTGGTCCACCCACCGTGTAATCTTCGATAAGAAGATGCTGACCAACCGGCAAGATTGTTGTCGTGTGCTCTTCCTGGCCAATACCACCAGTTTTGAATATGTGAGTCAGGAGTAACCCAGTCTGAGCCAGGATTGGATCCTCCTTCTGGCCTGATTCTAATATCAATATAGATACTATCATTATCAGCGGTGTACTCGATGGTGTCTCCTCTTCGTTGCACAGTAACAATCATTTGACACCCGATGAATTGCTCATTTGACGCATCGAGATATAAACTGACTGGCGTGAGAGGGTCCCCTGGGCGTATAATACCTTCGTCTGGGATAAATGAATAGTCAATCAGGTCGGGGTTAAAGCTCTCATTGAAGGTAATATTAGAAATAACCCAATCTAGATCCTCCCATCGATTGCTAAACACCCAGAAGAGATCGTCAAATGTTGCGATTTCTCCTTCTTCAATGTAAATAATTTGTGGACTATCTGGTAAGAGCTCTACCAAGCCATAATAGATGTTAAAGTTTATGGAAGTCGATTCATCCGGATTATTGATATTATTAATTGATACATTGGCCCCGGTATAATCTCCTGGAACTGATGGAGGTGTAAACGAGAAATTGACGATCTCGGATTCTCCAGGTTCTAATGATCCAGAGAGTTTATCAAATGTCCAATTTGTACCATATCTCATAGTATCGTGTGTAAGATTCCACTCGAGAGTGTATGACGTATAGGTTGCATTTCCTGCATGTTTCACTTCGAAGGAATCGTATACTTTTCCATCTTCTTCTTTTTGGTCTTCAAGTTGTTCAAAGTTCCATATGAATCGGCCTGGGGATACTCTTAAATATTCTTCTACGACATCAATGGTAAACGTATCCATTGCAGTATCGCCAGAACTGCCGTAATCAATAACAGTAATCGTTGCGATATACTGATCAGGCGTTATATATTGATGATTTTCTGGAGCGTAGATCTTTATAGGATCTTGTGAAGCAGGTACATACACCGGATCTGATGTTGTCCCATCACCGTAATTAAAGATAAAGTCGTAAGGTCCGTGATTGTTTGGACCTGGTTTGTACCAGGCTGAGAAATTTAGCTCATCGCCTGGCAAAATATCCCACGATAGAACATGTAATTCATTACCTGTTGGTGCCCTCGTCAGTAATGTGACTGCTGCCTTAACAACAGGAGCTGGTCTAGTATCCCATATGGGGATTCTCTGCCAACCGCCACCTGAAAAATGTTTCCAACGCCATCGATAAAAGTGATCAAAGATACCAAAGAGTATGTCATAGGGATCAGAGGATGTCGATCCGCCGCCTTCACCGCCAAGTATTTGTTGTCCCTGTCCGTTGAGTATAATAAGTTCTCCATTCTCATCAAAGGATACCGTTCCTTCTTGCAACAAAACAGTTCCTTCTTCGTCTAGTATAGTGACCGTATTTGTATTTTCATTCATAATAATCGTTGCTTCGTTTGTTTCAATAATGTATTCTCCTGAACCAGGGTTATCTCCAAAATTATATTCCACTTCTCCAGACGCTTCAAACGCAAATTTCCTAATCTCGGGTAAGACAACATATAACACACCGTCCCAACTGGCATTAAATGAGCCATAAAAATCTCCTGATAATATTGAACCCCCTACTTCAATATCAAGATAGAGTTCGCCAGAACCATTGATTTCAAAGAGACCATTAAACAGTATCAATGCATCGAAATTTCCTTTAATGTCTATGAGAACGTCTATTTCTCGTTCATCACCCCCCATAAGGAGAGTTGACAACTCATTCATCTCGATGTTGAGTTCAATAAATCCTTTCAAATCTTCAAAAACAGTTAGATCTTCGCCAGGAATGAGAGGGGTTTCTACTTTAAACGTGATAGGTGCATCACAATAACCAAATACTCCAAGGTTTGGTAATGCATCTTGAACGAACAGACATTCAATGCCATCAACTGTGAACATAAATTCTCCTGGTCCTAGTTCAACTATGAGTTTTCTATTTACCAACCCGGGGATTGGGTTATCTAAAGATATTGTCGTTGATTCAACAGCTGACCCTCCGATGTGTAACCAATGCAAAGGTGACCCCCCAAAGCCTAGTAATAACGAATCTATTTGTCCATCGAAGTCTATGTTGGTTAGTGGCCCCATACTATTCATAATTAGAATCATATCAAAATGCCATTCCCCATCAAGTCCAATAAGAATATTTCCAAGATGATCTATGCCAACAGATACGTTTGGACCACCATCTATACCATAAATATTGAGAAAACCTGCAATGGTAAATTCATCAGCAGTAATGCCCTCAACAGCACTGATGGTGACTAATGCAAGAACATCGCTACTAGTATCGACATCCACATCGATAACGGTTGGTCCTGTAATCATGAGGTCATCTACTCTGAGTTCTATAAAAACAAAACCAATGTATGCCCACAGAGTATTTACAGAAATTGCAGAATCTCCAACAAGGTCGGCTGTCATGACCACACTATCGAATCCCTCTGAGATATCGATAATAAACTCAACATCTGCACCAATGACGCTTATGTCCATATCCTCTAGCATTGCATAGAGCATCATTTCAGATATAAACACATCAAGAGAGGCATTCTCAAGAATAAGGTCTGTGTTATTACTAGAACCACTGATAAGACTGAAATTTTCATCAATAACGATAGTGCCACCACCATTTCCGGTGATTTTAAACAACTCAAGATCAACAGCTATAAACATCTCTTGCGAATCTGAATTTATGACGAGATAAAGATCTTCGGCAGTAAGATCTGCAGATGTACTAATAGTCATTCCTTCACTGAGATTAATGGTTACGCCACTGGTGATATCCAGCAATCCAAATGTTGTGAAAAGATTAACATCTCTTGATTCAATAGTTACATTCAATAAGAAGTTATCAAGAATGATGCCACTGCCATTATCGTTTCCGACGCCCAGACTGGCATTTATATACTCTGGTGTAAAGAGAAGTTTGGCGTTTCCGTTGATGGCAATAAGATCAGCTGAAAGGTTTACATCTGTCCCTTTTTCTTCATTGTAATACCGTATATCCAAACCAGCGATTTCTACATATACCTCTCCTGTAAAGTCGACGTCGAAACTAGTCGCACCGGTTTCATTCAATACAACGGTGATAACGCCAGATACTGAGCTAGAGAGAGCGACATCGACAGTTCCCTCTACTGTTAGATTAACAGTATCCTTCAGAGCTATGGCCACGTGACCATTATCCATGGCAACTCCTGCGTCGTTTATCATAAAGAAGAGTATGCCATCTTCAAATGTAGAATCCATATCAAAGCCAACAGAAAGATTCGTAATAGATATATCAACAAGTTGTTCAGCGGTTGTACTATTCTCAAGGTAGAGTTGGAATAATTCTAGGTTGGTAACCGCACCGCCATAGATGTTAAAGCCTATGTCTGCGGAAAGATTAAAAAGATATATCACTAAGGCATCTTCTCCAGTCGCGAGATCCAATTCTGCATTTAGATAACCAATACTGTCATTAACCTGCATAGTAGTATACAGATCAATGTGTGCTCTTCCATTACCGCCTATCGTAATCCTAATCCAATCCTCTCCCATTTCAATAAACAAATCAGCAGATAGGACAAGATGGAATGAACCGTTCCATCCAATATCGGTCGGTCCAAATGAAAATTCATCGCAATACAGGCACAGTCCTATAAACTTGATATCTTGTAAGATAACAGATACCTCTGCCTGTGTTTCATTTTTTTCATATGCAAAATGAGCAGACCCATCAGTTCTGACCATGATCTTCTGTGCTAGTGCGCTAATATTACTGGTGTTTGAATTGATGCTTACTTGTGGATTTAAGATTGTTAAATCATAATCTCCATCGTACGAGATATCAAAATTGAAAAAATCAGTAAACGAAATGAGTAGTTCGCCATTTCGAATGCGATCAACGGCCCCTGAAAAGGAGAAGGTTGCATTTCCAAGGTCAACATGGAAGTTGTCAATGAGACATTCATTAAGATCTCCTGAAATAACGAGCTCATCATCTATGACTGAAATATTTCCAGTTCCATTAACAAGAAGTTGATCGGCACCAACGTCAATAAGATCACCGAGAGTGAAGATAAACTCCTTGATATCCACGTAAAAATGATCGTCTTTTCGTTTGCCACCAAGTGCAACATTGCCAGATTCGTCAACTGCCATATGCGCAGAGATGTTTCCAACAAATGAAAGGGCAATGTCAGTAAGTCCTATCGCTTGTTTTGCAGCAATGTCTACGTCAGCATTCAATACTGCAGAGATCGCCTTGGAAACAATATCAAATCTACCATCTCCAGTAACATCTGCAACAAGGGTGTCGAGGAGTTTTTCTGGATCACCTGAGCCGTTAGTTACGGTAATGGAGGTGTTGTCAAGGTGTATCGCTCCTTCAGCACTTAGAGACGCATTCTCTTCCCCTAAATAAAATGCGCCGCTTCCCTCGGCAGTAAAAGAGGGGATTTCAATACCAGTGATGTTCATGAATGGAACATCTGTTTGGAGAGCAAAGTTTTTCAGATCAAGTAATGCATGATCAAGACTGATATCTAATACATCGCTAAAACGAATAAACGTAGATGTGGATTTAATTGGCGAATAGTCTTCTCCATCATAGCTTCGAGCTTTAATAGCATAGGAACCCGTTAATTGTGAGACATCCCACTCATACGACCATGTGGTGGTTCCTTCTACTTGAATCCAGTCTCCATCATTAATCTGAATCTCTACACTTACGAGTTGCTCATCGCCGTCAGGGTCAGAAGCTGTACCACTAATAGTTACGGTATCTGATGTAACAATCATCGGTAATGCATCTATCGTTACCAATGGATACCAATTATTTCCTGCATTATCGATAGTAACCGTAACTGAATCCTCACCAGGTCTACCTTCATCATCATAAACCGTGGCTGAAATCCTGTGCTCGCCATTTGCCACCATGGCAGTATCCCATTCATATGACCATGAGGTAGTTCCCTCAGCTACTATTGGATCGGCCCCATCTATACTAATTTCTACAGAAGAAATTTCTCTTCCTGCTGGAGCATTCGCTATTCCGGTAATGAGAACAGTACCATTTACGGTGTCGCCATCTTCTGGCGACGTAATAGTAACTGTTGGTCTTTCAGGGAGACCAACATAGTCAACATCAACAATGCAATCTTCTAACGTAACATCAGCATTGTCCACGTCAATATCAATTGTTTCTGCTTCAATAGCTGGTTTGAAGGAAAGTTGTGCAACATCAATGCCAGCGTTCAGTTTTAATCCAAGTAACGATGCAGTGATGCCTAGCTTATACGCGCCGACATTCAATGCAGTAAGATAAAAGTCTGATAATGCCATGGAATCTTCTGTACTAAAAGAAACGCCAAATGGCTTTCCTTTAGTGAGACTTCGGAGACCTAAATTCTCCCAGGCAATCCCTGCATTAATACCTGTTTCAGCAGTAAAGCCCATGGTCATCAATCCATTAACTGCTGCTTTAACTGTGCCTGTGCCTGCGGAATACGAATTAAGTTCTAGGCATCCTGTTCGTGCGAGCTTCCAGGACAATGATATCTTCTTTGGAATATCATTGACGACTAATGATCCCTTTCCAAGAATGCTGATATCTTTAATGAACACAGAAACATTTGATTTACCCATAGAACTTCGTTTGATATCAAGGGTCTGCCCTCTGCGGACAAAATGATCCTTACTTCTACCGAACGTAATCTCATTTTTAATAGCAGGACTATGATTGACTTGAATCGTCAATGCTGAATCGGTTTCGTTTTCTGCCCCTGGGATGGAAAACAGGAGGTTAAGTTGGCTTTCCCCTGCAATAGAGATTGGATTAATACCGACCGTGTGCTTTGTTTTTTGTCGAGGATAGGCAAGTTGTGGGAAGGTTTTATGATAGACAAAACATGATTTGGGGATTTCTTCTCCGTCAGGAGATTGATACCCAATGCGAATAGGGGGAAGTGTGGTTTTTATTAGTTTAGAAAGAAGGTTTGACATCTCATACTCAAGAGAGATCTCAAAGGCGTCATCAATCTGACTTTTGTCTAAGCCAGCAAGCCGACGAATGAGCAGTGAGGTTTTCATTCCTATTGATGGAGGCAATAGTTGTAATGCAGGTCGACGAATAACCCAAACACGAATGTCTTTATCGCCGTCGTCATCAATATCAAGACTTGTTGGCAAGAACGTGCGCAACCTGGTTGTTTGTTCCTTACCGTCAAAAAGAGTTACCAGTTTTAATGAAAGCAGTCCTTTTCGCTCTGCTCGTCGTTGTTCAAAGAACTCTCGGAGCATACCTGCAAACGTACTGCGGGTGCTGCTCTTGGTACCTTGTTTGGTATCATCTCCAACAGGATCGGTACCACCATCATCATCAGCAAACGTTACTGACGAAAACATAGTCGTCATAAGGAGCAGTGCTACGATGACACTGAAAAGTTTTGTTGGAACGTGCATCTGTTTTTTGGGTATGCGGCTTCTTATCGGTTTGGAATAGGTAAACTCCCCCATGTACAATACCTTCTTTTGTATTTTAAAGTGAGTATTTTATTCTTCTATACATTACTTATATTTATAAGTATATATAATTTGCTATATAAAAGTTATCGAAACTAAAAGAATTGGCTAGAAAAGAGAAAATGAAGGAAACACTCTCTGTTCCGATGTATGGTGAAGACGTGCTGATTGCTGCCGGGCTTAAAAGGGTATGCCGGAATGCCATCAACAAAATAGAGCTGGGTTGACGTCTCAAGTTCAAAATTATAGGTTGGTACCCATCCGAATGCCTGGCGTATGGATGTTACGACAGATGCTCCACCGGTGCTGCTGACAGTAGATGTGTCTCCCTCACATACCTCCCCTGCCTGCACAAGTTCACCATGCACATATAACAGATGATTTGATGTCACCTGAAGGTTACCATTAATAATAAGATATGAGCCATCCATCTCCAAAGGGGTATGATGATAGACCTTCGTAACGGTTGCCGTTTCAAATACATCCGTGGCCATATTGTAGGATAGTACCGAATCACCAACAGCGATAGCTTTGATATCTTTGTATGATCCATCAGCCATGGTGACCTGTGTACCTGCTAAAAAACAGGATCCATCGAAGAGTTTATTTCTCACCGTAACAACGAGGGGATCTGACCAGTCGCTTTCTGCATCATGAGCATCACGCGCTTTTACTTTCACTTCGTACGTTCCTGCTGTCGTCCACGTATGACTTCCTGAAACGCCAACACCGGAGGGCCATGCAGGTGACCATCCGCTTGTTGTATTATCCCCCCAGTCCCAGAGATAGGTTACCTCATCTCCATCAGGATCAGTGGTCACTGTTGTATACGTATACTTGTTTCCCACAACGACACGATTAAAAATAATTCCTCCAGTGGGGCCATCTGGCTGTTGTGGTTTTTCTGGCGGATTGTTACCAAAGGCATGTCGTACTTGTTTCATCTTAGGTATTTGTCCGCTCGCAAGAGGGAGGCTTGCACCAAGAAGAAGGGCAATTACCAACATACAGATTATGTTTTTTTTCATTATATTCATCTCCATTTATCATGACAAAAGTGGCCATAAATTGTACCAATAATTACCATCACTAATATCAATATCACTATCTCCGTGGGAAATACTTCCGGTTATCACGATAGATAGCGGTCGAGGAATAAAGACACCAAGGTTCGGTAAATAGACAAGAGGATCCCATTGCATGCACCACTCATCAGCGTCGACATAACCGCTGGGGGATTCCAACCGTATTCCCCACCCAAGCCAGCGGTCTCTCTTGTATGACACTTGCACATTTTCCAAGGTGATGGAAGAACTATCAAGGAATACGAATCCATCTGCATCAAGATCGATATTCCACTCCAAATGGATATAGCCCGGACCAATAAGTGCATCTCCTGGTTCCTTGTGAGTAAGTTCAACCTGCTGTCCATCATCCAGGGTAACACTAAAGGACTGTAAGGCAGAACCTTGCTGGCTTTGCAAGAACATATGCGTATCGTCAGCATAATCCCATCGTTCACAGTGGATATCACCAGTTCCCTCAAAATATACAGAGTCCAAACTATCCAGAGGTGAAACACTCGAAGCGATGGCATCAACGGTAAGCACTCCCGTGAATTCTGCAATATTAATACCTGCATAGGAAGAAAGACCGGATTTTTCTGGTAGTGTCGTAAGATTCAACGATCCGGAAAAGGAGAACGTATCAAATTCCAGCATTTCATCAGGGATGGACATCGAAAAGGCACTAATATGTAGGGATTCAGCAGAGCCACAGAGTGAAAATTGTGGTTTGTCCGTAAGATCAATATGTACGTGTGCAGGACCAATCAGAGAGAGGGAATTCCATGAACTGTCCAACACCTGCTCACTTGCATTTATACGAGTTGTTTTGAACTCTTCAAAAGAAAGTGTTCCTTCAGGAACATGCATCTCATAGGATGAGCCATTGATAAATAGTGCGGCTATTGTTGGTATCGAAACATTGACACTTCCTGATGAGAGAGAGAACCGTGACTCTCCTCCTGTCGTATTGTATTCTATTTCGAAGAGAAATGCCTCGACATCGAGGCTACCGTTATAGATAAGTGCTGTCGTCTGCATCGTTTCGTTCCAAAAGATATCAAGAAGGCAATGGGTTGCCCGAAAGATTCCTGCAAGGGTCACTACGTCTCCTGATAGGAGTGTTGTCGTATAATTAAGTTCGATTTCCCCAGTTGCTTCAAGAGTTAAATGACCGGGCCGAAGGATGAGGGTACCGATATATGGATATAATGGTTGCCACACTCCATTGAGTAACATCCATAGGGTGCCTTCTCCATCAACATGAAGATAACCCTCGATGTAAAACTCATCGGTACTGGCATTTTCAGGGTCTTCATATACATCAGGCATATGGAGGAAAAATCGATCAGCTTGTAGCTGAACATCGTCGAATCGGTAACCTATGTTTTCTCCAGATGGCGTGGATATAATAAACGACATGTCCAGACGTGCTGTCGTATTATGGGTATCAATTATGAGATGCTCGGATGGATAGAGTTTAAAATCAACCTTTAGATAGTCAACAGAGTCTTCAAAAACCGTATGAAGAAACACGTCAGGCGACCCTGTCTCTTCGGGAGGCGTGATATTCACTCCGAGATGATCGATGGCACTTCCGTTGAAAATGGTAAAGGCAATGATATCAAATAAGCGAAGATGAAATTCAAATAGGCCGTCAACCAATACACCAGAATAAAGAGTAGTAGGAAGGGGGGGAATATCCTGTAAGACTAGATCAAAGGAGAACGAATCAAGAAACATCGTGGTATGGGGGCTATTGTTAAAAGAAGCGTAAATGAAGCGAGCGGCAGTGACATTTTGATTCACTGCAGCATGAAGAATAAGACGTGTTGAACCATTTTGTATCGAAAGGTTATGCATCTCTACCGTGCTATAATTTGCAAGATGCTCGATATACAGTGTATCAAGTATGAAGTGACTATTGTTGGCATCAATATCTATCGTGAAATTATGCCACATCAAATCCTCAACAGCAGTTTTGTTTATACACGATTCATTGGTATAATTCACCAGCGAGAACGTAGCTGTTCCTTGCACTTGAGAGATAAAGATAAATTCTCCGAGATCAAGCTCGCTGCTACTCAAATTTATAGTATCGATATGTAAAGAAATCTCAGCATCGTTGAGTGTAGATCTCATGGTAGTGTTGGAGCTGTTTGTTGGAAGAACCATTCTAAGGAAATATCCGGTAAATGACGCCGTCAAATTCTCGATACGAAGAGAAACATTACTGTCTTCAATAACCACCAGTGAGCAATTATTCACAACAAGATGACCGCCATCAAGAACGTCGAGTTCAATAATGGTAATATTGTGCTGATCCCATCCAGCGGCAACAGTGGCAGGAGAGCTCCCGCTTGCGATCTCGGTGTTCAACGAAAACAGTATCTCTGTATCAGATTCATTTTCGGAGGAAAAAGAGGTATTGAGATGGAGGAATCCTGAACCTTGAAACGTAAGTGAAAAAAATCCTTGTTGATTAGAGACGTTTTTTAACATTAGATTGCCGTGTAAATAAGGAATGTTGATAGCAAACAACTCACCAAACCACGCACGGAAGGCTGTAAGGGAAACAAGTGATGAGCCGTTGAGCGTGAAAAATCGTGTACCATTAATCGTTTTCCAGGAGATCACAAAGGCGTCATCAAGGGATTCTACCATAAGTTCTCCTGTTATACCCCCTTGTGTACCATTCCATACCAAGGTAATGTCAAGATTCATGTATAGCGATCCTGAAAGAGAAATATAACCCCACGACAAATCATCGGCAAATTCATAGGAAACGTTAAGGCTTGCGCTCAAGACAAAATAGAGCGTATCCTGGTCTTCCACAATGACAGATGAGGCATTATGCCATGCACCGTTGTAACCAATAGAAAGATTGGTGATTTCTACCCCGCCGGTCACCTCAAGGCTACAATTGCATAGTATTGTCTCTCCCTCTTGCACACCAGAAAGAGTAAAGGTGATGTTTCCCTCGTGCTGTTTGACCACACGATCCATACGAATGGTAAGATTTCCTAATCCTTGCATGGCAAAGAAGGCGGTCATGTTCTGGATGATAAAGGATGAACCAGAAAGACCGAACCCAATATCATCTGCAAAGAGGGGGGCAAAACGAATAGTGAGTGACCCGTTTTCTTGAGGGAGATAGACGCATGATCCAGCAAAGGTACTGCCTTGAGGGGTGATAACTACGAGTGCAATAGAAAGATCCATGCGACTCTGCTCGATACAAAAATACTCTTGCGAAAGATTCCATGAAACTGTTGCATCAAGCCGTGGTTTACTTTCAATATCCAAAGAAACGGTTGCTGATCCAGGAGGATCCTTTGTTGCATCAAGATGTATGGTGCTAATTGCCTCAGTGCTCATAAGGTGTAAACGACCAGTATCAAGGCAATCAATGGACGTCAGATTCCAGGTTATCCTTCCTGTAGCTGAGAGGTTACTGACATACACCTGAAAGGTGGGGTGAAAAAGATCGTTGCAAAATCCAACCTGCTCAAGAGTTTCTGCACTGGTATTAATTTCCAGCCATCCCTGATTTTCTGGCAGCCAGGTAAGATCAATTTGCTGGGGGAGATAGTTCAAATAAAGATAAGCATTGTTACTATTTTGTGCAAATAACGTTACTTTCGTTGGCTTATTGGCAAGACTTTGGTACTTGACATGACTGGTTTTTTGGTATGCTCGTGCAGCAGAAAGCTCACATCGAAAGCTGGAAAGATTTTCAACAGAAAGGCCAAGAGTCACCTCAGTTCCTGCTTCTTGTTTTGCATACCATAGGATGGCATCTGATACATGCGCAGTTTCGAGTGCTATTACTAGACCTTTGTTGGCATGAGAGCGTGTAAGCGTGAGTTCTGTGTTGCTCACAGGATTGCATGAAACAGTCAATCGATGTTCGGTGATGATGTCATTATCTGTGGCGTCGGCAAGAGAAGCGGTGAGATTAAGCTGGTGATACCCAGCAATTGTACCAGGCTGTAGAGAAAAGACATGCGTTGGCTGTCGTCGAGGATAAAGTGTGTGAAAGAATGTTTTTTGTGAAAGTACACACAATGAAGGGATGGTTTCACCTTCAGGTGATTGATACCCTATGCAAAGACGGTCAAGAGGTAAGCCGGTTATGGTCGCCAACACTTTTGGTGTATATTCGAGGTACACTTCTAATGCATCATCAATTTGGCTTTCGTCTAAGCCGGGAAGTCGACGAATGAGCAATGACGTTTTCATTCCTATTGATGGAGGCAATAGTTGTAATGCAGGTCGACGAATAACCCAAACACGAATGTCTTTATCGCCGTCGTCGTCAATATCAATACTGGTGGGAAGGAAGCTACGAAGACGAGTTGCTCGTTCGTTATCTCGATAGATTGTTACCAGATTAAAAAGCATGCCTTCTCGTAACTCGGTGAGACTTTGACGAAAGAGAGTGTGGAATGTACGACGAGTAGATGAAAGTGAATCGTGTATTTCTTGTAGAGGCAGTTGGCGTGGTTCCTCGAAGAGTTGATTGGCAGAGACAAGAGACGTTGATATCATACACAGTGCAAGAAGTATGCAACAAGAGGTGTGGATTGATGACCGATGCTCCCCCATACTCAAGTACTCCTAAATGATGACGTAACTACTAGAGAGTTCTTATCATCTCATGAAGAGTATATATATTTTATTATACTGATATGATGAAAATAATATAGTATAGTATTGATTGAAAATTGTCGCTGTCACCCAACACTCTAAAGAGGTTGGGTGTCGGGACAGTACTCTCCGGTACTGCAGCAGTGAAGAGATACCGCCCCCGATATCGCGACAGGTATATGATACCATGGTTGTCCTCTTTTTCATTTCTCGACGTTACGTCTGGTAGATCAAAGAGGGACCCTTGTACGGCATCAAGATGTTGCCTTGACCTTGCCTCTCCAATCATTGATCATGGAGATCTTCGAATCAAGGCAAAAAGATTTATTGAACAGCTCGTTAATATCAATTGCGGTGGCGTCTAACGAAATTTATTTATGGTATCTCTCAAGGATGTTGCTTGTTTTTTTGCCGCATCTGCAAAACGTTTATCAGTTCCTGCAAAAATTATGCCACGGGAGGAATTAATAATAGCCATTTCTCCCTTGTTATTCGTTCCGTATTTCACCGTTTGTTCAACGTCTCCGCCTTGTTTTCCAATACCTGGCAAGAGTAGAGGAATGTTGTCGCCTAACAGTTTTCTGACAATGTGTAATTCTTCAGGATACGTGGCACCAACAACTGCGCCACAATTGTCGTGTATATTCCATTCCTTAATTTTTTTGGCAACTTGTTGATACAGCGGCGTCTTGTCACTTATCAGATTTTGGAAATCTCCAGCTGAAGGATTTGAGGTACGGCAAAGAATGAAACTGCATTTATCTTTGTACTCCAAAAATGGGGAGATGCTATCTTTACCTAAATAAGGATTAAGGGTAACGGCATCAGCATTGAATGTCTCAAACAATGACTGTGCATATTTACGGACAGTATTGCCAATGTCATTACGTTTACCATCAATGATAACGACGACATTGTCAGGAATATAACAAACTGTTTTTTGTAGTAAATCAAACCCCTTTGCACCAAACACTTCATAGAAAGCCATATTCAGTTTGTATGCACAAACCAGGTCCTTGGTGGCATCAATAATAGCTTTATTGAATTCAAAATACGGATCCTTACTTGATTCAAAAAGAAAGTGAGGCAATTTTTCTTTATCAATATCAAGACCGACGCAGAGAAGGGTATTATTTTTCTGTACAATGCGGTGCAATTTTTCTTTGAAGGTCATATCATCCTCCCACAGGCTATCGCACTTTGCCTATAAAAAGATGCTATTTTCCAGTTAGCTATTTAACGAGTTAAGAAATACAACTTGCAGATGAGAATTATCTATGCAATATGCTCCTGGGGCCTTGGTCATGCAACACGATCGTTACCCGTTATAAGAACGTTGCTCAACGAGGGGCATGAACTAGCCATTATCTCCAACGGACGGTCGTTGGATCTGTTGAAAACAGAACTCGGTGATGCTGTTGATTACTATGATATTCCTGACTATCCGATGTTGCTGTCAGAAAACGCCAGGCAGTTCATGGCAAAAAGTGTTGTCTATTGGCCCACATTTATCGCACGTATGGAAGCAGGTTTGCAGCGACTCCAAACCATTCTGAAGAAAAGACCATGTGATCGCATTATCTCAGACGGGAGATATGACATGTATAGCCGCCGTATTCCTTCTTTTTTCATATCACATCAAATGCGCATTATGAATCCTCTCCGCATTCGCATGTTTGAAACAGGCAGTGAAACGTTCAATCTTTTCTTCTTTAAGCGATTCTGCGGAGTTATGGTTCCTGATTATAGGGAGAATGATCTTTCTGGTGACTTATCTCATCGATTACGTAAAATTGATGAAAACAAATTACACTATGTGGGTGTTCTTTCCGATTTTAAGAAAAAAACTATGAAAAAAGACATTGATTATTTGATTTCTATTTCAGGGCCTGAGCCGCAACGGACGATGTTTGAAAAGATCTTGTATGAACAAATTGATGATTTGAAGGGAAATATCGTCATCACTCTTGGAAAATCGGAGAAACAAGAGGCGTTTAAACAAAAAGATATTCATACCTATAGTTTTGTTCCCAAAGACGAGCGGGAGAGGCTACTGAACCGTGCGCAATTAGTGGTGTCTCGGAGCGGATATTCTACGATTATGGATCTTGCAGTCGTTGGTGCACAAGCACTTATGGTACCAACCCCTGGGCAAGTTGAGCAAGAATATCTTGGTCAATACCACAAGAAAAAAGGGACGTTTTATGCCGTCAGTCAAGATCATATACGTCTGAAGGAAGATAGTGAAAAAGCAAAAAAGACGAATGGGATTACTAGACCATGTAATGTTGAAGAAACTGTTGAAAAGATTGTCGACGTTGTTTCTTCGGTACATCAAAGCCCCTTCAAGTAGCAGCTTTTTAATAAGATAAAGGATATATAGAAGGAGTTTATACCGTGAGGAGATGCAGCTCAATATTAGTCCAAAGCTCAGTAGCATGACAAAACACTGGTTGTTCTGGTTACTGATAGTGACGGGTATCGCCATTATTTTACGATCGCTTCCAGCATGGGCAAATGCCGCTTGGGGTTGTGATTTTGGTATCTACTATGGACTAACCAACTCATTTGTGGAAAACGGCCAATTGTTCAACACATATTATGGCTGGGGCGGCTCCTATCAATATTTCCCAGTGCTATATGCCATTACAGGCTTTTCACATTGGGTTACCGGTATCGATGTAGTAGTCATCATGCCAAAGATCGCGCCAATCTTTGGTGGGCTGTCAGTACTCATCTTTTACTTTGTCGTCCGTGAACTGATAGGAAGCAGAAAAATAGCTTTACTCTCCAGTTTATTTCTGGCAGTCTTACCATTCCATGTCTATCAAACTAGCCATGCATCACCGTTGACCATGGGACATTTCTTCATGATGCTTTCCATGTATCTATTTATCAAATACAGACAGGACAACAAATATATTGCTCCGCTGTTGATCTCAACAGGTCTCCTCATCATGTCCCATCATCTGACAACCTACTTCTATGTCATTTCCCTCGCATTTATCATTTTTGTTGAAAATGCAAGTAAAAAAGAATGGACGATCACGGTGAAACAGGACATTGTTTATATTGTCATGGCCAGTAGTCTTGTATTTTCTTACTGGGCATTTATTGCAACACCCGTCTACGAGAGTTTCATGAACATCGGGCTACGAATAGGTCCTATTCTTATTGGATCGAACGTAGTTGTCATGCTCTTTTATGCGTTGTTTTTTTCTTCTTTTGGCGTTGTATGGCTGAAAAGAAAATCCAATCTGTTTCTTAAACGAGAAGAACCAACATTCAAATCATGCATGATCCGGTTTTTGGTTACGTTGTCCATCTGTCTCACAGCGATGGGTATTTTTTCTGTCGTCAAGATGCCTTGGACAAACTTCAGTTTTACTCCGCTGTCAATTCTGTACTCTATACCATTGTTGCTTATGCTTGGATTTGGTGTTGCAGGGTTTAGATATACTCGGTTCATACCAAACGGATTTCTTATCCGTGGGTGGCTATTGGCTATCATTCTTTCATTTATCTACGGATTAGTAACAAATAATAGTGGGGGATTATATCCTCACAGACACCTTGAATATCTTATGGTTCCCCTAAGTATTATTGCAGTTTATGGCATACGGGGGGTTTTTTTAAACTTCCATTACGAATCACTGTCAAAATGGGGACGAAGGATTTTACACAACCATATGCTAGTTGTTGGCACATCTGGAAGGAGAGTAATACATAAACGTCAACTTATCTATGCAGTTGCCATTGTTATGCTTGTCACGACAAATGCAGCATCCGTTTATCCATCACACACCGCATTAAATGCATCACATGAAGCCATAACCAAAGAAAATCTGTCGGTTATCGAATGGATGGAAGAAAATCTCGATAAAAATACTAGTGTTATTGCTTCAGATCATCGTCTGGCAAGGATGGCAGAAGCTGTTGGATTCAACACAACACTTGATGAGGCATCTCTCCTTTGGGATGCTGAGAATTTGAGCGAGTATATCGATGATCTCAGAGGAACAGGGAAAAACTACAGCAGAATTACCAACATCGTCATTGATGACATTATGAAAGACAAGGTTGTCCATGTAGGATTTGGGCAAATTATCTATATGACTAATGATACATCGCAGGTTGCCTATGAAAAATTTTCACGTCAACCGTTTGAACTGATTTATCGGAACACTACTATTAACGAAAATATGGATGAATTACATTGGACCGAAGTCTACGAAGTAAACTGGACGTATATATTGAATATGCAACAATAAATTAAGCAAATAACAAGCGTTTTGATACGTATGAACATCGCAGAAATAACTACATATGAGGAGGGGGGGGTGTATACTCACGTCACTGAATTAGTGAAGCGATTGCAGCATCCCTCATTGATTATTACAGGAAACTCAAAGTTGTCGGGTTTTCAAAAGAAGGGAAAACTCTCGTTCTTCCACATCCCTTGTATGATCTCTCTTTGGGAAATATATTTTGTTACTCCACTAGGGTCATATAAAAAGGTGTGCCAAGTGCTTGCAGAAAACGACATCGATCTCTTACATTTTCATAATCCCTTGTTTACATTTGGCGGCGCGTTATTACGAAAAAGTACGATCCCAAAAATTATGACTGCCCATTATGTACTGGAGTTTAAAGGGAATCGTATCGTCGCTTCGCTCTACAAATCAATAATCAGATGGATAACTAAATCCATTGCAAAGAACGTTGATATGATTGTCTGTGTCAACAATGACTATGTGCCAATTTTCAAAGCATGGGGTATTGATGAAAAAAAAATCGCAATGATTCCTAATGGCATTAATACAGACAAATTTTCGCCAGGACCATCGTCTATTAAAAAGAAACTCGATTGCAAGCATTTGCTCCTATATTGGGGGCGATTAGGGTACCAAAAAAACATTGCTCTGCTCATTGAGGCATTCAAGAAGATAAAAACGCCATATACCAAGCTTGCAATTATTGGTAAGGGACCAGATTTGAAAAAATTACAAGCATTGGCTGAAAATAACAATAACGTGCTCTTTCCAGGCTATCTTTCAGACGAAGAATTGCTAGAGTACGCACGAGGAGCTGATATTGCCGTTCTGCCCTCACGTGCAGAAAGCTGGGGTCTGGTAATTGGTGAAGCCATGGCTTGTGGACTTCCTGTTATTTCATCTGATGTGGGCATGGCTCAAGAGCTCTTAGGAGAAGGTAAAGGAATTATTCTAAAACAGGAAACACTAGAAGAGTTAACTAACGCAATCGATGAGTTACTATCAGATGAAAAGAAGAGGCAAGCAATGGGGAAAAAAGCACACTCCTTCATTGTTGATCGCTACAGTTGGGATAAGGTGGCGAAACAAATGGACGCCCTCTATCAAAAAGTTATTTTCTCGAAATAATCACTTAAGAAGATACGGGCTTAACGAGGAAAAAATAGTGCTCGGCGAGGCAAAAACATCAGTAGCAAAATATTGGTACCATCCACAACATCTTGCACACGCTTTCATCTCCTGTCGAGCTTGTTTTGCTTCATCAGTTTTCAAAAATTCCATGAAGGGGCCTTCGGTAAAATTATACCGCCGTTTCCCAATGGTTCGACAAGGGTAGAAAAGACCGCCATCTGAGTCGATAATTATCGAAGATGTCGAACAGCCATGTGGTTTGTTGATATTGTCAAGAAATCCCTTAGGAGTAGTTATGGTATTTTTGTATTTCTTTTTAAGACGAATAATCTCTTGGCGAAAGAGAGCAGGATCAGGATAATAATCATCAGTACCATCTAAATGGCAGGCAGGCATCACCACAGTTCGTGCACCGACATTGTACACGCGTTTGACTTTGTCTTCCAAGGCATCAAGTGTGTCTTTGGTCACCACAATTTGAATGCAGATTTCTGGACCGTAGCTTTGGAATTCCTCCAGTCGTTCGAAAAACTCAAGATTACCATGTCCCTCATCAATGCTGATATGGAGATAATCAATATGTTTGCCGTACTCATCCATTGGTCGTTTATCTAAAAGATGACCATTGGTGGTAAAAAAGAGGATAAATGGCTTTTGATAGGCATATGCTAATATCTCTCCTAAATCCTTCCGTACGAGTGGATCCCCGCCTTCAAGACTAAGAACAACGATACTCGATTTTCCAATATTATCTAACACGTTGAACACGTCCGCTTTTTCAAGGTCTGGAGTGTCTTCCATCCACACATTGCAGAAACTACAACGGAGGCTACATTTATGGGTGACTTTGTAAGAGGCATAGAAAGGATAAATAGCTTCACCTGCCAATCGATTTTGAAGTGCATATTGCAATGTTTTCAGATATTTCCGTTTTGGTAGTGGATTCATGTGCTTCACGTGCGAGGGCATGATAACTACTGATACCACATAAGGTTTATTATTACTATAATATCTAGAATAGGCTGTTGAAAAATTAATTATGCCCTCCCAGCTTTTCATTTTGCTGGGTATG
>CAZWZY010000026.1:0-19726 GCA_964638175.1 uncultured Thermoplasmatales archaeon | reverse complement strand
AAGAACAAAATTCATTGTCGCTCTTTTGGTTTTAGTCATGATTACTTCCTTTTCACTTCCAGTAATGACCGTAGGAGCCGAACAAGGTAGCGGAGATCCTCCAGTGGAGGAAAAGGCGACCATTGGTACTTTTTGGTGGTATCGGGGAGACGGCGGACTTATCTATGCTCAACCTGACGCCCAAGGATTTGCACAAGCAATGGAAGATGATGGCTGTACATGGCCTATTGACAAAAACGATGTAGAAAATGAGCTGTATGATGACTATCTCGAAGATTCTGCTTCTGAACTCATTGACGATGTCGATCTTGCCTACTTTGTAGGACACAGTTGTTCTACGTTCTTAGGAATAAGAACGCCGATACTAACGACTCATGATAAAGCAGAATGGGACAATTGTAAATGGGGAGACGACGGACCAAACAAATGGGTTGTACTAGCAACTTGTCTAGCAGCAAAAGACAAATTCGCATATGCATTACAAGGGACAAATATGATCCTCGGCTGGCAAACAGCATGTAGTGATGCACTCTATGGCCCAGTCTTTGCAGATAAAATCATCGAAGGAAAAACATTGAAACAGGCATGGTTTGAAACAGGAGAAGAATGTGAACATGTGCACGCAATTGCAAAAATTTTAGGCGAAGATACATCAGTAGGTGATGATCATCTGAAAGGATATGGTTCTTATGCTGACCCTGTCGTAGATGATACATATGTGTATTGGACAAACGAGATAAACGGGTGGCAAGAGTGTTATAACTTTGTTGCTCCCGATGGACATGACTATAGCACATGGAGTAATGAAGCCGCTGCATATGATAATATAGACATTGATTATACGACGTATCCTGACCCAGAACACACCTGGACTGTCTTTAGTGATGACCAAGACGGATGGACAGACCCCTTGATCTTGACATTGGATGACCCTATTGATATCAGAGGTTTTCGAATAATCGCTAACAAACCTGATATTCTTTCTGAAGCATTTGAAGAACTGAAGCTATGGTTCTATGAAGACGACTATCTCAAAACCACTGTCACCATTGACAACTGGGAAAGTGGTTTTTGGAGAATCATTGATTTCAACGCATATCCAAAATATGAATGGAGTCTTACTGGAGAAGTAAACCCAACAGTCAACCGAGTGAAAATACGAATCCGTGAAGATTCTCTATTTAGTTTCGCAACGCTTCAAGCGAAGATCAGTGAATTCGACTTCTGGGAAGTTGGTGACCCAGGAGGCGGAGGTGGCGGCAGCGGCGGTAACGGTAGTGGAGACAAACCAAATGAATCCTCAGGCAGTAGTAGTGAAGGACTCTTAAAGGAATTAGAATCCAGTCAAATGAGCAGTCAAGAGATAGGCATGAGTGAAGGAATGAGCCAACCAGGCATGGGCATGAGAGGCACTGATGAAGCCACGCCTTCCACAGATTATGCCGCATACACCGTAACCCCAGATCCGTACAATGCTGACCAGTTTGCCGCGGTTGCAACCAGCGTTGGTCTCAAGGGAGCACCTACCATTACAGATGATGCCTATCTGCTCACCGGAGAGAACGGGAAGTCGTTGAGCTATAACACGGAGAAGGGCGTCTGGCGGTTTGTCAACCCCAGCAAGGCCTATCCAACGGTTACCCGCAATCCACGATTACCATCTGATGGAGAGGCAGTACTGATGGCAACAACCTTCATGAAGGAACACGGTTTGTCTTCAGACACCATCCTGGATGCGACCGTAACCTATCAGACACAGGGCGAAGGTGTCAAAGGAACAGATACCATCCTCTACGAGTGGATTATTGCCAAGAACGTCTACTTCAAGCATGAGGTTGATGGATTGCCTATCTTGGATAAAACCTCGGTAACTATTGGTGAAGACGGAAGTATTGCCGCGTTTACGTTGCCTACACATACCGTTGAATTGACAGAGACGTAGAAACAGAGGAGCTACTCACTTTCTCTCTTTTTTTCTTTTTTTCTGTATTAGTATAAATGTTATCAAAAAAATAATTACTATTACTTCAAATCCCGGGATACTATTCGTTCCCTGATCATCTCCGTTTTGATTTGACGGTGTTGCAGAAATACTTGCTAAGACAGTAGTAGTATTACTTTTTCCTTGATTATCTTCGACAGTTAACGTGATCGTATACTCTCCACTCGACTGATAAATATGCGTTACGCTTTTACCATATCCCATTCCCCCGTCACCAAAGTCCCACGAATAATTCAGATTATCTTCATCAGGATCATAACTTGCTGATGCATCAAAAGAAAGTTGTTCATTGGCATACCCTGTATACGGGCCACCCGCGTCAGCGACAGGTGCTTGGTTGGGAATTGCTGGATCGGAAGTTATTATTAATGTTGCTGAATCCTCATCTGACCATCCATTACTGTCCTGTACTTTGAAATAAATGGTATGTGTTCCCACCCTCAATGCTGCAGTACTAAATCGTTGCTCATTACTCAATGTCCCATTAATACTCGAACGCCACTGGTAGGAAACAATGGTCCCTTGGTACTCTTTTGCAATACCATAAAAAAATATAGTCGTTCCATATGTTGTTTCCTGCGGATTGATGGTAATAATTTCAGCAGTTGGTTTTGAATCTCCCTCCGTTACGGTTACCTGTGCTGTATCAGTATCAGTAGCACTGTTATCATCTTTCACTTGTAACTTCACAGTTGTAGTTCCAGCACTGGTATACGCATGTGTTGCTGTTGGTGAAGACGACCAACTAGTATCATAGGCCCCATCATTTTCCCAGTCCCAACGGTAGCTAACGATGGTACCATCACTATCGTAACTACCTGAGCCATCAAATGTAATATCAGTGTTTGTTTCTCCGGTATAGGGGCCACCAGCATCTGCAGTTGGCTCGCTGTTTGAAGGAGGCTCTCCTCCTTGAAAATATCCTAGTGGATATCGATCCTGATTGCTACCACCGGCTATAGTATATGGTGTATCCCCTATCCCATCCTCTGGTGATTCATCTACCCCATTGTAATCATCCCAGTAATTTCCTTCTGATCCATCATCCCATTGATTGGTACATACATCATAAGCATGTTGTCCGTTGTCCTCAAATATGTTGTAATAAATAGTGTTGCTGTTCGATGAATCTTGGAACCACAGCCCTTTATTGACGTTATTCGTAATCTCATTATTCGTAATGTAACTATTTGTTGATGTTTGCGTAATCCATAATCCTATGTTATTGTCATCTATGGTATTCTCACTAATGGTTCCATCACTAGCTTTCTTGGTTAGGATTCCTGTATTCCCCCCAGCAATGAGACAATTTGAAATTTCAAAACTGGTGATATATTTCATATACACTGCAGAATTTAAATTTTCTTTAGCTGTAGGATTTTGCTCAATGGTAAATCCAAATAAACTGACATCAGAGATATAATTAAGGTAGTCTCCTTGGATAGTAACCGTATCTTGAGTACTTGCGGTACCACTAATAATTGTTGTATCGCGATGTTCTCCCAGTACTGTGAGTGCTTTATCAATCACAATATTTTCAGCGTAGGTTCCACTATACACATAGATGGTGTCACCTTCGTTAGCCGCATCGATGGCATTCTGTATCTCTGTATAATTTGCTCCACCACTATCGTCTACATAAATAGTATTTCCAGTTGCCTTACAAATCTCAACGGGCTGCAATATGGTTATTAGACTAAGCAGCATCGTTGCAACTACTGCACCAATAAAAACAAATTTCATGCTCACCACCCTTCAAGCACAGAATAGTTTTTCTTGTTAATATATCTATATGTTGTACGTACCTATCTTAGTTCTTCATAGAATTCGTATTCGTCGATGTCATCTTGAATTTCTTCGTATATCTCAAGCTCTTCAGTATAGAGCACCATAGTTTCATTAAAGAGTTCGTAGAGTGCCGAAATATTGGTATCATTCTCAAAACTGAGATTTTCTGCCATGGCCTTCAGATAATAGCTGGCGTTATACCGGAGCGTAGTCAATCGAGCACCAGAGGTAGTTAAGTTCAGATAAAGATTGAGAATTTCAAGATACTTAGGATAAGAGGTATAGGATTTTGTGTTGTTAAAATACTTGTTTGCTTCGTTAAAATTTTGGTGAGAAATGAGATAATTTCCCATGGCATCTGTACAATTATCAATAGTTCTTTCTTTATAGATATTAAATTCAGACTCATTGTTCTCCACAAGAGCACTTCGGAACCACAAAAATCCCAAATCAAAATGATAATTACCAAATGCCCGGTCTTCTCTTGATTTATCAAGCAGTACGGAAGAACTTAAAAAATGGTCGGTAAAGTTGATATTCCTTCCTTCAATAGTTTCAATTTCAGCCGTATGCTCAATGGTCAATGTTTCGATGTTAGACCGATGCACAATATCAGCAACAAAATAGGTAATAACAAGGGCGCCAATCATAATGGAAAACAGCATGATAAACATATTTTTGGTAAACAGTTGTACCATATCTCTACCTCCATCTCCATCTATACATTTGAGGTCTTCTCATCTTCCCCACCCACACATATATCTTTGACGGTTATGGTATTTAAATACTTTGTGTCATTTTTTCAAAGTGGCATTTTTAGAGAGGAAAAGATTAAAGAAAGGGGTTTATTTACCCTCCTACACAAGTACACGTTTCTGCCCCGGTAGTGTAGCGGCCTATCATCCGAGCCTGTCGAGCTCGGGACTCGGATTCAAATTCCGGCCGGGGCGCTTTCCTTTACTTGCTTTCTTTTTCTAACAGAGACCAACAGTATGTTCATCCCAGAAAAAGACCGGACAGACGACTGGATTTTTTATACTCGACCATTCGATTGTTGCAAGGTTTGAAAAGGACGCATCAAGTATTCCTCCAGGTTTTGCATCAATGAGTCCCACCCCCGTTCTGTTCAAGAGATAGTTGATTGCATCCTCTCCATTTTTTTCAATTCTGAGTTTATACCATCCATTAAACAGATATCCATCTGAATAGGGGCTGAAAAAATCTGAATAGAGTCGTTTCCATCCATTATCGTAGTACGAAAGTGCTAATGACCAATTTGTTGGTGATTGGATGCCATCGTGTATATACTCGAATTTAATCTTAGCAATTTCTTCACTATCACTATTTTTAAAGGTAAGATATAAATCGGCCGCTTCACTAGTGTTTCCACAGGCAAACCAAACCTCCCACCATTCAATATCACTTTCAAGTTCTGAAAGCGTATAATTCCAATAGTGGGGGCCATCAGCTGCTCTCATTTTAGTTTTGAATGATTTTGCTGTTTCATATCGATAACTAGGTACCACTTTAAATGCACTTATTGCAGACCCTTCACTTGTTTCAAACCACAACCGATCTTCGTAAGACTGTGTTGCTCCATGTCCGTCACTATCATCCGAAAAATCTTCGGTAACTGATGGTGGCGGCTGGTACACCAAGACGGTTATGTTTGCATACTTTGTGTACGCCACTGCATCAAGAATACCGTTGTTATCGCTGTCCCACTCTACAATTCCTTGGTTAGGAATGATGGTACCGTTTACTAATCCGTCATTAACAGTCACTTTAAACTTGATTCTGTTGTAGTTGTCTGCTGGAATGTTACCAGTCCAAACGACTTTGTGCTCCTCAGCAACATATTGTGCGCTTCCAAAATCTGTTGTTAAGTCACCTGCAAAAGTTACATCATCAGAAAGCATATCTTCAAACTCGTTGTCCTCTTGCTCAATCTCTCCACCGTTAATGATATCGATACGGTATTCTATGGTCTCACCGCATTCAACATAGTTGATCAACTCTCCAAATAGATTATAGGCATTCTTTCTGGCGGTAATAGATACTTGCGCCTCTTCTGCAAAACTTACATTGTCAATAAAGACTGCACTGTCTACTAAGTTATCTCCCCAGTCGAGAATGTTAATAGTTACGATAACGACTTCTGGGCCTAAGACAGGATGCTCAGCAGGGAAAAGAAGGGTTGCACCCGCATCACCACCGGGACCAATCGTTGTGGTCAGTCTATCAAGATCGCCAGGATATCCGCTCAATGCAAATACATCAAATCCAGATCCCGTCAATTCTGGCGCTTCTAATCGAAAGATACCGCTATTTACATCTTGGATATAGGTTGATTCATCTTGTGATGGAGATTCTACTGTTATGGTCAATTTATCATTAAATTGAGAACCCACATACTCAGGATATTCAGCACTTAGGAATTGCACATCATAGGTTAGTACGGTCATGAGAGGAGGTACTTGTAACGCCATTGTCAGTGTCACTTCGTCTCGAGGAAAGCCTTTTTGCCCTCCTTCAAACCATGTTCCCCGCTCATCTCCAGGGTTATCGCCATACCCGTCATGATCCTCGTCAGTAGTTACAGGAACAAAACCAGCGGTTCCTGTACTGAGTATCGTAAAATTTTCCCCGTTTGTCGGTTGCAACACCCCCAAAGAAGTGCATACTTTTCCTTGTCGGTGATCCTCTGTTCCATCTTGATCTGAGTAGGTTGACCACAAGAGAGCATCCTGGTAGCGTGTATCAATCATGGCACGGGCCAAATCTTCTCCAGTATATGGGTCATCACCACACACGTTTTCTGATGGAGTAATAATAAGAAAATTTGCTGCTACTATCGTCAGAGCTAGTGCAACAACAGCGTGTTTATACATACGATGCTTCATATTATCCACCACCCCCACCACAGCTCAATATTTGAAGGGTATTGGACTCAACTATTTCATCGTCGTCTTGCCAACCGTCATTTGGAATAACGGTACATTTCCATATATCCCCCACAGAACTTTCGGGAATTTCCTCTGAAACAATCACACTTTTATCTGAATCTCCATCCTTTGTACACAAATAATTTTGATAAATTTGCTCTGCTGAAAGAGCACGATTATAGATCTTAAAATCATCCATACGTCCACTAAAATTATTACTTCCAGCAGCAGGTAACCCTGTAATTGTCAAATCATCAATGGCGAGATATTCAAAACGATCAGAGGTTGACCACCAAAATTGTAGAACAAGCGAATTTATCTCATCAGGAATACTTGCTTCGACATATGTCCACGGCTCTTGTCCATTTCTATCTGGATCATACTCTTCAAAAATAGGTTCCCAATCTCCACCATCCTGATAGTACAATCCAAATTCGTCAGAACCCTCTGTATCTTTATAACTGTACCACACACCAACGGTGACATCGGTATATCCTGAAATGTCAATACTTTCTCTATTGTATGCCGCATGATGCCTACTCCACCAATAGTACATATCGCCAGCTCCACCAATACAATAGCTTCCAGTGTGAGGGTTTAAACTATCTGATGCAAATCGATCAAAGATTCCTTGATCTGCCCAATCGCTTGTCCTAGGACCATACTTTGACCATTTGTCTTCCTCTTCTTGTGTTTCAAAACTTGTAGAAAAGATAGTTTCTTCGCCCACCTCTGCGCCATAACCAATAGTGCCAAGAGGCATGTCTCCAGAACCCAAATCATCGCCAGGAGCATGTGACGCTTCAATGATATCAATTACACCATCAATATAGATAGCACTTTCTCCAGAGGAGGAATCATATGTCGCTGCGATATGGTGCCAACTTTCAGCATCTATGGATATCACTGATGTTGTGTCAACGGAATCTACTCCAGCAGCAGTGGACCAGACAATATTTCCACCCTGCAGTGCTAACTCCCAATAGTTTTCCCGTTCAAATGAAGCAATAGTTCCAGAAGAGCCACTTGTATTAATCCAAGCTTCAATGGTAAGTTCATCAATAACATCTGCCGAATAACAATAGGGAATTTCCATATAATCATCAATGCCATCAAACGCATAACAACCACCGACAACTCCCTCTTCCATCCATGAAGCCCCATAGATGGTACCGTCATGCGTATTTCCCGAATAATCTTTAGCAACATCCGAACTGTTAGTATCAAACGGTAAGAGAATATCCACTATTGGATTGTTATTGACAGACCAGTTATAGATATAGGTTCGTGCATTAATTGCTGGAGTGATGGATTCATTATAGCAGATAAGGTCCTCATCAGAGGTATCGGTTCGAAGACTGGAAATTAACATAGGACTCTCAGTGGGAGGAGTAGGTAGTTCACTGGTACCCCTGCCCCACAGGATACCATCAAAGATGATTTCCTCATCCCCTTGATCAGAAAAACTTGAAACCGTTACCCGAACCATATCTCCCCCGCTCAGTAAATAAATCTTATATGGGGGGTCACCAATTTCCCAAGGGTCCGATCTATCAGTATGTGTTATTGAGTCAATGAGTGTACCATTGAGATATTTCACGTCTATCTTGTAATTCTCAAGAGAATTGCCGCCCATGTGTTCAAGAGTGATAATGCCGTTATTATCAACATACCCCTTCAATTCAACATTAGCGCCATCTGATTCAATAGGGAGGGGAAATACGTACATCAAGATTGCAGAAAAGGTAACCAGAGCTACTAAGACCAATATCAGACCACCAATTAATTCTGATACGGCATACCCATCTCTACAAAAAATGAGTTTTTTCATCTCTCCCAATCCACATATTATTTTTTGTCGATTCTCCTATTTATATTCTTCCTGTTATTTTTACATATTGTCATTTTTAAAA
The DNA here is from genome assembly GCA_964638175.1 of uncultured Thermoplasmatales archaeon. Classification (GTDB taxonomy): domain Archaea; phylum Thermoplasmatota; class E2; order DHVEG-1; family DHVEG-1; genus JAFGDG01. Next base: position 11,078 of record CAZWZY010000026.1, on the reverse strand, counting down.
AAGTAATTTAAATGTAAAAAAGGAAACTACTACGAGTATAAAGCCAAAGCGTACGCCTGAAGAAAGACGCCCATCCATCATAAATCCTCCAAGTAGCCCCCCTCCGATACTTTGCACAAGCACAAAGGAAAAAAACGTATATTTGAGAAGACTGTGGTCAATTTCTGCGATTTTTAAGCCACCAATAGCCTGGCCAGCTACCTGATCCTGTAAATCAAAGATTGCTGTAAAGATAGTTTTATCGATAATCAGAATCACTGCTAAAAAGACAAAAAAACTGATGAAAATGACAATACTGTACATTGACATCTCCACTCTTCGTTGTTGCTCCACTCTCTTTGATTGATCAATTTCTTTTGCTGCAGCATTAAACACGGCAGAGGTATTCCCTCCTATCTCTAGAGCCTTATTTACGGTAATTGCCATTCGTTTTACAGCATCAGTATTAATTTTTTTTGCAAAGTTATTTAATGCATCTTTGATAGATATGCCCCACGAAAGTTGCGATGCCATTCGTTGCAGTTCGGGAGTCAATTTTCCATGGTCACCTTGTGCCGCAGATCTAATAGCATCAAAGATGGTCATTCCTGATGATGTCGAACTTCCTATTTCTCGGAGAAAATCAGGTAGTTGGTCTTCAACTGCTTTTTTCTTTTTCGCTTTTAAATGATTATAAAATCCAATGGGACCAATGGCAGACAATACCGCAAGTACCATAAAGTCAAAACCTGACAGGATTTCCTCTGGAAAGCCGATAATACCTGTAAATATAAAAAAACCAAGTAAAAACAGACAAATAGTAATCCCTGAGGAGATACCAAGCACGATATAAATAAGCTGATCTTTTCCGTACATCCGCTCTGCATTATAGCTAGTACGTCTGAGAGAAAATTTCATACTGTTTCCCCCATGCCCGACTTCATCATTACATAAAACCCAGCGTACGCCATCGGTAGAATCATAAACGCCAATAGAAACATGAATCTAAAATCAATGCCGCCACTGGTCATGCCCATGATGGAGAAAATAATAACCAAAAATAAGGGAAAGGCAATGACGGTGACCACGAAAGCCTCTGCCATAACGGCAAGAGACTCCAAATCTCTTTTTCGTTCCGCCAGGTCGTTTTCCATATATTTATCGACACATCGCTGAAAATATGGTCCCAATTCACTTCCTGATTGAATGACGCCTAGCATTCCTTGAACAAATTCTTTGAAATTGTCTGAAGGAGAGATACGTATGGCGTTTTTCAGTGCAGTCACAGTATCAATTCCCATCATGTTGATTTCCATGGTGATTTTTTGCGCTTCTTTTTGGATTTCTCCATAGAGATCTACTGTTGAAAGAGCCTCAAAAATCTCTGCAGGTGAGATTCCCGCAACTGACATGGTATTAATAAAATTCGTTGCGTAGGGAAGGTATCGGTTGATGTTTTTTCCCCGAGATTTTGCCTTTGATATTGGTAAGCTTATATAATATGCTCCGATGCCAATGGGGGCTAATGAAGAGATGATAAGAATAAATAACGAAGTAATGTCGTGAGGAATAATCAAATAGAACATGATGGTCGATATAAACGCTGCAATAAAACCGATGATAATATTCATGAGTACCATGGAGTAGTACTCTTTGTACACCATACAGATATCTGCTTTTTCCAGTAATCGATTTTTACTTGTTTCACTAATATCAAATCGCTCAAAGAAGTTTGAAAAAAGTCTCCGGCAAAACCGTGTATATTTTGTTGACTTCACTTCTTGAGTTCCCTCCGAACTTTTTCTAACAATTCCTCAGGATATTTTTTGTACTCTGAAACAATTTTTCCCACGTCTTGGTAATCTCTCAGATTCTTCTTGTCCATCCATTCAAGAACAAGTTTTCGATGCTCAAGCTCTTGATTGAGTTGTTCTTCTGACCAATCGTTTTGTAGACGAATAGTATTTAAGATTTTACTTGCACCACTACTTTCAAATCGATCCTCGGTTTTTGATACCCAACTAAACGGCTCCATAAAAATAAGCTGATTCGTGTCTGGATCAAGTTTAATGACTTCGGTAACGCTCGTCATTCGTCGTACCATTTTTCCTCCAATATCAACAGCATTTTGAAAAACAATGATGTCCAGTGACGTTAAGAGCGCTCGCGGAAGCGAAATTGGCGGATTTTCAAGACGTTGGATTAACGTATGGATGGTACTTGCATGTACCGTTGCATATGAGGTGTGTCCAGTTGCCATTGCTTGAAACAGACTGTACGCTTCTTTTCCCCTTACTTCGCCAACAATGATTACCCGTGGACGCTGTCGTAGCGCTGCACGAATTAAATCAAACATGTCAATATCTTTTCCTGTTTTGGTTTCGTCACTTGCTGAAAACCCCTGTCTCGTTATTCCTGCGATCCAATTTTGGTGGGGGAGACTTACTTCTCGAGTATCTTCAATAGAAATAATCTTGTGAGATGGGGGGATAAAGAGCGATAAGGCGTTTAAGGCGGTTGTTTTTCCGCTTGCTGTTCCACCACAGAAGAGAATAGATGCACCCTTTTCAATGGCCATCCAGAAATACGCAGCCATGTCCATCGAAAGCGACTTGAATCGAATTAAATCGACTGGAGTGAGAGGATTTTCTTTAAACCGTCGAATGGTAAATGTCGAATCTCTGGTAACCGTTCTCGACAAGGTCGTTTGTAATCGAGATCCATCGGGGAGTTTTCCATCAACGATGGGAGAATAGATGGAGATTTGTTTGCCACAAATCTGCGAGAGACGCACCACAAATGAGTCTAGCTCTTCTCTATCTTTAAATTGAATATTGGTGGAAATCGCATCATACTTTCTATGATAAATAAAAAGAGGTACATGATGCCCATCACATGAAATATCTTCAATTCCCTCATCTTCCATAGGGATGTCAATTCTACCATAGCCAATAAACTCCCTAAAAAGGTGATAGAAGATTTTATCTTTCGATCCCTCATCAAAATAGATATTGTTGTCGATAATGATTTGCTCTAATATTTCTTGGAGATATTTTTTCTTCTCTTCTTTTTCGGCATCACTAACATCGATATCAGCAAGCATTTTAAACAAATGAGAAAGCTCTTTCTTTGTTTCCTCTTCCTCATCAGTTAATGTCGGTTCGGTAACAAGGTATCGATATTCGTTGCATTCTCTATCAAAGACAATTTTTCTGCTGCCAAGACCTTTCCATCCAAACCCCGTCCCCTCGTCAGCAATGTCCTGTGAGGCTTTTGATGATTGTTTTGCCCCATCTGATTGCTTTTGCATTTCTGTTGAAGTTGATGGTGAAGCTAAGGCACGTTTTCGTTGTTGTGCTTTCGCGAGAAGGCCAGATGAACGAACTTCTGGTTCCTCATCCCCTTTAGATTCTACTTCTGCCTCTTCTTCAACAAGAATCTGTTTTCGTTGTTGTGCTTTTTCTAACAGTCCCATTTTCTCACTTTATCTTATACTTACTGATAACCTTCTCATAGAGTTCAAAATCTTTCGATTGCACAAATTCATCAACAACGTCATTAGGAAGTTTTTCAAGCAGGTTGTCGGTGATTGTCAAGACCTTAATGATATCTTCATCAACCATGGGGCTTTCATCGCTTACGTCCTTTTTTGTATGCAGGAGATGGTGCGTTTTTGGAGCTGACTGTTTTGGTGTTTTTTTCTTCTTTGCAACTATTTTCTTATTCAATTTCTCTTCTCTTCTCTGTTGTTCTAGCCTTTTCTGTTTTGCTAGTACCTTTTGACGTTTTTTCTGTTCCCGTTCTTTCTGTTTTGCCTCTTTTTGTGCTTTTTTCTGTTCAGCCTTTTTTCTTTTTTCATCCTGTTTTGCTTTCCTTTCTTTTTCGATCATTTGTTGTTTCAATTCCTTTGCTTTTGACTTCTCCTGTTCTTTTGCTTTTTTTAATGCCTTCTTTTTTTCGTCAATTTGTCTTTTTGTTTTTGCCAACTCGTTCCTTTTCTCACTCACACCGTTTATGTTTCGATGATGGTGTGTTTTTTTCACGGTTGATACACGTCTAGAAGTCTCTCTCTCTTTTGTTTTTTCTGTATTTTTTGTTGTGTTTTGCTTTCCCCTCTCTTCTTTCTTTCTTACCTTAATCTTTCCAAAACTCATAGCAACCTTTTGCGCTTGTTTCTCGTCGATGCCTAACATCCATGTGTGAAAATCTTTTGCTTTTCCAGCATTTTCAATAGTTTTCTTGAAGGGAAGGTCATGCATGTCTTCTATTGAAGCAACAATTTTAAAGTCGGTATGTACAGTATTGGGTAAATCAATATCAAATAATTCACTTTCAGCACTTAGTTTATCGAATACTGGTGGTGCAAGTACATCGAGTGATGTTGAAGGTCGTTCAGGCCGTTTTTGAAGAGGATTACGTATTTCAGCAAGTTTTCCCATTGTTGTTGGTTTTGTTGGAGGTTCAGTGTCAACCACTTCAAATACTGCTTCCTTTTCATTTTCTTCGATTAATGCATCTATTTTTTTTATCATGTCTGTGTAAAACTCTATGTTGTTTACATTGTGAAACTGGTGTGGTTCTTTCTGGACAAATGGTCTTGGGTTAAATTTAATTTCTTTACTTGCTAACCATTCAAAAATACCCATGTTTGTCGATAATACTATATCTAATTCAGACAGCCCTAGCGTCCTTTCCTTCTTCCTTGAGCAAGGCATAGTATCCCATCCCATTTTATATGTAGAAGATGCTCTATTATAAAGTAAGTTATCGCATCCCATTTTATTTATACTTCAGACTAGGTAAGGATATTTTAATTTAATAATATTTCGTTAGCTTTTGTTATTTAAATTTAATGGAATTTATAGGAGTGAATTGATTAAAACCATACCAATTTTATTTCAAAAAGTATATATAGTGTGTGTGATATCTACTGTCAATTAGCTTAGAATATAGCTAGGAGAGAATGGGAATATGAGAAAAATAAGAAAGTTTTTTGAGAAAGGAGATGCAGTATCTGCTGTTATCGGTGTCATTTTAATGGTTGCCATAACAGTAGCAATCGCTGCAACAGTGTATGTCTATGTCAGTGGAATGTTGAGCCCCGTGCCAACGGCAGCACCAAATATCACTGGGACGGTGAAAACTACCGATGGTAATATTACCATTACTTTATCTGGGGAGTATGTGACGTATGCGGATGCTAGGATAACAATAACAGATAATGATAACGCCGTATATGTTAATGATAGTTGTGGCCCTAGTGATAATTGGACACTTTCGGGCACTTTGACTTGTGTCTGGATAGATGCCAGCGGTGATGGAAATATTGGTGGCGGCGATATCATCAAAGTATTTGATAGTGATGGTCTTGATTCAGGGACATGGTTTGTGAAAGTGATTCAGAAATCGTCTGGAAAACCTGCATTAGATAGCGAAGTTACGATACAATAAATCTAGCTCTCTCTCTTTTTGTTTTTTCTTTCACTTTTTATCTTTTTTATCACTACATTAATATGTGTATTTTTGTTACTCACTCATCATGATAGAAACAGGTCTGTTGCTTGACGTAATCCGTCTCATTGTTGGTGTCGTTATTCTTTCGTATGCGTCCTATACTGATATCAAAACAAGAAGAGCTCCAAACATGCTTTGGCTTATTATAGGAATCATTGGTGCGCTACTGCTTCTCATTCAATACGTTACCATTGGTTTTTCAAATATTTACTATCTAATTTTCATACCTGTTATGATAGGTCTGATGTATTTATTATTTCAAATGCGTCTTATCTTTGGTGGTGCCGATGCAAAGGCATTAATGGCACTAGCTATTCTCGCACCCATTGAGCCAACCATAGTACAATTCCCATTGTGGAAAGGTTCGCCCATGCCTTTTTCCTGGACCATTTTTGCCAATGCGGTGATTCTATTCCTTTTCATACCATTAAGCTTATTGATTTTCAATCTTGTGCGAAGAAACATTGCCTTTCCTCACTGTTTATTGGGCTATAAAATGAGTATCAAGAAAGCAAAAGAAACATTTGTCTGGCCCCTAGAAAAACTCGTCGATGGCAAACGAAAATTTTCCTACATGCCAAAAGAGTTTGATGTTACTGAAGAATTGGAAGCATTTGAACAACAAGGTATTACCGATATTTGGATAACACCAAAAATTCCGTTTATGCTTCCATTGTTGGCTGGTTTTATTTTTTCCTTTGTTTTTGGAGATATCCTATTTCACCTCATGTACTCCGTGATGTAATCTTTTGACAGTCTATGGTAACAAAAAAATTATACTAGTTGTCTATTACCACTTTCTTGCCATATGACCAAGCAAGATTATTATGAGATTCTAGGCGTTTCTAAAGATGCAAGTAAAGCAGAGATTAAGAAAGCTTACCGAAAGCTTGCCTTGAAGTACCATCCAGACAAAAATAAGGACGCTGGCTCAGAGGAAAAATTCAAAGAAATTTCTGAGGCGTATGCCGTCCTGTATGATGATGAAAAAAGAAAACTCTACGACACCTACGGTCATGCAGGTATTGACCAGCAATTCAGTAGAGAAGACATCTTTCGAGGGGCTGATTTTTCCGATATCTTTCGAGGCATGGGATTTGATTTTGGCTTTGGAGGATTTGATGATATCTTTGAACGATTCTTTGGCCATCGGGGAGGATTTGACCGCCGATCTCAACGACGAAGGCGGGGAGCAGACCTGCGGTATGACATTGAAATCACTCTTGAAGATGCTTATCAGGGACTCACGACTGAGATTCAAGTCCCACGAACTGAGAGTTGTGACGCCTGTGGCGGTAGTGGTGCAAAAAAAGGAACGAGCCCAAAAACCTGTCCGCAATGCGGCGGATCCGGACAGCTCAATACATCTCGACGGACTGCCTTTGGTGTTTTTACGCAAATTACAACCTGTAACAGATGTCAAGGAAAGGGAATGGTAATCGACCAACCGTGTCCTTTTTGTAGAGGTACAGGAATGGTTCAACGCACACGAAATATTGAGTTGAAGATTCCTGCGGGTGTAGATGATTCTTCGCAGATGAGACTTGCAGGCGAAGGAGAGATGGGAGAAGCAGGAGGTGGAGACCTCTATGTAGTGATTCATGTGAAAAATCATCCATTATATCATCGAAGAGGCGTAGACCTGTACATGACACAAACAATTTTATTTCCCGACGCTGCTCTTGGCACAAAAATACAAGTCGACACTCTTGATGGAGGGTCAGGCACTCTCAGGATTCCTGCAGGAACACAGCAAGGAGACACGTTTCGCATCAAGGGTAAAGGAATGCCGCTCTTGAGGGGAAGAGGCTATGGAGATTTGTACGTTCAAACAAAAATAAAAACGCCGACTTCGCTAACGAAAAAAGCAAAACAGTTGTTGGAAGAATTGCAAAAAGAACTGCAATAGGCTCTTTATCACCAAAAATGTTAAATAAGAGTCTGTATACACATACTATAAAAATGTAGGGAGGACATATCATGGATCCTTTTGATAATGAGAGAAACCGACGAAAACGCAATCCCTTTGATGATTTCTTTAATAATCTTGGGGATGAAGATTTTGAACGAATCTTTGAAGAAGCACGACGTATGATGGAAGAGATGCTGCGAGACGGTAATCTCTTTAAAAACTTTGAACCAGGAAAAACCTTTGTTCATGGATTCAATATTGCGCTAGGGCCAGATGGAAAACCACGTGTCCAGGAATTTGGGAACAGATCCATTAAATCAGAAGACGGTGTTTCAAAAATATCGGAAGAACGCGAACCGCTCACTGACGTTATTGAAGGAGACGAGGATGTTGCCGTGACCGTGGAGCTTCCCGGTGTTGAAAAAGAAGATATCGATTTGAATGTCAATCAAGACACTCTAGAGATAAGCGTTAGCAACCCTCAACGAAAATATCATAAGATCATCGACCTCCCTTGTGATGTGAAACCAAAGACCACGAAAGCTACCTATAAAAACGGCGTACTCGATGTCGTTATTCAACGAAAAGAGAAAAAGAAAGATGGAGAAGGATACCGAGTAAATATTGAATGAGTTCTTTTCTTCTTAAAAACTTTCTGTGATTGCCGATTTTTTCGGATTAATAAGAAAAACTATTTATATTATAAAAATATTAATAGAAAATATTATATATAATATTATTTTTACTTAGTTGCCTACGAGAGTAGAGAGGTATATAGAATATTATCAAAATATTTATATACTAAGAAGTACAATAATAAAGCAAAGAAAAAAGAAAAAGGAGATGAACACGCATGAAAAATCTATATAAAATATTGGGAGCAACTGCATTTATCGCACTATTGCTCGTTGGATCAATAGTAGTTGCAGCACCCGCACAACAACAGTCAGTAGAGGAACAATCATTGGGACTACAATCCGAACCGGTAGACCCAGAACAGCCATTGGGCATCATTCCTTCAGATATCATCTTGGTCCATGTCGACAAGACGGTATTAGACCAAATAGAAGTAACAGTGAAGAACAACGGCCCAGGATTTGCATGGGCTGCATATACCGTACACGTACACATAAACGGAATTCTTAATGGCGACGACGATATCGAAAATATCAGAACGATTTCACCAGGATCAACTGCAACAAAACGCACCAGACCGTTTGTCGGTGGTATTGTCGGCCGATCATATACAATAAAAGTAGATTATACACATAAGGTCTGGGAAGGATTTCTTGGAGAAATAAGAAATACCTACTATGGTATTGTCTAAATAGTTTAAGGGTTTCTAACCCTTACTTTTTATTTTTTAAAATTTTTGTTTTTTAGATTTATCAAAAAGTATCCTTATAATTTTGATATGGGCTTAGCCGGATTTGAACCGGCGACCTCCGCCGTGTGAAGGCGACGTCATAACCACTAGACCATAAGCCCAAAATGACGACTCTGTGAAATAGATGCCAGAGATATATGTTTTTCGACAGGTAAAAAAGAATGAAAAGGCTTATCAATAACAACGGTGTTAACCTTCCTATTAAACGATAGTTGCATGGGGGAAATAATTCTATGGCAAGATGGAATCTATTCAATAAATCAAAAACAAAACAGAAAGAACAATTGACAGAGGCCATTCAAGAAGAAACAACAGAATCGGAAAACAAGCCTCTGGCAGAACACACGGAAACATTACATGCACAAGGTTCAAGTTCAAAAAAATCACCATCATTTCCAAAAAAAAATTCAAATACAAGTAGTCAACGGATCTGGAGAGATGTCAATGCTATTGAAGAAAATATTGATAATATAAACAAAAAAAAGACTACTGAAGCATCGTCAGAAATTGATAGAACTGTTGATCGACTGTTAGAAAAACGAAAACGTAAATAAGGCATATCTCTTTTGAATACCTCTTCCGTTTGGTATGTATCTGGTAAGAGGTAATTACTACCAATAAATTGATAGCTAAGAGAGTATCTTTATGATTACTGTTCTTCGTCTTGGACATCGAATAGGCCGGGATAAACGAATCACCACTCACGTGGCACTTGTTGCACGCGCATTCGGAGCCGATGCAATATTTATCTCCACTAAAGATGTCAAACTCGAACAAACTATTCGTTCCACCTGTCGACATTTTGGAGGCCGTTTTGGTATAACAACAGGAGTAAATGCAAAAAAAATGCTCAATGAGTGGAAAGGCATCATCGTTCACTTAACGATGTATGGAGAGACTCTCGAGAAGACAGTTGATCATATTGATAAAACAGCAGATATACTCATTGTTATAGGCGCAGAGAAGGTTCCTCGTTATGTCTATGATCTAGCGGATTATAATGTATCTATTGGAAATCAACCGCATTCAGAAGTAGCTGCTCTTGCAATATTTTTAGATAGACTAACAAAAGGATCTTGGCAAAAAAAACAGTTTAATGGTTCATTGCAAATCATTCCTAACAATAAAGGGAAGCACGTTATATCAAAAAAAGATAAGAGGCCATAACCATGACGGCCATACCAGATCAAAAAACCTGTTTGCTATTGTTACGCCGATCAGGTTGTTCTCAAAAAGTCATTTCTCACTGTCAAGCGGTACGAGACGTTGCCCTGGTTATTGCTAACCGGACAAACGCAAATAAAAAGCTAGTAGAAGCTGGTGCACTTCTTCACGATATTGGTCGATCTCAGACGCATGGAATTTTTCATGCAGTGGAAGGAGGACGTATTGCACAAGAATTGAATTTACCTAAGGCTATTGTACACATTATAGAAAGACACATAGGTGCTGGTTTGTCCAAAGAAGAAGCTAAAAAACTAGGTTTACCTGAAAAAGAGTACATGCCTCAGACATTAGAAGAAAAAATTGTATGCCACGCAGATAACCTGATTGATAATTGTCACAGACAACCTATCGAAAAGGAGATAGAACGCGCGCTTCGTGAAGGACATCAAGAGTACGCCATTCAACTTATAGCATTACACAGAGAATTAAGCGATCTTTGTGGGGTCGATCTCAATAGTATTTGAAATACCTTGCCAGAAAATCATAAATATAGTATTTTGGATGTCATCCACACTATCATACAATATGGAGGAAGCATAATATGGCTGTAACAATAGATAAAGACACATGTACAGGCTGCGGATCATGTGCTGACGTTTGTCCCATTGAGGCAATATCCGTAGACGACGTGGCGACAGTTGATGCAGAAACTTGTATTGATTGTGGAACCTGTGTTGATGAATGCCCGGTAGAAGCAATAACACTGTAAAAGATACAACAGATATACTTCTCATTAATACTTCTTCTCTTATTGCAGGGGTAGCCAAGCCTGGTCAACGGCGCAAGGTTGAGGGCCTTGTCCTGTAGAGGTCCGCGAGTTCGAATCTCGTCCCCTGCATTTTTTAACATTTTCAATTGGAGAAATATGCTTATCATTAAAAAAAATTGTCCCATAACTCGATTTTACCGGTAAAAATATTAATTTCTCCTTATAGAATCCAAAACTTACTTTTTTATTTAATTGTTAAAATTCGGGTTCAAATCCTGATGAAAACATATATCATTATATATTATGGTACCCAGGCAGCAATAGAATCTCCAATTTTATATCCTATTTCT
>CAZWZY010000025.1:0-21957 GCA_964638175.1 uncultured Thermoplasmatales archaeon | reverse complement strand
ATCCCTAAGAGGATGCAATTGACTATGTCTTTAAAAAATAATTACACAAAGCAGGTGTTAGCAAGAAATTTAAATAAGAAATGTATCAACAATTACATCTATGAAGGAAAATACGAGTGACAACAATAATCCTCAAAAGCGATATTTGATTACAAAGGGAGAATTACCAATGAGTGGCAGTGGAGGAAAAGCGAGTCCTAAGGAAAAAATAATCTTCACTACTATCATCATTATGATAATTGTTGTTATTGTTATCGTATTTTATTATTGAGAGAGATATCGCATAAAACTAATGTTTTAAGAATGACTCTTAACTGCAGTAATCGCATAATATCGTGTCCTAGTAAGGAGTAATATGATCATTCTAAAGAAAAAACGATACAGAAATATACCTATTGACAAAAACGAATGTGTTTTTTTCTTTCGTATGTTTTCTTTTGTTTCTTCCAGTAGATGTTTGAATAAGTATTGAAATAAAAAACCATAAACAAAATACCATTTCACATTTCCTGTCTGTAAAAGATCGGTACTGGTTATTTGCGTAAACTTGAGATGTGTTAACTGTTCTTTGAAGGTGAAAATTGTTCTCCTTCCAACATAGTTTTGTTCTTTTAGAATAGTCGTTACAATGGCTCTAATATATCTATTGTCGACATCGCAGGTACGAAAAAAGTCTATCACCACAAGTTTACCATTTTCTTTCAAGATCCTCTTCATTTCCTTTAAAAACAATTTTTCGTTAGCGTAACAGGCTGATTCGAGTGCAAATACGCCATCAAAATAACGAGAGGGGAACTTAGTATAATAATATGACTGCTGAAAAAAAGTTGTATTGGTGAGTTTATATTTTGCCTTTAGTTTTTCTGCATAAGCAAGTTCATTTTTCGAAAGTGTTATGCCAAAGAAATGACAGTTTGGATATTGTGCCGCAAGATGAATTGTCGTTGCTCCAACCCCACAACCTGCGTCAAGAATCCTAGATGAGTTATCGGTAATATTTAATAATTTACCAACATAATTATTCATATTTATTACTGCTTCATTATATGATTTGACACCGTGTTCATAAAAGCCAAGGTGCCAGCCAAGAGTAACATGGCGGTTGTGCCTCTTAATTTTTTTAGGATCCGCCCAGAGATCTTCATATTCCTTTCCAATGGCTTCTTCTTTTCCCATTTCTGGTAAATTTAAAAGACGAGGAGTTAAAATATTTTCTGTAATAGTAACCTTCAAAAACCTTTAGTGTATATTATAGCCTCCACTCTGTTAAGATGTGAGTAGGTGGGCGGGTAACAAAGTGGTTATATTACCTGTTTCTGCCAATTTTTCGTTGAATTTTTCGACAAAATATCTCTCTAAAAACTTTTTTTCTTTTATGAATTGGAAATTTGGACTAAATATTTAAATAATTGTTGACATAATAAATATATCAGATTATGAAATATTTCAAAGATAGACCACTTGGCTTATGGGTTTTAGCAGTTTCAGTTATTTTATTTACAATTTATTATCATATCAGGCCATTTCTTTGGGGTGCAGACACATCAATATATTCTCCAATGTTTGAATTAACACTCTGGGGATTTGTAATATGGTTTAACATTATTTTAGAAATAATTGGGATTTATGCAGTAACTGCTGGATTTTATAAAGCAAAAAACTGGGCAAGATTATTTACAATTGCTATGTTCATTAACTCATCATTTTGGAATCTTTACTTATTAGTTGTAGAAAAAGTATGGCCATATGAAAGATACATCTGGCTTGTGTATTATGTAATTGTAATAGCTTACCTAATGATGTCAGATATAAGAGAGTATTTCGGCGTAAAAAAACTATTTTTATAAACCATTACCTTAAGAGAGCAATAAAGTGGTTACCTTAACCTTTTTGCTAAAAATATCGCCGAAAAATTAAACGAAATTTTCTAAACACTCTTTTTTTCTTTGATTAATTAGATAAGATTTGAAAAATAACATTTATATATCTATAAAATAACAATAAATGGTTGAAAATGTTTCTGATAAAAAAGAAATCATATGCAATTGGGATAATATGCATATTCATACTATCAGGCTTAGCTATATTGCCAACTAAAGGAAAAAATATTAGCATATCTTTAGAAAATAATAAATACACAGATATCAAAAATGTTGAAGATGATGTCCTTGTAAATATAGTTCCTGATTACGTTAAACCTGGTGACCTTTATTTCTGTGAAAACAAAAATAAGGATATGGAACCTGGTTGGGATCACGTCGGAATCTATATAGGTAACAATGAATTTATTGAAGCCGCATCAGAAAGGGTTTGGATAATCAACCTAAGTGTAATTCAAACTTGGGCAAAGGATATAACATATGGAACAGTTAAAACTTCCAATGAAACTCAAAGGCAAAATGCAATAGAGTTTGCAGAAAGTCAACTTGGAAAACCATATGATCCTTACAAATGCTTTTTAATGCCATGGTTTAAACGTCCTAAGGATCCTAGTCCTGATGCTGAAGCTTGGTATTGTTCTGAATTGGTTTGGGCTGCTTATTATAATCAAAATATTGATATCGATAGGGATGGAAATAGATACCCGCCATATGTTGGTCCAACAGAAGTTAGTTCAGATGATGATGTTGAAATGTATACATATCATAAACTGAATAGATATTATTTAGGAAGAAATATCGAGTGGTTAATCAAAAGAGTTATCAATAATTTTAATTAAAATACCAATTTACATAATTTTTGTTCCAATTTATCACATAACAATTTTATCCTATATTATTAGTAAAAACATTCAATGTTTCTTAATAGTAACCTTCAAAAACCTTTAGTGTATATTATAGCCTCCACTCTGTTAAGATGTGAGTAGGTGGGCGGGTAACAAAGTGGCTATGTGGTGGACTGCAGATCCGCATACGGGGGTTCAAATCCCTCCCCGCCCTCTAACGTAATCTGGAGGAGTTCTTTGAAATTTGCAATATGCAAGGATACCTCTTCGAAGTTTATTATTATTTTACTTATTTTATTATTTTTATTAAATCAATATGTTGTTTTGGCTGACCCTTCATACATTCTGATAAACGAAGTTATGTATGATCCCGTAGTAAACGATAATTACAATGAATGGATCGAACTTTACAACCCCGCCAACTATTCCATTAACCTTTCTGGTTGGAGCATTGTTGACAATACTGCTGAAGATTATCTTGAGGGGGATTTTGAACACGGAAACGGCACCACCATCATACCCCCAAAAGGATATGCGATTATTGCTGATCATGGAACACAGATCGATGGGAATTTTTCCATACCTCGCAATGTTACCAGGCTCTATGTTGATGATGCAAGCATTGGCAATGGATTAAGTAACGATGCGGACAACCTGATATTAAAAAATGCAACGGGGGCAATCATTGATGCTATAGAATGGGGATACAATTATACCGAGATCCCTGGATCGCCTGCATTGATAGTTATTGAAGGGCACTCATTAGCAAGACATCACGACAGAGATACCAACAACACTCTTTCTGATTTCTTTGAACAATATATTCCCAATCCCGGATCAGAAAATGTGTTTACCCCGAAACCGAAGATAAACATAACTCAATATCCCTGCTATCTTCCAAAAATATACAATGGATCGTCGTTCAGTTTTCCCTTTGGGATACGCGCAGAAATAACCAATAGTGGTCCAAATACCTCATATCAACTAAAAGCATATGTAACAGGAGGCAACACAAGCGTTCTACCAACAACTCAGACGTGGAATGGATTGTCTTGGAAATATTCAAATTATTATACCTCAACCATAACAACGGATTCAAAGGGAAACTGGTCTGATTGGATATACCTGAGATTTAACAGTGATTACAAAGAATACCAACGTGCCATTAGACATAATACAACTGCACATCTTTGGGTAAAAGTAAAAACAGAAAATATCACTTACACCTGTTCCAAACAGGTTTTGTTACTTGATCTCGATGATTCCTCATCCAATGGTACCGCCGGAGGATACGCTGTTGGTGTTGCTACGTTTAATGCAACAACACTTGACAATACGCGTATTGTTTTGAAAAATAAAACAGATGCATATGCACCTGCATATGCAGGTATATATGCAACTGAAGACAATGACATAGAAGAAGGATTTTGTTCGTTACCTGGATATTATCGTATCACCGGGCCCGTTGGAAACGGGTATGCTCTGGTATTTTTAGATGATGCTGGGACAATACTTCACACCAAAGAGAACATGGCGATACGGCAGGGAAGATATGCTCTTGATATAAATGCGCCTGACACGCACCATCTTATAAAAAAACATGCAGAACTCGACATTCTCGTCACTATCAAAAATGCCGGTGACTTTTCTGATGACGTTAGCGTAACTATCGATGAGAGTACACAAGGATGGGATGTTGATCTCCTGCCACAACACCTGTCGTTAGCTCCTCACGAGGAGAAAGAGATTTGCGTGCATGTTTCTCATCGCCAAAATACTAACGAAAGATATGGGATGGTTTCTCTTTCTGCCACCTCGATAAACGATCCTGGAGAAAGTACCAAACTGATCCTTTCTTTCGAACTTCTAGGGCCAGATCTCAATGTGACTACCATAAGCTTCTACGATTCAGAAGGGGAGCAACGGACTGCTTTTGGGGAGGGAGAAATGCTTCGGATAAAAGCATTTTGTAAAAATAGTGGTAATGAAAACGCAACAAACGTTACGGTTTCTTTTTATTATGATAAAAAAGACGAAGAACATCTCATTGATAAAAAAACATATGGTGTAATCAACAAGTATCAAAAATATCCCTCAGCTCTATTGGATACGAAAGACATCCCCCCGGGCGAACACACCGTGTACGTGGTTGCAAAGGAACACAATTACCAGGATGAACTTGATGAAGACAATAACGAATTGACGACCCCTATTAGTATCTTTGACTCGCTTCCTCCGCCACAAAGTAGAAAACTGATAATTGGTGAACTGTATTATCATACCTACCCAAACATAAAAAATGAATTCATTGCCCTCTATAATCCAGCCAATAGTAGCATAAACCTAACAGGATGGTATGTTACCCAACGGCCAGCAAAGCAGCAAGCATATCAACCAAAGATCATTTTTCCAAAGGATACGTATCTCCTACCGAAAACGTGGCTCTTCATCACACAAAATGCAAGTGACTACATTTGGCAAACAGGAGAAACACCGGATTTTGAATATGCCGTTGATGCAGATGAAAACGTACCTCAGATGAATGCTACCTCCAGTGTTACGTTAAGTAACACGGGTGGTGAAGTAGCGCTCAAGGATTGGTATAATCATACAATAGACCTTGTCGTGTATGGCAATTCTCTCTATGAAACTGAAGGGTGGAATGGATCGTCAATACCCTCATTGGGGCGAGGGGTCATTATCAAACGTAATACTGATAGTAATGGAACGCCAATCGATACCAATACATCAGAGGATTGGATGAATACCCGACGCTATCAAATTGGACAATCGATGTTTCCCTATACTCGACTGTCTTGTTATGGAGAAATAACAACCTTTGTCTCACCAGACTGTAGTTTTGATACGATCGTCCATGAACTACGCAACGCACAACACTCCATTTACTTTAATATCTATGAGTTTACCCATCCTTTCCTTTGTGATGAACTAATACATGCATTAAAAAGAGGTGTTGCTGTCTATATCTTTTTGGAGGGGTCTCCCATTGGTGGCATACCTGACGAAGAGTTTGTGCTCTTGGAACGAATTGCACAATACGGTAGCAAGATCCGGTTCATTGTTAACGACGAAGAAAGAAACGTCTACGCCCGCTATACCTTTGATCATGGAAAATATCTTATTATCGATAATGAAACAGTCATTGTCGAAAGTTGCAATTGGGCAAAAACAGGCATACCACCAAATCCTTCATTCGGGAATAGAGAATGGGGCATCATTGTTAGAAACCGAAAGGTTGCACAGTATTTCCTCTCCGTCTTTTTCGATGATTGGAATCCTGCCCGATGCGATAGTTACGCGTTTCATGACATGCTCATTGATGTTCCTCTCGAATTCTTTGTGGATAAAACAATCTTTACCGGTTCCTACGAACCTCAATTTGTTTCAAAAACAGTAACAGATGCTTTTTTTGCTATACCCATCTTTTCGCCTGATACTAGTCTTGAAGCCATTTGTGCAATGATAGAACATGCAAATGAAAGTATCCTAATTGAGCAATTGTATGTGTATAAGAATTGGGGTGAGCGAATCAGTCCCTTTGTCCAACGGTTAATCGAAAAAGCAAACGAAGGATTACAGATCAAGGTTATATTGAATTATAATCCCTATTATGGTGCTTCCAATGATCAATGTAATCAAACGAAGCAGCACCTCGAGAATCATAATATCAGTGTGAAACTTCTCTATACTAACTGGTCGTATTTTACTAATGTGCATAATAAAGGAATGATTGTCGATAATCAATCAGTATTGATTTCGAGTATAAATTGGAACGAAAATTCTGTTACGAGAAATAGAGAAGCAGGAATTATTATCGAACATGAAGAAGTGGCACAGTACTATGCTGATGTTTTTTATTATGATTGGTATCTTACTGAACCAGAACCTCCAAGTACAACATTGACGGCAGAAGGGCAGAAAAACACTATTTATATTACCATGCTATTCACTATGACTTTTGCAATCATTGCACGTGACTGGAGAAAAAGAAAATGGAGTTGACCGTGATCCCTATAGAACCAATTTCTGTCATTGCTATTGCTATTATGGTGGGGACCCTTGTTGTCGCCTACTTGAAAAAATGGATGATAACCTATGCACTGATTATTGCTAATGTTATCGTCTTTATTTTGACCTTGCTCTTTCAATATCAAAACCCTTTTGGAAACATAAGTATGCTAGTAGTTAATCTCGGATTTCGACCAGAGTATCTGTCTGTCGAACAAATCCCGCAACTCTATACACTCTTTACGTCAATGTTTATTCATGGAGGATTCCTTCATCTCTTTGGGAATATGTTCATCTTCTTTTTTATAGGAATGGCATTTGAGCAACGTGTTGGATGGAAGAATTTCTTGATTATTTATCTATTAGCAGGAGTCTGTGGTACGCTTACTCATTCGCTCGTTAATTTGGGGTCGGTAACAGTCTTGATCGGTGCTTCGGGTGCCATTTTTGGGATTATGGGTGCGTTTGCCTTTTCCTATCCTCACGACGAAGTAGTCATGCCTATAGGAATAGGATTGATGTTTATTACCAGAATAAAGGTCATTTATGCCGTCATCTTTTTTGCCGCCATTGAAACAATTATCGTATGGCTAGATGTCCAAGATACAACTGCCCATTTTGCTCATCTTGGAGGATTAATTGGTGGGTTTATTCTGGCTGCACTTTTACTCAGAAAAAGAAAGACGCACACAGAACGAGGACAAACCATATATTACGATTCGTTTGCACCTCAAAGAGGGAAAAAGATTGATTTTACAACTCTTCGAAAACTGGCAACAACCGCTGAGCTTAAGCAAATGTTGGAGAAAATAGAAGCAGAAACCATCCCTCAGAATCGTGACATTTGGCTTGAGCATTTTCTTGAAAAGACCATATGTCCAAAATGCAGCAATCCCCTCAATCATTTTGATAGAAAGATTTGGTGTGAACACTGCGGATATACAACCACCTATTAATACGTTAGAACGGCAACGTTAGACCGATAAACTTTCCTGTAAATAGATAACTTGAGATAAGGTAACCACCGATAGCGCCACCACAGAGCAAGGGAAGTCCTGCCTGTGGTTTTCCTTTTATAACAAAGGTCATTAAAATACTAAAACCAACCAAGGTACCAGCTATTACTGACAACGAAATGGCAAGAGCATATGGCACTCCCGTATAATACAAAGCAGCAACCAGAATACCCGGCATCACAATGTCCCCTAAACCCATGAAAAACGCATCCCGCTCTTCGCCTTCTTTGAGTTGTTCCTTCAATCGTTTTGTCTCCTTAATAAGAGAATAATGGCGTATTTTAGGAACAACTAACAGTACGGGTAGCTTCAAATCCATAACCGTGTCAGCAAGATCAATCATATGTTTGGTTTTATAAACTGAGATAGCATCATAGATGGCAAGCCCAGTGAGCAAAATAACGACAAGAAGAACACCCAATGATATACCAAAAATGGCAATCGCACCAGCTCCTACAATAATACCACTAATATCGATAACATACCATTCTGGATATTTGTAGAGAGTTATAATAAGCACAAGAGCAAATATTGCGGCAAAGACTAAAGCAAAAAGGGCGGGAATAAGAAGTGTTAGAAGAGGGTAAAAGACGTACCATGATGTGTATCCTATTGCCCCTAAAATGATGACTTGAATCACTTGTTTTTTCCAATATTTTGCAATGACAAGGATGAGCGCAGTCATAGCAAGAATAATGACAAAGAAATACACAAGATTCATAGGATCATTAGGATTTTCAAAAGCAGGTTCTACGCCAGCCGCTTCAAAGGGCCCAATCACCAATAACGCAAGAACATGGATGATAACAAATAAACAACCCATAACGGCAATAGAAAATATGTCACTACTTTGTTTGTCGGGATTATGAGCCATTGGAATCCTGGAATGCCTAAATCCTATTTATAGAGTTTGATGAGGCGTTACAAAAAGAGTACGGACCGAAAAGTGTACACCATATATATGGCATATAACACTAGGAGTATACTCCCTTCAACCCTTGAAATATTATGGCCTGTAAAGAGAATAGGAATCATAAAAATAGTAACTGCTACAAGAAAGATAATATGATCAAGCGATCCAAGGGCATTAAGAGGGATAAAAAGAGTACCTACGCCCAAAATAAGTAAAATATTAAACACATTTGACCCGAGGACGTTTCCTACGGCGATGTCTGACTCGTCTTTGTAAGCAGCCATGGCAGAGACCACAAGTTCAGGAAGAGACGTACCAACCGCCACCATTGAAATGGCAATAATAATTGAAGGAATACTGAAAAAATCAGCAATGCATGTTGCTGATTCAATAAGCAGCCATGCTCCAATAATAACGCCGATGATACCAAAAATAATGAAGAGCGTATTTTTGATAGTGTTTCCATCGTTGTAGGTGTTCTTTGTGATACGTTCTTTTTGTGCACATTGTATAAAATAGATAATAAAGAGGGAAAAAGAAACGAGGAAAATTGCGCTACCAATCAAATGATAAGTATCAAGAATGCCAAGGAAAGTTGCACTTAAAAACATCACCGTTACTACTAGCAAGATAGGCATCTCCCGCTTGATAATACTTTTACTGACACGAATAGGACGAATGACTGCACTGAGTCCGATAACTAACAGTAAATTAGCAACACAAGATCCGATAATATTTCCTAGCGAAATGCCTGCATTGTGTTGTACTGCAGCTCCAACAGAAATAGCAAATTCTGGTGCAGAAGTACCAAATGCTACGATAATTAAAGATATAATAAGTGAAGAAACTCCTATTCGTGCTGCAGTTTTTGAAGTTCCATCAACAAGAATATCTGATCCTTTGTAAAGAAGGGCAATGCCGGCAATAAACGCAGGGATGGACAGTTCAATAGGGAGCATGCCAGGCTGTAATGAAAGGGGATGTTTATATACCTAAGGACAAAGGTAAAACAAATCCTTTTTATAGGCATCCTCTTTAAGGCTTTAAGAATGCCATGGCAACAGGTAGCTTAGTATTTATTGGTCTTGGTCTCTACGATGAACAGGACATTTCACTCAAAGGGTTTCAAATGCTCAAATCATGTGATGTTGTCTTTGCTGAATTTTATACGGGAAAATTAAGTGGCACAACCATTACTAAGATAGAACGCAGTATGGGGAAATCAATACATGTATTATCGAGAATAGAAACTGAAAAAGGAGACGTGATACTCAATGCTGCAGCAAACAATAGGGTCGCGTTGCTGGTCTGTGGGGATCCCATGACCGCGACGACGCATGTTGATTTACGACTACGGGCCGAACAACAAGGCATACCAACAAGAGTCGTTCACGGAAGTAGTGTGTTCACTGCCGTTCCTGGGCTCCTTGGTTTGCAGAAGTATAAATTTGGACGGGCAACAACCCTTGTTTATCCTGAAAAAGAGTATTTTCCGACAAGCCCTTATTACGTAATCGCCGACAATAAAAAGATGGGATTGCATACTCTTGTTCTTCTTGACATTCAAGCAGAAAAAAATCAATACATGACTGCTAATGAGGCGATGCATTTTCTTCTTGAAATGGAGAATAAAGAGAAAAAAAAGACAATCGCTAACGATATGCTTCTCTGTGTTGTGGCACGTGCGGGTTCATCTGATCCTATGGTTGCTGCTGATACTATTACTGCATTAATAAACCAAGATTTTGGGCCATCGTTACATACCTTAGTAATCCCTGGAAATCTTCATTTTTTAGAGATAGAATCGCTTGTGACACTTGCAAATCTTCCGGAAACTGTGGCAAAAAAAATACAAAAACTATAATTATACCCTCTGTTTATTATCGGTTTGGATGCAACAAAAGGAAGGAGTTGTCGGTGTAATATACGGAGATATAGGATCAACAGAGTTTAACTTCGCAGTCAATGGTCATAGCCTACGAAAGTTCGATTATATTTCCGCGCCACATAAGGAAGGATATATTTTAGCGCAAGTGATGGACATTAAACGGTACTCTGATCTCAAATTTGAGGACGCGATCTCTGTAGATTACAATGATGAAAACGCTCGCATTAAAAGTGATGTCTCAGCATTTGCTGATGTCATTGGCTACCGAGATAAACGCGGCGTCTTGCAAGTTCCACGAACACCGTTTGACACAGGCAGTAGGGTAATACGTGCTGATGAAGCGTTGATCAGGCATGTGCTCGGTCTCAACACCAACAAAGAAAGTGGCGCGTACATCGGTCTTCTCAAAGGACATGACTTACCTGTGTTTCTCAATATTGATGCTCTTGTTCAAAAGCATATTTGTATTCTCGCAAAGACAGGTGGTGGGAAAAGCTACGCCTGTGGGGTTCTCGTTGAAGAGTTGCTCAAGAAAAAAGTACCCATGGCCATTATCGATACGCATGGAGAATACATCTCTCTGGCAAAGCAAAACAAAGATAAAAAAGAACAAAAAAACATGCAAAAATTTAACGTGAAGCAGCATCAATATAGTAGTCAGATTACAGAATACTCACCGCATTCAAAGGCAAATGTAAAGCATATTACGCTGAATGGTGTCAATCTTGAGGCTCGAGAAATTATTGATATTCTTTCTGCAAAGCTGTCTGGTCCTCAAATTGGTGTGCTCTACCAAGCAATAAAAGAGTTAAAGGAATACAAAAGCGTCTATACCATTAGAGATATTATTGAAGCAGTTAACAGAAGTAAAAGTAACGCCCGATGGAATGTCATTGCATCGCTTGAATCTCTTGATTCGATCGGAGTATTCTCGGAACAAGGAACCTCTCCTGACGAACTGGTGAAAAAAGGAAAATGTTCTATCATTAATATGAAAGGAGTACCTCCAGATGTACAAGATGTGGTGGTCGCTCGACTTACTAAAGAATTGTTTGATCAGCGAAAATCAGGAAAAATTCCCCCCTTCTTGCTTATCGTTGAAGAAGCGCACAACTATTGCCCGGAACGAGGATTTGGCAATGCGGTATCCTCTAATATCTTACGAACGGTTGCCTCGGAGGGAAGGAAATTTGGTATGGGGCTCTGCATTGTAAGTCAGCGTCCAGCAAAGGTGGATAAAAATATTATCTCTCAGTGTAATACCAATATCATTCTTAAAGTTACAAATCCTAATGACTTGAAGGCCATTATTCAATCAGTGGAAGGGCTCACTAGCCAAACGTATGACGAAATCCAGCGTCTCCCCATAGGTGTTGCTCTGATTTCTGGTGCCTCGCTTCAAATTCCTATCATGACAGAAATTCGTACACGAGAAACAAGTCATGGCGGGCGTTCCGTAGATATTTTCAAAGGAGGATCTGACACCAAATATACACCTAAAATCCCTAAAATGCCACCGCCACCACCTCAAACACAGAGGGTAGCTCCTTCTTCTCCACCTCCAAAAAAAGAGGGGAAATTTACGGATAAGGCAAAAAATGTCAATCGAGTGGCAAAGAGACTTGGATGGGTTTCCACTGATAATCCTGAAGAGACAATCCAGATATTATCAAAAGAAGCGGAAAAAATGAAAGAAAATGTCTACAAATATCTGGATTCATTAGCAAGATTAGGACGTAACTTTTGCCATGAAAAAGATCCAACGTGTTCAAAATGCCCGATGAGTCAAGGATGTCAATATTATCTGACACATGGAAAAAAGGGTGGAATATTTAGAAAAAAATAAAGGACAAATGAAGAGAAAAACAATCATCGGCATAGGTATTCTTAGTGTTTCTTTCATTATGATGTTATCAGGGTGCTTTGAGTTTTCTTTTACTGATGGTACAACCACCTACGAAGCACATCCTACAAAGGTAAGATATGACATCCAATACGGATATTTGGTAACTTGTGAAGGGACAGGTCAATATGAAATAACGTATGATTGTGATCTTCCCTCCATATCAGATGGGATAATCTCTCCTTTTGAGGCGCTATATCACTATGATTATACGGAATTGACCAAGGTTGGTAATGATTTCATCCATTGGAATATCTCAGGCAACAATGCAGCAGCCTATGAGCTTGGCATAGCAGTGAGTGTGAATGCAGAAACGTCTCTTGTCTTGGATTTGAATGGGGAGAATGCAGCAACCTTACAAGAATTATCTACAACATATGCCACATTGTGCGATCAGTATTGTCACGAGCAACGTGTTCAAAATACCACGTATATTGATCCTGATGATCCATTAATCCTTTCAACTGCTGAAGAAACAGCAAAAGATGCAGGAAGTAACAATACCTTTCTTATCGCAAAAGCCTTATTTAGGTGGTTAAAGGAATCGACTGTCTATCAGACTCACTCTGAAGACAGTAGTGTGCAACCCGCCCGTACTACTTTTTTATTAAAAACAGGCGATTGCGATGATCTTTCCTTTTTATACATCTCCCTTTGTAGATCCCTAGGGATTCCAGCACGATTCATTAGAGGGTATCTTATCGAAGAAACAAATGGTATTGTAAGCGCCGTTTCGCATGCATGGGCTGAGATATTTGTTGGAAGGAGCTTAGGGAATAATGGATGGATTTCTGTTGAGTGCGCCTGTCCTTCGCAGGATTATGACGTGCAAATTTATCAGAATTTTGCCATTGAAAGCGCAGGGCATCTTCGATTGTTTATCGACGAGGGGAGTAATGAGTCGTTAAATATTTCCCTTTCAGGACCGCGAGTGAGATACGGTAGTGGCATGACTGTCGACTTAGTTCCGTTTGTAACAATTGAAAATTTTGAAGTTTTAGAATCAAGATCACTTACTATTGATGAAAATAGCATGCGAACATATATCTCGCCTTCGTGAGTATTAGCGCCATTAATATTTTATATGACAACACGTTTCGTTAACTGAAAGGAAAACATGGGATGCAGATGAAGCTACGTTGGTAATTTCCAATAGTACTCTCCAGTGTTAGTAAGGTAAAAGAGGATGGGATGAAAAACGAGCCAGATATTGTAAAAAGCCTGCGTGCTGAGGAAAAAGAAGGAAAACTTCAAAGCCAGTTGCTAATGTACGACTCGTCTTCTGTCTGCCAGTCTTCTGAGAAAGATATAAAAATTGAAGAGGAAAAATACCGAGAGTTATTGGAAGAATTTCAATTTTTAGCAGAAAATACGCTTGACATCATCTTTCAAATGGCATCAACTGGAGAGATATTATACATCAACGCTGCTGTAGAACATATTGCAGGATATAAACCTGAAGAACTCATCGGAAAGAATTTTATCAACTATATTCCAAAGAGAGAATTACCAAAATATTTTAAGATTCTGAAGGGTACATTGAAAGGCGTAGAAATCGAAAGTTTTGAAGGGCATATTGTTCACAAAGATGGGCATCTTGTTCTCTTAGAATATTCTGGGAAGGTCGTTGAGAAGGGGAACCAAAAAGTCATTATTGGGACTATTAAGGATATTACCGAGCGGAAAAAAACAGACGAAGAACGGAAAAAACATGCCGAGGAATTGCGGGCAATGAACGAAAAATTGCAGAAAACACAAGAGGAGCTTCGGGCACTCAATGAAGAACTAGAAGAAAAAATTAAAGAGCGGACTGCAGAAGTTGAAAAACTCCTCAAAGCAAAAGATGAATTTATTGGGCAGCTTGGCCATGACTTGAAAAGCCCACTCACTCCGCTCATTGGCTTGCTTCCTATGGTAGAGGAGGAGGAAAAAGACCCGAAGTTAAAAGAATTGATCAACGTCAGCATTCGTAATGTAAAATATATGAGAGATCTTGTGGTAAAAACATTGCAACTTGAACGGTTGAATTCACCAAACACCATATTTACTATGGATGAAGTGGACTTGGTAGAAGTCGTAGATCTTGTCATTGATACGAAACAATTAATTTTCAAAGAGGCAGAGATTTCTGTTAAAAACAATATCAATAAAAGCCTGATTGTTCAAGGAGATAGACTTCAACTCAATGAAATTTTTGATAATCTGTTGACTAACGCTGCAAAATTTACGCCAAAGGGGGGGAGTGTGACCATTGATGTAGTAAAAGAGAAGGAAAAGGTAATCATATCAGTAAAAGATACAGGTATTGGTATGACACAGCAGCAAATTGATCATGTTTTTGAAGAATTTTACAAGGTTGACCCTGCAAGACATGATCTAGAATCAAGTGGATTGGGACTATCCATTTGTAAACGTATTGCAGAAAAACATGGAGGGAAAATTTGGGCAGAAAGCCCTGGGCTTAATAAGGGAACGACGTTTAAATTCTCGTTACCGTATAAGCAAAAGAAGAGGTGATATAATGAAAAAGAAAATTATGGTAGTTGATGACGAGCCTGACGTGACCTATACTATTGAACTCAACCTCAAAATGTTTGATAAAGACTACAAAATCACCAGAGCGAATAGTGGAGAGCAATGCTTAGAACTTTTAAAGAATGGGGAATCACCAGATCTCATCTTACTTGATATTATGATGCCGGGGATGAGTGGTGAAGAGACGTATGAAAAAATCAAAAAAAATCCATCGTGGGAAGGTATTCCCGTGGTCTTTCTCACCGCAAAGGTTGATGATCATCCTGGGGAGCATACGACTCATCTTGGTGATGGCTACATCGAAAAACCGTACGATCCTAAAGAGTTAAGGGATAGGGTGCATAAAATTTTAACAAAGAAAAGCTTATAAAAATAAAAGAATGATAAATATAAGAAAATTAATTAAATTATTGAACGATATATGAATAGGGAAGCGGAAGAGGGGTGACGAGAATTGAAAAAAAAGATCATGGTAGTTGATGATGAACCTGACGTTATCTTTGCGGTCGAGTTTAATCTTAAAAAGTTTAACGAAGAGTATGAGGTTATTCGAGCGGAAAGTGGCAAACGATGCTTGGAATTGTTGCAAGATAACCAAATTCCTGATTTAATTCTTCTCGATATTATGATGCCGGAGATGAGTGGGTGGGAAACCTATAATAGAATAAAGGAGAACCCTTCATGGGAAAAAATCCCTATCGTCTTTTTAACGGCACGTGTCGATAGAACAGCAGAGAATGCGGGCAGTTTTCTGGGCGAAGATTATATCGAAAAGCCTTATGATCCTGAAGATCTAAAACGGCGAGTTGATAAAGTATTAAGTAAAAAAAGTTAGAATATTTGCTTGTTCAAATAAAAATTAGAAGTGTTATGCTTCTCGATGTTTTTTATGGGGAAATTACGATATCGCGGGCTAAGCATTTAAATATGAAAAGCTGTATACTGGCATACTCTTATCTAGTAGGTAAAACAATGGGTAAAGGAATTAATGCTGCACGAAAACTCAAAAAGGGGCGGAAAAAACAGCTCTGGAACGATCGATACTATAAGAAACGGGTATTACATCTCAAAGAAAAAGCAGATCCGCTTGAGGGGACGGCACAAGCTCGAGGGATAGTCATTGAAAAAGTAGGGATTGAAGCAAAGCAGCCCAACTCGGCAATCAGAAAATGTGTCAAAGTGCAACTCATTAAAAACGGACGGCAAATTACTG
Source organism: uncultured Thermoplasmatales archaeon (assembly GCA_964638175.1). Taxonomy (GTDB): domain Archaea; phylum Thermoplasmatota; class E2; order DHVEG-1; family DHVEG-1; genus JAFGDG01. The sequence continues at coordinate 5,735 of CAZWZY010000025.1, read as the reverse complement.
CCTTTGCCCCCGGGAATAATGCTATTAGCTTTATTGATGAACACGATGAAGTCATGGTCGAAGGAATTGGAGGGCGAATGGGACGATCGTATGGAGACATCCCTGGCGTCCGGTTTAAAGTAATCAAAGTCAATGATGTATCACTGCAAGAAATGATCAAAGGAAAAGTCGAAAAGGCAATGAGACGATAGATATGACTGTAAAGAAAGCTGTTGAAAGAATCAACCCGTTTTTTCCCATGTTGGCCAAATACAATATGGACGAAATAAAAATCGAAGACAAGGGATTAGAGCGGTACGTTAATCTCGATGTAGAAAACATTTACGTGGGCGGCATATACTCAGATAAAATGTTTGCAAAAGCAAAGATGCCTCTGGTCGAGCGTCTAGTCAACAATCTCATGCGAACAGAGCATTACACTGGTAAAAAAACTAAGGCGTACAAAACTGTTCGATCTACTTTTGAAATTATTGATAAAAAAACAAAAAATAATCCAATGCAAGTTCTGGTTCATGCGTTGCAAAATGCAGCACCAAAAGAAGAGACAACACGATTGCGGTTTGGCGGCATTTCTGTTCCCAAAGCAGTTGATGTGGCACCGCAACGACGGCTTGATATTGCCCTTCGCAATATTTGTCAAGGTTCTGTTTCTTCCAGTCATAAAAATAAAAAGAGTATTGAAGCTTGTCTTGCTGACGAAATTATCAAAGCAAGCAAAAATGACGTTTCATCATTTGCCGTTGCAAAGAAAAATGATGTAGAGCGGGTTGCAAAATCTGCTCGATAAACATGAAATCCACTTATATTAAGAATATGAGGATGTTAGTATGGGAAAGAAAGAAGACAACATCAAGAAAGCAAAAAACTTGATGAACAAACTTGATCAAATTCGAAATATCGGCATTGCTGCTCACATTGATCATGGAAAGACAACTTTGTCGGATAACCTGCTTGCGGGCTGCGGCATGATGAGTGAGGATCTTGCTGGTAAGCAACTCGTGCTTGATTATGATGAGCAAGAGCAAGCACGAGGTATTACCATCAACGCAGCATCAGCATCGATGGTGCATGAATTTGAAGGAAAGGAATATTTGGTTAATTTACTTGATACGCCCGGACATGTCGATTTTGGCGGCGATGTTACTAGAGCGATGCGAGCAGTCGATGGAGCTATTGTTGTTGTTTGTGCTGTTGAAGGTGCAATGCCTCAGACAGAAACGGTGGTACGGCAAGCACTTCGTGAAAAAGTAAAACCCATCCTATTCATCAACAAAGTTGATCGATTGATCAATGAACTACGAGTGACTCCTGAAGAGATGCAACAACGATTTGTAAAGATTATTGCAAAATTCAATGAACTTATCAACAAAGTTATTCCTGAAGAATTTAAAGGAAAATGGAATGTGAAAGTTGAAGATGGGAGTGTTGCCTTTGGTTCTGCATATTATAACTGGGCAATTTCAGCACCCTATATGCAAAAATCAGGATTGAGTTTTAAAGACATCTATAATTATTGTAATCAAAACAATCAAAAAGAATTAGCAAAAAAATCACCGATTCATGAAGTATTGCTTGATATGGTCGTTGACCATCTGCCCAGTCCAAAAATTGCACAGAAATATCGTATTCCTCACATTTGGAGAGGAGACGAAACAAGCGAACTTGGAAAAAGTATGGCTGAAGCAAAGGAAAATGGGCCACTTGCCCTCATGATTACCAAGATTATTATGGATCCTCACGCCGGAGAAGTTGCGGTTGGTCGTATGTATAGTGGAAAAATCGAGCGGGGACAAGAGTGCTATGTCATCGGTATGCCGCGGATGAATCGGGTACAACAAGTGAACCTCATGGTTGGTGGCGACCGCATTCCGGTGGAGTATGTGAGTGCGGGAAATATCGTTGCGGCAACTGGTATACGAGATGCGATAGCTGGTAGCACCGTTACCGACGACCCAGATGCAGAACCTTTTGAGCGGATTGTTCACGTTTCTGAGCCGGTGGTAACTGTTGCCGTTGAAGCAAAGAATATGAAGGATTTACCAAAACTCATCGAAGTACTCCGTATTGTTTCTAAAGCAGACCCGAGCATTCAAGTGGATATTAACCAAGAAACTGGCGAAAACCTGATGTCAGGCATGGGTGAACTACATCTTGAAATTACTGAATATCGTATTAGAAATGAACACGGCGTCGATATTGTATGTTCTGAACCGATTGTTGTCTACAGAGAATCAGTAGCAAAACACAGCCCCAACAAATTTGAAGGGAAATCACCAAACAAACATAATCGATTTTACATCGAGGTAGAACCTCTCCCAGAAAATATTGTGAAAGCATTGTATAATAATGAGATTCCTGAAAATGCAAAGAAATACAAAAACGAAGTGATGAAAATTTTACAAGAGTTGGGTATGCCAAAGGACGTAGCTAAAGGAGTCTTTGGCATTCGTGGTCAAAATATTATGACTGATGTCACGAAGGGCATCCAACACCTCTTTGAAACAAGAGAACTCATCAAGGAAGCATTTGATGAGGTTATGAAAAGCGGACCGACGGCAAATGAGCCTTGCCAAGGACTACTTATAAAGTTAGTTGATGCAAAATTACATGAGGATGCTATTCACCGAGGACCTGCGCAAGTTATTCCTGCAGCAAGAAATGCTATTTATGGTGCGATGACCATTGCTCAACCCATACTGCTCGAACCCATGCAAAAAGTTTTCATTAGCACTCCGCAGGAATTGATGGGAGATGCGTCACGAGAGTTAAATCAACGACGTGCTGAAGTTCGTGATATGACCACTGAAGGAGATAGTGTAAACATTGATGCAAAGGCACCAGTTGCAGAAATGTTTGGTTTTGCCTCTGCGATTCGGTCGGCAACAGGTGGACGAGTGTTATGGAATACAGAGAATATGGGATTTGAGCCATTACCTCGGCAACTTCAACCACAAATCGTTAAACAAATTAGAGAGCGAAAAGGATTGAAACCAGAACCCTACCCACCAGAATATTACATGGATTAGAGTCTGCTTTAATCGTAATATATCTTGATAATAAAACAAATAAAACTAGTTTCAAATAGACTACATAGTAGAAGTAGGCGTTAGGCAACAGTTTTTCTGACTCAAAAGGTTTATAAACAAAATACCTGTAGGTTTTATCTGGGGGCTGAACTTAATGAACAGGCATTCTGCCAAGGTATGGTTATTCGTATTGGTCATCCTCTTGCTCATTGTTTCATCAATAACTCCGATGGTAGTTGGATATACTGACCGAACAACTGACGAAGAGATGACAACAGAAAAATGTACGTTTGATAGATATTTCTATCCCGAATTTTATGATTGTTATAATGTTGATGAAATACCTGACTATATGCTAAATTATGTTTCTGCGAGTTCAACAAATTCTAACAATTTAGAAAGAAAAGAAATAATCAAACCAGAAGAAACAACTCAGCCTTTAGATAGTCCTATGGATTCTCCTTGGCCGATGTACTGTCATGATGTAAGCCATACGGGTCGTAGCCCGTTTAATACTATGGGCACTTCTGAAACAGAGAAATGGCGATTGAAATTACAAGGTTTGGTCTGGGGTTCCCCAATAATTGATAATGATGGAATTATCTATGTCGGTGCTTGGGATTTTTATGCAATTTATCCAAATGGTACAATAAAATGGCAGAAGGATATCAGTGCTTTTTCATCGGCTGCAGCTATAGATGAAGATGGCATTATTTATGTTGGTACTATCTGGGCAATGCCAAATTATTTATATGCAATATATTCAAATAACGGCACAATAAAATGGAAATATTACACTGGCGATGATGTATATTCATCTCCTGTGGTTGGAGATGACGGGGCTATTTATTTTGGCGACGCAAACAATAACATAAATGCCCTATACCCTAATGGTACGTTGAGATGGAGATTCACTACAAATCATGTCGTCTATTCTTCTCCTGCGATAGGTGAAGATGGTACCGTGTATTGCGGTTCTCATGACAGCAATCTCTATGCACTTTGCCCAAATAACGGTACGTTAAAATGGAAATTTGACACTGGTGGTTGGATACGGACAAGTCCATGTATTGCAGACGATGGGACGATCCATGTTGTTTCGCTTGACAATTATCTCTATGCAGTTTATCCAAATGGTACGTTGAAGTGGAAAACGGATGTTGGTGCTGGAACATCTCCAACAATTGGACATGATGGAACAATTTATGCAGGTTATACTGAACTTCATGCTGTGAATCCAACTAATGGCTCTGTAAAATGGACATTTGATGTTGATGGTAAAATTAGGGGTGCAACTGCTTGTAATTCTATAGATGGTATAATTTATCTTGGGAATAGCGAGGGAAGTAATATCATTGCTGTTAATCCTGACGGTACTGAAAAATGGCGGAAATCTATCGGAGGAGATGTTGAATCAGCCCCTGCGATTGGAGAGAATGGAACTGTATATATTGGAGACGGCGAAGATGATGGTTATCTTCATGCGTTTGGCGAGTTAGACCCAGATGCCCCAACCGCTCCCGACATTGATGGTCCAACAAGCGGAAAGGCAGGAAGTGAATATGAATACACTTTCAAATCGACATCACCCCTTAGCAATGATTTGTATTATCGGATTGAATGGGATGACGGAACAACAGAAGAATGGATTGGCCCCTACGAATCTGGAGAAGAAGTAACAACCAGCCATACATGGAGTGTACGAGGAACATATACCATTCAAGCTAGAGCCAAAGACACTGAAAACCTGTGGGGTCCATGGGGAGAACTTGAAGTAACTATGCCAAAGAATAAAATAGCAACAAACTCGCTTCTCCTGAAATTGCTAGAGACATTCCCAAATGCATTTCCAATTTTGAGAAATCTGCTGGGGCTTTAAGTTTAGTTTCTGCCCAGGAAAAAAACACGTTTTGCACAATAAATATTTTGTATTAAAAGAATTTAAATATTCCGTGATCTATGGTAATGCATAGCAGGGGGAATAATTCTGAATAAAACCATCCTAGCATTTGGAATCGTATTTCTCTTTATCATTTCATCTTTTACATCATTATCTTTTGGAATTAATAATGATTCTAAGCAACAACCTACTAATTATGATAGACACCTATATCCCGAGTTTTATGATTGTTATAATGTAGATGAAATACCTGACTACAAATATCCTATCAACAAAGAAATTTCTACGTATAATGAATCGGCAAAAGTAATCAATTCAGAGAAAGCACCTCTATTATCAGATGGTCCTATGGATTCTCCTTGGCCGATGTACTGTCGCGATATTCGGCATACGAGTCAAAGCCCTTATAGCACTATTGATACCTGGGATAAAATATGGAGATATACATTATCTGGCCCTAGTTATCACTGTGCTCCAGTAATTGATAGCGAAGGTGTAATCTATGTTGGAAGAGGAGATTTATATGCTATTCACCCAAATGGGACTTTGAAATGGAAGTATGACCTTCCCCATACTACTGAATCTGCTCCAGCGATTGATGGAAATGGAGTTTTATATATCGGGACAGTCCATGCAATGCCTAATTACTTGTATGCGATTTATACAAGTAATGGCACTTTAAAATGGAAATATGTAACAGGCAATCATGTAGGATCATCTCCAATCATTGGAATTGATGGAATTATTTACATTAGCGACTGGAGTGGCAATATTCATGCCGTGTACCCCAATGGTACGAGAAAATGGAT
>CAZWZY010000024.1:0-24080 GCA_964638175.1 uncultured Thermoplasmatales archaeon | reverse complement strand
TATTTTGCCTACTGTTTTGCAAAATGTTTAAATAGTAAACGTGTATTACATATTAGATTGTAATGATTACAATTTAGAAATTATTACAATTATGGGGGGAATATGTTAGAAAAATATGTGGAACTATTAAAAGATCATTCGCTCAAAATTACGCCCCAACGATTACAAATCTTGAAATATCTAGATACACACCGTATACATCCAACCGTTGATGAAATCTATTCAGAATTGAAAAAAAGTTTCCCCTCGCTCTCAAAAACAACGGTGTATAATTCATTGGAAATACTGCAAAAACATGGTCTTATTCAATCACTGACAATTACCGGCCACCAAGCACGATATGATTTCAAGCATGATATGCACCATCACTTTCTCTGTACCAATTGCGGTAAGATTATAGATATTGATATTAAATGCCCAAACATTGGAAAAATAATAAAAGACGGTTATACAATTGACGAAGTGCACGGCTATTTTAAAGGGCTTTGTAAACAGTGCGCGCAACGACAAAGGGGGAGATATCGTGAATCCTAAAACGTTGCATAAACTATCCTATGGATTATTTGTTATCTGTTCCAAACATAATGATAAGATGAATGGACAGATTGCCAATGTGTTATTTCAGGTTACCTCTCAACCCCCTGCTGTTGCCGTGTGTATTAATAAACAGAATCTCACCCATGAGTATATCACCAAAAGCAAGACGTTCACGGCATCTATCCTTTCAGAACAGACGCCCATGACATTTATCGGTACCTTTGGATTTAAGTCGGGAAGAGACATTGATAAGTTTGCTAATGTAAAATATCGGATTGGAACAACAAAAACCCCCATCATTCTTGATTACACTCTTGCCTATATTGAATCAAAAGTCGTTGACACTCTTGATGCGGGGACACATACGCTTTTTATTGCTCGGGTCGTGGATGGTGACATCTTAACGGATGACCCACCAATGACGTATGATTATTACCATAAGTTTAAAGGGGGATATTCACCAAAAACAGCTCCAACATATAGCGGTATGGTGGATATCAAACAAAAAAAGAAGGAGGAAAAAAAGATGGATAAATACGTGTGCAAAGTCTGTGGATATGTGTATGACCCAGAAAAAGGAGATCCAGATAATGGCGTAGAGCCAGGAACACCATTTGACCAAGTTCCCTCTGATTGGGTCTGTCCCGTCTGCGGTGCACCAAAAAGTGAATTTGAACAGGAGTGATTAGGCTGAAAGCTCATCAAATAAAACCAAACGTCTATTGGGTTGGCGGTATCGATTGGGGTATCCGTAATTTTCATGGATATACGACTCACCGAGGAACAACCTACAATGCCTATCTCATTCATGATAAAAAACCTGTGTTAGTGGATACGGTAAAGCATTATCTTTTTGATGAAATGCTTGCACGAATACGTACAATTATTGACCCTGCAAAGATTGACTACATCATTTCAAACCATGTAGAGATGGATCACTCTGGTTCACTACCAAAGCTTGTCGAAATCGCACCAAATGCAACCATTGTTACGTCCACACGAGGCGAAAAAGGATTACAGCGACATTATAAGAAAAACTGGAAGTTTCACGTTGTACAATCAGGAGACACATTGAATATTGGGAAGAGAACGCTCCAATTTGTTCATATTCCAATGGTTCACTGGCCAGATTCTATGGTTACCTATAGCCCTTCCGATAAGCTCTTACTTCCCAACGATGCCTTTGGGCAACATATCGCAAGTGCCGAACGATTTGATGACGAACTAGACTGGGGAATTTTGAGAGAAGAAGCAGCGAAATATTATGCCAACATTGTCCTACCCTATGGCGGTCAGGTGCAAAAAGCACTGACAACACTCGCCGACCTTGATATTGATATGATTGCTCCGAGTCATGGTGTTATCTGGCGATCACACATTTCTGACATTACCAAGGAGTATATGAGATGGGCAACACACAAGACTGAACAACGAGCGGTGATTGTGTATGATTCTATGTGGGGTTCGACAGAACAGATTGCTCATGCTCTCATGACAGGAATCGAGGAGGAACACATACCGGTGACCTTAAGAAATCTCAAGACGACGCATATATCTGATATCATTACCGATGTTTTACAGTCAAAAATGGTCTTGATTGGTTCACCAACATTAAACAGTGGGATGCTCCCAACCGTGGGTGCCTTTTTGACCTACCTCAAAGGTCTCCGCCCTCAGAATCGCATTGGATTTGTCTTTGGTTCTTATGGGTGGGGCGGCCAGGCAGTAGGAGAGATAGAGAAAACGTTGAATGCCCTTTCATGGCAATTACCTGAAAAAAGTGTCAATATCAATTATATCCCTGATGGAAGTGAATTAAGTGAGGTTACGAATGTTGGAAAAAAAATTGCGACATATATGAAAAAAGAACATAGGAATGAAAAGAGGTGAAAAATAATGGTAAAACGAAATGAAAAAAAAGTAAAAGTAAACAAAAAGAAAAAAGAAACAACGCCAACAGAACAACAAACAACCCCAACGATCTGGAATCCTTTTGATTTTATCGATACTATGGATCGCTGGTTGTGGGAAGATCCCTGGAGACCAGGGTGGCCGCGGCTACGCGGGTCCTTATCACCAAGAGAATTCATGCAACGCCGTTGGCTTGAAGCAGACACCAAAATCGCTCCGTTAGATTTTATAGATAATGGCAAAGAATACAAACTCGTTACCGAGATGCCTGGTGTTTCAAAGAAGGATGTAGAAATCAATGTCACTCCCAACGGCATCAGTATCTGTGGAGAAACGACAACAGAGACAAAAGAGCAAGAAACAGGTTATCTCCGTCGAGAACGGAGCTATTCGACATTATGCAGAAATATGCCCTTCCCTGAGGAAGTCAATCCTGATGGTGCAGAGGCATTTTTGAAAGATGGTGTTCTTGAAGTAACCGTGCCAAAGAAGACTCCAATCAAAGGCAGAAAAGTTCCTATTAAATAAGGAGGTAAACTATGTTATCAAAAATACCTATAGATATAGAAAAAATAAAAGCAGAAGATATCGACAAAGAAATACTAAGAGCTGCGTTAATTGCAGAATTAGATGCCATTAATCTTTATGAAGAAATGGCAGCACTTGCAAAAGATGAAGGAATAAAAAAAATTCTATTGGATGTTGCAAAAGAAGAAAAAGAACATGTTGGAGAATTTCAAACACTTTTGTTAATGTTTGATAAAGAACAAGTCGAAGAATTACAAGAAGGAAAAAAAGAAGTTGAGGAATTAATACAATAAGGAGAATGAAAAATGGAAGAAACGAAGATGCCACTGATTGGTGATAAGTTTCCGACGCTGGAAGTACAAACGACCCATGGGAAGAAAAAGCTACCAGATGTATTTAAGGGCAAATGGTTTATATTGTTTAGTCATCCTGCTGATTTTACGCCAGTATGTACCACAGAATTTGTCGCGTTTCAGAAACGATACAACGAGTTCAAAAAACTAAACACAGAACTCATCGGTCTTAGTGTAGATCAAGTATTTTCTCACATAAAGTGGGAAGAATGGATCAAAGATAATCTAAAAGTTGAAATAAAATTTCCAATAATTGCCGATACCGGAAAAGTTGCAAACACGCTTGGGTTGATTCATCCCAATAAGGGGAGTAGTACGGTTAGAGCTGTGTTTATTGTTGATCCGAAAGGAATCATACGTGCAATTTTATATTACCCACAAGAGCTAGGCCGAAACATGGACGAATTTCTACGAATGATTAAAGGTTTTCAAGTTTCAGAAAAACATGGTGTTGCCATTCCTGCGAACTGGCCAAAGAACGAACTGGTAAAAGACAGGGTGATAGTTCCACCAGCATCAGATGTTATCACTGCTAAAAAAAGACTCAAAGAGTATGAGTGTTATGACTGGTGGTTTTGTCATAAAAAACTATAAAAAATAGGAGTAATAAAAATGGCTAAAGTAAAAGTATATAGATGTAGAATATGTGGAGATCCCTATATCGGACTAGAAGCACCCACGAGATGTCCATTTTGTGGTGCAGAACACAGATTCTTTGTAGAAGCGCAAGAATGGAATCCAGATGAATTCAATGTAAAATTAAGTGTTATCTCACGTAAAAATTTAGAAGCAGCATTAAAACTTGAACTAGGAAACGCTGCCTTTTACGAATGCGCAAAAAACGCTGCTGAAAAAGAAGAAGATCACTACAGTTTTGCAAAATTCAAAACTCTCATGAAAGTAGAAAAAGAACATGCCTCAGCTATATCAAAATTCCTTAAAATTTCTGCACCCTCTCTGGATAAACAAGCATGTGATGCTAAAGCAGAAATAAATACAAAAGAAGGTTTTGAGCGAGAAGATAGAGCAATACAATCCTATGCAAAATTCAGAGATGAAGCAGTAGAGCCAAGGCTTAAAGAATTTTTTGCTGCACTTGTCGAAATTGAAACAGATCATCTTGATCTGCATAAAGAGAATTTAAAATAAAGGAGGAAAAAATGATTGGAAAACCAAATGAAGAAGAATTGGAAGCAATTCTTGAAACAATACCTTTGGAGTTTTCAGTACTTGACAAAAATGATAAGGTTCTAGCATGGAACAGACACGAGACAAGAATCTTTAAAAGACCTGAGGCAGCAATTGGAAGAGATGCTCAAAAATGTCATCCGCCAAAAAGTCTTGCAAAAGTAGAACAAATACTTTCAGAGATGAAACAAGGAAAAAGAGACATGGCACAATTCTACATAGATTTACCAATTGGTAAAAACCAAGAAAAAAACAAAGTCTTGATACAATACTTTGCATTAAGAAATAAAAAAGGTGAATATATTGGATGCCTAGAAGCATCACAAAATATAACACCAATTCAAAATATCAAAGGAGAAAAAAGATTGTTAGACTAAAAAAGGAGAAAAAATAATATGAAAAGCTTAAAAGGAACACAAACTGAAAAAAATCTTCTAGCGGCATTTGCTGGTGAATCACAAGCAAGAAACAGGTACACATTTTTTGCGAGCAAAGCAAAAAAAGAAGGATGCGAGCAAATTGCAGCAATTTTCCAAGAAACAGCTGACAATGAAAAAGAACATGCTGAAATCTTTTTCAAACACCTGCAAGGCGGAATGGTAGAAATAAAAGCATCTTATCCTGCAGGAGTAATTGGTAATACTGAAGAAAATCTTCTTGCTGCGGCAGAAGGTGAAAAGGAAGAATGGGGAGTACTGTATCCTAATTTTGCAAAAACTGCAGAAAAAGAAGGTTTTCCAAAAATAGCAGAAAGCTTCAAAGAAATTGCAGAAGTAGAAGAACATCATGAAAAAAGATATAGAAAACTACGTGAAAACATTAAAAGAGGGCGCGTTTTCAAACGAGATAAAGTTGTTAAATGGAAATGCCGAAACTGTGGATATGTCCATGAAGGTAAAGAAGCACCAAAGGTTTGTCCTGCGTGTAAACATCCTCAAAGTTATTATGAAATTTTGACTGAATCATATTAAAAATTTGGAGGTAAAAAATGGCAGAATTTAGAGGTATATATAAATGCGAGATATGTGGAAATATTGTTGAAGTCCTTCATGAAGGAGTCGGAGATTTAGTATGCTGCGGGGAAGAAATGAAACTCATGGAAGAAAAAACTCAGGATGCATCAACTGAAAAACATGTTCCATACATAGAAAAGACGAAAACGGGTGTAATGGTCAAAGTGGGACAGAACCAGACACATCCCATGGAAGAGAAACACTATATTGAGTGGATTCAGGTACTTGCCGATGAAACAGCATATCGAAAATTTTTGAAGCCTGGTGACAAACCACAAGCAGAGTTCTTCCTTTCTGCGGATAAGATTACCGCACGAGAATACTGCAACATCCATGGCCTCTGGTCATCACAGTAGTAAACTATATCTTGGTGAGGAATATCTTTAATATATTCCTTGCCATGTCACTGTTGATACGTCATGGATATTCTCCCACAGGCAAGCCTATTTTTAGGTGTTATCCCTGCCCTCATTATACTCTATATCACTCTAAAAGGGTATGAGGGGCTGTACAAGGATAAAATCGTCTTTTTGACTTTTGTTGTAGGTATTATCTTAGGATTTATTGCCGCTGTTGCACGATCATTTACATTGCCGGGATGGATTGTCTCTATCGTCTTGCTTGCCTTTTTTGAACAATTGTTTAAAACCATTGTCTTGAATATACGGCGATTTCATGGGAAACAAGAAACACCCATCTATGGGTTATCCTTAGGCTTAGGCTTTGGATCGGTGTTTACCCCCTTTCTTCTTGTTGCCGGTGGTGCATCCATTGTTGGTGATACACCAGCGATTGCTGCAATTGCCCTTGGATCCCTTGGCATTATATTTTTCCATGCAGCAACAGGAGCGTTTATCGGCTACGGCATTTATGAAGGAAAACTATTGAAGTTTCTCTTTATCGCTATAGGACTACACTTACCATTCAATGCCTTGATGGATTGGGGACGGTTTTATCCAAACAGCTACTTTTTCTATGCACAACTTTCTCTCATCATCTATGGACTTGTTATTTTTTGGTATGTCGTCAAAAAAGTCATGCCACAGCTACATGCACAGGGGAAAAAGAGAAAACGATCAAATACATAAAAAAAGAAAAAGAAGGGGTTATGCCCCTTATGCTTTTGCTGGGGCAAATTTGTCCCAGAATTTTCCAAGTAGGAAACCCCAGATTACTGATGTTATCAGCCCTATCACAACATTATTTACTGCAAAGTATTCCATGCCGTATACTGTCATACTAGTATATCCAAGAGCAAGTGAAAATATTATCCAGAATAGTAACGACAGTACAATTCCCTTCATAACACTTGTCGATCCAGGTAAGGAATTATAGATTGCTGCATAGATGAGACCAAAGATTATTCCGCCAATTATGCCAGCGACTATCGCTCCTATGAAAAGACTTGGCAGCATAAACATAAAAACAGCCATCATGTCGGTTCCCATGAAAAAGACACCCAGTCCGCCCATCAGCGTTTGCCAATATACCATAATAATTAGTAACCCAAGAATCGCTGAGATAATCCCATAGATTATACCAGATACTATACCAGCTTTTATTCCTCTTACAAAATCTGCCATATCTTTCTTCTCTCCCATTTATCCAATTTTTATTTTTGATGTAATTTCATCGATAGTTTAAATAGGTTTTGAAATATTATGATTCAACCATGGCAGAAGACATTGATATTGGACACATACTGAAAAAAGCCTTCAAATCTCTTATTCAGGACCCAGGATATATCATTCTTTTCCTGGTTCCATCTGTATTGACTCTAGTGTTTGGCGTTATCTCGTGGCTTGTTGTGGGTATTGACTTCCAAACTCTTGTGCAAGCATCTGCAAATCCCCAACTGCTAACAACCATCTTTCAAGATAAGATTCCTTTATTGATTGTGATAGGTGTTGTTAGTTTTATTGTCACGATTGTAGCATCTGTTACGGTTATTGCGGCTGCCATTAAAAAAGTTGAAGCTCAAGAAACGGGAGAAAAACTGAATGTCCCCCAATCGTTATCAGTTGGTTTTTCATATTTTCCAAGACTTCTTGGAGCGATGCTTCTTTTTATTGTCATTGTTATGCTACCTCTACTTGGAATGGTTGGACTCATTATGCTCGGCGTCTTTGCAAATAACACTTCATTGATTTGTTTATCAACAGGACTTTTATTTCTTCTTTTCATTCCTCTCATTTATTTTGTCATCCGTCTTTGTTTGTTTTCTCAAACGTGTGTCATTGAACATCTTGGTGCTGTAGATTGCCTTAAGAAAAGTTGGAGCATCACTAAGGGAAAGGTTATCTTACTGTTTGTGACATTTTTAATTATAGGCATCATTGCCTTCGCTATTATGATTCCCTTCACCGCAATAAATGCAGTAAGTAGTTATAATGCATATTCGTCCAATATGTTTAATTTTACTTCGATGCCAACAACTACTCAGTCATATAGTCCTATTGGTACCATTGCAAATTTTATAGGACAACTTCTTATGCAACTCATTGTCGCTCCCCTCTCTTTGATTACATTAACACTGATCTATCTTGGCATTACTAAGAAACGCAATCCTCTGGAACCGCACAAAGCACTTACTTTGCCCTCAAATACCCAACCTTAATTGTTGCTTGGCTTTACTGTTCTTATTGCTTTTACTTCATCGATAATCACGCCAACAGTGATACCACATACCGTACCTGTGAGTAGGCCTGTTGCCACGCGTATGGTGTTTGTACTTTCCCACAATAGTAGTTGTTGACCTATCCCATCAACAGCTAACGGAATAATTCCGAGCAAAATTAACACTAAAAATTTCTCGTCCAACTCTATGGTATACAAAAGCATAATTCCTAAACCAATCATAAACCCAAACCAAATGGCAGTACACCGGCTGCAGAAGGGCATTTGATTCCCATTTATGAAAAGTGACCGTTCTGCTATTTGATGGCATAGACGATCTCCACAGCTATAAATGGTTCCCCAGGGAAAAGACATCCGCTCGGTACGATAGCCATTATCTGCAACCCCAACCAGGCCTGTTAAGTCATCTACGGTATGTGAGGGTTGTGCAAGAGGGGTGAGAACTTGGAGGGTATTCCACACCACAAAAAAGAAGAAAAGAATAAGAACCAGTCTAGAAGACTTTTCCCTTCTTTCCATTGTTAAACTCTTCTTTACATTTTAAGATAATGAAAAAGGCAACGATAGCTAGTATTGAACCGATATAGAAAAACCCAAACGAGAGCGCTCCGATCAATGATCCTGCAACTGCAACATCAAAATTCCTTCGCTGATACACGGACACTGCACCAAGCAGTGCAAAGACAGCAAATATCATAAAAATGGTTGAACACCCTATGCTATTAAATTGCCGTTCTTCCTTTCCCGTGCCTTTGCTCATATGAATCTTGTGTGACGGAGAAAGAATTGGGGTAACCAGCATTTCGTACTCGATAGAGTCGTATCCAGGATAGGAAAAAGTTATAGTTTGAACTCCCAATGAGACATTATTTGAAGAAAAAAACCCTACTTCATTTGTTTTTTGTTGTACGCCATTAATAGTAACGTTAACATAAGGGAGCGATGCATTGGTCGTATTGATAACCGTAAATTCTACTGATCCTTTTACTCCTATTCCTGAGAGCGTCTCTAGTGATGATTCGATAAATGGCTCGGCAAAGAATGCGGTAAATGTTCCGATAACAAAGACGGCAATAAGTAAAATCGCTGCAATGGTTGGTTTCCCCGTTTTTGTTTTTAGTGCAGAAAGGATCGTTTTTCGGGGCTCTCCATGTTCTTCCCATGAACATTCTTCGTTTTCTTTATTTTTGCTTCCCTTTGTTTTAATGGTAAATGTATGATTGCAGTGAGGACAGGTCACTGTATTCCTTTCTTCGGTATCGGGCACATCGACCATGAACTCTTGATTACATTGTGGACAGGTAGTTCTCCCCTTCACGTCATCTTCGCCACGCACAAATAGAAACAGGTAGTTAAGTAGATTTCTATAATTTATGTCCAGTCTTTAAGAAGGAAAGCCATGCGATGCATGGTTTTACTAGCAAACGACGACTACAGTATATTTAAATAATATTTGTTTATTCCGATACACTGCACAGGCGGTTATGAGTATGGCAAGATTTCCAGAAGCTGAACAACGGATATTACAAAAACAAGTATGTATGAAATGTGGTGCGATTAATGCTCCAAAGGCAGATCGATGCAGACGATGCCGATCAAAAGAACTGCGCATTAAAGCAAAGGAAGGCCGGGGTGTCTAAGGAGAGAAGCCAACCGTCATCTTTAAGAGTATTTTTTCTTTTGTGATTTGCAGGAAGAATCTGCATGCCCGAAACAAAATACAAAAAAACCGAAGATTTTAATGAGTGGTACAACGAAATTGTTGAACTTGCTGACTTATGTGACAAACGGTATCCTATCAAGGGCATGAATGTGTGGCGTCCTTATGGCTGGAAAGTGATGAATCATATCGATCGATTGATTCGAGATCAGATGAACACCACCAACCATCAGGAAGTGTCATTTCCGTTACTTATTCCTGAATCTTCTTTTCAAAAAGAAGCAGATCATATCGAAGGGTTTGGAAGCGAGGTCTATTGGATTACCCATGCAGGTACCAATAAACTTGAAGAGCGATGGTTATTACGACCGACATCGGAAACGGCTATGTATCCCATGTTTTCGCTATGGATTCGATCCCATACTGATCTTCCGTTAAAAACATATCAGATTGTGAATACCTTTCGGTACGAAACAAAACAAACACGCGCCTTTATTCGTGTTCGAGAAATTCATTTCTTTGAGGCACACACCTGTCACGTTGATTTTAAAGATGCAGAACAGCAGATTCGTGAGGACAAAGAGATTGCCGGCAGGCTGTTAAAAAAACTATGCTTGCCCTACATCTTTTGTAGGCGACCAGACTGGGATAAATTTGCAGGGGCGCACTATACCATCAGTATTGATGTTCTCATGCCATCATTTCGAACATTACAATTAGGTTCGATTCATCAATATCGCGATAATTTTTCTAAGCCATATGAGATTTCCTATGAAACAGAAACAGGTAAACACGAATATTGTCATCAAACAACGTATGGAATGAGCGAGCGTATTCTTGGTGCCCTTATTGGCATCCATGGAGATAATAAAGGTCTAGTAATGCCGCCAGAAGTTGCTCCTGTACAGGTGGTGATTAT
The DNA here is from genome assembly GCA_964638175.1 of uncultured Thermoplasmatales archaeon. Taxonomy (GTDB): domain Archaea; phylum Thermoplasmatota; class E2; order DHVEG-1; family DHVEG-1; genus JAFGDG01. The sequence goes on along the minus strand of CAZWZY010000024.1, from coordinate 13,334 downwards.
TCCTATTATTTTTAAAGGAAAGGAAAAAGCAGTTTTACAGGCATGCCGTACCCTCGAAACAGAACTTGATGATGCATCTCTCAGAGCACATGTCGACGATCGGGAGATAACTCCAGGAAACAAATATTATGACTGGGAGTTAAAAGGAGTACCAATACGTATTGAAATTGGACCAAAAGATGTTGAAAAAAAAGAAGTTGTCATCGTAAGAAGAGATACTGGTGGAAAAAATGCCGTTTCACAGAAAAAGGCAACACAAGAAATTCTCAAATATCTGGAAGCACTGGCAACCACGCTGTATACCAATGCCAAAAAACTCTTGGATGAACACATTCATCGGGCACAAACCATTGAAGAGGTAAAGGAGAAAAAAGGCATTACTGAATTGCCTTGGTGTGGAACAGAAAATTGTGCGTTAGAAATCGAAAATCTTTTAGACGGCAATACATTAGGGGAGCCTGTTGAAAATACAACAGCACAATCATCGGTATGTCCAGTGTGTGGAAAACCGGCGAAAACGTGGATGAGATATGCAAAAACGTATTGAACGGTGAGAAAGATGGCAGGAAAACTAACGTCATTGTTGAGAGAGCATGTGTTTCCATTGAGTATAGTGCTAACGATCGCAGGAGCCGTGGTCTTCTTTTTAGGAATCGCAGGACTTTTTCTTCAGGACTTTTTGAAAGAGTTTTTAGGATTTTCTGATGACATTTTACAATGGAGTCTGTATATCGTGATTCTCGGCTTTATTGGCCTTATCGCTGGAGTATGGTATTTGTATACCTACCTCAAAAATCGTAAATATATATTGGAAGAACTCGAAACCAACAAACGATCCGAGTTTTTGAAGGCGCATATCAAGTTAAAAGCTCTTGTAAAACACATGCCTTCAAAATATAAAGCAATGCTACAAGAGAAAGAAAAAGAATTAAACGTGAAATAAACATTCTTGGATGGTGGAAATACATTCCTACATTTTCTGTTGTACTTGTTGAACCAAAATATGGGGGAAACATTGGTGCTGTTGCTCGAGCCATGATGAATTTTGGTTTCACCTCTTTGTATTTAGTCAACCCCTGCATTCTTGATGATGAATGTTACACTCGTGCGATGCATGCCCACTCCATTCTTGAGAATGCACGACTGTTTTCATCATTTACTGATGCCATTGCTGATCGTGATTATCTTATTGCCACCTCATCTATTGAAAGCCTTAACGAAAAACGCCATCTGAGAAATGCCTTTGTCTTACATGAATTATCAGAAAAAATCGGTCGGATTGAAGGCGCCATTGGTCTGGTCTTCGGTCGAGAGGATTATGGGTTGTATAATGAGGAAATTGCAGCATGTGATGCATTGCTGAAAATACCCACAAGTGAGGCCTATCCTTCTATGAATCTTTCCCATGCAGTGAGTCTTGTTTTGTATATGTTATACGTCCAAACGATATCTCCAAAAAAAAGACGAACCATTGGCAAACTTGAGAAAGAAAAGCTTTATGCCTTTTTTACAGAGTTACTCGAAGAAATTAACTATCCTGAACACAAAAAAGAACATACTGAAATCATGTTTAAGCGAATCATGGGAAGAGCAATGCCTTCAACCTGGGAATACCACACCCTTATGGGTGTTTTTAGTAGAGCAGTAGAACAAGTAAAACGTAAGAACAAATAATGTTTAAATGGTTTCAATACTAAAATAGACATTACTCTTTTTTAAGGCAGCATGCACTTTATCTGCAAACCATATAAGCTGATCAACATTTGCTTCGTCTTCGTCCCAATCGTACACAAAGTCATAGTTACCTTTGGTTGCCTTGAATCCCATATTCATTAACTGATCCCGGATATCTGAGGGGGTGTTTCCTTCGGAGTTAAACAGGATTTTTAGATAGGTTTTCATGGTGTTCACTTCCATAAGAAATCAATTTTAGAGTATTAAATGGTTGCGTTTTCTTGCTGTATCTTCTATTGGAGAAGTATCCATTGAATCCAATTACACAGATAATGGCAATGGTGCAAAACAAAGAACAAAAATGCCAAGTGCAAGAATGCCAATCATAATTCTTTTGGTATCAAGTGGCGTTATTTCATTGAGTGGTGGTTGATGTTGTGTTCCAATCATGAAAAGAATAATAATGGCAAAAAACAACCACCCTGTATAAAATAATCCTAATCCTACAATAGCGACAATCACTATCCAACTTGCATATTTGTGTTTTTCTTTGAGAAGTGCTCGCGCTACATGGCCTCCGTCAAGTTGTCCAACGGGTAAGAGATTGATAGCTGTCAGAAATAAGCCAACCCATCCTGCGAATAGCGTGGGATGAATTTGAAATGTTATGTCTGCAGGCATGCTGAAGAACGCACTCAAACCTTGGAGAACAAGAGGAAAGGTTAAAACTATCATTCCTCCTCCTGTTTCAGGGGCGGGAATGGGGTTTTGTTGCATGAGATACAACCCAATAAGACACACTGGTATCGCAACTAAAAATCCACAGATGGGGCCTGCTGCTCCTACTTCAAGTAACGTTTTCCGATCAGGGATAGGTTCACGTGTTGAAATTAGCGCGCCAAATGTTCCAAGGATGAATGGCGGCGGCAGGGGAATAAAAAAGGGAAGGGATGTGTCAAGATGATGATGTTTTGAAACAAAATAATGCCCCATCTCATGAATTCCTAGGATGGCAAGGAGAGGTATTGAGAAAAATAACAAACCGTTCCAGAGATAAAAGGGGGTTGTTGCTGTTACTAAAATATCCAAGAGAGACGAAACGCTTGGTTCATAGATGCCTGCCCACTGTATTGCGCCAGCAAGTGTTGTCGTGCATATTGTGGCGACCAATAATGCAATATTAATCCACACTGGTTTTGTTTTTATCTTTGGTTTTTTGATGATATATATGAGATGTTCTCCCTGTTCATATCGAATCATGGGAATATATTCATGAGATGAAAGAGATCTGCGTAAGCTATCAAATTTCTCATCAACTGTTTCTGTATCGATACGACAAAAAAAGACAACGGCATGAGGATTTACTTTCATATCATAAAATGGAAATTGCTGTCCCACCTCCCGTTTCAAGAGCTCAATATCTGCTGAGGACTGTTGATGTGCCGAATCAAATTGACGCCAATCGTCTGCCATTGCTCTGGCCGATAACAGATATCTTTTATAAATGCTTTGTCTCAATGCATTTTAAGCATCATCTTTATCTATTTCTTTTCTTATGCCATGTAAGTGAAATAGGATGACTGTCAACTTAGTAATTGGGACACAGTGGGGAGATGAAGGTAAAGGAAAAGTGGTTGATTACTTCTCTAAAACTGCTCATCATGTGGTGAGATTCCAAGGAGGTAACAATGCAGGACATACCATTAAAGTGGGTGACGATGTCTACAAGCTTCACATCATTCCTTCGGGCGTTATTCAGGGAAAAACAGGCATCATCGGAAATGGTTGCGTTATCGATCCTGAGGTTTTACTGAAAGAAATTACCGATATCCGAAAACGGGGAATCGCGCCAAAACTTCTGATTAGTGATCGTGCTCATATCATTATGCCTTATCATAAACTACTAGATGGTGCTGAAGAACAATATCTTGGTGAAAAAAAAATTGGGACAACAAAACGGGGAATTGGTCCCTGTTATAGTGATAAAATCTCCCGATATGGCATTCGTGCCAGTGATATTATCAGCAAAGATTCTTTGAGTAAAAAACTCGATCTTATTATCCCGATAAAACAGCGAATTCTGGATGCGTATGGAATACAAAAAAAGCTTGATAAGAAGAAAATCCTGCAATCTTATCTTTCATTCGGAAAGCAATTGGGAACCTATATTACATCCACTCATGTTGAACTTCACAAAGCCTTGCAATCCAACAAAACCATTCTGCTTGAAGGGGCTCAGGGAACCATGCTTGACGTAGACTACGGAACATACCCGTATACAACCTCTTCTCATACTATTGCAGGAGGGGCAGCTATTGGTGCAGGTATTGGACCACGGCGTATTGACAACATCATTGGTATTGTGAAGGCATACACTACACGCGTGGGTGAAGGGCCCATGCCAACCGAACTGTTCGATGAGATTGGTAAACATCTTGCTGAAAAAGGACATGAATTCGGTACAACAACCAGTCGTCCACGACGATGTGGATGGTTGGATCTTGTAGTAGTCAATCATTCTTGTATGATATCTGGCGTCACTCAGCTTGCCATTACAAAACTCGATGTTCTTGACGGTTTGCGAACCATAAATATATGTACACAGTACCAACTCGATGGTAAGCCAATTGATCACTTTCCTGCGGACATCGAACACGTCAAACGATGCAAACCTGTTTACAAAAAATTCAAAGGATGGAAAACAATAGATCCTGATACTATAGAATTTGTCGATTTACCCACACAAGCACGAACCTATCTAAATTTTATCGAAAAAACGCTTGATAATCCCATAAAAATTGTATCTATCGGGCCGGGAAGAACGGAGACAATCGAGTGCTAAATGCTTTCTTTTACGGATCGTGCAGTGGCAATCCAGCGAAGATATGAGTTGCATGCCGCTCGTAAGGAACTTATGTCTTTTGCTTCAACTTCTAATGTAAACGCATTTCCAGATCGGGTGACGCTGGTACGTGTTTTTGGGATCTTCTGCATGATCTCTGGCTGTAATGCATCAACAATAATGGTTGCTTCTTTTGCAGAATCGACAGTAAACATAAAACGAGCAGAATGCATGGTTACTTTGATTTTGTGCGCTTGGCAACTGTCGGTCGTTCTTTGTAGAATATTTTACTGCCGCAGTAGGGACATTGCATACCGATATTTTTCACGTCAAATTTCACGCTTTTTTTACACAAGCCACATTTGTATCCAGTCATTTCTGCTCACCTTTTGCTTCTCGATGAACTCCGGTCGGCTGTAGCTCTCCTTTTAACATTTTTTCAGCATTTTGTCCCGCTTCCGTCTTCGGAACGTATGCACCACCAGCAAATTTCGCACCACATTTTTTACAGTGCCAAATACTTGTACCAAGTCGTTTAACTGTTTTGTGGCCGCAACTGGGGCAGAGGTGTTTCACTCTTTGTTGTACTTCGACATTCCTGACACGTGTTCGGGCACGAACCCCATATCGGGCTTGAAAACGCCCTACAGAGCCAACTTTCTTTGTTCTTTTTGCCATATTTACTTTCCTATGCTGTTATTGAGCTGTCCTCTTAATTTTTTCCCGTTATCAATGGAGGCTTTTATAACTTTTTGTATCTCCTCCTTGGTAAAGCTTCCATTAAGCCCCTTCTGCATTGCGCGGATGTCGCCATTAGTATCAGTAGCAACGGTTAATCGTGCTTCAGCGATATCTTCCTCGTCAAGAGAAGGATCCATAACCACTACGCCATTGAATTTGACCGATGTACAGGATATGGGTGGTTCTCTTAGAGGAAGAGGGTAGTTCTCACCAAGCTCAAACCGCTCTGCTGGAACCTTTGTAGTCAACAGTGCAGCAAGTGCAGCAAGTGACGCAGCGTCAAATAAATTACCATCATAATCAATGATATGGATATCAATAAACACAATCCATACTTTTTCTCCTGGTTCGATGCACAATTTCTCGACCTCAATCACGTCAGATTCTCGGATGCCCCTATCAACCACACGTGCAAGTTCAATGGCATTTTCTCGTGGTGGTCCTGCCTCAAAGTCAGGAGACGCAAGCGGGATAAGCTCAGCAGCTGTTGACATAACACCAGAGTCGGGAGAATCGGGATATGGCTCCCCAACATCCATTTTAATACCTGCGATTACTTGGGTGTTTCCAAGAGTAACTCGTGCGGATCCTTCGGCTTTTGAAATAACGCCTGTTTCAATCTTGATATTTCGATATTCATCAAACCCTCTTCCGTCTGTCCGTTTTCCTTTTTGTGCAAGTTTGACTAAATAATCTTGTTTAATAGTTGCGGTAATGGTCATTTACTTTTCCTCCAACATTGATTCATATTTACTCAGTAGTGCTTTCTTCTGCAGTTCTGAAATGGTATAACAGCCATTGATTGCAAGATTCAATGCTTTGTTAAATTCTTCTACTGTTAAGTGGCCATCCATCTGTAAAAGAAGAATTTCCCCTGTTCTTGGAGAAATGGCTACAGGCAAGTCTGCGGAACCAAAGTTATCCTCTTCTTTTCCAAGATCAAGAACAACGTGACCATCTATTTTTCCTGCAGCACAAGAAACAGGAATGTCTCGTAGCGGTATTCCTGCATCAGCAAGAGCAACACCTGCTGCGGTAAGACCGGCACATCGAGTGCCAGCTTCAGCATCTAATACCTCAATATTGACGTCAATAGATGCTCGAGGAAACTGTTCCATAATCACCACTTTTTCTAGTGCTTCAGAAATGACCTTTGAGATTTCTCGACTTCGCCTATCTGGTCCTGGTCGTTTACGATCATCGACACTGAACGCTGCCATATTATACCGTGCATTGACAATAGCTCGTAAAGGATTCTGTGTATGTCGAGGAATGGCCTCTCGTGGACCATACACAGCGGCAATTACTTTATTACCGCCCCACTCAAGATAACAGGAACCTTCAGCTCGGTGCAGTACACCTGCTTCGATTTTTACTTTTCGCAACTCGTCAGGTTTTCGCCCGTCGCGTCGTTTTCCGTCATTATCAATTAATTTAATGTCTGATTTCATCTAGTTCACATCCTTTTGCATCTTTTTTCAATAATGTTTCTATTCGGCTTGTTAAGCCATAGGTGAGGGATTCATCCTCAATTTTTTTTATGGTTTGTATTACAGTTGCGATACCCTCTTCATCTCCATCAATCCATATTCTGCCATTTTGACCGACGAAGATGCGGCATCTAGTATACTTTTTTAATAAAGATATCATTGATCCTTTTTTACCAATAATTCTCGGAACCTTTGACGGCTCAACGTCGATGATGAGCCCCCCCTTGATTTTATACAAATTGCGGTCTTTCAGGGTGATCTGCAATTTTTTCTCAGCGTCGACCTGGAGAACTTTTGCCATTATGGAATCTCCGTGATTTAAATATCTTTCGGTTTCACCGAATTCCACATCCCATGGTACTTCATTGACATGTAAGAGTGCAGGATACGGAGCATTGATGTCGACCAGCCAACTCGAAGCCATCGGCTCTTGAACAATACCAATAACAAAGTCCCCCTCGATAGGATCATATCGTCCCTTTATGGCAGTAACATTAATATAGTCGCCTTGCCTGATAACAATACCGAGTCGTTCGGCATAGATTTTTCCCCCTTCGACAAAGGTACCTCGTCCAGCCTTGAACTTTGCAGTGTCTCCCAATACTTGACTGGGAATCACTATTTCTCGTCGTTCTGTGCCCATAGAATATTACCTTCTGTTCTACCTTTTATCTTAGAATCTTTGTTGATACGTTTCCTTTTGTCACATCATTTAACTTATCATAAAAATCGTTTTGCATGCCTGCAGGAATCCTTACAATACCAACCCAAGAACCATCAGATTGCCAATCTTCTCGCTCCAACGCTCCATAATTCCGTGCAACACCATATGCTTTTCCAATATGTTCTGAAGAAATCTTTACGGAAATTCGTATTTGGTCCATGGAGATAGGGATAATCGGTCGTAATACTTCAATAATTGTTTTTACTTGTTCATTTACTGGTTTAAATGGATCAACATGAACGCCAGCTTGTTCCATGGCCAGCTCAATTCGTTGCCGCGGGTGGGGTGCCTTAGTCTTTGGATCCATAGCGTTTCGTGTAATTGTTTCAATAATTCTATTTCTCTTGTTTTTCTGCATTTTAGTTCGTTGTTCTGTAGTTAATTGGATGTCCCCTCTGAGGATAATACGCTTGGCGATTTCTGTTACATCTGTAGTATCAAAATGTTTCTGCAGAGATTCCTCCGAGGCATGCGTTCCCTTTTTCGCGTCTTTAAAAACGGCATCAATCGCAAGATGTTGTGTAATATCAATCTCTTTTCCTTCAATAAAATCTGCTGCTGCGTACGGATCAACGAGAACTTCAAAGTGCTCTTCACTTTTCTTTAACCGCGCAATAACAGCATCATCTAAACTGACCAATCCTAGCTTCCCCCGATTGCCTTAGCTACGTATTCTTTTGTCTTTTCTTGAGATACAATATGAAATTTAAAATTCTCATCAACAACACCAATTTCTGTTGCGTCTGGGTTGAGTTTGCCCTCAGTGCCTTTATTCAACGCTTTGATGCCTAAGTCAACGGCTTCCTCCATGGAAAGATCGTCTTTGTAATGACTTTCAAAATATTCCATAGCACCATTTCGTCCAGCCCCTTCACTGCTCGCTTTATATTCCATCAGTGCACCTGAGGGGTCGGTGGCAAAGAGTCGCGCACCGGTATCATCGACACCGGCCACAAGCAATGCTGTCCCAAACGGCCGTACACCACCATATTGCGTATATGTTTGTTTGAAATCACAAATACGTTTGACTAATGTTTTTACCGGTATTTTTTCATTATATGTTATTTCGTTTATTTGTGCATCAATGCGAGCGCGGTCAATCAATGCTCGTGCATCAGCAACAAGACCAGATGTTGCACAACCAATGTGATTATCAATCTCAAATATTTTCTCAATTGAGCCGGGTTCTACAAGGTTCGATGTTACTCGCTTATCAACAATTAAGACAACTCCTGTTTTGTATTTCAACCCAACCGTAGTTGTCCCCCTTTTTACTGCTTCTCTTGCGTATTCTACCTGAAAGAGTCTTCCATCTGGCGAAAAGACCGTGATGGCCCGATCGTATGCCATATTCGCTGGTTGCATGTTCTTCTTACACCTCATTTTTCCTATCTATTGAATCTTTTTATAATTCGTTAATTTTTACTCAGAATACACTTATTAGGTATATAGTTTGTCATTCCTTATTTTCCTTTCTCGTTGCCCCATAATACCTTATGAAGTTGCACCCCCAATCTTGCATGTACGGCGTCGTTGAGCATCCATTGGGCAAGCAGGGCACGGTCAGTCCCCCACACAGGTTGAAAGAATCTTTGACAAGAAGGATTGTACGTTTCGATAATGTTTTTGGCATAGTGATAGTCCTTTTTATTGGCAATGACACATTTGAGCTGGTCTTTTTCCCTCAATGCTTTCAGGTTATCCCACTCCATCTTATCCTGCATTCCCGAAGAAGGACATTTGATATCTAATGAAATCATGATGGTTGGTACGTGATTAATGATCGGTGTAATGAGTATACTTCCATTGGTTTCGACGGTAACGCAATATGATTTTTTCAGCAAGGCATAAAGCAGTACAGTAAGCTCGTCTTGCAGTAGTGGTTCTCCACCGGTAACACACACATTCCTACAAGGATATTTTTCTATCGTTTCAAGGATCTGATTTACCTTCATTTCTTTCCCTGCGTCATAGGCATAGGTGGTATCACAAAATGAACACCGCAGATTACATCCCGTTGTCCGAATGAAGATAGTCGGTTGCCCTGACCATTTTCCTTCTCCTTGGATAGAATAAAAGATTTCATTGATTTTCATGCAACAAAGGCATCAAATACTTCTTACTTAAAAGAGTTACTGTCGATAACATGTGGTTGTCAATTTAAGACGTTTTCAACATGAATCGCTAGGAGAAAACGTTCGTTAAAATTGCTTAAGTTGGCAACTACTAACGTTACCGTTTATGGTTCATCGACTCTATTAATTCTCTTCCAAAAGGAGTAATGCTGTATAATTTGATGTCCTTGCCACCACTTTTCAACTCCACAATGTCTAAACTCAGGAGAGATTCATCTTCCCGATATCGTGATTCCATCCCCCTAATGGCACCAATAACGTTTGATGGTGTGGTTTTGACACGATAGGCAATTTCAGAGGTATAACTGCAGCTGGGACTGATATCAAAAAGGTATTCGGCAATCTTTTTTCTGATATTGCTCCTCCGGAGTGCACGAAGTGCTAATGGCAATTTTATTTCTGGAGAAAGCTCTACCTTATTTTCTTCTGACATCCCATCCACTATTCGAATAGGAGATATTTTTTCCTGTTTATAAACTATTCGTATGACGGATATCTATCTATATGAACATGTGAATATGCAACTACACATTCATATGAATAGCATCATAACTTCAATAGATAGCATGCATATACACTTGCATAGTTATCTACAGATGAAGGTGAATTACTACCAGCATATTCATAAGAATATGCACCTGTCAGAATTATGTATATTACTATATATTTCCTGCAACTTATGCCGTTTCATGTACTATTGCGGTATGAGTTTTTCAAGCGCTTTGTACCCTCTCACGGCATCCCTTTTGTGAAGAATGATCGTTAGTTCGGTATTGGTTGATACTATCTCAAAAATGTTAATGCTTTCCCATGCTACATGTCTGATTATATTGAAGATCACTCCAGGTGTATACAGAAAATCTTTTGAAAATGTCATGGTTAATGATATGAGTTTTTCTTCGATATTGAGTATTTTTTCTTTTTTTAATATTTCAAGAAATTTTGCTTTGTACCTTTCGTTTGTAACTATACTTAATTCTGTACTGCCCTGTATGATATTGAGAATATCTCCTTTTTCAAAGGTGACAATATCGTATAACTTTTTTAGCTGTTCAATGAGCGTTGGCGATCGAGATACTGAAATATCGCAGAGCTGTGTTTTCATGATGATGTCTGACGAAAAGTCAAATTTGATCTCTTTATGGTCTTTTTTTAAGCGTTCTGCATATCGTCGTAATGCCATTTCTATTGCATGCGTTTTTACTTTTTTTTCAAAGAGGTCTTCAACTTCTGGCTTTAGTTGTTTTGCAAGTAATGCATACGATATTATATTGTTATTCATTGACTCTTGTACATATACCTTTTGGTCTACTACTTTTTGTACTACGTGGCTAATAGTTACCAACACAACTCACCTAGATATTTGTGCTTATAATCACATAACGTATTTATATAATTTTTTGTACTTATAAGCACGATATTTATGTTTAGATGCAACGAATGCGGAACGAAAATAAATCTTACAAATCCTAAAAATGGGGATGTAGTGGAGTGTGATCTTTGCGGGATTGAGCTAGAAGTTGCTGAGCACACACTTCTACGTCTACAGCTTGGTCCTTCTGAGGAATAGAATGGTTGAAATTCTTGATACAACGCTTCGTGAAGGCGAACAAACACCACATGTAACATTTACCATACATGAAAAGCTAGAAATAGCAACCCTCTTAGACGAATTTGGCGTTGATATTATTGAAGCAGGTCATCCTCGGGTATCCAACGATATTTTTGAAGCAGTAAAAAGCATATCAAATCAGGATTACAATGCTGACATACTTGCCCATTGTCGAAGCCTCCAAGAGGACATCGATCTTGCATTATCGTGTGACGTTGATTGGGTTGGTATTTTTTTCTGTGTTTCTAATAAGAGAATAGAGCAGCACTTTAGAAAAAACATAGAAAATATACAAGCACAGATTGCAAAAACGATAGAATATGCAAAAGACCATGGTCTCAAAGTGAGATATACGCCAGAGGATACTGTAAGAACAGAATATCCTACATTGCTACAGGTTTCGAAAGCAGCAATCGATGCGGGAGCAGATAGGATAAGCATAGCAGATACCGTGGGTGCAATGACTCCATCAACTATGTATCATTTTGTTAAAAAAATACAATCTGATCTTGATATTCCACTGCATGTCCATTGTCATAATGATCTAGGTATGGCAACTGCAAATGCTCTTGCAGCGTATGAGGCAGGTGTACGTTTAATTGATGTTACTATCAATGGTCTTGGAGAGCGAGTAGGGATAACTTCTTTATCTGAACTGTGTGTTTCCTTACAGTCCTTGTATCACGTAAATAATAATTGGAAGTTTGAATTATTGCTTGATCTTGCACAGAAAGTGTCTGATCTTTCAGGTTTGCCCATACCTACCAATGCCCCAGTTATTGGTGATCATGCGTTCATTCATAATGCAGGACTCCACGTCGCAGCAGTTTTGCACAATCCTGAATTTTATGAAGTTTTTCCTGCTGAGCTTATTGGAAAGAAAAGAACGTTTATTCTTGATAAAATGGCGAGTAACCAAACGATTAAGCAGAAATTGAAAGAAATTGGTATTAACGCATGTGATGATCAGGTGAACACGATTCTAACTCATGCGAAGTCTAGGGAAAAAGGCGTTATCTCTGATGAAGAAATTTACCGTTTACTCTCTCTTAATCAGCCCGATTCTATTATGTTTCAATAACAAAGTGGGCCTGCTGAGATTTGAACTCAAGTCTATAACGCCCGAAGCTACAAGGATACCAAGCTACCCCACAGGCCCAGAGTAGTTATCAAATCAAAAATAGAGATATATGTAAAATATTACAACTGTCATATAATACTCATTGGTGGAAAATACGTCTTTGGACTATTATATTGAAAACATTTTTAATAGAAGAGGTTATTGTTTATTTACTGTGGGATAGGATATAATGGAAAAAAGGAAATTTTTAACTTTCGGATTGATAGCGATATTAGTTTTAGGAGCTGTGGTTCTAGTTTCTCTACCTACTTCAAACGCAGATTCAGAAGATCTAACCTCGCATGATCCAATTTCAATAGAACACGATGGCGATATTACTGCTGCAAACGGTGTGGCAAATCCAGATGCGGCTGGAACAGAAGAAGACCCCTATATTATTGAAAATTGGAGTATAGATGCATCCAGCACACATGGTATTGAAATTACCTATACTACCAAGCATTTTATTATTAGAAATTGCGAGATCAAAAATGGTCAGAATACAGAAGAAGATCTTTACAATAATGGTATTTATATTCATACACTTCAGAGTGGATATTGTATAGTCGAAAACAATCAATTAACAAAAGACAATGGCGGGGTTGTATTCGAAAAAGCTTCCAACTGTATTTCAAGAAATAATGTTTTCAATGACAACGGTGGTAATATGCGCATATCTGATTGTAAAGATATTATCATTGAAAACAACCAGGCTGAAGATGGAGGAGATGGTTTTTATCTTGACAACGTATCTGATTCTACTCTAACAGGAAATGTTGTTGATGGTACCTATAAACCAGCTTATGCTCTTTATCGTTCTTCTTCATGTGTGATTGATGGAAATACAGCCAATGATAGTGAGGGAGGAGTTTATCTTTATCATTCTTATGATAACACAATTAAGAATAACGACATTAAAGAATGCTGGTCATATGGTTTTGCTACTCAGGATGCTCCTGAAGGAGGACAACCATCAAACAATAACCAGATCTATAA
>CAZWZY010000023.1:0-25708 GCA_964638175.1 uncultured Thermoplasmatales archaeon | reverse complement strand
GGGTTCTGTGTAATATGGCGTTGGGAAAAATACGGTGGGAAATTAGTTGACCAAAAGTGGTAAATAGATAGGTTTATAACACGGATTTCTTATAGCAGCTTTCATTAATTTGGGGAGACAACATAACGTTCATCTAACTGTATGAGGTAAGCGGAGGTTGAAAAATGGCAATAGAAATAGCAGGGTTTGGACTTGAGGAGCCGTTACCATATATTGGGATAAGTCTTTGGAACATTATCCTAGCAATTGTAGTCTTAGTTGTTGGTATTATTGTCGTAAAGATAGCAGTTGCTGCTCTAAAAAAATGGATGATTCGAGCAAAACTTTCAGAAATATTAGCAGAGTTTACCGCTCGAATAATTAGACTCATTCTTTATGTGTTTGTTATCGGAACAGCACTTGCCTTTCTTGGAATAGAAATAGGCGCAGCATTGGTGAGCGTTTCCGTTGTTCTTGGGTTTGTTCTTGGATTTGCCCTTGGGGATACGTTAAGTAATATTGCAGCGGGATTTATGGTTGCGATTACTAAACCGTTTAAGAAAGGCGATTACGTTACTGCAAACGGAGAAAGTGGAAGTGTCGAAAACGTGGGTATTAGTATTACTGAATTAAAAACCCCTGACAACAAGTTAATCATCATTCCCAATAAAGCAGTCTGGGGAAGTAATATTACCAACTTTACTAAATACGATACTCGCAGAGTTGATATGACTATGGGTGTTGGTTATAATGATGATCTTGAAAAAGTCATAAAAACCACGCTCGATGTTCTCAACGCCGATAAGAGAGTGCTTGCTGACCCAGCACCTCAAGTTGCCGTTTCTGAGTTTGGCGATTCTGCAGTAAACCTTGTTGTTCGACCATGGGTGAAAACAAGCGATTACTGGGGCTTTTTCTTTGATTTCCAAAAAGCGATAAAAAAACGATATGACAAGGATGGAATTAGTATCCCCTTCCCACAGATGGACGTCCATCTTGATAAGGGAGGGTAATTCCCTCTTCTTTCTTCTTTTTTTGTCATTTCTTCAAAGGTTGTTGCAAACATTTAATATATCACTCAGGCATAATGTTATCAGTTTGGGGGTATGATGAGAATGAGAAACCGTTTTAGTATTGTAAATAAGACGCTGTTGACGGTATTGATTGCCTTTTCCGTTAGTACCATGTTTTTGGTGTCGGTTGTTGGAGGAGAGTGCGACTGTGGGAAAGATACTGTTCCAATTGCTCAGGAGCGCCAAGCGACGTTGTCCACAAATGATGCTGATCGTTATTCTATTAATGAGCTCTGTGGATTGGTTGAACCTGAAGACTGGACTGCCAATGCCCGTTTTGATCTCTGTGTACCACGGGGCGATTTTCCCGACTCGTTTGATTGGAGGAATGAAGTTCCTGGTGGACTCCCCTCAGTAAAAAGTCAAGGAAACTGTGGGAGCTGCTGGGCCTTTGGGACTGTTGCTCCATTAGAATGCAATATTAAGATTAAAGATGGTATTGAAGAAGATTTATCAGAACAGTGGCTAGTGAGTTGCAACCAGGATGGCTATAGCTGTAGTGGCGGGTGGTGGTGCCATGATTACTTCATGGAAAATGGAAAAACCGATCCTTGCGGGGATTCGGGAGCAGTGCTTGAACAATATTTCCCATATGTTGCCTATAACGCCCCCTGTAATTGTCCTTACCCACATGACTATTTCATTGAAGATTGGGCGTATGTTGGTGATCCCAACGGTGTTGCTACTGTTGAGCAAATCAAACAAGCAATTTATGATTATGGTCCAGTTTCTGTTGCAGTTTGTGTCAATACGGCCTTTCATGATTATACTGGCGGTGTATTTAGTGGGCCTACGTGTCATGATATCAACCACGCTGTTGCTCTTGTCGGATGGGACGATAATCAAGGATCAAATGGCGTCTGGTTCCTCCGTAATTCTTGGGGATCTGGATGGGGTGAAGGAGGATACATGAGAATTGAGTACGGTGTATGCGATGTAGGATATCGAACAGTTCGCATTAAGTATCGCGATCCTATCCAAATCAACCTTCCTGAGGGAATACCTGACGCACTTTCACCAGGTGTGTCCACTACCATTTCAGTACAGATTGAAGAAATCGCAGATACCTACGTAGAAGGATCAGGAAAAATTCACTACCGCTATAATGGGGGAACCTATCAAGAATCATCACTTTTTTCTGTTGGCGGTGATATGTATGAGGCAACACTACCACCTGCACAATGTGGTGACACGCCAGAATTTTACTTTAGTGCTGAAGGCGTAAATACGGGTGTTGTGTATAATCCGTATCAGGCTCCTGAGGAGGTCTATACATCTCTTGTGGGAGAGTTGACTCCCGTGTTTACTGATGATTTTGAAACAGATAAAGGATGGACAGTAGAAAACAGTCCTGGTCTTACCGACGGTGCCTGGGAACGCGGCATTCCTATTGGAGGGGGTGATCGTGGCGATCCTCCGACCGACTATGATGGGTCAGGCAACTGTTATCTCACTGATAATGAAGATGGGAACTCTGATGTCGATGATGGACTTACCTGGCTGATATCACCAACACTAGATCTTACTGGTGGGCAGGATGCCTATATCTCGTATGCTCTGTGGTACACCAATAATTATGGAAATGACCCTAATAACGATCTTTTTAAGGTCTATGTATCTGATGATGATGGTGCAACATGGGTACTTGTTGAAACGATTGGCCCCGAGACCTATTTTGGATGGAAGGAATACGCCTTCATGGTTGGTGACTTTGTCATTCCAACCACCCAAATGAAAGTCCGTTTTGAAGCATCAGATCTTAACGATGGCTCTGTGGTGGAGGCAGGTATTGATGCCTTTTCTGCAGCAACGTTTGAATGCATTGACACAGACATACCTGATTTAGATTGTGATGGTACGCTCAGCTGGTCCAATGTTGCGCCAGGGTCAATTGTAACTGGTGAGTTCACGGTTGAAAATATTGGTGATCCTGGTTCACTGTTGGATTGGGAAGTAGAGTCATATCCTGAGTGGGGAGCATGGAACTTTGATCCAGAAAGCGGGGTTGATTTGACACCAGAGGCGGGGAAAATTGTTATTGCTGTTGAGATTGTTGCCCCCGACCAGCAAAATACCGAGTTTACCGGAGAGCTAAAAATCGTCAATAGCCATGATGCTACTGACTACTGTATCATTCCTGTTTCTCTTGCAACTCCGGTCAATCAGCACGTCACCATGTCAACTATACTGAAATTTTTGCGGATGAACAATGTTATGCCCTTATTATGGATCATTCGTGTTTAAAAGCCGTGAGATAGGGTCTACTTACTGTCCCCTTCGTTCTTTCCATTTATCAATAATGACAGTATCGTAGCAAAAATTCATCAGAAACCCAATAATCATCGATCCGATGAAGAGAACCCAGAGCAAAAGGGGATGGGTGACTACCACAATACTAGTTTCAGGAACCTGAGTGACGGTAGGATAAGTAAGTAATATCGATGCCTGAACAACCCCTTGAATAACTAACCCTGCAAAGGGGAGTAATGAAAGAAGAGCAGTCAATGCAAAAACAATCGTGACTACCAATCCTGTTGCTACGCCATTAGTTCCGCCAGTCAAAAAACCGACAACTAATGCGATGCCAGCAAGGGTTATAAATCCGACAAACCACACATAAAAGGGCATGAGGATAAGTTCATAGGTCTTAAATTTAGGAAACGAACGGGTGCTTGGTATAGACGTGGTACCTTGTTCTGTTGCTTTCTGTTTTTTCATATGAATCTTCAATAAGGTTTTTTTTCTCATTAGCAACGGTCGCGTTAGTATACCAAAATAGGCACAGAGAGGGCCAAGAATAAACCAACAGAGAACTACAGATAATCCAATACTTGAATAATGTGCTGGAGGCAACTCAAGATCAGTGTAGTCGTCGGTTACTGGGTCGAAACCTGTTTCACTGATACCAACTGCTAGTACTAGCATCGCGATGATGATAGGGACAAAAAACCAAATAACATATTCTAGTACGGCGAGACCAAGACGGTTTCTTCTTGGTTTTTCAATTTGTATGCCATCGATCTCGATATATTTTTTCATACTCGGCCCCCCTGATATTTGTATTAGATAATGGCTTTTTTTCGCAACCAATCAAGGTCACTGATATACAGATCTCTAATATCTGTTAAGCCAAACTTCAGCATGGCCAGACGCTCAAGTCCAAGTCCCCAGGCAAGGACAGGATTTTTGATACCGATGGGTTCGGTAACTTCTGGTCTGAAAATACCACTTCCGCCTAGTTCCATCCACTGATTATTCCAGTACACATCAACTTCCATACTTGGTTCAGTATACGGAAAGTATCCCGGTCGAAAACGAATTTTTTCAAAGCCCATGCGACGGTAGAATTCTTTCAAGACGCCAATCAGTTGTTTGAAGGTTGTTTCTTCCTCATGGACGATGCCTTCAATCTGATAAAATTCTGGCAAGTGGGTCGCATCGATGTTTTCTTTCCGAAACACTCGGCCAAGTGAAAAGACCTTACACGGCGGTTGAGGATGTTCATAGAGGTACCGAATGGTATTTACTGTGGTATGGGTCCGTAGCAATGGTTTTGTTACCATTTCCTTTGAAAAGGAGTATCCCCATCCTGTTGATGAGGTGTCCCCTCCTGTTTCGTGAACCTTGGCAATTTTGTTGAGTAACGCTTTGTCTGCAATATCTATCTCGGCAGGCGTTTTACAATAGAGAGTATCTTGCATTTCACGTGCGGGGTGGTCTTGAGGAATAAAGAGCATATCCATATTCCAAAAACTTGATTCGACAAAATCTCCTTGAATCTCTTCAAACCCCATCTCGAGGAAAATGGTTCTGATTTTTGCAATCAAATCAACCAGCGGATGTGCTTTGCCTCCATAGGTTGCAGGGGCAAAGGCATGAATATCATATGGACGAATAGGTTTGTTCTTCCACGAGCCGCTCTTAATGACTGCTGATGTTATCTGTGAAATCTCATCGGTGAGTGTAATCCCTTTCTCAAGAACCTGTTTCCCGCGTTTTGTAAGCATAATCGTGCTTGAGATGGTTTCCTTTTCTTTAACGACATTTTTCCGTGATAACAATGAGGAAACATCCTTTTTGTCAAGCTCCTGCCCAGGGCGTTTGTGCAGTTGATGGAGCACATGTTCTTCCTTCGTTGTTCCAGTCACTGCCTTTTTTCCGGCAGCAGTGATCTCAAGAACAGTGTCTTTTCCCTCTTTGGTAATGGTTGCCCATCCCTGTTTCTTTAACCATCCGATAGCAACAGGAATTTCTTGCTTCTCTAAGACTGTTGCTATCTCGATCAACGTTGCTTTTCCTTTTTTCTTGTGAATGTGTTCAAGTGCCCGTTTTTCGGGGAGTCCTTTTTCAACGTATACTTTTCCTTCTTTTCCTAGCGAGTATGTTGTTTTGAGGCGCTCTTCAACGGTCACCAATTTTTTTGATTGTAGCCACGATGCAGCGTTCATGACTTCTACATCTCTGAAAAAATCTCCTGCTGAAAAAACGTCTTTAGGTGATGCTTTTCCCTTCAGTTTTTTCAAGGTAAGCAGCACTTTTTTTTCGTGCTGTGAAAGCTCTTTAATCGTTTTCTCCAGGTCCATCTGATTTTTGACATCCAATAAGTAGGTTTTAATAATATCGATTCATGATAAATTATCTTTTTATAGGAAAACTGTATACGTCTCTTCATTGGGCCGGTAGCTTAGGTTGGTTGGAGCACCCGGCTGATAACCGGGAGGCCGAGAGTTCAAATCTCTCCCGGCCCATCTTTTTTATTCTGACAAAATTTGGTCAAAAGAGTAGTTGTCCCATGATTTCAACCCCAAGACAATTTCGAGTTCAATAGGGGTAATGATGGGGGTTTTGTACTGCAAATAATCATCAATGGCAACGCGCGGGCACGCTGTTGAAACAAAACAATCAATGGTGGTAAAACTTTGCAGATGTGCTGGAGAAAATGCATCTAATGCAATGATATATGATTGTTTGTGTTTTTTTGTAAGCATCTGTTGCAGCTTATATGCCAGATCGATTCGCTGCTGTCCTTGCTTCAGGCCAACAAGAATACCAAACACCTGTGCATCTTTTGATCTGGCGATTGCCCCGTAGCGTTGACGTAGTACCATATCTTTGAGATCTTCCAGCTCTTTTGTTTTCACCTCTTTTGTATAGGGATCAACAGCAATTACTGGTTTTTTTACGGCAAGCATTAATCCAAGGGGATGAAAGGTGCCACTACCAATGAACAAAAAGGAATCTACTTTACTGACAAGAGAGGTTGCTGCCAAAAAGTTGCATCCTAAGATTTGCCCTCTTACCGCAATACGCTTGTCTCCCTCACTAGTCATTGGCTCAAACGAGTGTTCTTGTAGTAGCTGTTCGACTTCTGGAATGAAGCGAGTGTGTTGTGTGGTGGCTACCACTCCAATTCGCTTTCCCTGCAACAAAGTAAGTGCTTTTTTCACCGCAGGAAGAACATCAATGGTTGCATGTGCGGTAAGAAACAGAGAAGGAACTGTAATTTTTTTTAGAGAAGGGATGGGCTCATGACCAAGCTGGATAACAAAATCGACACCTACGTCCTGTAATGCTGTATGAGCAGGGTCGCAGGCCCCAAAACAGGGATCTGCAGCAACAACGAGTGAAGCGTCTGTGTGTTTTTCAAGAAATGCAACAATGGTAGGCATATGGATTTTTAGCCCTTCGGGAAGCTGTAATGCCACGCGATGATACTGCTTTTCGTTTATTATCTGTACCGCGTGCTCAAGATCAATAGTGTACTCTGCTATCTTCATGCATCATCCTCTACAATGCTCCGTAGTATCGTTTCAAATTGCTTCATGCGATAGTCATAGTTCTGATTCGACATGTCGATTTGAAGATGTGGTTCATCAGCGCCAAGCGCTTCGTATGACTCCTTTTGTGCAATGTAGACTTCCCACCGACCATCAGTAGCCGTTTTCCTTTTGAGCCGCTCTTCCAACCACTGTTTTACTACATGATCTGGACTGACGCAATGTAGTGCAACAAATCGAGCATTGTGACGAGCGGCGACTTTTTGAGCAAGTGCCCGATACTTTTTTTTCTGGAAGGTTGCATCAAGCACGACATTGTATCCTTGCTTCAGTAACGTTGATGCTTTTTCCATGACCGTTTCATACGTAGTGCTCACCTTTTCTGGAGCATAGAGGCCAGTATTCATAGGATCGTGGTGCCGTTGATATTTGTCAATACCTGCAAGTTCCTTTCGGATAACGTCGGTATTCAGCCGTTGGGCATGATAATCAATGGCTATTTTTAAAGACAAGGTTGATTTTCCTGTTCCGGTGAGGCCGCTGACCATAAAAAGGAGCGTTTTTTCGTTTGTAAGATCAAGCAAAAATAACGAGGCATAATATTTTGACAGTGCATAGTATTTGTTTGCGGTGGTGACGGTGTCTTGTTTTTCTGCATCATCGATAGTTGGATCATTAAGTTTAAAACCGATTACTTTTCCTCGCACATGCGCACGATATGATTTGTAGAAATTCAGCACGTTAAAAATGCCAGTATCGCCACTTTTTTCTACGTACATCTGAATCAAATTACTTGAAAGATAGGGATGATTCTGGTAATCAAGATCCATAGCCAAAAAGCCAATGTCTGAGGCTACATCACAATAGCGGAAACGCTTGTTAAATTCAATACAGTCAAAGATACAAATATCGTCATCCACAACAATGTTTCCTGAATGTAAATCGCCATGGCAATCCTGAATTGTTCCTGCCGCAATTCTTTGGGAAAACACGTCTTTGTTCTTTTGGAAAAACTGCTCATTTGCCTGTTTAAGATACGCGTACGTTTCTTTAGAGATTGTTTTGCCGACGACTGACGCCGTTTGTTCAAAGTTTTCATCAATATTTTTCTTGACTGCATCTCGTGTACCATATCGTTTAATTTCTTCAGTTGAGGTATTCCTCCTATAAAAATCAACTAAGATGCTACAAAGATTTTCAATAGTTTTCTCATTGATTGCTCCCTTTTTCAAGAGTGTTGTCATAATCTTATCTTGAGGAAATTCTTTCATTTTAACCGCATATTCGACAACTGGTCCTTTTCCGTTTAACTCGAGGTGGTCATTGTTTTGCGTTAGAGGGATGACATCAAGGTAGATGTCAGGGCATAATCGTTTGTTGAGTCGGAGTTCTTCCTTGCAAAACTGCTTACGCTTTTCAAGGGTAGAAAAATCAAGAAACCCAAAGTTAACTGGCTTTTTTATTTTATAAGCATACTCGCCAGTCAGGGCAACAAATGAGATATGTGTCTGTAAGACGTTAACGTTGTCTACGTCAGAACCATAGAGTGAAGGATTTTTTAGATGATCGAGGAGTGTTGTGGGTTCCATTGCCATCAGAGAAAAGACGGGCTTATAAAAGGTTTATCTTTATGTGTGAAACACAAGTAATAAAAAGACAGTCTGCACCACAAGCACGAATAATACTGCAGGAATATATTGCTTATACATGCGAGTGGTATCTGTTTTTAGATAGTCGCTACTAAGCACGTTACAAAGGTGGATGGGAGAAATAAGATACCCCACAAACGCACCGATAAAGATGAGGCTGGTAATACCTAGGATGTTTAATCCCGTTAAAGGGAAGAATGGTGCAACCAGGAAGTAAGACAGAGCAATGGCACCTAGATTGTAACCTGTTAATGTACCAAGAATGAGCGGAATGAGAATGACGATAAAAAGTGCATGAAAGGGCAGTTCGCCAATAATGGTAGAGATAAGAACACTTGCCCCAGAAACGTCAAACATTTCTCTAAAAATCATGATGCCAAAGATGGCAAGTGCTAATTTTAAGGATAGTGATTTTTTGATTACTTGAATATACTCTTTTTTACTTAGGTGAGTAAGGAGAAATAAAAGAAGAATACTGACAAACACTCCAATAAGAAATGATCGAATTTGTGGAACACCAAAAAATTGTAATGTGGCATAAAAGAGTAAGGGGGTGAGGGGAGGTATGAGGTAGATTAAACCTGACGTGTCTTTCTTTGTTTTCTTTGTTTGCTCTTGGTGGTTATGACGTACGAAGAGTTTTAAGACAATGAGACCAACCCCAATCATGGCAAGAAAAGCGGGAATATTGACAAGAATCAAATTATAGATATTGATGTTGGAGAACTCTGCACTAGAAATTAAAATCATGGCAGAAGATACTGGATAGATGGGAAACCAGATATGTCTAAACCACACATTAAGAAAATTTTTCTGATTCTTATCAAGGTGATGTTTCTCTCCTTCTTCGTCAATCATTGGTGCAGAAAAGAGAGCACCACCAGGGATAGGCATTAAGCCATAGACTGCAGGAATAACAGCCAATGTCCCTCCTTTCGTAAAAAAGGTTCGCAAACTATCAATGACTTGTTTGATCGCTCCTGTTTCCTGCATACACCGTGCGAGAATATAAATGAGCGTCATGAGCAGGGCAAGCTCGACGGTATCGGCGAAAAACTGCTGGTCTTCAAAAGAATAGATGCTTGCCTCAATAAATGCTTTTGGGATATCAATAACATCAATGGTTTGTAGTGAAAATATCCCCACAATAAGTGCACCCAACATGAGGGAGAGTCCAAAGTTAAAACGCTTTCTGATAAGAAGAATAATAACAATAAAGGCAATGATGACTCCTACTATCGTCAACATGGTTTCCTGAAACAAGCTTTCATTTAATTAGTTAACTCTTTGGCACACTTTTGTGCGTCAGCCAGTACCTTTTCATTATCAAGGGTTGTAAACTGCCGATTGATCATCAGCGGTTTTCCATTGACAATAGTTGTACTCACATCACTCCCATGTGCGGCATATACCAAATGAGAAACCAAATTATAATGAGGGACGAGGTGAGGTTTGTGCAGATCAAGGAGAATAAGATCAGCGCATGCTCCTTCTTCAAGATATCCAAGGTCCTTACCCCGATCCAGACAAGTTGCACCACCGATAGTGGCAAAATCAACGACGGTTTGAGCAGGAAGAACGGTAGGGTCCCATCGATGCTGCTTATGCACAAGGGAACAAAACTTCATGGTATCAAACATATCAAGTACATTATTGCTTGCGGCACCATCTGTTCCAAGCCCAATCGGGACGCCCGCTTCCAGTAATTCAGGAATTGGTGTATACCCTCCTGTTCCAATTTTCATGTTACTGACCGGGTTATGAGAAACCTTTGCCCCTCCTTTTTTAATGTCCAGAATTTCTCCTTTGGTAATCCACCCGCAATGTGCAAGAATCATCTTTTTTGTGAGAAGGCCGTACTTTTTGAGTTGTTCAACAGGTCGCACCCCATATTTTTTCTGTATATCATAGACCTCGTCACGGGTTTCTGCACAATGCATATGGATAAGCACCCCATATTTGTCTGCAAGGTCCTTTGATTTCTGGAGGCTTTCTGGTCCACACGTATAGGTGGCATGCGGGGCAATAAGAGGAGTGATTAACGCATCGTTTTTCCATGCTTTAATAAACCTGCCAGCTTTTGGAAACAACTGCTCAAAGCTGCATTCAGGAGTACCAAAATCAATGATGGGGAAACCAAGAAAGCCACGCAATCCTGCGTTTTTTGTTATTGCGGCAATTGCATCTTCAAAAAAATACATATCAAGAAAGGACGTCGTTCCTGAAGCAATCATTTCTAAGAGACCAAGGCGCGCTCCTGCTTCAATCGTCTTTTTGGTAAGCTTTGCTTCGATAAGCCAGATATGCTCTTCCAACCATTTGTTGAGAAGCATATCATCGGCATAGCCTCGTAACAAGGTCATAGGAAGGTGGGTGTGTGTATTGATCAGGCCAGGCATAACTAGCTTGTTGGTACCGTCGAGTTTGTAGTCTGCCTCGGTGGCAATCGGGTTAGAAGAAATCTCAGTAATGGTCTCTTCTTCAATGTACAGATCGCCTTGTAGCTGTGTTCTTTTTGCATTCTGGGTTAAAATGGTTGCACGTTTGATGAGAATACTCATGACGTCCTCATTTGGTGTCTTCTTTTTTTATGGCTGTTCCCTCAGCCCAGAGTTTGTTAAAATCCTCGTGTAATTGCTCTACGATTTCCTTTTCTACCGTCCATACCCCAATTTCGTCTTTTTTCACTGGTCCTGAGAGTACCAGGGCACGGTCATCGCCAAGAATATAGTTTCCCTTTATTCCCTTATGTTCTTTAACATCCATTCCTGCAAACATGGTTTTGTCTTTGTATTGATTCACTAACACCTTTGCGTTTTTTGGCAGATCGACATCACCAAGATATTCTGCAATAATGCGCGGGTTGGCAATTTCATCAATGCTCCACTTTTTTGTATGCCGAGATGCTGGCGGGGTTACCGATGTTTTTTTCATACCAATTTCAATGGCAAGAGCAACGACAACGACACCAATGGCAAATCCTACTATCAACGAAACAACATCCATAGTTCATCCGCCCTTTGCAAGGTATATTTACTATCTTAGATATAATAGTTTGGTTTAAATAAATTTAAGGGTAACCTTTATGTGATGCTTTTTTATATCGCCATCATTAGTGTAAGAGGGTTCTGAGGCCATGGAGAGCGTACCCCGGGTAGAGAAAATACGGTCACTAAAAGAGAAACATAATGCCATTATTCTTGCACATAACTACCAAATTCCCGCAATACAGGATATTGCCGATGTCATCGGCGACTCGTTGGATTTAGCACAACAAGCAACCACGACTGATGCAGACTACATTATCTTTTGTGGTGTTGACTTTATGGCAGAATCAGCACAAATTTTGAATCCTGATAAAACGGTTATTCATCCTAGCATTGATGCACAATGTCCAATGGCTGCAATGGTAGATGCCGAGTTACTCCAGGCGCTAAAACATGAGCACCCTCAAGCTGCAG
This sequence comes from uncultured Thermoplasmatales archaeon, assembly GCA_964638175.1. Lineage (GTDB taxonomy): Archaea > Thermoplasmatota > E2 > DHVEG-1 > DHVEG-1 > JAFGDG01. Next base: position 13,769 of record CAZWZY010000023.1, on the reverse strand, counting down.
TGGTAGCCTATATTAATACAACGGCTAGCGTAAAAGCCATTTCAGACATCTGTTGCACGTCGTCAAATGGGGCAAAAGTCGTCAACAGTCTTCCCCATAAAGAAATCATTTTTGTACCAGATCGAAACCTGGGACGATATGTTGAGCGGACTGTAACAGACAAAACAATGATTTTATGGCCAGGAATTTGTTCAACACATCATAACATCACAATTGATGATATTGAAACACTTAAACAGCAACATCCTGACGCAGATGTGCTTGTTCATCCCGAATGCACCTTAGAAGTAATTGATTATGCAGATCATGCCTTTTCGACAAATGGCATGGTTACTCACGCAAGAACAAGTAAAAGTACAGAATTCATCATCGGTACAGAGAAGGATTTGTGTTACCGGCTAAAAAAAGAAAACCCTGAGAAAGAATTTTATCCAATAAAGAAGGCAATTTGTCCAAATATGAAGAAGATAACCTTGGAAAAAGTCTTAAATAGCTTAGAAACCTTAGAGCCACGCATTCGACTTCCTCAGGAAATTATGAAGCGTGCTAAGATACCACTCAAGAAAATGATGGACGTCGGACGGGGAGATTAGATGAAAAAAGTTTACCTTGACCATGCGTCAACAACACCTGTTGATACAGAAGTGCTTGCGGCAATGAGCCCCTATCCTGACGAGATTTACGGTAATGCATCCTCCATTCATGATTATGGGATAGAAGCAGCAGAAGCTATCGAAGAAGCACGAAAACAGGTTGCTGAAAGTATCGGTGCACGCCCTGAAGAAATTGTTTTTACTGCAGGAGGCTCTGAGTCTGATAATCTGGCAATTAAAGGGCTTGTGTACCGCAACGATAACATGCGAAAAACAAAAGGACTGCATATCATCACCTCAGCCATTGAACATCCAGCAGTAATTGAAACATGCAGGTATCTTGAGAAGCAGGGGTTTACGGTTACCTACCTCCCTGTTGACAACGACGGATTTCTTGACCCACAATATGTCCACGAGGCCATTACCAAGAATACAATCCTCGTCACCATTATGTATGCAAATAACGAAATAGGAACCATCGAGCCCATTGCAGAAATTGGAAAAATTGCCCAAGAGCATGATGTACCCTTTCATACGGATGCTGTGCAGGCGGTAGGAAAGCTACCTATTGATGTGAAACAAGAGCACATTGATTTACTGTCCATCTCATCGCATAAGATTTATGGGCCCAAAGGGGTCGGTGCATTGTATATTAAAAAAGGAATAAAACTTGATCCCATTATCCATGGTGGAGGGCATGAGAATGGTGTGCGTAGCGGTACCTATAATACACCAGGAATTGTTGGATTGGGTAAAGCTTGTGAATTGGGAAAAAAACGAATGAATGCTGATGTTGCTCATATGACCAAGCTTCGTGATACCCTTATCAACAATATTCTTGAGATTGAGGAGAGTTATCTCAATGGCCATCCAAAGAAACGATTGGCCAACAATGCACATTTTCGCTTTACTGCTATTGAAGGAGAATCATTAAACTTACTGCTCAATGAACAGGGCATTGCAGCAGCAACTGGCTCTGCCTGTTCATCAAAGAAACTGGAGGCATCTCATGTACTCCTTGCTCTTGGCCTTGAGCCTGCTCAGGCGCATGGATCACTTCGTTTCTCATTAGGAAGAATGACGACGGACGATGACATTTCGTATGTATGTAAAATAGTGCCAGACGTGGTGAAAACCCTTCGACAGATGTCACCGCTGTGGAATAGATAGAGGTATGAAAGATGAGCCCGCAATATAGTAAAAAAGTTATGGATCATTTTTTGCATCCCAGAAATATGGGAGAAATTAAAGACGCTGATGGTATTGGCACCGTAGGTAATCCAACCTGTGGAGACATTATGACCATTTATATCAAAGTCAAGGATGAGAAAATTCAAGATGTAAAATTTAAAACCTTTGGGTGCGGGGCAGCAATAGCAACAAGCAGTATGATTACTGAACTTGCAAAAGGAAAACATGTTGATGAGGCCATCACCATTACCCGCAGCGATGTCGCTAACGAACTGGATGGGTTGCCGCCAGTAAAAATGCATTGTTCAAATCTTGCTGCCGATGCTCTTCGTGCAGCCATTGAAGATTATCACAAAAAACAGAAGAAGTGAAGCTATGCTCGCTCACATTGTTATTGATGGATGGAAAACCAATATTCGTTTTTCTTCTGCTCATATTATTCCAGAGTATGAAAAATGTGGTAGACTTCATGGTCATACCTATGCCATCCATGCAAAGGTTGTCGGTACGCCAGATGAAAAGGGGATCATCATGGATTTTTCTGTGTTAAAACACATCCTCAAAACGATTGCTGAGGAACTTGATCATCGTATACTTATTCCCAAAAATAGTAGTGCCTTTCTTGTCCAAAAAGAAAAGAGTATCGAGATTACCGCATTAGGAAAACACTATGTATTTCCCAAAAGTGATTGTTTGCTACTACCTATCTCATCGACTTCGGTAGAAAATCTGGCAAAATATATCTTGGAACGAGTAAGTGATGAACTTGATTCGTCGTCGTTAGTGCTCACCTCACTTGAGATTGGCGTAGATGAGGGGTTTGGACAAGGCGCACGAATATCAAAATCATGGTAAGGTTTTTTAGCATGGGAAAAAAAGCAGTCTGTCTTATTTCTGGTGGCATTGATTCTGCAGTGTCGACATTTATTGCAAAAGATAACGGATACGACATTTATGCTCTCTCCTTTGATTATGGGCAACACCATACCAAAGAACTGGACTGTGCAAAACACATAGCTAAGGCAGCATGTGCACAACAGCATATCATGTTCCCTTTGGAGTTACATCGTTTTGGCGGTTCTTCACTGGTTGATTATTCGTCTCCTATTGAATACCATGACTTGAAGAATATTGGAAAAACGATACCTTCTACCTACGTTCCTGCAAGAAATACAGTGTTTTTATCAATCGGTCTTGCGTATGCCGAAACCCTTGATGCTGACGCAGTGGTTATCGGAGCAACCGCTACCGATTATGCAGGATATCCTGATTGTCGACCAAAGTATATTCAGGCGTATCAGCAAATGGCAGATCTTGCCACTAAACGAGGTGTTGAAGGAAAATCTATTAGCATCGATGCACCGGTGCTAACAATGACCAAAACAGAGATCATTCGCACTGGTTTTCAACTCCACGTTCCGTTTGCCAAAACGTGGTCTTGCTATCGTGGCCAACAGAAAGCATGTGGCACCTGTGATTCGTGCCTCTTGCGTTTGAAAGGATTCAAAGAAGCACATGCAAGAGACCCTATCAGCTATGCGGTATTGCCTGCCTGGTATTAACGAGGAACGTATGGTTTATTTTTTGTCTGGTAGTAATCATAGATATCAAGTGAAATGGGAATGGAGATCAACAGGGCAATGAGCAAGATAAGACAAGAGATACTATCTGGATGAACGTTTGTGACGGTAACCTCTTCTTCATTCCAAAAATTTCCACTCACTAAATCATTAAAAAATAAGTTGATGGTCCCGATCCATGGTAATTCTGATCGTGCTTTTCCTGAAATCCATGACAGTTTGATGGGATCTCGACAAATCCCACCGACTTGATCACAGGTTGGATTGGTTCGCGGGTTGTCTCCTTGTGTAATAAAACCTGAATAGGTCGGTTGATAATTATTTAATCCCAGCGATCCTATGGTGATCGATGTTTCATTAACAATGCCATATTCTTCAACCGTATAGGTGCCATATCCTGCGTGATATTCTATCCAACACATAGCACGATGGATGATCTGTTCTTGGTTAGGATCACCATATTTTCGATAGACAATGACATCGCCAAAATCACCATAAAAATGATAGTTGTAATTTTGTGTTGTTTGTGCTTCACCGTGGGTAACCACATTCTCTTTCTCTGTTACTTTTACCAACAGGACCATGTCTCCTGCATCAATGGTGCCTAATCGGCCAAAGGGAGCGTTCGGATGCTCCATACTTCCTGATTCAATGGCTACCATGGGAGTGCCAAACCATTGGCCAGTGTATGCCCAAAGAATAGTAATGATGATAAGTACGGCAATAAGCGCAATCAAGACATCTCTCAACAGTGAAATTTTTTCATCTTCTGTTTTCCAAAAACGAAAAAACACTCTCTTGATATCCTTTAGATTCATGTAATCTCACGGTCTCTTCAATGATTTCTTTTTTACGACAACTTGTTTTGTAGAGGCACCACATATCGGACATGTTGATGTATATGTTGTATAGATTTTTCCGCACCCAGAACATCGCCAATTCCATTTAAACCTTTTTGTTATTCCTGATTGGCTCATTGGTTCGAACGGTATCCTCAAGATATGAGAAACATTCTGAATGGAATAATCATCGGTGATGATGGTCACATCATGGTCTTTCTGCAGATCAAGGGCAAGAGCAAGAACGTCAATATCTGCTTTTGACAGTCTCCCAATATCTCCACTTTCTGTTGCTACCGTATGAATTTTTTTTATGGACCCTTTGGTAGGATCACGAATGCTCAGACCTTTTTCTTGAAGAAACAGAAAGGATCGATAGTCCCGTCCACCTGGTTGGAGTTCATGAGAGACTCCTGAGGGAGTCACTGCTTGCGTCATCTCTATAGTTAATGGTTTTCCAGAAAGCATGGCTGAGGTATCAAGGATGAAGAGTGGTGGTTTTTTTCTGGTAGTCATGGTAAACCTTGGTATGGTATCTTTTCCTATTTTATATTAACGTGATACAGAGAAAAAACGCGATTTGTTCGATACTATAGTATCTCCTTAGAGATCACTTTCCTGTATATAATAGGTATCCACCAAGGACTGCTAATGCACCAATGACGGTGACTAGTACTGAGAGAATGATGGTAGCACCATTTACAGGAAAACCTAACCCAAGGAGCATATTGCTCAGAGCCCATACCCCTATCGCCAACAAAGGTATCCCCATAACAAATGACAATAATGCAAGTTTTTCTGAGATGACCTTTCCGCCTTGAAGACCAGATTTTTCAATATCTTCATGCATGATGATGTCTCGTTCTACCCGAGTCTTCCAGGGTTTCTTTGCTGGCTTTGGAGTATCCAGTCCTCGAGGCATGTTCCTTCACCAAAGTAAATAATACAAACTCAACATCACTTATAAATTTCTCCGTAATGATTGTTTACGATTAGCCGCTTTGTTACATATCTGTTTTAAGTCTTCTTCAGACTAAAAAGAAACGCAAAAATAAAAGAAAAAGAGTGTGTGGTTCTAGGTATGTTGTGAACCACTGGCAACAGGCCAAATTTCAATCCAGGTTTGACCGTAGTTAACTGTTCCGTAGACGGTTGCGGTATCATAGCCAATATCGCCACCAGATGATACATCAAAGTTCTTTGGCGGCCATAGTTGCCACGTGACGTAGAAATCATCTGCCCATAAACCGCCACCAACAATCTCTACCCCCTTACCGTTGGGGCCGATAAGGGCAAAACTGAGCGTGGAAAGCACACTGTCGTTGGTATCAAGGTGGAACTCCTTCTGTCCTGAAGTATCAAGCTTCCATTTTACTTGCAGATAGTCTGTTAATGTTATCTCTGAGGTGAACGTAATACCCAGTAGTTCAGCAGAAAGCAGGTTGATGGTGGGGTCAAACTCACTAGACATGGTAATGGTTTTGAGGTCACTTTGCAAATCCCAAGTAATGGTAAGGTCTTCCCACGTGTCGTTTTCGAGGTCAGTGAGTCGAGAATAGGTAAAGCCGCTACTGATAAACAACTTTCCACTGATCTCAAGTTGGCCATTGCCATTTTTCAGCAGTTTAAAGTTGTCAGCACGAAGTCCACCCAGAGCAATGCGTCGCCCCGTTGCCCCTGCCGGATCGTACCGAATGGATTCAAATTCAATCCAATCAACAAGGTCAGCATCGTCTGTATCAAGAGAAATTCCTGTGATTTTGTGACTGGTGTCTTCAAACCATCGAAGCGTCATGGTTTTGGAATACTCGTCTACGAGGTTTACAAAACCGACTGAGAGTTTTCGATCCTCATCTTCATAAGTACAGAGTGGACCAAACCCTGCCATACCATTGTTTATGGTTACTCTGTTGTTTAGAGTGTCCCACGTAAATTTAAATTCCCCAGGGGTTAACTCAAGGTTGCCAATGGTTACTGTTTTGTCATCCCAGGTAGCCTTCACAAGACCTAGCGTGGCGGTAAGCGAGTTTTCGATATGGAATAGTTTTCTATTGGTGACCTTCCGCAACCAATCAATTGAAAATGTCCCTGGTTGAATGATAAGGTTCCCTAGTTCTATAGCAATTGGATCCTGGGCATCATCATATGACAGTTTTAACAGGGAAAGCGATCCAGAAATACCGTTATTTGTAAGGTTGAATTTGCCGTTTTCAAATAATGCTTCTCGTTCCCAGTTGATGTCAAGAGATCCTGAACTGAGATTGATGTTACCAATTTCAATGGCAAGGTCATCATGGATAAGTTCGAGACTGTGATACACAGGCGAGAGAACTGAAAAGCTCACCTGTCCTGATTGACCAGGTTGCCATTCTGTAACAGCCATGGTTCCGTTACCTGAGAAGGTACCATTGAGGTACCACTCACCATAGTTCAAGGTGTGAATGTCTAGATCCCAGTCAACATCAACATCTGAGGAGACATAGAAATGTTGTGCGTTAAATTCTGAATAGAGATGTCCACTTCCGCCGATGTCAAACGATGGAATACTAAAGTTGATAGCAGAGCCGATGGCAAGATCCAAGGCTACCAAATCGAGCACGTGCGTTCCTTGGATGTCGAATTTTGGGGTGGCATCCATGAAATCAAACCACAGGGTGCTTCCATACTGCGTGTCAAAGGCGGCAATACTAAACGTCATATCGTACTGATCTGAAGGGCTGTCATACACGAGACTTATATCCTCTAGTGCCAGGTTGTTGTTCACATCAACCTCGCAATATTTCTCATATGGTCGGAGGATAATATCAAAATCGCCAACTGATTGTCCAGACGCAAGGGTGCCTGACCAATTTCTTATCGTGGCATCAATATTTGAAAACGTTACTTGGTTTTCCCCGCCAAGCTGCAGCTCGTCTCCTACGTGTAAGTTGAAATGCGAAGCACTTGCTAGCCCAATCTCATCGGCAGTGAGAGAGGCCTGTGGAGCACTAAGATCAAACTGGCTAAAGGTAAGTGCATGACTTGCGTTGAGATGAAGAGAGGTAGATTCATCCCATTCAAGTTTTACCTGTCCCTCTTGAGCAAAGGTAATATCTGTACTCAAGGTAGCTGTTGTTTGAAGATTCTCTGCGATGAGATGCATATCGACTGTCTTTCCTGTTCCAATTTCGATGACACCTTGTCCAAGATTGGGAAAGGTAAAGGTTAAGCCATCTCCCTCTCCTGCCGTATACGTGCCAAAGATATCCAAGGTTGCACTCTCTTGAGAAAAGAAGAAGTCAAAGGAGAAGGCGGTAATACTTCGTTGCAATGAGAAATAACCATCTGGTAGACTCCACTCAAAGGTCAGTTGAAAGGAGTCTTCTACCGTTGCCTGGAAATCAATACAGTGGTTTGGCTGGGCAATATCCTTTAGTTCAGCATTTAACGTAAGTCCTGTCATGTCGCTTGAAAGAGTAATACATCGCGGTCGCTCAAGTACGAGTTCCCATGACAGCTCAACGGTTGCGGGAACGTCTGAGAGGAAGACCTTTGTTTCAGGGTCTTGAAGGTCATCACAGAGTCCTATCTCAAACGCTGGTGACCCTTGATCGATATCTAGTGCCAAATATCCATTGGTGATTCGTGGGAGCCAGCGAAGTTCGATGATCTCTGGAATGTGGGCCATGTACAGATACCGCCCATCATGTTGCCCTTGAGCATCTTCGGTTTCTGTGAATAATATCACGTTTTCTGGTGGATTATCTATGGAAAAGGTTACCTGCCGCTCGTCATTTTCTCGCCCAATATCGAGATGAAATCCAAGAGACTCGATAGGATTAATCAATACGCCGAGGGTTGCACTGCCATACGGGTTTTCACGAATTATGGAACACGTAACAGCTGAGGTATCAGAGCCAGAGACATCAACATCTCGACAAGTATCACCACGTCTATGGGTAAGTGTAAATGGCGTAAAGACAGAGTCGAAGGTAATCTTAAGGGTAGTAGTATAGTCATTATTTTCAACACTACCAATCAGTGAAATAGTTTCACCAGTTATCCCCTTGATATTGACGCCGTGTTCAGGATAGATACCTGAATTTTCTAAGGGAGTCATGGAGTGTTGCTGTTGTGCGTTCATCTGCATGTTCATCGCTACTGGCGAGGTTGCTAGAGGAGTTGTTGGGCCGTTACCAGTTGTTCGTCCAAGAGGCTTGACTGCAGCCTGGGCACCTTGCTGAGCGATGAGGACATTTTGCTGACCTTGTGACATGGCATTATTCTGTTGTGAATTTCCGTTGTTCATGAGTCCAAATTTAGCAAGAAGGAATGGCCTAAACAGATGAGTGACAGAAATTTGCTCATAAGGCTTTTCTGTTTCAGCATCCATATGATAGCCTATTTTCACCGTTGGTTCTGCGAGCCCGAAGGTCTCATAATTGTCTGCAATAATGGGAGGAAAGGTAAATTGAAGACAGATAGTAAACTCATCAGCAAAGCCAATAGCACCGGAGGATAGCACTTGAACATTGGAAAACGTGGTTTCAAATTGATAGGATTCAATATTGCTGTTAAACGGTGATGCTCGTGGACTGTCAGAGAGTAATTTAAAGAATGTTATATCGCCAATGCGTACGTCATCTGTGCCATCGCTGTTCACATCGAGGTTTTTGTTTTGAGCATCATTGAAACTAGAAATAGACGTATACTTTTCAATGTCGTTATATTTTGTATAGACCTTGACATCCAGCCATTGGCAAAAAAAGATTCCTCCCTCCCAGTCATCAAAGAGCATGCCAAGAATGTCATCAAAGATACTGTCGCCGTTGATAAAGAGGTTTTCTATCTTGGAAAAGGAGCTTCCAATATCAGCATGCAAGACGTCGCATCGGGTGTTACCATAGCTGTCTTTAATCTCAAGTTTAACCTTGTACACCCTCTCTTTCTCATAGGAGTAGGTAATGGTTGGGTCGGTTGACCAGCTGGTATACTCACTGCCGTCACCAAAATTCCAACGATAGGTGAGAGGATATGCATCAGGATCTGTGCTGAAGGATTGAGACCCGTCAAATGTGATTTGTTCGTCTACTTCTGCTTCGTAATGACATCCACCGTAGGGAACAAGATGGTCGTTGTCTTGTCCAACATATACCGGTGCGCTATCGAGGTAAGTCTGTCCATTTCCTTTTGTGACCGTTAATGTGACATAATACACTCCATCTCTGCTATATATGTGTGTGGGATGAAGTCCGTATCCGGGTGTTCGGTCGTTGTCATCTCCAAAGTCCCAGACATACGTGGAGCCAGGTATGTAGAAACAATGAGACCCATCAAAGGTAATGGGAGATCCTTTTTGTCCTGAGTAGGGTCCACCGGCATTAGCAACGGCAAAGGTTTGCCGTCTCCCATGCAGATGAGGTTGTTGCATGACACTGGTTTCGATGACCTCCAGTTCTTCTTCCTCCTCAATGGTCTCGAGTGAGGCGATCTCTTCCTCTTCTCCAGTAGTAGGGGACAGTGGTATCAGATCAGTGGCGTCTGTAGAAAGAACATCGCCTTTTCTTTCATGGACTGGTGCTCGTTTTACAAATGCAGTTGTGGCAGCACTAAGATTGGTAAACAGTAGCAAACAGCCTATAATAAGTACAATAATTGCTGATTTTTTCACAAACTTCTACCCCCTTATAAGATAAGGCTTTTTATTACCCCTATCATTATAAGTTTTTCTCTATATAAATATATGGCACCTTATGGTATATAAATATATGTTGAAATAAAACCTATTCTTAATTATAGCTATCGAAATTTTTTTGGAAGTGCGGAACATTTTACTAACTCTTGTTTTCCACTTTTCATATCTCGTACCATAACAGCATCTTGTTTAAGCTCTTGTGGGCCGACAATGATTGCTGTTTTCGCATTGATGCTACTGGCATATTTGAGTGCCTTCCCTATACCTCTTCGCAAGAGGTCGATGTCAGTGGCAATATTTTTGCTACGAAGTTGTTGGGCAATGGTGAATGATTGTTCAAGTAATGCTTTATTGACAGGAATCACATAGGCTGTAAGAGTTGGGGAGGGAAATGCATACTTCTCAGTTTCTAAGGCTAAAATAGTACGGTCAAAGCCAATGGCAAATCCTGCTGTTGGTGTTTCTCGACCGCCAAAAAGCGGAATCAATTCATATGCACCACCGCCACAAAGTTGCTTTTCAGCACCAAGATTCGGCGCATCAATTTCAAAAACCATGCCTTTATAGTAATCTAATCCTCGTACAATACTCATCTTTAGGTGGTAGTTTTTTATGTTAAAAAGAGGAAGAAGGTTGATAATTGCAGTAAGCAAGTCAATTTCTTGCCGTGCTTGTGCATCATGTTGTACAAATGAAGAAAGCTTCTTGATGTTTGCTGTTTGTAAGATGTCAAGAAATTTCTCTTGATCTCGTTGTGCTACACCGAACTGCTGGAGCGTTGTTTTAACATCGTCAAATTGTGCTTTATCAATGAGTGGTATGAGCTCTTGCTGTTGATCTTTTGAAAGATTTAATTTGGTAAAAATGGAAGAAAGAATCGTCAGATTTCCAATATTGACCGTGATATTTTTCAATCCTGTCATCCTGAGAACGGCATATGCTAACGAGATGAGTTCAGCATATGATTCAGGAGTATCTGTTCCAACAAGTTCACATCCTGCTTGCCAAAATTCTCGGTATCTTCCTTTTTGTGGACGATCGTATCGAAAGCAATTACCAAAGTAGAAGAGTTTTAAGGGTTTTGCTTCCATTTGTAATTTTTCAACATAAAATCTCATGACTGGTGCAGTCAGTTCAGGACGTAATGCCAATTCACGTCCGCCTTTATCGGTAAATGAATAGAGTTCATCGATAATGCCTTCACCAGATTTGGCAGTGAAAAGCTCTAAAGTTTCAAAGGTAGGAGTCTGTACTTCTTGGTATCCAAATGATTGAAAAACGGTACGCATTGTGTCCTCTACATACCGTCGTTTTTGCATATCTCTTGGAGTAAAATCCCTGGTTCCGCGTGGTAGTTGAAACACAAGTTTGTTGTATAAAGAGAATCTTTAATATTGTTTCTATTGGTGAAAGAAGATATAGTTAACATACATATTTCTCATTTACAATTAATTATAAATAGTAAGAGATATAAATATAGTCCATATTGACTGTTGCTGTGTCGTCGACAGTATTGGGCGAAAACATAAAAACAGGCGAAGGAAGGTGAAATGAAATGAAGAAAAATATGGCTCTTCTCATGGCAGGTGTAATGATTCTTGCGGTTATAGGAGTAGGTTTTTCTGCAGGTGCCGCACGAATTGCAACACAACAAGTTTATGTTCAACAACCTAGCGGTGATGAAAATGGAACCATCGTGGGAATAATCTACGATAAAAATGGCAATCCCGTGGATGAAGCATATGTTATCTTATTTGCACGAGGAAAAATACTGCCTAAAGGTCTGGTCATTAGTGAATCGGACGGAACATTTGAATTCACCAATGTCACACCCGGTCAGTATCGACTCTCGGCAACAAAACCGTTGATTTCAGGGAGTGGTGCAACCACGTTATTTACCGTAAGTGCCGGTGCTGCAACTATCAAAGATGTCTGGCTCTCCTATGGTGCAGGCGGTGGCGGTACTCCTGGTGTTGAAAACGGTACGGTTGTTGGTACGGTTTATGATAAATATAACAATCCTGTTGACGAGGCATACGTTATCTTATATCCTCGAGCAAAACTCTTGCCTGCAGGTCTAGTGATCAGCGACGAGAATGGAACTTTTGAATTCACCAATGTCACACCTGGATGGTATCGTTTAATAGCCACCAAACCACTCATCAGTGGAAGTGGAGCGACTACGCTCTTTTATGTTCCTGAAGGAGAAACCATCACCAAAGATATCTGGCTCTCTTATGGAGGAGGCGGCGGTGGCGGACAAGTCACTGGTGAACAAAGTCAAGTACAATATGTCAAAGCCACGGTAACCATGAATTAAAATTTTTTCAACTTTTTCTTTTTTATTTTTATATATTACTGTTGTAGTGTTGCATGACGTTGACGCATAGTTTCTTCTGTCTCGTGTTTACTTTGTAGTAGATCGGCAATGAGACCATCAAGCAAAATCCATACACTTGCTTCAAAGAGCGTACCGAGAGGGGCAAATTGTTTGCGTTCGACATCATTACATGCTGCCGCAATAAAAAGCGTAACATCAGCATATTGAGCAATGTTTGATTTCTTCTTTCCCGTGATAGAGATAACTGAGGCACCAATATCGTGGGCGATTTCTGCCGTCATAACGGCAGGAATGGTTTCCCCAGATCCTGAAACGATAACTACTAGATCTCCTTTTTGGACAGGTGCGGTAATAGTTTCACCGATGACAAAGGTTTGAAACCCAAGATGGACAAGACGCACCGCAAAGGCTTTGGCAACCAGTCCCGACCTGCCCGCACCATACACAAAGATGCGATTTGCCTGCAAAAATAGTTGCTTAACGGTTGTAATTTCTTCTGTGGAGACGGTGTCTAAAATTTCATATATCTTTTTTTGAATATATGCAATCGATTGATGAAAGGTGGTATCGTTACTCATTGAATCTCCGACAAATCGCGGTAATCTGCTTCCTCTTTTCCGGTCCGTTTCATAATGCCTTTTTCGACTTGCAATCTGATGTAAACGGCATCATGCTCAAGTAACGGCGATTCAGAAATAAGAGTGACGTTGTAGTTATTATCCAAGATTGTATCTACCAACGGTGCAAGTGGCATATCTCCCTTTTTAATGGGAAGATGATACAGTTCGCTTCCTTGCTCATAGAGCACACCGGTGACATGAATGAGGTAGTGTTTCAATCGCAGTGGTTTTAAGAGTGTAAAAATGTTTTCAAAATCTTCCTGTTCTTTTAAACATCCATTACCCCGAGCATGAATATGTCCTAAATCAATAACTGGTACAACCCCTTTAATATTGGTGCATACTTCGACGATTTCTTCAAGAGATCCGAACACCTTTTGCTTTCCCATAGTTTCCAGAGCAATTTTTGGTTTAATTTTCTCTTTTTTAAACATAGATTGCAATTTTTTTGTGTTCTTAATGATGCGTTTCATGGTCTTTTTTTCAGAATGCTCTCCATAATATCCGGGATGAACAACCACGCTTTTTGCTCCCATCTTGTCAGCAAGTTGTGCAGAAAACAAAATCTTTTCAATGCTTAATTCAACCTCTTCATCACCAGCCAGATTGATATAATACGGAGCATGCACATGAATTTCAACATCGTTTTCTTTCGCAAAATCTCTGATAAATTCAGCTTCTTCATCAGCCATCACATAAAGCCCTCGAACAAATTGAATTTCAATGGCATTCAGATCGAGGATCTGTTTTGTGTAGACCAATCCATCCTTATTGGTTCTGCCTTTACAGGAGAGTGGTATCCCTGCAGGTCCGATTCTAATCATCCTATGGTTCCTCCCTCAACATTACTAGCTATGATGCTAGCCTTCATATAGTTGTTCATATCAACTACAAAAAACGTTACGCAATTTCTTCCAATCGACTCATAATA
>CAZWZY010000022.1:18171-28031 GCA_964638175.1 uncultured Thermoplasmatales archaeon | reverse complement strand
TTTCTTTTTAGGTGGTGTTCGATTTTTGCATCCAGATCCTTATCAATGCCCATTAGTACGGGATAATTCTTATTTATTATTTCTTTAAGTGCCTGGGAATATTTTTTATCGGGAATAAGGTGTCCCAGGCCGGCCTCATGGATTTGATTCAGGGTATATCTTGCAGAGCTTTCTTTTTCGCAGGCTTTTATAAAATAAGTATTTTGTGGGAGCCGGGATAATTTAAAGGATCTGATTAAACGTATTGGATAATACTCACTGTCAGCTTCTTCTTTATTTTTCTCATCTTTTTGAAGGAAAAGGAATCGATCTTTTTCTGATAAGGGTTTTTTATTAAATCCTTCATAGACTTCAAGGATTTGTTTATCGAGGTCTATTACATACGCCCATTCACAGAACAAGGACTCTGCGGCAAAATTTAATCGAAATGGGATTTTAAGGCCGGCCGGTTGTGCCATTATATATTTAAGTATACTTGCTCCCATATCCCGATGAAGGTGGGGATATTTTGTATTCATTTTATTAGAAACTTCCATACTGACAAAATTATCCTTTGTTGCTCCGCATTCTGCCCATTTATTATTAATTTCTTCGTCACTTATTTTGCGGAGTTTTTTAATTTTTAGGCGGAAGATGTCAAGGTTGGTTTTTTTCAAGAAGTTTAATATTGTAGAACCTTGGCCATCGGGGTAGCCGTCCCATTGGCAGTATTTGGCCAGTTTATATTCTCCATCGACATATGCTATTGTAAGATTTCTTGTTCCCATTTATTTTCTCCATTCTTTTTCGATGAATTTATCCAGATTTTCATGGATATGCATGTATATTGGATAATCGGATTTGGCTATGGGTATTAAATTAACCGGGGCATTTTTCATAAGTTTCCAGACTCCTTTTTCAACCCGCAATAATTCTTCACCGGCAGAAGATTCCGCGGACAGGCTTCGAGTTGCAACCCGTATGTAAAGGACATCACCTGTATAGAAATTTTCTTTTTCTTCAAAGATATTGAAATATCCTAAGAAATTTAAATTACTATTACTACGGATTTCAATCAAACCTTTTAAACCGTTTTTCAAAGTCATCTTTTAATTCCCAGTTAAAATTTATAAACAGGGGTAGATCCTCATCTTTAATTTTTTCGAGAAGATATTTCTCAAGTCTGTAATCACATTCATTAGTTTTAAGAAAATGTTCACACATTTTCTCATAGTTTCCATGGATGATATTGTATTCATCAGCGTAATCTTCATCGAAATTTATCCACCATTCATGTTGGCTCAATTCTCTACAGAGTTTTGCACCATTTTGAAAGGTATCGTGGCCGGCTGATCCCCCTTCATTATTCCAATAGTTTGAAAATTCCAGATCAGGAAACAACTCGGAAGTTTTACTCAGCCATTGGGTGGGTGGTCCTGATGCGGTATCAAATTTATAACGGATACCGTAATCGATATATTCAATTTCTTTATTACAAGAATAAGCATCCCATTTGGTTCCCCAGTTTTTATTTGACCAGTCATACCAGTTTCGGGCGCCGTACTTTTCAAGATTTTTATTTTGTTTAGCTACTTCTTTTTCCTCTAATTGCATAGCTGCCCGGGTATTACGTATTGATAGGGGCATGGGTACGGTACCTTCAAAATCAAGAATAAAAGATTCTTTTTCGAGAGATTTAAGTACTTCCTGAGCATCCCGGAATTCAAATGCTCTTTCAGGATCATCCTTAGTACTCTCTATAATGGCTTCACATGTTTTTTTGAGATGGCTGATCAGTTCCGGGTTATCGGAAGATACTTTTTTACGGAAAAATGTCTATATCTTTTTGGGAACCTTTTACGTCCAGAACATTTGTAACATGGTTTGGCATTATTTATTCTCCAAGTATTTTATGAATATATTTATCAAGGGTGTTATTCAGACCGAGAAGGGTGGGTATTTCATCTTTGAATTCTTTGAGCAGGGCCCGCATTATTCTATTAATACGCTCATTATTAAGCAGCATACCGTTAAGTAATCGTTGGATCAATAGTTCTATATAGAAAGGAATATTTATAAAAGGAGTTTTTCCATCTTTCCATCTCCAATGGTCTTTATTTTCAGGATCAGTGACTAAAAAGCATTCCATATTTTCATCCCACTCTGTATATCGGGCACCTGTCCATGACTTTAAATCATTATCAAAAATTTCATAAAAGTCAACTTTGTCTTCAACCTTTTGACAGGCTTCGGCTATAGAGTCCGCCTCAACGTCAGGGATTTCGACTCTGACAATGGTGTAACATTGAACAGAATATTTCATTTAATCATCTTCCAGCCATAAGAACTCATTTTTATTTGCTATCAGTCCATATCTTCCATTAGCGCATCCATGATACTCACTAGAATACGTTACATAATTTCGACCGAGGCTGTGGTGTATGGTTATATCCCGGCCCCGATGATGATAGCTGTAATATCTTTTCGATAAGGATGTTCCAAAATCATTTGTACAATAGCCAGGCGTGCCTTCTGAGCCGGGTACTCCCTTGAACTGGACCAGGAACCTGTTAAGGGTTTCCTTGCCCCTCTTGCCTATTTTATGGAAGTCTGAGGGACTATATCGACCGCCATGCTGTGCTGATTTATGATTCCAGAGATTTCTTATTTCATTGTCTGTAATGAAAAGGTTATCGAATTTCTTTTTGAATTTATCAAATGAAGAGAATTCATCTTTTTTATTAGTTGATATGAGTTTTATAGATATGATCTTATCCAGCCAGCGGGCCGGGTATCCATATTGTCCATTTCTTTTAACTAAATAATATAATCCGGATCCCTCTTTTATAAACTTGCTGAACACATGTGAGTCTGTAATTTTATGAGATTGTCTACGCCGGGTATGTTCATCAATTTTAATCCATCGATCGGGAACTTTAATTTTAACGGGTTCACTGAATTTAATCTGGACTTTGAAGTATCTGGACAACTGATCCAGACTGGCCTTTAAATCCGGCTCGTCCTTTAACAACTGCGTAATTACCTTATCACTCTCATCACTTATACCTAAGTATATAGGAAGATTAAGCATCATAACTCCTTTATTTTTAAGAGATTATAACTCGAATTGTAGCTGTAAGTTTAATATTTCCGGGGGATTATAAAGATATGGTCAGGCCGTCATAGGCTAATATGATTTCAGTTTTAACGCGGCCTTGGTGTTTGTCCCAGTATTCTTGTATTTCTTTTTCGGCTTTATCCTGTGGTGGGTATGTGTGTCCTGCCTGGGTGAGGATGAATTTATCGGGGTGAAATTTCTTTGCTTGTTCGAGGGCACGGTTTATGTTATGGTGTCCTTTTATTTTTTCATCAAACCACATTGCGGCATCGAATATGATTGTATTTGTATTTTTATAATATTTTTCAGAAGTTTCTGGTATTTTGCCGACGTCTTCTGAGTAGACTGTATTGAGGAGTCTGTATCCTATGGTGGGGAATCCTTCCTGTATTGAGTGTTTCAGTCTGAAAGGGGTAATATTTAATTTCCCCTGGGGTTTAAAATCATATCCTGCGTGGATGAAGTTTGGTTCCATGTGATCATGGTCTTTAATTCGTTCGGTGATTTTATTCCATGCTTCTTCTTCGCAATAGACAGGCATTTTCTTTTTGTTATTTTTTTCCATCCAGTTTTTTAATTGGTTGGCGAGACCGCCCATGCAGTCACTATGGGCGTGTGTTTGTAATATGAAATCTATGTTGGTGATGTTTTCTCTTTTGGTCTGTTTTAGAAAGGAGTCTGAGCAGTCTATTATAAAAGAGTAATTACTGCCCGCGACATACACTGAACTGTTGGTACGTCCATTTTTAGATTCGGGGATAATATCTGAAGGGCCGGTACCAAGGAATGTGAGTTTTGTCTGGGCAGCAATTTTTTGGGATATACATCTCAGATTATTAGAGAGTGTTTCCATATAATTCTATTTTATATTAATAGATTATAGATGGGCTCTCCCTATTCTGAGTTTGGTTTCGGTGCTTGAGTTAGCCATAGTAGTATCTCGGCTGCCACACTCCGGGCATGTGAGTTCTTTTTCTGATCTTTCGATTAAGGTATACTCACAATGCGAGCAGTAGATCTTTCCGCAATCTTTGCATAAGTGCATAGTTCGACCACACTTAGAACAATCCATAATAATCTCCTAATAAGTTAAGGTTAATATGAGACATGGAATTACATTTGGTTTAGGGCCGGTAGAAGCCATGGGGCGTATACGTGTTCACGGTATCTGGCAGGAGAGTGATCCGTATGGTCATCCCCCTGGTACTAAGAAGGCCATAGATTTAAATGATAATTCCGTTCGTGATTATCTTATATTTGGTAATACTGAATGCCGCAAACTGCCTGATCCGCTCCCCGGTACTGAGAGCCCGGAGGAGCGTTCAGACGGCATAGACATAAGGAATTTATGGACAATAGATCCTTAAAAGACGTACCTGTTATTGCCCTTGTTGGTGCCGGTATAGCATTATTAATATTGGCCGGCACTATAATATGGGCTTCTGTTGTCACGTCTTCTTCGAGTAATTATCCTTTCTGAGCTGGATCACGAAGTTTTGCATGCCCCAGACTGTTTTATTTTCCAGACTGGGGTAATCCCATTCCCAGCAGCGTCCGCAGACCATGCACCCGGAGATAGTATGCCAGACTCCCTGGCAATCTTTCGGGTGATGGGGCATTCCTTTAATGACTTTTCCGGTATGATGTCTGGGGAAGACGATAAGGATTCTGGGATCATCGGGTACTTTGTCTTCGGGATGTCGGGGGCCGTAGCAGAGTGCCCCGTCATATTTCCATATTGATTTTGGTGAGGTAGCATCAATGGAAACCATGACTCTGAGGTTGGGTAATTTATTATTCAGGGCTTTAGCGAGTTCTATTTTTCTGGTCATACCGTAAAATTGATTTCGCGGGCAGGCTTCGGCGAGTTTAAGAAGGTTGGGTATATGTTCTTTTCTAAAGTCCCCGCTTCCATTTAATCGGATGGCGATATGGGGCCGGCATTCTTTGATTAGTCTGGACAGGTCACCAGACTGAAGATATTGATCTACCCATCGCTGCTTACGCAAACAAACACTGCGGGATTGATTACCCAGTCTGGCGTAACAATCGAATTTGCAGCGTTTTGTAGGCCGGCAATTTGTTCTGGGTAAATCTATTGAGACTCCGGTTTTCTTATTTTTTGTAAGGATACTTCCAGGTGAATACATATAGATTCTCCTTAATAATCTACTGATATAATCAGATTGACATGGCAACTACAGCATATGATTTTGATGTCGTCCGTTTAACGGGTGTTGAGGAGTATGGCCCGTACGAGGCATCTGAGGTTATGAAGCAGTCTGGATGGGTAGGGGGGCAATGGATCCGTTTTAAACGGATGGTATCCAGACGGGACGGCAGTTCTATTCGCTGGTTGGAACGGACAGTGGAGCCTTGTACGGATCTTGATCCTATGATGTTTATTCTCAGGGCATCATATGAGGGTACGGATCAATATACTGGGCGTTATCCTCAGAAGACTGGTGTAGTTACATGCTGTAATTACGGTCAATTTCTTTTTAAGTATTATGAAACGGTAAATAAAGCTGAGCGGGATAATCCCGGCACGGGGGCGCCTCTTACATATACACTCAATTCAAACTTATGGGTATCTGATAGAGGGCTATTGACTTCGGAAAAGGAGTCTGGTATATTATCTCGTGCTGTTGGATTATGTGCCGCATTACCTGAAGATAATGAAGGTTATCTTGGCTGTGAAGTTCTTATAGGCCCCTGGTAAAAAGAAAAGCCCCCCGGGGTTTATGGTTGGAGGGCTCTTCATCGCAACACAGATTAAGGGTGTCATCTGTTATATTATATAGTATAAGTTCTTTTACGAATTTTGTCAATACATAAGTGTAATATTTCTAAGAAGTTGTGACGTTGACTTTAAGTATTACACTACATGTAGTGGGTTTTAAGAAATCCTGTTACTATATAAAGTGGTGGGATTTTTTCTTATTTCAGGGCTGGTTTTGCCTGTTTTACCAGTGTCCGGAAGGTTTCGAGTTTATCTTTACTCAACTGGTATTGTTTTTCATCCAGACCTTTCACAGTCTGCAGTTTATCTGTGACATCGAAGTATTCTCCAATATCGAGTCCGGCTTTTTCACAGGCGTTTATAAGTTTCTGAGTTTTCTTTTCATCTGAAAGAACGCCGGATTTCACAGATACGACCCGTTCGGTTTTAAAGAATGCGTTGAATTTCTTACCAACGAGTTTCTTTATTTCAGATATGTCTTCATCTTCCTGTGGTACTGAGAATTTATCTGACCGGGTGTAGGTTACGGCGTTTTCTCCATTACCGGGGACGCGCAAAGATTTGGTGTATTCTCCTTTGCGTGCCAGTTTATCCTGCTGCGGCATGACGTGATCGATAATGATTTGTTCATTTTCAACCAAATCAGCCTGAAGGGATTTGATTTGTGCTTTTGCGGCAATGAAATCATCTACTGCATCTGATACATCATCACTCACATTAGCGGTGACATTTACCGAGGACTTCTTTGTGGTTGTGGCTTTCTTTGAAGCGATCTTGTCGAAACCTGCCATTTTAATCTCTCCTTTTTAAAGGTTAATTTTTCATCTTTCTTTCTATCATCTTGTCCAGATTCTTATTGATACCCATCAATATTGGTAGGACCTCTTTGTTATCAAGGATCTTATTAATTATTTCTATACTTTCTTCAAGTTCAAAAGAGACAACGGTATTATTCATAATACGAATGAGTCCAATATCTTCGGCACTTTCTCCCGACCAACAGACATCTCCATTAAGGGTATATCCTTTTGGTTTAAGGATTTTTTCGATAATATATTTGATCCATTCTATATAATTATAGAATTTTTCTCCCCCATTCCATTCGATAATATATTTATCGTCTTCATTTGGTATCCATTGGCACCAAAGGCTGGGCTGGGTGCGGGGTGGTTGATTAAAATCAACAATATTTTCTTCCCTGTCTTGTCCCATGAAACCGTTACCTTCTATATAAAACTCACCGTCTATGCCATATTTCGGATCGACCTTACGTTTCATTCGGCGGGTATTGGCGAGACCATTAAGAAGTTTAAAGGTTTCATCATCAAGGGGTTTATCAAGGATAAATTGTCCTGAGAAATCAGTTGTATAGCCCATATTTGTAGCCTTTCATTCTTTTGTTTATAATTTTATCCGTCCATGTGTCTATCCCGATTATTGTCGGGAGCAGTTCAAGGGGGCCGTATCTTGCTATGCAGAGATACACATTTTGAGGTTCGTCCGACCATGTAGTTTTCAAAGTCAGTCTGTGTCCGTTTTTACGATAGTATTTAAGAATTTCCAAATAGAGATTAAACTCTCGATCTCTTTCCATAATGAGTTTATGATCTATTAAATCATATATATCGGGTAATACGTTCCATGGATTACCAGTATCCAGAATAATATCCAGGATGATCTCACCCCCATCATCAACTACATAGTATGGATTCATAAAGTACTTGGAGATTGAGTCCCATTCGAGATGTCCTTGAACTTCAACTGCTCCCACCATATCATTGAGTGATTCCGATTGATCCCAGACTTCATCCGGCCACTCCTTTGGCCGGTCGTGGGGGGCATGGAATTCAAAATTCATCAGGCTGCCTTTTTCAGTCTCTTTCCGATAATATCCTCAACACCTTTGAATCCTATTAAGGTAGGAAGGAAATCATTTGAGCAATTGGCTGCTATCCACCGGCGATGGCGGCGGAGTTTATTCCAGATCCATTTGGTATTATTGAAATTCAATCTGGCCAGACTGGCATTGCAGGCTTCTATCGTTTCCAGATTTTGTCCGGTAACATAATTCCAATCTCGGACTATCAATGGGATAGCACCTTCAACTGTACCATCTGTTTTAAGAAGAGCCCCGTCACTCATCTCATATTCAAGGCCGCCATGTTCAAAATACTCACAGCGTCCCCAGACACGGACTGCGGCGTTTAGTCTGTGCTGGGTAGTATTAGTGTGCCATCCGCCCGTATTGATAATGACATCGCCATTCTGGAGCCATGTCACGACATCTGTGCGCCAATATTCCATACAGACACAGGGATTACCTTCTAAGTCCCGTTCTTTATGAAAGGTGGTGGCTTTTAAACCCTTCCAGACACGAGAATCCCGGCCATTTAAAAATCTTATTACTTCTCCATAAGTCTTAGGTCCGCTATATCTTTTAGCCATCATTTCTCCTTTAATTTTTTCTCAATAAGGTTCATAAAATACTGTGCTATCGGATTTTCGGGGTCTTTTTCTAATATATTCTGTTGATCGCCTAGAAGAATTGGTAAATCGGCTTCTCCTTCTATTATTAGTTTGGCGGTTATCAGGTTTGAAAGTGCCTGATTAGTTTCGGGGAATACGTGATATGAATCATTATGACTTTTCAGGACATTTTGAAGCGTTTCTTTCAGTTCTGTGATTTTATACTCTTCAATGATATTCTTAGCGACTAACAGGTCATTTAATATTAAGTCCTGTGTTTCAAAAGCCACATTAGAATGTTTAATAAGTCCTTTCCAAAACACATTATCTTTGGATGAGACTCGTCTTTCGCATTCAACACGGAGATCTTCTTTTACATCTTTATATGTTTCTTCATCATAAAGATAGTAGCCGTCACAACCTTCCCAATCTTGAATATAAGCGGCATCTAATGCTTCACAGGCACGCATCCTTTTAATACATGATAGGATACCCGTGTAATTTAATTTTATCAATGCCCGATCGGCACTAAAATCAGCATACTCATCAAAGACACTGACTTTAGTCATGTAATACATATAGAGATCTTCGTATATATTCATAGTAATTCCTTTTTTATAATTGCAAAGATCATTTTTTGAAGTAGGTCTATTTGTTTGGCAGTTCTTATACGAAGAAGTTCTGTTTCACGGCATTTCCAGAGGATAGAAGTAAACCCGCAAGCCCCTGATATATCTGATATAATTTGTTCCAGAATAGTTTTACGTATTATTGCTTGTCCAAGATTTCTGTAGCATTCTTCCAGACTGGGGATCTCTTCCCGTTCAATAGCTCCTATAGGCGGAGCCAGACTACTTAAGATTTCAAAATGCTTTTTGATATGTTCAATCCAAGAAGGGTGTCCTTTTTTCAGTTTTTTAACTGCAATTTCAAATGAAGGGTATTTTTTAGCCCGTTCGAGTTGTTTTTCAATTTCCATATATGACCCCCGGTTTTTTCAGACATTTAATTTTCTGTAATCGAGCATGCAGCATATGACGGGCGACATATCTTGATCTTGCCCACGCTATCGTATCGGGATCAGAT
Organism: uncultured Thermoplasmatales archaeon; assembly: GCA_964638175.1. GTDB lineage: Archaea > Thermoplasmatota > E2 > DHVEG-1 > DHVEG-1 > JAFGDG01. The sequence goes on along the minus strand of CAZWZY010000022.1, from coordinate 18,639 downwards.
TTTAAAACATAAAGTCCTAATCTGGTTTTTTCATTTTTTTCGCGTTCTTCCTCTTCTTTTTCTTCTTGAGTTTTATAATCAAGATTGTGTATAAATTTTAGGGCTTTTTGGACGTGGGGTTGAGTGCAATCTACTTCGTATGGATCGCCTCCCAGCCAATTAACAGTATTTATAAGGTCTTCAATAACTTCACAGGCTTCCTGTAATTTTTTATTCATTTTTGAGTTCTCGTTCAAGGAATCCTTTTCCTTCATCAGTCTGCATAGACTGTATAAGAGTTGGAAGATCCTCTTCGCAGGTTTCTTTGATAAGAATCATATCTTCTACGACTTTTTTATAGTCATGTAGATTAACCCGTCCCGGATATTTTTTACCGTCTTCTTCATGGGGTTTGTAATATTGCCGTACCGACTGATCATCTAACAAAGCATAGAGGGCATCATAAGAGATGTCTTTATATTTAGCTGC
>CAZWZY010000022.1:13610-18071 GCA_964638175.1 uncultured Thermoplasmatales archaeon | reverse complement strand
GATCATCTAACAAAGCATAGAGGGCATCATAAGAGATGTCTTTATATTTAGCTGCTGAGAGGATATAAAGATTACAATCCTCTTTTTTCATTGGATTACCTTTATAATCAATAATACCTTTCAGATCTTCTTTCTGTACAAATTTGTTATTGGCATAATCACCGCTGATTACTATTCTATCTCCCGCCCACCGACCGATAACGGGGTCATCACTATCAAGATCCCCGCCGCCGAGGCCATTACCGTGAGCAAGAAGAATAGCAAGAGCGTTCATTACCCCATAAGCACTTGATCCGAATTCCATAAGTTTGCTGCCGTCGCCAAATTTGTGTGAGTAGAGATATTCTTTCTTATCAATGTTACAAATTTTATAATACTGACCCATATTATCTCCTTAAAAGTTATATTTTTTAGAGGGTTTCCTGATCTTCCTCATCCACGGGACATCTTTAACAGGTGTTGCGGAAAATAATAATTTTCCTTTTGGATCTTTAATAATGATTCCTTCAACGATAGATCCATCAGCCTGCTGAAACAGATCCCAGAATCCAGACTTCCAGACTGGAGAAATTTTTACATGAGATCCACTCAATTTATTGTTCTTTTTCAGAATTTTTCTGGAGTCGCCCCATGTTTTACCAAAGAGCCATTCTCCATCCCATTTCATAACACAGTGTACGATCAATAAATTTTTAACGGTTTTGGTTTTGTTGTGCACTAATTCGACATTTAATACACTGTTTGCGGGCCACCTCTTCAGTTCATTGAAGACTTCCTCACTGGGCTGGTATCTCAGTCTGGCTTTGTACCGGTTCCAGAATTCCGGTTTCTTACCGGTATAGACTAAACAGTTGTCTCCGTTCCATTTTTGCTCCGCGATCCATCGCCCTTGAGTTTCCAGACTGTTGATATAGTCTGGTTTTGGTCTCATCGGGTTGTTTGGATCAGGCGGAATCAAGATCGGGCGATTTGGATAATAATACATTAAATACCATCTCTTAACAGTTTCTCCAACCATTCGGTTTCATTACATCCAATAAATGTCGGAAGTTCATCAGGATTTAAAGGCTCGATAGATTCAGGCAATTTAGATGAATAATAAAAGAGACTATCACCGTATTGGCGGGCGGGCTTACGGGCAATAATTGCAAGCCGTACTGCAGATTTCTTTTCAATGAATTCTAAAGGAATTGCAGCGACCCATTTTCTTTTATATTTAATTTTAATGGGCTTTCCTATTTCTATTTTTTCTAAAAGACTAAGATATTTTTTTCGATTATTAAGATCTTCCTTAAGAGTTTTTATTGAAATAGACCGTTTCTTTTTACCGTATTTTTTAAGTTCATTTAAGGATAAGAAGGGTTGCCCGCAATGAGCACAAGTGTGCGGATTAACATCAGGGTTATAATCCTTTATGATTTCCATGTGTTGACTTATTCCGACTTTATTAAAACACTCTTCACATAGCCACATATATTTTGATTTAGCATAATTATATTTAATACACACAGGTTTTTTCATTTTGATTTCCTTTTAGTTTTTCTTCCAGATAATTTATGGCTTTGTCAGTTTTAATATCATGTAAAAGTGTGGGTAAATTTTCTTCAGGGCACTCTTCTATACGTGAGAGTTCCTTTATCAGATTGATTGAAATTGGGTCGGTTTCGAATTCAATTGTTGTATTTGTTACATGGCCTGACCAATAAAACATATTATCACATATATTTAATTTTATTGTTTCATATCCCGTGTCTGATTCTTTAAGACTTTCATTGCCAATAAAGAATTCAAGAGGGGTGGTAGAATCAAATTCTACAATTTTAAAGACTCCTAATTCTCTTACGGCTTTTGACAAATCAATGATACGATGTATGCGATTTTGATCCAATTCGATTTTAGCTGATTCTGATTCACCGAACCAATCATCTAAGATATTAATATTTTTTCTAAAGGTAATCATTTTCAGTCCTTTAAAGTGTCTTGGATCTTCTTATCTAATGATGGATGGATATTAAGAAGAGTCGGAAGAATTTCTTTATGATTTAGAAGAGCTTGAACGATTTCTGCGTTATCTTCCCAGTCTATAACAGCACTTTTTTCAAGGCATTCTTTACCATTAAATACCCATTTCCACATACTTCTGTCTTCACCTTGAATGCCGATAAAAGAACCCGCTTCTACATAAGGAGCGATAGCATCAAATATCTCTTCATCATCCATTAATTTATCACCAGTAAATTCAATATAAACAATATCTCCATGATCAGTATCTATATAAGGGGTCCATCGGCATTCTTCCAAAGCGGTTTTTAAATCAGATGTATTAAGACTGAGCTCCACGTTCGCTTCTTTAAGAGCTTTTAAACAAGGTCGGAAATTTTCTTTTTTAATACGGAATTCAACATCTAATTGTTCAATCGAATAACCCATAAATCAGTCCTTTAATATTTGTTCAACCCGTTTTTTGACCGCACTATCATTGATATGGATAAAAAAAGGAGCGTTGTTTCGGTTTATGAAATTATCTGGGGTAATAAGATTCTCTATATCAGAAGATAGATATATTCTAACCCACGGGAATTTTTCATAATCATGGTCTTTAGAAAGGGGCAGTTCACATTTATTGAGTCTGGAAGCTTCATTCCCAGACTCAATACACATGTGAAAATCATAACCGGCGATTTTCAGGGCTTCTAAATACTCTCTGGTTATACAGCCTTCTATAAACATTTCTCATCCCTTTCATTTATACTCGTATTGAACCGTATATATCTCCTCGCCATTTTTAAGTTTCAAGTTTTTTATTTCTGAAACTTTATGTTTTCCAGAGAGAAACTTTTCTACGAGTTTCTTTTTATTGGAACTCATCACGTAGGGCTTTTTAGTCATTTCAATCGAGACTCCAACATTTTATCCAAGGTAGGATCAATTCCAGTTAGAATGGGTACAGTACTTGGTGTTGATACAACTTTTTCCAATATCTCTTTATAGTTGATATTATCGTTATCAAATCCGAGTTTGTTCCATATCTCAGGTATTTGTTGCAGACTGCTGATTGCTTCAAAAGTATCTGAAGGACTGTCCCCCCATGACATACCCCCGGTAATGAATACCCTGAGATGTCCTATAGTTATAAACATACTATCCCTTGCCCCACCGGCATAAGCTTCCTCAAGTGTATCAAGGTATCTAATGATTTTGTCACAAGAAAAGATACCTCCATCATCAACTTCGACCTCAGCCCCTTCTATATCACCAGCTTCAAAGCGCATCTTTGCCTCACTGAGTGGACAGTCTGGGTAAGCGTCTTCCAGACTGATATTGCTGTCTTTAATCCGTCGTAGCGTAATACGCTTCAGTTCCTCGTGAGCTGCCCCGAAGTCAGGGTCACGACCATCATTCTCAAGAGTAAGAACAGCCATCAAAAGATCAGCACCCATTTCTCATCCTTTCTTCAATTAACTTATCAAGGTCATCCCGAAGTCCTATCAAAGTTGGAAGATCATAAATATTCTCATCAAGGGTTTTTTTCATTTCATTATCAATCAAACTATCCACGCCATCTATAACGGTTTCTTCCATTTCTAATCCATCATTATCTCGCAGATAAGAAACACCGATGAGTTTATAAAGATCATCCCAGATTGCCCCACATTCTTTGCAAAACATCTCCTGGGTTATAACTACATCGTGAGAACTCACATTGTTTGTAACTTCCAACTTTTCTGAACCACAAACAGGGCATTCACGATGATCTTGAAGATGAAGAAGATTCTTGATCCGTTGTGCAACACCCCGTTTCATTAATCCTCCCAGTGGATTTTTCGAACGATGGGCACAAAGGTATCAGTCTGAGATTCAGACTGCTTCCGGGCAATACAAGAGGTTGAACCGTCTGTATATTGAAGAGTCTCATACTCTTTGTTGGAAGAGGAGGATTTAAACGTCCATGCTCTTAAAATGTCAATCATGTGTCACTCCTTTTAATCGGTTTTCAAACCAACTTCTGGTATTGTGCCATTCAAACTCTATGAAAAGAGGCAAATCCTCATCTTTTAATCTATCAAGAAGAAATGGATTTAAAGAACTCCAGCATAGCTCATCCTTTTTAATAAAGTTTTTTAGGACTTTTTTGTAATCCCCTTTAGTAATGAACTCATATTCATTGGAATAAGCTGAATCATGCTCTAAGAGCCAATCATGTTCTTCTACGTCTTCTTCAGTAACATTTCCATTATATACAATAAAATTTCCGGCAAAACCCCCCTCTTCCCGCCATGAATCTTTGAATTCCAGATTAGGGAACATTTTGGAAGTTGTAACCAGCCAATTTGCGGGAATACTCCAAGCTGTAGTGAAACAATAATAAAGTTTATTATTATCAGTTTCAATTAAATCAATATCATAAGCATCCCATTTGGTTCCCCAGAATTTAATCTTCCAACTATACCAATCGGGGGC
>CAZWZY010000022.1:0-13510 GCA_964638175.1 uncultured Thermoplasmatales archaeon | reverse complement strand
AAGCATCCCATTTGGTTCCCCAGAATTTAATCTTCCAACTATACCAATCGGGGGCACCATATTTTTCGTTTAGCTCGGCCGCTAATTTCTTTTCCTCATTTGTAAAAGCGGGAGATTTAGTTTCTTCTAATTCTACAGGCATTGGAACGGTGCCATTAAAATTAATTTTAATATCGGGGTTTTTTAGAAAGTTCTTTAATTCGTCAACCTTTTTTTTAGCGTAAGAGTCCTTATACGTGTTTCCTTCACATAAATCCTTGATTTCTTTTTCAATCTGGGGCTTTAGTCTTTCCCATAGTTTGGGGTTTTCGTGTGACACGGCTTTGCGAAAGGCCTCTATTTCATTTGCAGGGCCGGTTATGCTTAGATAATTTATACAATGATTAGGCATTATATCTCCTTTTAGGATTTTTTACACAGCCAGACTGATTAATCTTCCGGATATGACTCACAATACTCCGCCGGTATGTTCAGCCCACAGTATCTCAGGTCATGGGCAAAGATACTTGTTTTGTATCCCGTCACCTTTTCAGCTACAGCATGATAATCCTGCCAGAAACGGTAATTATCGTCATTACCACAAGCCGTAACATTGGAAACGATACTGCCAGCCGGTATGGTAAACGTATATCCGTAAGCCGTTACCGGATAATCCTTGATTGTCTTTGCCTGCTTTGGTTTCACCGTCTCAATGACACCGAGACCCTCGCAACAAGGGCACGTTCGCTCAGAACATTTTATTCTCATATCAGTTCCCTTTATTGGTTTGATACTCATTCTATACTCGCTACCGGAAAAGCCGTAGATTTCCAGCTTTTGGCAACCAACTGACCCTTCTTCTCATCGTAGAAGAATGGAGACAGTTTGAAAGTCTGGCCAGACAGCTTGATTTCACGGGCTATGATAAATTTATCCGCCTGTATCTCAATAAACAGAGGCAAAATTTCTTCCATTAAAGCATCGTGTTCCTGATATAAATGCTTTAATGAATTGATTTTACTTCGTAACTCTTTGATTTTCTTGAGCTTATCTTTAACCGAACTGACTTGGTTAGCAAATCCGGTTTTTGTTTTAAGTGCTTTTTTTGTCATATTCCATCTCCTTTTATGTGTGTTTTCTTAAATGAATCACCAAACCCCAATCAACGGGCGGTTTATAATCTCCAGCCGGCAGGCACCATAAGACTTTTGTTGCCGGGGGTCTTGTAGGAGCCGGTGCTATTCCATCTGTAAGAACAATGCAGGCTTTATATCTCTGTTTAATGGCAGTCTGCATCACATCTTCAAAATTCGTACCACCCCCCCCTTTTACAGTGTAATTGATCTTTTTATTGTCCCAAGGATGTGGCTTTTCAGTTATTTCAGCATCAAACTGCAACATATCTACCGGGAAAAACTCTGTCATACCGTTAATGGTACTTATAAATTCTCCTATTAGATCAGGAGAAGAGAAGACAGAACCGGAACTATCCAGAGCAACGAGCAGTCTATCCACATGGATACGCTTACTACCCGGATGAGCATACCCCGTCCGTCTATTAGGGCGTTTGCGGGTGTGCCGCTTTTCTCTCCAGAGAATATTACCGGCAAACGTACGGATAAAAGCACGCCAGTTGATCTTTTTAGTCTGGGCAGCCATAATCAATTCACGATCTGCCTGAGAAGTATTACCCCACAGATCCAATTTGTCTACTTCTTGAACTTTTTTCCGCACTTTTTCATCAGCGATTTCATTTTCATCCCAGCCGCCATGCTCATCTATCTTATATTTATCGTTTTGGCCTTGGCTTTTTCCAGATTGATCCTGACCATCAGATTGACCATCACCCGATCCATACTGACCTATTTCAACTTTGGGCATGTTTTCCATCAGAAAATCATAATAATATTCCGCGTTCTGCTTATCCTTAATATTCTTACCCCAAGGCTGCTTTTTAATTTCATCAACAAAACAACCCGATATTTTGCCCTCAGTGTCTTTAGGAGGCTCACAGGAGCCGCCCTCAACCGGAACCAAGGTATTCACTGCCAGATCAGTAGCTATATTCCAGACCTGCTTATCCGTCTTGCTCCGTATTGTACAATGATGCAAGACAAGATGCATTATTTCATGGTAAAAGACAAAGACTACTTCCTCATCCTTTAAATTTTCCACCCATGCCGGATTATATCGCAGCTCAAAGCAATTTGAAAGTACACGTACACCCATCGTAGGTATCCGATTATCCGGAACCTTTAGAAGCATCCCGATAATATGATGTACAAAGCGATACCGCACAATAAGAAAACTTAAGAGCCAATCAAACCGCTTCTTAGCTTTTGCAACCTGTTCAGGTTTGAGTGCTGGGATTTGATTCGATCCAGACTGATCTTTATTCTTAGCTGTCATTCAACCCTCCCATAATTCGCCGTTCTTCAAAAATTTCCACCCCTGTTCTTGAATCACTTCCTTTAAATGCTCATCGGATGTAAGAGTCCTGAATTCTTCTTTCAAATCATTGTAGATCTGTTTAGAAAGATCTTTTCGTAGATCCTCTAAATCATGTATGAACTCTTGATAAATATTCTCCAGATTTATAGCTGGTGCCGAGTATTTCAATCTGGCTTCCAAGCATATACGCTCTTCTTCAGACAGATCATCGGTTAGTAATGTAGGTAACTCCTCCAATGGAGCAGAAAGGATCTTTTTAATGTCAGCGGCTTCAGCACTGAATACCGGAAGCATAGTAAAATTACAATTTATATACCGAGTATTCTCATGCGAGCCGTTGGATCTCTTTTCAATAGTAATCTCCGGATTGATAATTTCAATAATTGTACTTTTTACCGGGTCATATCCAAGAGCCTTTGTCAGACTGGTGATATTAAATTGTGTACAATCAAAACAGGCACCATCCCCTTGATTATAAAAACCGCTGAAATATATACTCGGATTTTCAAAACCAATACTTATTAGCTTTGCTTTCCAATCTTCGTACATAAAGTCATACCAATCATAGAGTTCTACTTCGAAATTACGATGCTTTTCTATTACTTTTTCTTTGAGTTTATCTGAGAGTTCATTAAAGTTGAACAATTGAATTTCAATAGTTGTCGGCATAATTACTCCAAAAAATAAAAACCTGCCGGATAAAGGAGGCTAAATCCGACAGGTGAAAAAGGATTCAGTCTGGGGTCAGACTAATCCGCGGTGGCTTCAGACTTGGACAGCAATGCCTGCGTATATTTCTTAATTTCAGGATCACTGTTATACCACGCGACAGCTTCATCTCGGTTGGATTTGAGGAAGTTACTCCAAAAACCGGAAGCCATTTCTTTGGGGATAATTTTATAATAAGAGAACAGATTTTGAGACTGTTTCTTATTCAGTTTGATCTTTTCATTCACAATATGTTCTACAATGATCTTGTTGTAAAAAGCCATTTCCGTAGACTGCATCTTCTTGAATTTTTCCTCAATTTTACGGTCCCACTTATTGAGGATGTCTTTAGCAGACAGTACATCATAGTCCTTGGCAATAAAATCGGTGAAATTTATTGCTACCGAACCAACATAACCCTTAGCAAGCAGTGTCAGATAATCAAGATCTTTAAGAACGTCATCCCCGTTTTTCTGCATGTATTTAATTGCATTGGAAAGAAGTACCCATGCTCTGCGGGACTGGTAGACTGTGGACTTTCCTTCCACAATCTTCTCCGGGGTATCTAAATCACCTTCAAACTTGGTGAGATATTTGAGTATACAGTCATGTACCGGAACAGTTTCAGGCGGATCAATCAATTTTCGACTGTTGGCAGCAGGCTTTTCAGACTTACCGCTGGCCCAGTCTATCCATTCGTGGTAAGTAGGTTTGAAATCTATTACAAGAAACCTATCCAGAAGGGCTGGATCCATATCCGATACTGAATATAAGTCGGTGTCTGCGTTCACGGCTGCGATTACCCGCCAGCCGATTGGGATTTCATGCAGATTCAGTCTGTAGTCCAGTACCATCTCAAAGCTGCACTGCTGAACTTCCCGGCAAGCCCGGTCAATCTCATCCAAAAACAGGAACCCGTGTGAATCTTGATCCTGCGGTACCCATGTAGGGAGATCATAGATAGTAACATTCTCCGCAACAATGTCATCATAAGTGATTTTACCGTCTTTAAAGACAGTTTTAGTCACTGTATATTTATCTGCTGAACGGGGCATCCCTATAATATCACCTACTTCTCTCTGAGAAAGCCGTATATCTACAAAGGAGTATGGATAACCCGTTTCAATAGACATATCCTGTGCCGTCTGACGAACAACTTCAGACTTACCTAAACCGTGACGGCCTCGGATCAAGACTGAAGATTTTGGCGGTAAACCTTTCAATGTGCGCTTACAATACGCAATTTTCATTAAAGTCCTCCTTTAATAAATAATAGTTTTAAAAGACATTAATTTAAACTCAACCTAATATTATTCCAGCTCCATTTGAACAGCACGCTGACAATCTGCAGGCAACTGTTCCAGACTGATAGGATTTCCCAGATCAGCGTCCGGATGTATTTCCGTGTGTTGGCAAAAACCTTGAGGATGAAAAGGCTTATCATCCATTGAGAGACCACAATAAAGAGTCTCTCCGGGGATATTGGTTACAGGTTCATCAAAAACTACCGTGTATCTATCAATAGTTCTATTTCCATTATCATAAATGCTCAAAATTTTCATTAATAGCCTCTCTTTAGCCGCTTTTCAAGCCATATTTTAGCTCCAGCACTTTCGAGATCGACCATAGTGGGTAACTCATCGAATGAGACACGCTTTATCTGATAGACTTCCGCAGTCTCCATACGGACTTTTTCCCGTAGCTCTTGGGACTTGGCACTGTCTGGCCCAGACTGAAGCATTTCACGTATCCAGGCGGAGGAAGTGTGGGTGAGACCCAGATTGACGGCATTCATACTTTATCCAGTCGCTTGAGTTTTAGTTTTAGGCTGTCCGATCATCCCGCCAGAATTTCCTCGAATTTAGTGATGTCAGAATCGAGTCTCTGCTCCTCGTCTTCCATATTGAAATCTATAGATGCTTGTAAGGAGCATTGACCGTTGATCATCTTCTCGAAGTACTTGTGCATGATCCCATCGACGTAACCGTAGACTATGTTCCTCATGGATTCTTCCAGTTTCAGTTCGGCCCGGTCGACAATCTGGCACGCCAGACTGTAGGCCTTGTTCAGCTTGTCCTTTACGCTGAGTTCTGTCATACCTTCAGCTCCATGAACCCGGGTCCCCGGAGTTGCTTCAGCAGGCGCTCTCTTTTATCCAGACAAGACTGGCAGTGAATCTGACCCTCAACGACGGGATTTTTCTTGCAGTTGCAGCAGAGTCCAGTCTCATCGACATACTTCTTAGCCTCGGCGGCCTTACGCTTGGTGTCTGCTATCATCTCACCAAAGGATTGTCCTTTAATACGTACTGGTGTTGGTTTTTTCTTCTTCATGGTATCTCCTCGTGATACGGATAATGTCATGTTCTTTCATACGGGTTCTACCTTCGTGCCCAGTCTGATCTCCTCAAGCACGTTGGCAATGTGTTCGCAGCGTTCTTTATGCCCTGTCCAGACTACCGCCCGGCCTGTGTTGTGAGCTTCCATCATAATAGAAGCGGCATTTTGTGGTGAACACCCTGTTGCTTTCATGATTTGAGAAACAACTTCATTCATTGAATGGTGCTTATCATTAAAGAGAATAACATTGTAGGGCTTACCCAGATTTATATCTGTAGTTGTCCCTGTTTCTATAGTTGGTGTCGTTTCAGTCATATTAAATCCTCATAATGCTATTTGACTGATTATACGGTCAACAGTTTGAGGATTATAATCCCCCTCCTGCCAGACCCGTGCTTTATATATTTCTCCAGACTCATGGATATTCTGAAGTTCTTGATCCGGCACACCGTCATTATCGTGATCAATAATATATACTTCCGTATCTTCTTCGTCCGTAAGTACACGTTGGACATTTCCACCTTCAATTACAACTATGACTCTTTTCATATTCTTTTCTCCTTGGCCTCAGCCAGTGTGTGTTTTCCAAAATACATATCACGTTCAATACCTAATCCCAAAGGTGATTTTACAGACTCAAGATCTCTCAGACTGAAATAGCCTAACTCAGTTTCAAAACCCCGGACCAGACCAAAGAACAACCAGTTACCATCTTCTTGTTCTTCGCCCTCTGTAGCATACCATGTCCAATTACTTATAGGACTGAAAAATTTAACTATAATAGGGACTTCTTTGGGATCTTTTCCATCCTGGCTACCTAATCCAGGCAGCTTATTTTTAATTTCTTTAGTTAATAATTTCATTATTTACCCTTTGGAAAATTTTTTGCAAATACCGGCTGGCTTTCATGAGTGCTTGTTGCCCTCTTATTTTTATATTTTTCAGAAGTATACTGTTCCCAAAGTGCCCGTTTATCTTTCATCCAATTTAGATAAGCACCGATATCTTTTAATTGGTGAAAAGTTTTGCCTCCTGCAGCAATATCTCGGTGCAGATAAGAAACAAAACCCGTCACTTGCCAGACTGTGATTGGGTCTCCTATCAAATCTCTTATTCGAGTACACTCTTTTTGATCATCCGCAAGTTGACCATTTAAATTAATAAATTCATTACGGATTGTATCTCTTTCAATATCAAGGAGTTTCCGTTTAAATTTTGCTTCGTGTCCATTCCCATTCCGTTTCAGCGGAGAGCTCTGCCCGTCCTCATCTTGTTTCAGGGGGACTTCCTTCTCTTTAGGTTTAGTCTCATCGGGAATAATCTCATCGGGAATAGTCTCATCAGGTATTGATGTATCATCTGCTCCAAGCTTTTTAAGCTGATCCTGGAAAACACCAGATACATTTTCCCAAGCCTTGGAAAGAGGCGCTACGAGGACTGAATCCGGGATTTCAATCTGTTCATCTATAGGCTTGTCATTATTTTCAATCTGTTTCATCTCAAAGACAAGGACTTTTTCCACAAAGTCCGCAATCAAATCACGATTGGCTTCGTGGTCCTCATGCATTGCCCGAGCCTTGAGATACTCGAAAAAGCTTTCAAGTTTTTCTTTCATTGATCTCTGAACCGTGACTTTCATTCAGATTACCTCCTTTTTAAAAGTATATCTGTCAATTTATTATAAAATTCATTGGCAAATTTCTGTAAATCTTGGATTATAATACAATCGGATTTGGGTATCCACCTCAAAATACTGTCATCTTTAATACCAAATCCTACAATTTTAAACCCCGCCTTTTTAAGTTTCAAAACATATTCTTTCTGGGCTTGAACCATAGATGCTTCTAAAACATCGTTATTAAATTCTGTTATTCCATCTGAAAGAATAAATAAAACTTTCTTAGTTTCCGTCCTAAAAGAAAGCCGGGATGCGGCGTATTTTAAACAGGGAAAAGGTGGAGTATAAATGCCGGATTTCCATTGAAACCTGAAGCGTATTTTACGATAAGGTTCATCGAATTCTTTAATTATTCTGATATCTGTAGGTTTAGATCGTATACCTTCATCAGCATCTATCCCATTTAATGACTTACCAGTAAATGCGGTTACTTCAAAAGGAATTCTTAAACGATCCAATTCAGTGGCAAGAATAGTCAATAATGATGATGCAATGTGAGATTTTTCCTCGTCCGTCATTGAAGCTGAGTTATCAATAATCAATGAAACAGCGGAATCTTCTTTTACATAATCCGTCCGCCTTCGAAAAACATCATTTGTGTGATCCGCCCATAGTTTATGCAGATCCAACTTTCCGGATTTATGATTACGTGTCCACCGCGGAGATCGCTCTGAGATAAAAAGAGTCCGTAATTTAGCCCCACAATATCCCGTCATTTCACGGCCCGCCTTTTCATAATTTTCGACCTCTGTATTCCACCCTGCCTGTGGTTGATCCAGTTTAGTTATATTATCTTTAAGCCCGGGTTTCTCACGGTATAATTTTACACCATTCGCATAAGCATTCACTTTATCAGCCATCTCCTGGCCGATATCTGAAATTTTCAAGTCCTTTTCAAGTTCCTTAGTAAGTTGCTCTTGTTGTTGATCTATTTCAGATCCTTGTGTTTTGCCGGATGTGGAATTTGATTTTCCAGTACTCTCGTTGCTCTCTTCATTATCTGACCTAGAGATAGCATCTTCCTCATCTTCATCTTCAGACGCAGGGGTATCACCGGTATCATCCTTTCCATCTGATCTATTTTCATCATTTTGTTCATTAGGTTCCGATGATGTGGATTGATTCTCTTCATTATTTTCTTCGTTGTCTCTTGCTTCTGAATCAGATTTTTCAGATCCTTGTTTATTAGATTGATTTTTTGACCTTTGTTCGGATTGATCCTGCGATTCTGAATTAGAAGATTGTTTGAGCCGTTCATATATCTCATTTGTAAGAATATTGATTTCATCTTGAGTCTCAGCAGCTATAATCCGATCGACAAAGGATGATATCTTTTCCTGCCATAACTGCTCGACCTCAGCAGGAATACCCTTAAAACCTAAACCCTCTCCGGTACGCTTCTCAGTTACTCTGAGATAAGTTAGATCAAGAATCTTTTTTATCAAAGGTATTGTTGGATTAGACCAGCGATTATTTATTTCACGATCAATAAAACCTCTTATAAATTTTATTTGTTTCCGGGTAATACCTTTCCATTTTCGGGTGACAAGTTTTTCAATACGTGTATCTTCTAACGTATTAAAAATAGGGAACTTATGTTTGTCATTGGTATGGTTATCGGGGTCAGTATAAAGAACATGACCTAATTCATGATATACTCCTACTTCTGTCATGAATTTGATCCATGGATCCCCACGATCAGAGATAGGGGGTATGATTATTTTATTTCTGGAATCAGATTTAAAACAATCACCCATAAGAATATTGACACCCGTATTCTTAGAATATATACGAGCTATTTTTTCCATTGTTGATTCTATGAGGATCATGTTATTCTCCTTAAAATCTGTTTTCTACCAATCGTGTTAAGATCTCTCGATCGGATTCATTGGCTCGATTAAGAAACGCATAGTAAGCCGATTCAAGTGGAGTAAATCCACCTACTATGAATTCCGACCACTCCAACAGATCCCGGGTTGATACCGGAGTCGCTATTCGATCCATGTCGGATTCCATATGTTCACGAGCTTCAGCCGCCACAGCAACCAGAAGATCTGCCTGGGCTTTTGATATGCCGGTCTTATTGACCAGTATAATAGATTCTTTCTCAGGTTTTATATAACTCATAGTAACTGTTACGAATCTATTAAGAAAAGCTGTATTCAGGGGTTTGGTCCCTGCATACAAGAAAGTATCCTCACCCGTGCCTATCGTGTTGCTCGTGGCTAAAGTAAAGAATGATGGATTTCTTTCTACTACCTCTTCTTCACCGGCATTCAGTACATAATAATTCTGATTTGGTTCCAGTATCCTGTGCATCGGTGCGAGAATATCAGCATTAGCATGATCCACTTCTTCTAAAAGTAGACCTTTGCCCTCGCTGTAAGCCCGTATTGCCGAACCATATACAGTTACAGTAGAACCATCAGCCCGTCTCCAAGGCTTAGCTATCAGTTCATCAGTGGATGTTTCCCCACCACAAGAGAAGTGTTCCAGGGATTCTCCTAATCTGGCAGCTACATTGATTACCAGACTGGACTTGCCGCAGCCCGTAGGCCCGACAACCAGTAGATTTTTACGTCGCTTAATGCAGAATTCAACGACTCTTGCCGCTGATGAGTCCTCTATAAAATGAGGATCCACGTGCAATTTATCCGGACCTTTTTGAATTTTCTTCGTCCGAATAGAAGACACAAAATCATGAGCATCATTGAGAGCTGTAGTCATACGGCCTCCCATGATTAAAAGGTTACTTACAAACCCTATTAGGGTTGTAACTTAAATATTTTCAATAGTTTATGAATATAACTCGGCGGGTAAATTATTCGAGGGACTTGAGGAAATCATCCACAGTTTCAGTCTTTCCGAGACTGATTTTAAGATTGGTTACATCATCATCAGAGATTACTTTATCACGTTTATTGTTTTTCACTTCATCCGCAACTTTTTTCATCTCTTTGATTTTTTCAACATCATATGTATAGGCTTCCTGGCCGTCAATAGTAACGATCCATTTTTTATAGAAGCCGTCATCTTCAAGTGCAGTATTAATAAAATTCCAGACAGCATGGTCTTTATTGATACCACTCACTTCAATTTTAAAAATCCGGTTTTTAGAATTAAAACGACCCGTTACTCCATATCTCATAAGGGCACTCTGCAGAAGAGCTAGTGTTGATGTCTTTGCTTCAATTTTATATTCGACAGGAACACCATCAGGAATTATAGTTGAAACTTTATTTTTTGTTTTTTCATCAGGTTTTTCAGGACCTCGAATAACAAGTTTGTCGTTTTCAATAACTCCTTCAAAATTACGCGGTTTTAATTCCTGGATTAAATCCCGATACCATCTCATAATAAAACCCCCTTATTTCTTAAGGACAAAAATACGTGGTTCTAAAGCAGCATTGAGGTATCTGTTTATATAATCCCGGGCCTCAGTAGATAATGCCGTATCAGGATCATTTAGTACACTCAGTATATTTTCTTTAGGTACTATTGCTTTGACAGTTTGAACCTCATCTGATACCATAGCCTTTTTTTCGTCTTTAATGGATTTTATCAAATTCTTCTTATCAAAAACCTCATTAAGGTCAGCTCCGTTGGCAATCATATCCTTTAAAAATTTATTAAGATCAGATATACCGGTAATAGCTTCACCCTCTTCAAATAATTGATGCGTTTTAGAGCCAAAAAGATTGATTAATTTACTTTCCTCTGATGGATCCAAGGCACCCTTTGTCATCCGGTGTTCGATTCGTCCGATTTTATCATTAAGGGCATCAATTATAATTTCTTTCCCATAATAATGCTTTTTGCGGGCTTGATACCCTCTTTTTTCAGAAGACATCTTAGAGACATCACTTTTTATCTCTTTTTCCATACTTTTCTGGTCTTCAATTTCATCATGGATCTCAAGCAATCGATTGAATTTGTCCAAGATAATGGCATCTCGGCCGGTTAATGATTCACTTCCTTTTACTTCCATACATGGAATACTCATTTTAAACCTCCAACTCGGTTGCGTTCTCCATAGCCGTTAATATATCTTCGGCCATGCGATTGCAATTAGCCGAGTACTCTCCGTGCCCCTGCGACATGGCACGGTCTTCATTGTCAGCCGCCTCATCCCACGAAGCAATTAGATTTCCTCGGCTGACACCGCACATTTCCAGCGCGGCAAAAAGTACGTCTTTGATTAAAGGTGCACTATCTAAGCACCCGTTTTTTGTTTGATTGTAAGTCAGGATAACACCATTTTCCTCTGTATCCCGTTCAGTACAATCAGTGCAGGGGGAGTTGATCTCAGTTTCCCCCGTTCTGAACATCTGCTTTTTAATTATACGAGCCATTAAGCCTCCAAATGTGTGTAACAAGGAGCAAGAATAGGAGAGTCCGGTTTTACAATATCTGCCCGGCATTTCGGATTACCACAGATATTATCAAAACAGGAGCCGGTTGATACATGACACCCCTCACCCGTCCGTTTAATAAATCGTTCCGCATCTTCCCAGTTCCAGGCATTGATTGACAAACATTTAGGGCACTGCCAAAACAAACGTTCAAACCATGGTAGATGATCTTTAGTTATTTTCATTTGAACTTCCTTTTTTACCAATATCGGAATGTTTGATGCCTACTCTAATTTAATAAATTTACACCGGCGTTTAATTGCTGGGTCCACATCAACCGATCCATCCGAAATAATAATTCCATGATCTCCAGTGAACACGGCATTAACAAGGACACCTATTTGATCTGAAGGTATTTTTAAAGGGCTTAACTTTCCTGCCAAGCCCCTTAAAATTCGAGCGATTTGTCTACGCATTATTTCTTCTTGGTATAGACATTGAGCCCAACCATAACATCCGGGCGGCCTTCAACGGGCACATTACCTTTTGTAGTGCCGATAACAAGCGACTTACCGGAACTGGATACTTCACCTTCCTGGGACAAATCCACTTCGATATGGAGCTTTTCACCCTCAACCTTCATTTCAACATTCCTCATCACTACCTCCTCAGGATTAAAGTTTTATTATTCCGCAATTTTTGCGGCTTTTAATTAAATTCTTTCCAATTCTTCATTCCCAGAAAAAGCCTTCTCCACCATTATCAAAAATTACTTTACAAGACAATGAGCAAGCAACAGCGCACGGGTTACAACACCAACTCTTTGCGCTGGCATGAACGGCATACCAAGCCAGGATTGTCGTCTTCGAGTAGACACCCGCATTCTGAACACTCCCGTTCCTCAACATTTTCAACAAGCCCCATGTCTTCCATCGACTCGCCAACCAAATTTTCCAGTTCTTTTCGATCCATTTCTTCCCTCCAGTGAGCCAAACTATAATTCAAAAAATCAATTTAGCTGTAAAACGCGCTTCACATTATTTTTCTTTCGGCGCTGTCACTCATCCGATTCTGCAACTTTTGCGCCGAACTAACAGTGCTCAGCGCAACTAATTCTTTACACAAAATGATTCAAGTCTTCTAATAGTTCTTCCCGGGGACGGTTATCATCATCAAGAAGATCACGCACAATATCCGCATCAGCTCCGTCCTTCCAATGATGGTAAGCCACTACAAGACGCAATTCTAAATCTGATAATTTATCTGCAGATTTATCTTTTAACTTCTCCCAAACCCAATCAAGGGGTTCGATTTCAGGAAACTGCTTTTCAAATTCCTCATCACTAACCTGCATCTCTGGAGAATAAACCAGTTTCTCAACTTCACGGAAAAAACTACGAAAATCCATACGTTTTATACCCACCCGCATAATTCGATGTTTTAAACCACTCTTCAGAGTACGAAATTGATCAGAAGCCTTACGACACTGCTGTATAGCCTCTTTGAGATGCTCAACTGCATGCTTGGCCCATACATCGGTCTCGGACAAATAGCCTTTAACACCTTCTATCGGCTGTGGATCCATATTCAATGAAGAAAGACCGGATATAATTTCCGAAATAGCCCCATGAATAGGATCTTCATAATTAGTAAAAGGTTTAGACATTCTCTTTCTCCTTCATTTTTGCCTCAATAATCTGATCTAAAACAGGGTGGATACCCACCAGTACAGGGAAAACCTCTTTCTTGGAAAATAAGACATCCATAGCTTCTTGATAATCCCCTGACATCGGATAATTGATCTTGATTGGACCTACAAGCCCCGAAACCCGGGCATCTCCATAGACCCGGGCATCTCCAGAGACCAAGGCATTGCCATAGACCCGGGCATTGTCAGTGACCCAGGCATCATAAACCAGGGCATTGCCAGAGACCCGGGCATTGCCATAGACCCGGGCATCTCCAGAAACCCGGGCCTTTTCATAAACCTTGGCCTTTCCAGA
>CAZWZY010000021.1:0-28062 GCA_964638175.1 uncultured Thermoplasmatales archaeon | reverse complement strand
CTGATGATTTTGGTAAGAAAGAGGGTTGAAGATGAATACTTTTGAGACAAAGCCAAATAATACTTTCACTTACCTCATTTAAACATATATAAATCAAAAAGGTGTTGCTTCTTTTAGAATGACGTGAAATGCGGGGGACATGCCAGCACCGCTGGCATTTCTGCCATCTTTTTTAGAATTTATCTAACGTCTTCGTATTATGATTTTTGAGCAATACTTTTGCTGTCTTCCATGAATGGCGAACATGCGGCGGTAAGGTGCCAAAACGTTCTACCCATGTTTTGAGAAAGGCTTGGGTAATGGGATCTGCAGGATAGCCACTACCTACCGGCAATGATAGTTTCTTTTCCAATATCTGTGCAATCTTTTCAACCTCTGCATCTCTTGTTGTTTTTGCAAGAATGGATGCAGCACTAACAATAGGATACCTATCATCTGCTTTATGCTTTGAGATCATCTCTGGTTTGAATGACAGTTGAGAAAGAATGTCCCTCCCAAATCGATCTCCATCAACATCGGCAGCATCTACATAACATACGTTCGGTTTTAATTTTTTAATGACCCGACTAAATGCATGAACCTCGATTTCATTCAAGGTCATGACCTTACGCATATCATCAATATCCGATGCCGTAATCGTTATGATTTCGTAAGAGACGACACTTTCCTTTATTTTTTTTGCGAGAAATCGCCGTCTCATTGGCGATACTTTTTTTGAATCACGAACGTGCATATCAATCAATGTCGCATCATCTTCAACCGTCAATCCTGCAACAACGAGTGGCCCAATCACTGGACCTCTTCCTGCCTCATCAACACCAGCAATCATGCATAAGAAATAGGACAAGCACGTAAAAAGATATTGTGAAGCATAAATAATAGGCACGTTTTTATTACCAAAGAATATTTAGCCCTGGAGGCCGCCGTAGCTTAGCCGGTGGAGCGGCTGATTCGTAATCAGCAGGTCGGGGGTTCGAATCCCTCCGGCGGCTTATCTTTTTACGAATCTTTTCAATCTCCCAGATGTAACAATTTGTCAACTTTGCGGTCGATATCTGCTTTTTGTTCTTGCTCTTCTTCCTCTTCAACCCATTCAAGTGGAAATTCCCAGATACCAAACCACCATAGTATCCCCGATAGGAGAATAACAGCTAGAATTGCTCCTAGTATGATCATCTCGAGAGGAATCCCACCCATTGATTCCTCGTGTGATTTTACGGTGAATGGTACTTGTGCGCTTGCTGTTTGATCACTACCATACCTGAAGGTTACAGCATAGAGGTATGATCCAGGCTCTAATTCTGAGGTTTCAATTTCTTTACTAAACGCTTTTTGTCCTACTACTGATACGTTTTCTTCATCTGTCCATATCATCTCATCATTGTGTACAATGGCATATTCGAGGGTTCCGTTCACCAGACCTGTTTCGCCGACATTAATTTGTGTGATGATCGCATTAATGGTTTCCCCTTGATACACCGAATCAGTTGCTAATTCAATAATCACATCAAATAAAAATGATGGTGCTTCATAGAGATACGTGAACACATATGTTGTTGAGGGGTCATCAAAAATGTAGATGGAAGTACCCTCCCTCCAGATCATATCTTTATCGATCATTCGTCCATCTGCCGTCGTGACGTATAGGAGCATGTACTCCGAGTATTCATCGATTATTTCCAGATACAACCACTCTGTTTTATTGGCAACAACAGACACGATAAGTGTATCATCTGTTTGGAGTGTATCAACAATTGATCCATCTTCATATGATACTTCTGATATACTATCGTCTTCGATATCCCATAAGAAGATGTTCTGTAACTCTTCTTCGACAGAGAGCAATAATGTTGTGTGTCTACTTATATTTAACCACCGCTCAGCATGTAAGAGACCATTGGGATCGATAAAGCTATCGACCTTTCCATCGCCATCGGTGTCATTGACATAAAATGATGTTGATAAGACAATATCATAGAGTTCTTCTATCATTTGTTCTTTTGTTTTCTGTTGCTCATCTTCTTCCTCGTCTCCGTTTGATGGGGGGGATGGTGGAGGAGAGGGCCCTCCTCCACCTTCTGATTGACGTGTTGTAAATCTATACGTTTTATTATTCCAATTTACACCATCTGTAAGATTGACACTCCACCAATATTTGGTTTCATAGGAGTTCATGTCGGTCGAAGATACACTATATGTTCCACTACTTTTCCCCTCATATGCTTGAAGAGTATCCCAATTCCCACTTGCATTTTTTCTGAAGTATAACGTCAGTTCATCAGACCCATCATCAGATATCGTTATTTTTAACGTAGGATTCAACGCAACAGCGGTTGCACCGTTTGTTGGACTAGGATTTGATTGTATTGGTGCATCATTTCCCTTTGTTGTAAAGGTATAGGTTTCATTGGTCCAGCTACTCCCATCAGTAAGATTAATGCTCCACCAGTACATTGTTAAATACGAGTCCATATCGTTTGTTTGCTGTCGATACGTTCCATTGTGTATGCTAGTGTTTGAACCAATGGTAGTCCAACTCCCAGATGCGTTGGTCCGGAAGTAGACATCTAGGCCATCTCCCTCTTGATCACTGATAGTAATACGTAGTGTTGGACCTAAAGAAATGGATGTCTCTTCTTGAGCGGGAAAAGGATTTGTTTGCTGTGGTGCTTCATTGCCACCAGTTGTTCTTGCTGACGTAATTACGGATGATTGACTAAAGAGAATATCAGTCTCATTATACGACCATGCCCTGTAATAATAGGTAGTTCCTTCAGGAAGTCCAGTGTCGCTTTTTGTCGTCCCTGTACCGTTATAAATCATTGTTCCCTGCCCTCGATTCCAACTTTCCACAGAATTTCGTTCGATATAGGTATGTGAGGCATTAGTTCCTTTTGTCCACTCTATATCAATTCGTGTTGTATTGTAAGCAACAGCAGTAAATGAAGAAGGTGGAGCAGGGAGGTATGCTTCCCTGGTGGTAAAACCGTAGGTTGCATTTGCCCAGTATCCAGTCATATCTTGTGCCCTGACGCACCATTGATATGAGGTTGCATGCTCATTCATTGTTGAAGGTGTTGCCATGTAGGTTCCATTTGAGAGAGGAGTACCAACATGAGATTCAACAATGTCCCATTCGCCATTGTCTGACACAAGGAAGGTAATATTTTCTAAATTTCCTTGAGGGTCGGTAACATCGATAGAAAGAAGTGGATTGAGAGAGATGCCCTCAGCATCTCTTGCAGGAGAGGGAGAACTCAACTGAGGCCATGTATTTGTTTGTTCTTCTCCAAAACTGCTCCATTCTCCTTCAGTAGAAGAAGACAAAACGCTACTTGCATTTGTTGCATCTGAATTTCCATAATATATATAGATCGTTTGCTCTCCTGATGTGTCAACCCAGACCGTTGCATAATGCTGAAGAGGAGACACATCGACATCATCAAGATAGATATTCTCCGAAGATCCGTGAACATTATGCACATCAAAGCGAATATGAAAATCTGATGAAAAATATTGGAGATCAGTGATTGTTTGAGAATACTCGTGCCATATTCCTTCGTCGGAGCTACCTAAATTAAAGATAGTATCATATTGATCCCCATCCCAGTACTGCAAATAAGCATCATCTCCTACAGGAACATTGTTATCATAATACCAAAAGGATATTACAAACTCATCGTCAAAGGAGGTGGTATCAATATCATCAGATGTTAAATACGAATCATATCGTCCTCCTTCGACAGCATAGGATCCTCCATGACAGTATTTTGATGTTCTATCCCAGTCTGTCGCCCCGTTGTCATTCCAGTCATCCTTCCACGAGGATGATTCAAAATCACTCGAAAATCCTCCGCCACCAGCAATGCCTGTTTCACTGATGAAATAATCTAATGCATTTCCATCAACCGTTGAAAACCGAAGATCGGAGAACCCCTCATTACAATGACCTTCACAGTCAACGGTTGCACTGGAAACATTATCGCGACCATCCTCATAAAAAACAGTAAGTTTCATGAGTTGATCATCAGGAATAGTTCCTGCTGTTAGTTTTTTTGCATATCTCCAGTTATTATCCCACCAAGAAAATTGTCTGGTGGTTGTAAAGGCATATGTTTCACGAAGCTCCCCATAGCCATCAGTTGCAGTTACTGTCCACGAGATAGACGTATTGTATGGCAGTGGCGAAACCAACGTTGCCGATTTGCTACCATTCTGCTCCCTTGTTCCTTCTGCTGTTGTCGCATATGCACTAGTAATCGTCCAATTAAATCGATCACCGTCAGGATCACGTATAGTGACTGTCACAGTTGAGGTATTTATTTCCATTCCAGACGACCCATTTGTTGGTGATTCTAAGGAGAAAATCGGTGCTCTGTTTTCGTGGGTCATTGCAGAGGTAGATTTAGCGGTCAGGCTCCATACCTGATCACCATCATCCCAGCCCCATGCCTGATAATAATAAGTAGTCCCAGGATATAAATTGGTGTCACTGGTTGATGTTCCCGTACCATTATAGACAGTTGTTCCCTGCCCTCGATTCCAACTTTCCACAGAATTTCGTTCGATATAAGTATGCGTAGCATTATCCCCTGTTGCCCAGGAGAGATCGATGGTCGTTCTATTGTGCGTTGTTGCCGTTAGTATGCTAGGGGGAAAAACCACATGTCTTGCTCGGGTAGTAAACTGATAGGTTCCAGTAGTCCAATGCCCTGTCGCATCTGTTGCATGAACTCTCCACCAGTACGTCGTTGAAGGACTATTCATGGAAGCCGTATACTGTTGATATGTTCCATTTGATAGAGGTGTTGACTGATTATAACCTATCGTTTCCCAACTCCCCGATACATTAGTACTAAACGTCAGATTCTGAAGATCTCCTTGACGATCGGTCACAGCGATCGCTATCGTGGGGTTTAAAGAGACGTCGGTTTGTCCGCAAGAGGGTGAGGGATTGGTCAACGATGGACAAGAGTGAGTTTCTTCACTTCCACAATTTTCCCATACTACTCCTCCTTCAAAGAGACGAATGTTGTCAAATCCAATGGAAGCATATGTGTTTATATTTCGCACATCATTGGGCCATCCTTCTACATGAAATTTAAGGGCAGTAATAGTCTGATTTTCGATGTCAATTTGTACATTGCGGAACCATGTTCTCATATCAGAAGAGGATGAAAGAGCATCATAATAGACACTCGTATCATCTACGTATATCCTCATCCTTCTATTTGGGGCCTGCATATTTGCTGCATAATCGGGAAAATAATCAACGAGAAGTGTATAATTGCGAGCAGGAAGATTAAACGTTTTTCCTGCTTTTACCCAGCAAGAATCATATTGTCTGCCTTCTGATCCATATACTTCAATGACTTGTGATCCATATGATGCTGATGAGGGTGAGAGATTGGTTGCTTTTACGTGCCTCGTCCAGAATTCCTTATATTGAAGAACACTCCATCCATCAGGGTTGATAGTGTCATTTTCATAGGATTCAGCATCTTCGAAAATAGAGAACGTTGCCGTAGCGTCGCTTGTTGAACTTGTATATTGGTTGCCATAGTACATGTATAGTTGATCATTATCAGACACATTTACCCATATTTTTGCCCACTCTTCACCTTCGTTTATTTCCTCGATCCAAAAGGATATGCTCTCTTTGTCTGGCGTGACAAAGCGTATATCAGAAAAATTATGTTGACAATGCCCTTCGCAATCAATAGTTCCCGCGACAATATCATCATGACCATTGGGTTTATAGACGGTGATATCTACCACGTGAAAATGTCCTATTATGACATTTGAAAGGTCCAAGGGTTTTCTGTAGAGCCATGAGGTGTTCCACCAATTCTCACTGCTTACAATCACTTCTTCATGGGTGGTGGAAGGCAATAAGGGAAATATGGCGGCACATAATGCAATCGCAAGAAAAAACACACTGATCTTTGCTAGCATCGAGGCATAATCTCGTTTAGTATTGCGTTTAGGAGCCCATCCCATTGTACCTACCTAGAAATATCCTGAAAAACTATCCATTGTAGTATGTAGCATACTGCTCATTCATCCCATCCCTACTTCGCATGATTATATTACGTATACATTACTTAACAATTACGTATAACAGTATTCTTATTTAAAAATTTTCTTATAAAAAGATGATAACGAACTACACACTCTTAGAATGATGGTGACAGCGGACACAGATGCCCGCTTCCGCACTCCAATAATTGATTCCCGGAATGCCGCAACGTCGCTTGCATTTTTTACAAATCATAGTTGTCTCACCAGGTTCTAAAGAATATTTTATTGTTTTCTTTATAAAGGACTTGTTGTACATCTCTTATCAAAACAACGAAGTCGTTGTTTTACAAAAATTAGTGTTTACTCAGTACCCGTTCCACACGGGTTTTGAGATCCATAATGTCAAAGGGTTTGGTGATATAATCCTCTGCAGCCATACTTCCCATGCCTACACTCATGGCATCTCCCTTTGCGGTGACAAACACAATAGGAATGTTACTCCACTGAGGGTTTTCTTTAATTTTTGCAGCAACATCCCACCCACTCATACCAGGCATCATGATATCAAGCAACACCAGATCGGGTCTCATTTCTCCTAATTTTTTCAAACAATCTGGACCGTCAACTGCCTTGATAACTTCATACCCACTCATCTCCAACATCTGTCCAACAGTGAACAGAATATCTGGCTCATCATCTACAATCATGATCTTTTTGGTCATACTATCCTACTCTTTCAGTATATTATCTACCCTACTGAGTAACCCCTCTTTATCAAACGGTTTCATAATATAATCTGCCAGTCCCTCATCAAGCAGTACTTGCTTTCGTTTTTCTGAGATTTCAAGTACGCTCATAAAGGCAACTTTTACTTCAGAAGATTTCTTTTTAATCCGATTAAAAACATCCCACCCACTCATGCCAGGCATCATGATATCGAGCAATACTAAATCTACTTTTTCTTTCTCTAATTTACGCAAACACTCTTCACCGCTATAGGCAGGTATAACTGTATAGCCACCCAACTCAAGTACTGTTCGAGTCAAATCAACAATATCAGGTTCATTATCGACTACCATTATCTTTTTCATGACCTATCTCACCACAGGGTATTTACTATTAGTAGTGTCAATACTTGTATATCAACAACATGTTTTTAAATTAACGCATTTATTGCACGTTGCAATTGTAGCTGAAGACATATGAAGAAAATTTCGTGGATAAAAAGACCGTTTTACTTTCTTGGTTCATGGCGACCGTTTCCAGTCTATGAACTAATAAGCTACGTCTTCATGTATGCTAGTGTCCCCATGCTTGCGTATGGGATACAACCATATGCTGTTGATATTCTACAGCTAATTTTGTTTACCGTTCTAGCGCTGTACTCAGGATTTTTTGCGGCACTTATCTGGAATGATCTTACTGATATAGACATTGATAAAGTTTCCCATCCCATGAGGCCAACGGCTGCAGGAAGAATTAGTTTTAGAAAATTTTTTGGTATCGCCCTTATCCTTTCAGCCTCAACATTTATTTTTGCCCTTTTGGTGAGTGTGTGGTGTCTTATTCTTGTTGGTGCTGCAGCCTTATTTGTTACGTTTCATAATAAATACTTCAAAAAAGTCATTAAACTTCCCGCATATTCAGAAATCTTTACTCCTATGCAATGGGTAGTGGTTGCCATTTTTGGGTTTCTTGCCATCTGGACCGCACTTCCACAGAGTTCATCAATAGTGGTTTCTCTCCCCTTGTTTGGCAGTATTTTAACAAATGCAGTAGCTCTTCAACATATGATTCTTTTGGTGTTGTTTACCTATTTTGCCGATAATGCACATGATCTTCCAGAAGGCATCCATGATGTTGAAGGGGATCGGGCATTAGGAGTACGAACGTATGCTACCTCGTTTGGAGAACAAACTGCGGCAAAAATCTCGTTTGCTATGTTTTTTATTTCAGGAATCCTTGGTATCCTCCTATTTACGCAAACTATCCTTTCTTTCGTGTTCCTGATTCCTTTCTTGGTGTTTTGGATTTACATTTTGTCTTGGTCTTATAAACTTGTACGAGCACCACCCCATCAGATGAAAACGTTAGGAACAACGGTGGGACGAAAAGGCTACGATTATTTCCTTATGTCGTATAATCTTATTTTCTTAGATGTTCTCATCCAGGTGTTACTGTATCATTTTTGGTGAGATGTCTGGTTTAAGTAACTTGAGGAGTAGCCCCATCTGTGCCCACATGCGGTTTTCTGCTTCATCAACAATCACCGATTGTGGTCCATAGGCAACTTCCTTAACCACTTCTTCCCCATAGTAAATTGGCATACAATGCATGAAAATCGCGTCCTTCTTTGCCTTACTCATCACATCCTCCGTTATCGTATACCCCTTCAGATCGGCCATGATTTGAGCTCGCTGCTTTTCATACCATAACGAAACCCACGTATCAGTTGCAACTACATCTGCTCCTTGTACTGCAGCAAGATCATCGGTTATGATTACTGTGACCTTTTGTTTTTTTGCAATCTCGTTTGCTTTCTTAACAAAATGTTCTGAAGGCCAATGGTTCTTATGAGAAATCACAGTGACATTCATACCCACCATAGTGCATCCAAGCATGTAAGAGTGAGTAAGATTATCGTTTCCATCTCCAATAAAAACAAACTGTAACCCTTGCAATGCTCTCTTATGCTCCTTTATAGTCATTAAGTCGGCAAGAATTTGGCAGGGATGTTCATCGACATCTAAGCCATTGATTACAGGTACCGTTGCATGACGTGCCAGCTCGTGCAGATCTTCTTTTTTCAACGCTCTGTACATAATCGCATCGACATAACGAGAAAGCACCAGAGCAATATCTTCAACTGATTCCCGTTCTCCAATTTTAATGTCATCTTTATTCAGGAAGATAGCATGACCGCCCAACAAGGTCATTCCTACTTCAAACGACACCCGTGTTCGGGTTGATGCCCGTTCAAAAATCATGGCCAGTGTCTTGTGGGGAAGATAGTTCAGCGTTTTACCCTTTCTGGTTGCCTGTTTTAAGGCAATACCTAGATCAATGATGTTCTCCGTTTCATCTTTCGTGTCCACAATGGAAAGGATATTTGTTTTCATAGGAGACAACAAGAGTATTATCCTATTAAAATCTTTACTGTCCCCGCTTGAGGCTGTCAACTTAAGCAATTGTAACGAACGATTTCCCCTGATAATTCATGTTGAAAACATCTTAAGTTGACAACCACCCCCACTTTTTAGAAAAGATAATGATATGGGTTTCTTATATTGAATCTGCGCTATGTTTAAAACATTCCTTGATCGTCTCTATTATTCCTATGAAATGCTGGTATATCATATTCCGTTCTTTGCAGCGGCCTATATCAGATTTCATGCTCCTTCCGTACACAAGGAACTTTCTCTGTTGCAGTTGCATATTGAATCGACTGCTCGCGTGCTTCATATCGGCTGCGGTTCCATACCATACACCTCTCTTTTTATTGCGCAAAAAACGGGCGCACACGTTACTGGTATCGATCATAACCCATCTGTTGTGAAAAATGCAGTTCAAGTTCTCCACCGTTATCCCCAGTCCAGTAACATTTCTATCATTCAGGGTGAAGGAACAACTTATGATGTGTCATCATTTGATATCATCATCATTTCCTATGGTATTACTGATCAAGAACGCATCGTCCGCCATGTGCTTTCCTCAAGCACACCAGGAACACGTATTTTAGTACGAACCTCGACGGCAAAACAAAATGCATCGCTCATGACCTCGCTCCAACCATTACTTGTTGATCGTGTACATCTGCTTTTGACACAAGAATCTCTTCTGGTTATTATTCCCAAAACTACCTAAGTACTACGGTTTACGCATTGAGGTTGAAAAATCCTTTTTACGCAATGATGTTATTTTGAAGCGAAGTCGAGGATGCGGCACCAGATGAACCGTGGCCGTCATTTTTTTCCTCAAGTAATGCGACACTATGTTCAGGTCTATTCCTACTCCTCTAGGGGGCTTCGTAATACCAATTCGTAGTGAATTGTGGCCAAGTATGGATAATTGTCGCTGAGGCTCAATTTTACAAATGCCTGTGAGTGATCTCTTGTCTTTTCCATTTGTGTACTCTCCCTTCACCATGCCAGGAGCTTCACAAATGACCAGTCCAATCCAATATTTTCCTCCTGAAAATTTGGTAAGATATTCTCGAGGCTCAACAGTCATGGTAAAGGTTAGATGCAGGCGTTCAGTTCCTTGTGTAGCAGTGATTTCCAGTTCTGAAGGGTAATAAAAATCATACTCTTTTCCATATCGCAGGGTGTTATATTTGAAGAACACATTGCTAAATTCAGTATATGTTTTGCCATCCTTTGTCAGAATGAGACTCCCAGCAATAGGTCCCTCCATCAGCCAAAACATAATATTGCCCAGGAAGAGACTCCATCCGTTATCGAGAAGTGCCCAAACCCAATCATACCCAAAAGGATTATTTTCGGTGCTAAACATGAGTGAGTGAGGAACGCGTGGCTGGTGATTTTTCATCCACCATCCGATAAGTTTGGTGTACGTTCGTATCGCATGGCCAAGGTCTGCTGCATTGGTGAGCGGATTATCGTACAGAAAATCGCCCCATACGTGTTCAAAATAACCCTGTCCCTTGATTTCCTGTGTTTTTCCTTGGATAGTCAATGTTCCCGAGACACTATTGCGAGGGATAAATCCATAGCGATATGTCCCTAGACCCATGGGAAGCCATCCGCCCGTTATGTCTTGGGCAACCCAATGAGGTAAAGATATTGCTTTATAGGTAAGATCAAGGGCAATATCATGGTTGGGGTCATGAAAATGCATAGTATACGAGGGATATGATCCTCTCATAAATGAATCCTTATAGCGTACGTCAAAAGTCTCTTTTTTGGTATCCAATCTTTTGGTGTCATCTCGCTCATACAAAATATAATGTGTATTGGCAGCATGATCGAACAAGGTCATATTTTGAATGGATCCGATAGTTTTTGCTTTTTCAAACCATTCTGTAAATGCCACCTTTACACTCCATTCGTTCTTATTCTTGAGTGATAAAAAAAACGCCTCTGCACACCACCACTCCATGACGCAGGGATAATGTTCTTGTTCATCTTGTGGGGTCCAAGGATTTTTGTTTGTTGTCATAACTTAAACTGCTGTATTTACTCCTGATATAAATAGCTTTATGACTTTTGTACAACACTACAAAGTATTTTATTCTATAGGATATACATACTTCATAATTCATAAACTACGGTATGTGGTGATAGCCATACGCATTGACATTGTTGGCGGTAGTTTAGGCGGATTGAGTACAGCCCTTTCGCTTAAAAGACTTGATCGCACTCTTAATGTTGTCGTGCATGAAAAATACAATGCCATAGGATATAACCATGAAGGAAGACGATGTGGCGAAGGATACGAAATCGAGACTGATTGGAATCACTGGCAACCGACAGAGCGTAGTATTTTTAGCCGCATACAGCGTGTAGAAACTATTGTAGGGAAGAAAACATATCTTGCTCATCAGCCTCCCGGCACTTTTTACATGCTCAATCGACAGGAGTTCATTTGTCAGTTAGCACGGGAGGCGAAAGGTCTTGGTGTTGAGATCCATACGGGAGATAAGATACACTCGGTCGATGAGTTAGATGGTAACTATATTGTTGATGCTTCTGGCTGTCCAAGCACTATCAAAAAGGCGCTTGGGTTGGGTCAAGGAATTGTCGGAGGTACATATCAGCAAACGATTGAGGAATGTAATTGGTTTGATCCCCATGTTATCAAAGTAATTTTTTTTGATGCCAGCGGTTATTATTGGGCATTCCCTCGAGATCCTAAGAAACGAGAGGTTAACCTAGGGTTAGGTATTATAAGCGGGCGCCATCAGCATTTGAAGCAGATGTTAGAGGCTTTTAAGGCATATCATCAGATTGAAGGAAAGGTTAATTATGTGGTTGGCGGACTCATCCCTGCAGGTATCCAGCGGCCACTGCGGTATCAGAATATTTTGTTTGTAGGGGATGCCGGTGTAGGAACCTTCCCGTTGTTAGGGGCAGGCATCTATCGCGCTCTTCTTAGTGGAGAGGTTGCGGCAAAATGTCTTGTACGCCATCGTCCTGAGTGGTATCCATATAAGATTTATCAAGCGTTCATCAAGTGGGAAGTATTGGGAAAAACCCTTCTGCATATGAATAACATTCTCGGTCATATTGGAAAGCGTGCACTGTTTGCATTTTATCATGCGTACCTTGATATGTGGTACTCATTTCATTGACACCATCTTCAAAAACTAAAATCTCTTTTGTAATATCTTCGAAACGAAAAATTGGTACCAAACGGCGCAATGGCACCTAGACTTTTGGTGGTAGAGATGATACGAAGATTACGTTGGATAATTCTAGGCATGCGATAAAATTCTTTTGCCACCTTTCGGGCCCCGTTCCAGAGTTCTTTGGGACTCATTTGTTTTGGCTGAAACACCACATCAACCTGATTATATCGTGACCAGTCTTTGGTAATGATACGTCCTTGTTTTTCTAGCCGTTCGAACAGAGGTGTTCCGGGATAGGGTGTTAGAATATTGACTTCAAGGACATCCACTTCTAACTCGTAGAGTTTTTCTATTGTCATATCAAAAACATCAGGGGTATCTTCATCAAACCCAAAGATAATGCCCCCTTGCACCGCCATCCCGTGATCGTGCACACGGTCAATCATCTTTTTGAAGTTTTCGACTTTGTTGTGGGTTTTTTTGATGCTATCAAGGGCTGCTTGGCTGACTGATTCAAATCCCACAAACCATTCTACACATCCTGACTTTCGTGCAAGAGTCAAAAACTCCTCATCTGCTTTTCCCAGCACATTTGTTGTGCCGTTTGCCACCCAGGATTTCTTGACATTTTGGCGAATGAGTTCCTTAAATAGTTCCCGCGCATAGCGAGGATTCGCAGTAAGATGCGGGTCATGAAAAACAAAGATTCTATTGGGCATTTGTTTAATTTCTTCTACGACATTTTTTACAGGACGTTGCCTAACACCATGCTTACAAAAAGTACTAATGGCACAAAACTCACACCGATTTGCGCATCCCCGAGTTGACTGCACTGCACCCATGATAGGATTGTGGGTGATAAGATCACGGCGAAGCGATGGAACATCAGCCATATCAAAGTCAGTGTCCCATTCATAAAACTGCTTCAGTTTTCCTTGTTCAACATCGGTAAGAAGCTGCGGCCAACTTGCTTCGGCCATGCCGAACACAATGCTATCGGCATGTTGCTTTGCTTCATCAGGTAGTGCAGTGGGGTGGTAGCCACCAAGAACAACGATTTTCCCTCGTCGCCGAAATTCATCAGCAATCTCATATACTCGAGGTGCAGTCATTGTGTAACAGGTGATACCTACCACATCAACATCTGCATCAAAATCAATATCATCATAATTTTCATTGATCATCTGTACGGTATGCTTTTGTGGGGTAATGGCTGCTAAATGTGGCAGTGTTATCACGGGATATCCAAAGAGAATTGATCCCCATGAACCTTTATCAGTATAGGTTGATGCGCCATGTTCGATTTTGGGGAATATCAGAAGAACGTTCATAGGATTACGTAGTTCATAAGATAGACATCAGTTATTTAACATTTATTATGGAGAAACATTAGAGTTTAGTATAGGCAGTGCATGGACTGGACGGGATTTGAACCCGTGGCCTCCACCTTGCGAAGGTGGCGATCTACCACTGATCTACCAGCCCTCTGTAGTTCCCACGTACATAAAAGCGCTATTTGATTGTTTCTCTTATTTCATTCGTTGTTTTGCTTCCTTTAGTGCTTCTACCACGGGCAACTTTTCCCCCATCATAAATTTTTCAAGAGAGCCACCGCCTGTTGAAATGTGAGACATTTTGTCATCAAGGCCAAGTTTTTCTACCGCAGCAACGGTATGTCCACCACCGACGATGGTAAATGCACCAGAATTGGCCACAAAATTAAAGAGTTCCTTGGTTCCTTCCATGAACAAGGGATTTTCAAAAACGCCGCAGGGCCCTGAGAGAAATACGGTTTTTGCATTATCAATGACTTGCTTAAAGTGTGTAATGGTCTGTGTTCCAATATCATAAAGATTTTCGCGGGATGGTAACTCTTCAGCGGTAAGTTCATCTCGTTTGTCATTATGCTCAACGGCAAAGTCTTTGGGAAGGTAGATGCTCTGAGCATACTTGTCCAGAAGTTTTTTGATTTCTGCATAGTTCTCTGGACTTCCCTCTTTTGCCAACACTTCCTCATTTTTTTCTCCAAGGTTTACTCCCTTTGCTTTTAAGAATGCATTTGCAGGAAGTCCGGTAAGAAGAATTTTATCAGCGGTATTATGTTCTAACAATCGTTCGATAGTTACCACGACATCAGAGAATTTGGCACCTCCAAAGAGAAACACGGATGGTTTTGGAGGATGTTTGACTACTTTTTCCAGCGTTTCCAGTTCAGATTCTAGTAGTCTACCTGCACACGAGGGAAGTACTGCCGTAAATCCAATCAATGAACACTGGGCTCGATGAGCAGCAGCAAACGCATCATTCACAAACACATCTGCCAGTGGGTACAAGTTTTGAACAAGTGGAGATTGTGCATGTTCTGTTGCTGATTTTTTCTCGGTTTCACCGTCAAACTTCCGCACATTATCAAGCAGTAATACCTCTCCTGGTTTGAGATTTTTGATAGCAGCTTGTGCTTCTTTACCATAGATGTCATCAACCGTCTGTACTGGTTTTCCTAGAAGTTTTTCTAGTGCTTGTGCATGCTGATGGAGATCAGTAAAGTCCCAACTTCCTTGTCGTCCCTGATGAGCCATAATCACGATTTTTGCCTGTTTTTCAATAAGTTCTTTAATGGTAGGAAGCACTCGTTTTATTCGTGTGGCATCTAAAATTGTTAAGGTTTTTTTATCCAGTGGCAAGTTAAAATCGACACGCAATAACACGATTTTGTGTGCTACCTCAACATCATCTAATGTATTGTATTCTTTCATATCAGAAAGCCTCCAAAATCAGATATCAAACCAGTTTATTTAAACGTATATGGTGGTACCGAAAGTACGCTAATACACCACTTTTACTGGCTCTGTGGCGGTTGATGGTTTGGTGTGATAAAACATGTAATAGATGAGATCGACCAATCTACATGAATAGCCCCACTCATTATCATACCATGAGAGTATTTTTACTAGGTTGCCTTTATCCCCATTGACCCGAGTACTCAGCCCATCGATGACAGAAGAGTGAGAATTGCCCACAATGTCTACAGAAACTAAAGGCTCTTCAGAATATTGCATGATGCCTCGAAGCTTGTGCTCTGATGCCTTCTTCAGCGCTTTATTTACCTCATCAATGCTTACCTCTTTTTTTAATAGACAGGTAAAATCAGTCAACGATCCATCAGGAGTTGGTACTCGTACAGCCATCCCATCAATTTTTCCTTTCAACTCGGGCATAACTAAGGCAACAGCTTTTGCAGCACCTGTGGTGGTCGGGATGATGGAGATCGCTGCAGCTCGTGCCCTCCGTAAATCTTTGTGAGGGAAGTCTAGGATACGTTGATCTCCGGTATATGAATGGATGGTGGTCATGAACCCTTGGTCAATACCAAAGGAATCGTGGAGCACTTTGACTGGAGGTGCAAGACTGTTGGTGGTACATGATGCATTGGAAATAATGTGGTGATGCTGTGCGTCATAATGGTGTTCATTGACACCAAGAACAATCGTGATATCAGGATCTTTTGCCGGTGCAGAAATTACCACCTTTTTTGCGCCTGCTTCAAGATGATTTGATGCGCCTTCACGGGTGCGAAATATACCAGTGGATTCGATAACAACATCGACGTCAAGTTTATTCCATGGTAATTTTGCAGGGTTTACTTGTGAGAAGAAGGCAATAGGTTTGCCATTTACTATAATGCCATCGTCAGTGGTTTCTATCTCGCCATCAAATTTTCCGTAAATTGAATCGTATTTGAGAAGATGAGCAAGGATTTCGGTATTCCCCAGATCGTTTATGGCCACAATTTCAAATTTTTTGCCATATTGAGAATGCCCTAACGCTGCTCGGAGAGTATTTCTCCCTATCCGTCCAAAACCATTGATTCCTACTCGAATCATCCCTTCCACGTTGCCACAAATATCCCTGGTTCTATATAATCTTTCCTACGAGATATGTCGGTGCTGCATCAGTGATTTCCACAGGAACAAAACGACCACGTTCACATTGTTCATTCACTACTACTGGTTTGTACGTTTCTGTCCTGCCAAGCATAGTCTTCTTTTTTCCCTCTTCGGTGATAAGTGCTGTGTACCGGTTTCCAACGAGTGCAATATTTCTTTCAAAGGATAGCTTTGCACAGAGGTCCGTTAGTAATTTTGATCGCTCTTTGGCCACGTGGGTTGCAATACGTCCGTTCATGGTTTTTGCTTTGGTATGTGGGCGTGCAGAATAGCGCGTGATATTGGTGATGTCTGGTTTGACTGTTTCAAGCAGTTCAATGGTATGGTCAAAACATTCCTCAGTTTCAGTAGGAAAACCAACGATAATGTCAGTTGACAGGGTAACCTCAGGATACTTTTGCCTAAATCGTCCTACAATCGTTATGAACTCTTCAACCGTGTATTGTCGATTCATCTTCTGTAATAGATCATTGTCTCCTGATTGTACTGGCAGGTGTACGAATTTGTAGATTCGTTTATCTGCAAAACCCTGCAGTATGCTGGAAAGATGGGTGTGTGCAGTAAAAGGATTCATCATTCCTACACGGACGCGAAATGCCCCCTCCATTGTCGATATTGCTTGTAGGAGATCTCCCAAATTCTGCTTTCCCTTTTCTTCCATTCCATATGATCCGGTGTCCTGAGCAGTCAGTTGAATTTCTTTACATCCTTGGTCTAGTGCCGTTTGTATGTCCTGGGTGATTTCTTGTAAAGGATAGCTGACTAATTGTCCACGTGCTTGAGAGGTGATGCAATACGCGCACGAAAACAGACATCCCTCAGCAATAGCGAGAGGAGCAATGACCTCGGTAAACTGCTTGGGGCACGTTGTTTTAGGTCTGGTGGTACATGTCATGGTTTTTTTTCCTTCCATAAAATCTACAATGTGGTGAATGTAGGGGGAAGGTAGGAGACGTGCATCAGGTACAATGCTATGGATTAGTTCCTCTTGGACTGCAGCCATACATCCTGCAACAATAAGCGGTTTACCTACTTGTTTTAATGTTCGTAGACGTGAAAGCATCCGCTGTTCAGTTGTTCCGATAACCGTACACGTCACTAGAATCAAAACATCAGCGGCATCTGCGGTTGAGACCATCTGATGCTGATTTTCTTGTAGTAAACCTTTGATGATACATGCATCGGCTTTATTTGCAGTACACCCATAGGTTTCAAGATACGCCTTCATGAATGTTGTGGCAAAAAACACAGGAACTATTTAACTGCTTCTTTAAACCGCTTTATAACAAATGATTTGTCTACATTTGATAAAAAGTATCCTGCCCGGGGTCCTTTTTCCTTGCCGAGAAGAAGTTGATAGATGGTCGTGAATGCGGTTTTGATGGGAATGTTTTCTGTTTCTGCAATCTCGTAAATCGCGTTGTGAATGTATTCTCCATCCCATTCGGTGGAGGAAACCACATCAAGAAATGAGGTCACAAACCGGTGTTGCTCTGAGGTTAGTGTTATGTTTGGTAATTTCTGTTTGATGTCAAACTTCAACATCTCTGGAGCAAAAGATTCCAGCCAGTAGGTAACATGCTCTGCTCGTTGTTTGAGACGGGCTTCGTTGGCGTCATTCATCTCTTTTGGAATTTGTTCTTTGCGCCGGAGAATCTTTTTGATATCTTTCCATGTTTTTCCAATCTGTACCAAGGTTACTAAATGCCGATAGGGGACTTGATGAGGGAGGTGTTTTGGAACTTTGTAGGGTTGCGATAATTCATAGGTCCTCTCTAAATCTTTCATCCCCTTCGTTTTTTCTTCTGCCTTAAAATACACCCGTTCGAGTTGGTCATACTCATCTACTAACGATAATAATCCTAAACCTGGGTCAAAGACAATGTGCTTATTTGGTTGATTATTCATCAATAAAAAACGCAGTACTTCTGGTGGGGTCATGTGTAGCATTTCTTCAGCACTTAATGCAGTTCCTTTGGAACTATGCATGGCCCCTTTTCCTTTGAATAGAATAAACTCATACATGGTGTATTTTGGCGGAGGGTAATTAAAAATGTCTTTTGCTATGGCTACACCAGTATCATGGGTTCCTCCCGCAGCTCCATGATCTTTACCAAATGGTTCGTAGGTAACCCCTAAAATTTTCCATCGGGCAGGCCAATCAACTCGCCAGGGGAGTTTTCCTACCCCGCCTTCTCCAATATCGGCTTTACCTTCATATCCACACTCACAGGTATATTCGACAAAGGGAAATTCATACAGGACTGGTTTTGCAGCAGTAATCCTTCCGCAGTTGTTGCATAATATGTTAAACGGTATCCAATGCTTAGGTAGTTGTCTTTTTGAGACGGTTTCGATAATCGTTTTAATACGTTCTGTGTTGTCCAAAGCGGTTTTAATTACCTCTTTGTACATTCCACTTTTATACATCTCACTTGCCCGATGGACGATGGGATTGATTCCGAGTTCTTTTAACGAATCCAAAAAGGACATAAGAAAATGATCAGCGTAACTCTTATGCTTGCCACAAGGACAAGGAATTTCTGAAATAGGCATACCTACATATTTTTCATAGGCGTTTGGTAAAAAGGGATACACCTTTCGAAGATTGTCAAAATCGTCAGCAATATAAATAAAATCTGCTTGTACACCCTTCTCCAGTAGGGCTCGGTACACCGCATCAGTGGTTAACACCTCTCGCATGTTCCCAATATGAATGGGACCAGATGGCGTTATCCCAGTAGCAAGTACGTGCTTTTTGTTGTCTTTTAATAAATCCTCAGCTAAAACATCTGCCCAATGCATGGCTTCTTCCCCGAAGATGAAAACAAATTTAAATGACGCGTGCCCTGATAAGTGCACGAAGTGGTACACCAGCAACGCTGTTTTGCGTTCTTTTGTTTAAGAGTGCCACGCACAACACAGGTTTTCCTTTTTCTGCTTTGGTGGCTTTAATGGCGCTCGTGAATGTTTGCGCTGTTCCTATGACATCGTCAACAAAGACAACGTTTTTGTTTTTTACTGATGCATAATTCGAAGAAAAGGCACCCATCTTCTCATGGTGTGGTCGAAAGACTGCTAACTCCAGTCCTAGTTTGTCAGCAACAAACGTTGCATAAGAAATACCATTAATAGCAATGCCTACAACGGTATCAACCTGCTCACACTCTTCTAAGATAATGTCGCACATCGCATCTGCAATAAAACTCATTCTAGAGGGGTACACCCCAAGAGATCGCCAACCAATCTTGACTTCTCCTTCTGGCTTTTTTTCTTTCCCTTTATTTAATAGCCAGACTGCTGTTTCTTTTGAAACATTCAGTTCTTGGGCAATTTCGTGATCAGTCAGCCCACTGTCTTTATACTTCAATGCTTTTGCTTTGAGTGTGTCAACTTCCTTCATATAGTTACACCCTTGGCAATAGGTATGATTATGCAATATTTAGATGTTTGGTCCGGTATCAATAACACCCCGATAAGACAACAGTAAAGCTAAAATAGAGTAATGATATGTGCTGTAGTGGATACTAATAGAGTAGTGACTCATCATGGCAAAACAGAAAAAAGGTGAAGGATTTCACTCTGCAGCAGGACTTATTCGCTATTTTGATGCAGAAGAAAAAACATCACTGAAGATTCCACCATGGTTTGTGATTGCTATATGTGTGGCAACTATTGTTATTGTCACTGCTATCCATGTTGCCATACAATTCTAGTTTACTTTTTCTTCAACTGTTGCTTTATTAATTGTTCCGCTTTTTCTCGGGCGTCTGGTGTATTTCCTGATTTTTTTCCACCCGCATGAGCCATCCGTGGTTTTCCCCCGCCACTGCCACCAAGAAGCGTTCCTACTTGTTTTGCAATGGAGATCAGATCGATATCAACATCTTTGGATGCTGCTAGGGTTACTCGGTTACCACTGCTAATGTAGACAACACTTCCTTCTTTTTTAGTGAGTTCTGCAGCACGAGCAACAGTATCAAGCCCTTGCTTGAGGTCCTGAGTAATAAAGCGTATTTTTTTCCCAGAAATAGTCCATTCCTTTTGTGAGGTCTGCTTAGTTGCTAAGTCAATAGCTGTTGATTGTTTTTTCAGCCGTTTTTTCGTTTTCTTCCATTCCTTGAAAAGTACTTCACAAGCCGTTGTTAAATTGACTACTGATTTCTTTGATGCTAGTTCGGTTTCATCTAAAAATCGTTGTATCGTTTTCTCCAGCTGACTGGGGGGAACTTTAAACAATGAGGCTGACTGTTGAAGCTGCTGGGAAATCTGATCATGTGTGGTAATCTCAAACGCCGGACGAAGAACGGCAACGATTTGCTCATAGAGCTGTTGCTCCTCCTGCTGGTATGCATCTACCATTTTACCTGCAGCAAATACAATACGATTTACACCATCTTGTATGCGTTCAGTTTTCAAAATTCTAATTTTTTCTACTTCTTTCGTATTATTCAAGTGTGTGCCACCACAAGCCTCAACATCAATGCCTGGGATATCAAGCACCCGAATGTAGTTCCCGGGCGGTACTCCACCCTGATATAATCGAAAGCCATATTCTCGTTCTGCACGGTTACGATCCAATACTTTCTTTTTTACGTCAACCGCTTTGCCGATAAACGCATTTGCCTTTGTTTCGATGGTTTTCCTCTCTTGTCCGGTGATTGGTTTGTAGTGTGAAAAATCAAATCGTGCTTCAGTAATGCCTAGCTGAGAGCCTGCTTGCCAGATATGCTCGCCAAATATCTGACGAAGTGCACCATTCACCAAATGCGTCCCAGTGTGGTGTTTCATTAAGGTGTACCGGTGATCCCAATCAATGGTGCCATGTACAGAATCGCCAACAGCAGCATTACCATCGATAATATGTACGATGGCATCTCCTTCTTTTTCTACCTGAGTGATGGGAATCGTTTTCCCTTTAATGTGTAAGGTTCCTTTATCTCCGGGTTGTCCACCTCCCTCTGGATAAAATGCCGTTTTATTGAGCACAACTTTTGTTCCCTGTGCTGTCTTTTTTTTCCACAATATTTTTGCATCAAACTCTTTTGTATAATGGTCAGTATAATACAGCGCCTCTGTAGAAGGAAGATCAACAGGCGTTTCTTCCTGAGGTGCGGATGCTTTCTCATGAGAGTGTAGTTCCGCAATCATCGATTCAAAATTTTCGGGAATATGGACTGTTAATCCCCCTTCTTCAGCAATTTTTTGCACTACATCTGGTGGCATGCCGTGTGTATCATACAAATTAATCAATGCTTCAGTGTCGATAGTGCCACTTTCTTTGAGGATTCTTTTAATAAGATTTTCACCTTTAGCAAGCGTTTCTCTAAACCGTCTTGCTTCCAAATCTAAAATTTCGTCAATTTGTTTTTTCCGCTTTTTTAATGACGGGAAATCCTGTTCCAACTGATCAAGTTGTAATGTCACAAGTTGTTTTAGAGAAGCATCGAGTCTAATGTTTTTCATAAACCGAAGTGCTCTTCTGATAATGAGACGCGCTAAGTATCCTGCTTTTACGTTTGAGGGAACAATGCCATCGCCTAGCATAAAGGCAAGACATTTCGAGTGATCTGCTAATGAGTAGACACTCTGCGTATCTGATGGATCCTTGGCATGGCTTTTTATCCAAGATGCTGTCTCTGGAAATACTGTTTCATAGATGGTTGTAGTACCTTGAGAACACCAGGCAATACGTTCAAGACCATAGCCGGTATCGACAATGTTTAGAGGATTAGGCGAATATGTTTTTCCGTTAATTTCAAAGGTTCCCTCGTCGTCTTCTTTCATATTCATAAATACGAGCGTGGCAATCTCGAGCCCTCCAGCAAGCACTTCCAGACAGGGACCTGCATTTCCACCGCCATCCCACAGTTGTTCTTTATAGGTAATCTTTTTTCGAGGAATGCCGATATGATTTACAAAAAAATCATCACAATATTTGACAGTTTTATTTTTCCAATAAATCTCATCAGTATGTTTATTGAAGGCATGATGCCCCATCATCTCAAACATACTCAGGTGACGGCCGCTAACACCAATCTCCTCTAAATCATTTAATCGAATACAGGGTTGTGAAATCACGAGAGGATTTGCTGGGGGCGGAACTTCACCGGAGGTTACATGTGGTTGAAAATCTGCAATCGATGCAATAGTCAAATAGATATCTGATCGCCATCTGGCGATAACCGGACACCGCTCCCCCGTTTCTGGGTACCATAGTCGCGCGTGGTTGCGCTCCTCAAAATAGGATAAAAACTGTTCACGAACCTCGGTGAGAGAAAACGGTTTTTTTGTCAGTGGCTTACCAATAAAACTAAACGGTACGCATGGTTGGTCACCACAGAGTTCCGTTGTAGGATCTAGCGTCCAGAAATGTGCACCACATGTTGAGCATTTCTTTCGAATAAATCCATTTTCGTGAAAAAACGCAAGATTACATTCTTTTTTCAGAAACGAACCCATTGAATATCACGTGTCGTCAACCGAATATAACGAAGGTTTATAAATTGTCTGACTATCAATACTTTCCATATGCCTGTCCTTGTTGATTTGGCTCAAATAGGACTTTATATACTCTACATTCTTCTCCCCATTTTAGCATTTTATATCATTTATATGACGCTGACTAAAGCCTTTGAAGACATGGGATTTACCACCGTTGAGGCGATTATCATCGTCTTTGTATCACTTCTGTTTGGATTTGAAATCATTGTCTTCGGATTGAATATTTCGAATATACCACTTTTTTCTTATGGAAATTGGATTGTTGGTATTAGTATGGGAGGAGCAGTTATTCCTATTGTTCTCAGTCTTTATCTATTCGTTAAAAAGAGACTCGTGCTGAAACACCTGCTTATTGGAATCGGTATTGTTGCCATCATTGCCTTTCTTGTCACCCGTCCTGTAGCAGGAAAAGGAATCGTTTCTTCGTTTCCGTATTGGCTCCTTCCTGCAGTCTGTGCAAGTCTGATATCAGCCATACTGTCGTGGAAAGCATTTAGTAAAGCTGCTCCTCTTGCATATATTTCTGGTACCATTGGTGTGTTGATTGGTGCGGACTTTCTTCACTTGTCCCAACTCCTCCAAATGCAGACGGCATCAACAACTATGGCAATTATCGGCGGTGCAAACGTTTTTGATATGGTATATATTACGGGGATACTAGCCGTTATCCTCGATGGTATCTTAATGTACCGTCAGCGGTCAAAAGAAGCAAATATATAAGAAGGTGTTATCTTTCGAAATACTTAATAAATACCTTATATTTTACCTACTACTTAAGGCAACTAACTTTCGGGGTTTTGCATGAGTGAGTCAATCGACGAAATGAAAACGAAAAAAGATGAATTTCAGAAACAAGCAAACGAATTAAAAGAAAAAAGAAACAAACTTCATCAAAAATCAAAGCAACTTGCTGATGAAAGAGACCAATTAAATTCTACTATTCGAGAGATGCGAAATAAAATAACTGAGCATAAGAAAAAACGAGACGAATTTAATGAACGCGTTAAAAATGCAAAAGAACAACGCAATCAACTCAATAAATCATATAGTACGATAAAAAAACGGATTGAAGACCTTGAACGAAAACGCTCGTCTGTGTCAGGAACAAATTTGAATGAACTCAGAAAACAATTGCGAAATTTAGAAAATGAGCAGATGACACAACCCATGACTTCCCAAAAGGAAAAAAAAGTCATCGAACTCATTTCTGAATTACATACCAAAATTAAACAACAAGAACAATTGTTAAATCAGGATCCTCTTCTTAAAAAAGCAAGTGAAGAAGAAAAAATAATCAAACAGAAAGCAGAAAAGCAACATGATATTGTTGAAAAAATAGCAACCAGGGCACAAGAGGAACATGAAGGAATGATCCAGCTCATTAAGCAGCTTGACAACCACGTCCAAAAAGTAAATCAGATCCAAGAAACCATTGTGATGACGAAGATTGAGGCAGATAAGGTTCATAAGGAATTCATCGAATGTGTTGATACTATTCACGAACTCGAGCGCCAGATTTCGTCAATGCATGAAAAAGCCTACAAGAAAAAGAAAACTGTCGAAGCAAGTAATGTTCATAAAGAGGCCAATGAAATCTTTGAGCGATTCAAACGTGGTGAAAAATTGAGCACGGAAGATTTAATGGCGCTACAGAAAGCCGGATTAATATAGTTAGATACTTTTGGAGGGATGAGCATCACACAATGTGAACTTTGTGGTAGAGAATGTGCATGTCGACCTGCCCTTGTTGATGGCGTCCGGATGATGTTATGTCCTGGATGTATGCGACATGGTCAGGGTGTACGAGAGATTGAACAACCAACAAACAATTCTTCAGGACCATTGCTTTCACGAATAAAGCGGCCAAAAATAAAAGATGTGTACAAAGACATGGACAAAGAGTTAGTTTCTGATTGGAATGAACGTATTAGACAGGCCCGTGAGAAGAAAGGAATAAGTCGAGAAGATCTCGGCTTTAAGATTGGCGAGCGAACTGTTACCATTGCAAAAATTGAAAATGGCGATTTACGTCCTTCAGATCAAGTTGTTAAAAAATTAGAAAAAGAACTAGAGATCACGCTTGTCGAAGAAGTAAAAGATACAGCTCCTATTTCACATGGATCGCATGGACGTGGGCTGACCTTAGGCGATTTTATAAAAACTGAAAAGAAGTAAGTAGTCATATGGAACCTACCACTCTTTCTGCAGCCGTTGCCGCAATTAAACAAGGGAAGATTATTGTCTATCCCACTGATACATTGTATGGGTTAGGCGCTGATATTTTTAACGCCAATGCAGTACAGACAGTATTTGCCATCAAACATCGTCCACGAGACGCGCCCCTCTCTGTTGCGGTATCCTCTGTTGATGAAATAAACAGTATTGCTCGCATACCAGAATATGCACAGTCGCTCATTGATACATTTTTACCTGGTTCATTAACAATCGTTCTGCCAAAACGTGATCACATCCCTGAAAGCATTACAGGTAAAACGCCTACTATTGCTATACGTGTTCCTAACCATCCTCTTGCCCAACGTCTCCTCTCTCTCTGCGGCCCATTGACGGCCACAAGTGCAAACATTCATGGCCAACAGACGCCTCCTACCATTAAAGAAATCAAACAACAATTTGGTGATGCCATTGCTCAGTATGTTGGGGGTGGAACCTCGATAGGGCACTCTTCAACAATTGTTGATCTCACTACTGCTCGACCGAAAATACTTAGAGAGGGCACCATATCTACACAAGCGATTCTTGATGTGATCTCTGATGAATGAAGCAATCTATGAAAAATACATGCAGGCAGGATCTATTGCTTCAAATGCCCGTACTCATGGAGCCAGTTTAATTAAGGAAGGAGCATCGTATCTTGATGTTGTTACGACCGTTGAATCTGAAATCAAAGAACAAGGAGCAGGTATTGCCTTTCCC
Organism: uncultured Thermoplasmatales archaeon; assembly: GCA_964638175.1. Classification (GTDB taxonomy): domain Archaea; phylum Thermoplasmatota; class E2; order DHVEG-1; family DHVEG-1; genus JAFGDG01. Next base: position 2,349 of record CAZWZY010000021.1, on the reverse strand, counting down.
ACCAATGTTTCTGTCAATGACCTTGCTGCTCATTTCACCCCTCGACACGATGACACCTCGTTGGTATTTAAGAAGGGGGATGTGGTAAAACTTGATGTTGGCGCACATGTGGATGGATATATCGCAGACACGTCCGTAACTGTTGAAGTTGGTACTCACACCTATGATAAAATGATTCAGGCATCGAGAGAGGCACTGAACAACGCGATTGCCCACATGAAAGCAGGTGTTCTCCTTTCCGAGATTGGTAAAGTTATTGAAGAAACCATCACCTCTTTTGGCTATAAATCTGTTGATAACTTAACGGGTCATAGTCTCCAGTGTTATAATTTGCATTCAGGGCTTTCAGTCCCAAACGTTGCAGATATGTTGAATCGGAGCAAACCTAACTTAGGAGATGTAGTGGCCATCGAGCCGTTTGCCACCGATGGCGCAGGTCATGTGATTTCTGGGCAGAGTAGTAATATTTATCGATATCAATCTTCAGTTCGTTCCCGATTGATACGAGACACTAAAGCACGATCCTTAGCGACAAAGATCCATAAACGGTTTAATGAACTGCCATTTGCAGAGCGCTGGTGTGCGGACATATCTTCACGCCCCGATAGTTCTTTAAAGCGCCTTCTCTTCGCAGGATGTATTAAACAATATCCTCAGCTGATTGATGCCAATCAAGGCATTGTCACACAGGCAGAGCATACGGTTATTATTCATGAAAATGACTGTGAGGTCACCACGTGAACAAGAAATCTCAGAAAAAAAAGGGTACACCTGCCAAACTTCTCAAATTCGAAGAAATGACGTGGAAACAGATTGATAAACTGAAAAGGAAGAATGCCATCTTTTTTCTCCCGATCAGCCCTCTTGAAGAGCACGGCCCACATCTGCCTATTGGTACTGATATTTTAACGGCACAGGTTGCAGCACGCGAAGCAATAAAGTGGTTACAGCACAAGCGACCTGAATTGACCTATGTATTACTGCCGCCCATTCCTGTTGGATTTTGTAAGTTTAATACCGATTTTCCAGGAAGTGTTTCAGTAAGTGGACGGGTAGTCAAAGATATTGTGTATAGTTATTGCTCGGCACTGGGAAATCATGGGTTCAAGTTTGTGGTTATCTGTACCTATCATATGGCTATCGGTCATCTCAAAGGCATTTATGCAGGGATGAAAAAAGCGATGAAAGCATACGATATGCGCATTTGTGAACCCTGGGGACCGTATTTTTATCATAATGAAGTAGAAAAACGGGAACCAAAATTGGGATTTGATACCAGTAAAGAGGTGCATGCTGGATTTCGTGAAACATCTTTGATGAAATATCAATACCCCTATCTTGTGGATGAGTCATACAAAACCTTGCAAAGTATTTATCGAGACCTCACTTCGCCCAAGGTTCTCGGAAAATCATTTAAGCAACTTGGATTAAAAGATGGTTATGTTGGCAGTCCTGCACGAGCAGATGCTGATTATGGCCGGTGGTTTTTTTCAGAAACCGTAAATGTCTATGCCAAAGCAGCACTTGCGCTATATGATGGTAAGCCACTACCAACATTGCCAAAAAAGACGCAGGCATTAATGCGTTCCTTATTCTGGCAATAGACGGCAATAAATCATCTTTTAATCTATAATATCCACTCTCAAGTTCTAAGATTTTAAAAATATCTGATTTTACCAATTTTCTCTTACGTCTGTCACCGTCAGTATGTACTGTTACAAACTGTCTTTCTTTACCAAATATTAGATTAGTAACTATTAGCAATATTCCATATTATAGACTATCATAGAAGGTTTTAATCTATGTTGGCCCTATTCAAGTTTAAAAGAAATACATTTACTACTAATCTTGATAAATAAAGTAATCTTTAGTTATAGTTAGGGTTTTGCATCTGACAGAGGTATTGTGTTGGATTACAGATGTTGGTCACACAAATTGTCCTAGGGCAGGTAGGGCACTGTATAGTACTGTGTTTTTCCGACTCAAGCTGCTCTTGTGAATATTGTCTATATTTAAATCACTGAAATGGTAGGAAAAACACGCGTTCACCAATGAATCTTGTTTTTAATGTTTCTTTTAGGTCACCGAGCCGCTCCCCGATTGCTTTCCGTGTTCTAATTCTGAATAAAGGCGATTCATTTCTTTCCTCAGCATTATTTGAACCAACCACAGTTGAGAATGATATCATACTAAGCATAAAAACAACTAAGATGCCTCCTATCAAAAGTTTCTTTTTCATTCTTTCACTCCAGGAAGTTAATATTTGCCATAATATATAAATTTTTTTGTAGAATCTGCTTTGTGTAATTATTTTTTAAAGACATAGTCAATTGCATCCTCTTAGGGATA
>CAZWZY010000020.1:0-32284 GCA_964638175.1 uncultured Thermoplasmatales archaeon | reverse complement strand
AATTTTCCGATAATTTTGATAGATTTAGCAGCAGAAAATAAAATGGGCCAGGCCGTAATTACTTATTTCCTATCTGGAGATGCGTCAACCTTACCTTATTTTTACAACAGGTCGACAAATTAAAATATACATAAATGAGAAGGTGGAGGTCATTGATTACCTTTTCCAAGATTGCATTCAGCACATAAAGTTTGCAAATTTTTTATCTCAGTTTTTCCACCTTTGGAATAAGGTTTTATGTGATCAATATGTAAAATAACGCCAAAATCTGTAGCAGGGCTTCTCCCACAGAGTACACATTTAAAATTATCTCTTTTCAACACGTTTAATCTTAACTTTAAAGGTATATCTCGCCTATCTTCAGGTTTACTTTCGATTGGAATTTTTTTATTGAGTCCTATATTATTTCGTTCAGTTTCAGTAGCTATTAATCTCCCCATCTTATATTCAATGAATTTTAAACAAGCATTTATCCAACCATCGAATCTTTTTCTATAACATTGATAACTTATTTTTGGTTTAGACGATTCCCATTCAGTACGAGATGGGCGATGCCCAAGTTCTATCCAAATTCTTTCCATTTCATCAAACAGATCTTTATCTGAGTGAATCTGATTTGGTGGAACCTTTCTAGGCGATAAATCTAAATTCTTTTCTTTGAGATGTTCTCTCAAGGATTCTAATGCTTTCCGCCAACTGCCAAATTCCTTTTTTACCGGCGTGGCACTAATATTAGCTACCCTGTCAAAATCTCTCCAACCAAATTCGATATAATTAAAAAATTTAGCAGCATTCTCCAGTTCCTCTAACATCTTTTCTCTTGAAAGTTTGTCAACTCTATGCCTTTTTAATTTAAATTCCATTAGTATTAGTTATGAAAAACATCTATTTAGATATTAAGACGATCTATTGGCCGTTGTTTGCTTTCTTCTTTTTAATTTAGGTAATTTTATACGACTATTAAACGGAGGATATGCAGTATTTAAGCAATTTAATATTTCATTCACAATTTCAACAGAATCTAAGGTTACGCTAGGCATGAGTGTAAGGTCAAATAGAGGTATTCTATGGAATCGATGTAATGGATTCAAACACATTTGGTAAACAGATTCTCTTAGTGCACCCTTATTTCCATGAACAAAGCCAGAAGTATAATTGTAGTATCGATCATATATATCCTTGACATTAGCATATATACTCATCGTTCTCAAATCTGATTTTCCCCATTGGCCAAGATTTATTGGTGTAAATTCCACCCATTGATCCTCATTTACTATTTTATTAAGTTCATTTAGTTCTATACATCGACTTTGCTTAGATATTACTTTTAATTTCAAATAAATGAGCTTAGATTGTCCAGTACCATAGTTGTGAAAATCATCCCAAATTTCTGATTCTTCCTGCTCTTTTTTTAGTAAATATTTGAAAGTAATATAGACTTCAATAAGTGATCTCAACGCAATTCTTCCGGTAATTGAGCAGGAAATATTATAGAGAACAATCTCTGTAAAAAAAGTTAGACCAAATAATGTAAGTCCAAATGATGTTTCTCGGCGTGTATCAACCCGTGTATCATCAACTGACTCAAAGAAATAAGTGATAATATCATCTCGAATCCGCTTTGTTTCATCAATAAGATGTTTTCTCATATTTTGCATTTCTTGAGAAAGTTCTACTTGCCTTGATTTTATTTTTTCACTAAATGCTTCTTCTGGGATACAATCTGTAGAAATATAATTATGTCTCCAAAAGTATGTTGGCCATGTCAAATCTTTATTTTGAAGGCTAATTTCCAAAGCTCTAATTGTCGGTCTTACCTTTCTTAAGTCACCGTAATTTGGGTATTCAATAATTTCTTTTACAGTTTCTTCCATATTTTTTTGAAATTTCAATTTTCCTCCAAGCATGAAACATAAAACTTTAATCCACTTACAATCCGTTGCCTCTTGTGATTGATGATCAAATGTTTTTCTAATGCTTTCAGATATTTTTTTCCAATCTTCTTTAGGGACAGGGTCTTCTAATAAATCATTAAAAATATCAGAGGCAGGAATTTCAGGGTAAAGCCTTAGGGGGCGTAGAACGACCGGCATTTCCTCAGACCAATTGAGTAAATGGTTTAGGAAGGTTTTGATTTCTGAAGGAGTAAGTTTTCCAATGCCTGTTAATGTTACATCATAATATTTTTGATTTGTAGAAACATATTTTCCGATAGATCTAAAGACATCTAGAGCTTTTTTTCTCTCAGTGTTTCCAACAATTAGTGCAGCCCAAATCATTTCAGGAAGTCTATCATGTATCCAAGGAGAAGGTGTTAACTTTGGAATTTGAAGAAGTGGAGGTATTAATTTATTTTTAATATGCTTGTGAGAAGATATTTTGCTTTCTTTATCATACGATTCTTTTTTTGATTTAGACATTCAATTATAAGATTAATCTTTCATAAATAAATGTTAGTCTTGTACAAAATGAAATTATCTACTCAGATAACTTATAATTTCGTTATTTTACGGATTACAATCTTTTTTTCACTTGGATAATAGTCTACTCTTACTTTTTCTTTATTTTCAAAGTTTGCTGCATTAGCAATTTGTTTACCAACATAAATGCGATAAGCCCCATCTTTATCTTTGAATATCTTTCCGATATCTGTGATTGATTTCTCTGCCATTTCTTTACAAATCTGTTAACTTCCTTAAATACTTATTCTTTACAGATATTTACATTTCCGTAATGTTTATATACTCTTATCTATTACATATCTGTAAGGATTTGTAAAGAATGGATGTTGATCCTAAAATCTGGAAACAATTCGAACGATTCATGCTCACCAGATTACATTATAACCCAAAAACCACAATAAAAGATCGAATCCGTAAACTCATACACCTCCAAAAACATGGCATCGACCTCCTCAAATTCAACCCAGAACAATCCTATGATTACTTTGCTAAACGCATAGAAAACGGTACAAAAGGATACCAACTTAACCACTACATCAAAGCACTCAACTCTTGGTGCAAATTCAGAGACATAAACCACATCTTCACCACCTATAAAGCATATGAAAAACCGATAAAAGCACCCACAGCACAAGATATCAACCTTGTTTTGAAAAACTGCGACAGAAGCAGAGCAGGAAAACGAACAAAAGCTGTTGTCTTTCTCCTTGCTAATACGGGTATGCGTATCGGTGAGCTTTGCAATCTCAAATTAGATGATATTGACTGGAATAAAAACGAACTTATAGTCACAGGAAAGGGGCAAAAAACAAGGATAATACCTGTTAAAGATTATGTATTTCACGGAACGCAACATCCAAGCTTAATGAATTATGTTAAACATCATCGATACAAGACACATACATCTTATGTTTTCACTCAGAAATCTGGAAGGCTCACTGAAGCTCAAGCGCGAAAAGACATCAAAACTATGGCAAGAAAAGCTGGAATGGGTTGGATACATCCACATTCGCTACGTCATTTCTATGCTACTAATCTCTTAAAACATGGCATTCATGTCAAAATCGTCCAAATTCTTCTCGGTCACTCTAATATCAAAACAACATCTCGCTATCTTCACGCTGTAGAATATGACATTAGAAGAGCTATCCAAAAAACACAACTAGATAATGTCCTATATCAGGAGGGATTGTCAACATCATCTATATTTTTTGATAACCTTGACGCACGCTCCAGGAGGAAGTGAAAATGGGCCAGGCCGGAATTGAACAGGCGATCTCCGCGTTGTAAGCGCGACGTCATAACCACTAGACCACTGGCCCAATGCGCATGCAAAATACAATGTGTATTTTAGTACTTTACTGTAAAATAAGTTCATGCAACTCTTGTTGAAACTTGGTTAGAAATACAGTGATGTCTTAAAAACGTGAGATATTCGAGGACTGCTCTGAAGAAGAAAACTCGTTTTCCTCTGATGGGAATTCTTCTGATGACTTTTCTTCCACCATCTTTCTTGTAGCACGTTCAAGTTCAGCCGCTTCCTGTTTCACGATATCAAGCATACCCATAATCGAAACAATACCGATCTCATGGATATACCGGCGGCACACATTCATTAAATCTCGATGAAGACTAGCTTCAAGGGCTTTATAGTCTGCAAGGGTGCGATTAGGGGATTCATCTGGTAGCATACAAATACTCTCCGCTACTATAATGGGTTTCTCTTTAAAAGAGTATGTCAAAACATATAAAATAAAATCATTCATTGCATCAAACACACACGTAAGGAAATATAGTATGATGAAACCACATATTCTCTATGAATTGCTCCATGAGACATTTGGCAATCAACACTGGTGGCCCATGGATAAAACCTATCATCAGCTCCATCATACCGATCCTCGTTTTGAAATCATAGTCGGTGCTCTCTTGACACAAAATACGACATGGTCGAATGTGGAAAAGGCGCTTGGCAATCTTAAACGGGACTGTGTTCTTGGTGTAGAGAATCTGGCAACCATGAACAGAGAAGAATTATGTCTCTTAATCAAACCAGCAGGGTTTTTCAATCAAAAAGCAGAACGCCTACGACATCTCTCAGTGTACCTCTCTACGACCTATCAGGGGAATCTCGATGTATTTTTTGCCAGAAACCTTCACAAGGTCAGATCAGAACTGCTTTCCCTACCTGGAATCGGTCCTGAAACCGCTGATTCTATTCTCTTGTACGCAGGCAATTTTCCTATATTTGTTGTTGATGCCTACACAAAACGATTATGTGTGAGGTTACCGTTGCCAACATCTCCTACCTATGACGATATCCAGCATTACTTTGAAGAACAACTCCAAGCACGGTACCCTACCCAACAACTCTCCTCGATTTATAGCGAACTTCATGCCCTCATTGTCACCTTGGCAAAACAACATTGCAAGAAAAAGCCAGTCTGTGAAACGTGTCCGTTAAAAACGCACTGTACTTTCTGCCCAGAATTACGTGAGTAACTCCGTAACTTTTTGACTGACTATCTCTGCAGGAATATCGGGGAGAGAAATCAATTGGGTGGTACCGAGTTGTCCTTTTCCAGATAACTTCATGGTGATAAATCCTGCACTTTCAATGTCTTTAAGATAACTCCAAAACATTGTATGGGATCTTGGTTTTTCAGCATACTCTTCACAAGTAACGGCATACGTTTTTTCAGCATCGCCCGTATTGACATAGGCAGTTCCATCTTTTTTCAGCCGCTTTGCAATCGCATGAAGTGCCAATAATTGATGACGATTGAGATTACGCAATTTTGATTCTGTAACTATCGAATAGGTTTCTGCTTTTGCTGCCCGCACATGTTCAGGTGTCACCAATTGCACATGCTGATGATCGGCAGCAATGCCTGCCTTCCACAACAGTTCAATAGCAAATCGTGCATCACCCCATTCTGCTGCAATGTCGGCAATGAGTTCAAGGCATTCATCATCAACGGTGTTTGCATGAAACGAAAGCTGCACCCGCTGAGAAACAATGTCATAGAGTTCATTTCTGGTATACTTATTCAGTGACAAGACATTACTTCGCTTGAATGTACTTAGTGCTGATGCATCAAGCATGGATAAGACATCCTTCTGTGAAATTAATAATAAGGAAATGGGGCATTTTTCGTGAGATTCTTCATCAGAAAAACGAGTAAGCATGTAAATCAGATTCGAATCATTTTTTTTCAATAAGGCATCAGCTTCATCTAAGACAAGCAATAATTGTGCATTTCGTTTACGAAGTTGTTTTCTGAGCACTTCTGTCATTTCTTGAACAGAAAAGCCACGGTCGGGAAATCGAGGGTCAAAATGATTTAATATACCAAGTAAGGCCATTGCATCAGAAGATCGTTTTCGACAGTTAACGTGCACATATTCAATCATGGTTCCTTGTTTTCTTGCAGCGGTTGTAAGCGATCGGCAGAATGTTTTTGCCATGACTGTTTTTCCTGTTCCTACTGGCCCTTTGATCATTGCGTTTTGAGATATAGTTGATAACAGTGGTTTGAACATCTGAGCCAAAAATCGAAGTTGTTCGTCTCGGTGAACAAGTTCACTCGGCACATAATCGAAATTGAGGGCTTCAAGATTATTGATAACAGAGGCTGAACGCAGTTCATCCTCGATAATGTTACTCATCGCTACCTGTAATAACTAAGTGCTCATAAAATTTTAGCTTACAAAGCAATACAGTTTCAACTCACTTGCAGAATAATTATTATAGGCACCTATGCCATGTCTGTATATATTATGGGCGGAGCGTCAATAACAGAAGAATCACTAGCATTTGTAAAAAATCGATTTGCAGAATACTATAACACGCAGGCCATTTCTTTGCCCGACCGGTTTGGCCGCAGAGAGTTTGCGTTTTTATTATTTAACGCAAAAGGAATGTATAGACATCTCGCGTTTGAGAAGCGAGCGCATTTTGCGCAATTTGTGAAAGAGAAAATCCCTGCCCACATGTACTATTCATCAGCATACTATCAACATCCAGATGCTCCCACCATGCAAGAAAAAACATGGATGGGCGCAGAATTGATTTTTGATTTAGACTCTGATCATCTACCTAACGCAGAGCAGATGAGTTATGAAGAATCGCTGCGACAAGTGAAAAAAGAATTTTCTAAACTGGTAAATGATTTTTTATTACACGATTTTGGATTTGATGAAAAATATGTTGATTTGTATTTTAGTGGTGGGAGAGGATATCACTGCCATGTGACTGATCCGAAAGTACTACAATTGGATAGCAATGAACGGCGAGAAATCGTTGATTATATTACGGGACGAGATCTCAAGGACTCTCTCATCTTTCATCAACAGGCAACGGGAAGAAAACACTATGGGAGACGAACGTATGCCAGTGGCACAACGTTAAAGATGCCCAAACCTGATGAGCCCGGGTGGAGAGGGCGCATCAGTCGCGGAATTATTGAAATTGTCAATGAAATCAAAAATAGTGACAATCCCATTAAACGGCTTCAGTCATATGGAGTAAAAAAAACAGAAGCAGAACGATTATTGGCAGATCTTTCAGAAGAACGCGTGCAACGTATCAAAGAAGGGCGGCTGGACCAATCACGAACCATCCGTAAATTTTTCTTAAACAATGCTTTACGCAAAACAGCAGTTTCCATGAGTGCAGGAGAAACCGATGAACCTGTCACTTGTGATGTCAAGCGTCTTATTAGATTGCCAGGATCATTGCACGGAAAAACAGGCTTCAAAGTTACCAAGATATCTTTTGATAACTTAGCAACATTTGACCCACTCGATGATGCTGTGGTGTGTTCAGACAACCCCGTATCTGTTGACATCATCAAGCCGGTAGAGATGACTATCAAAAAAGAAACATTCTTGCTCAAACCGGGAAAGGAAGACGTTCCTTCCTACCTTGCAGTCTTTCTCATTGGAAGAAAGATGGCAAATATTATGTAACCGTCAGTGAATGTAAGAAGTGAATAGGCTATGGACCTTGAAGATATTAACTATAGGACCCTTCGACATATACAGCAAAAAGAACAAAATACTCCAATACTTACCAAGATTGATAAAGAATTTTATCAGCTCCTTGCACAACATATTGACAAGCTTGAAGAACGATTGGAGCATGAAAAGAAACCTCAAAAACAAGCACTGCTCAAAGATGAAATCCATAATACTAAAAAATTAGGCGTTAGTATCTACGAACAACGGGAGAAAAAAATTGTTCTTGCGGCCATTTCAAAAGCCCGTGGAGGGCATCCCGATGTAAATGCACTAGTGGAAAAGGAACAAGAGCTCTATGATGCGTTGTTGTCTTTGATGTCTACGACGAGAGAACAGCTATTGCAAAATGAATCTACAACAAAGAAACCGAAGCAACAAGAGCCAGTAAAACCCCCAACACCGTCAGCAGAAGAGCCAGACCAGAAGAGCAACACCCGCCCCATCATACAGATTACCAAAGACATTCCCGAATTTGTTGGTACTGATGAAAAGCGCTATCATCTAAAACACTCCGACGTATTGTCATTACCTGAAGATATGAGTTCTACTCTTGTTGAACGAGGGGTTGCAAAAAAAATAAAAAAGTAGCTTACCTTTTTATATAACCTCCTTATTACGCGTATAAACTATGATGTGTAAAGGAGTAGTACATGTTACGACCACGAAAAATCAAACGATACTGTCCTACCTGTAAAAAACATACTATTCACGAAGTTGACAAAGTGAAAAAGAAAAAAGCAAGCGAGTTAAAACAGGGCCAGCGACGATTTCGTCGAGTGACCAGTGGCTACCGAGGTTTTCCACGACCGAAACCAGAAGGGCGTGAAAAAACAACCAGACGTGTCGGATTAAAATATACGTGTACGGGGTGTAAAAAGAGTCATCAACCTGCAAGCATTCGAGCGAAAAAGTTTGAAACAGGTGAAAAGAAATGAAGAGTCCTGAAAGTAAATTTATTAAAGTACGTTGCAAAGATTGCGAAAATGAACAGGTACTATTCAATAAAGCAAGTACCGTTGTCTCCTGTCACATTTGTGGAAGTAAACTTGCGATCCCCCATGGCGGTAAAGCAATAATCAAAGGGGAAGTGTTAGAGGTTATTGAATAGACCGAAGGTTTCGTGTCATGATAAAAAAAGAATACCCTGAAGAAGGAGAGCTAATAGTCGGAACTGTTTCTAAAGTACAGAATTTTGGGGCGTTTGTTTCTCTTGATGAATATCCTGGACGAGAAGGATTCATCCATATTGCAGAGATTGCTACAGGATGGGTAAAACGGATACGCAATCATATTAAAGAAAAACAAAAAGTGGTCTGTAAAGTACTCAACGTCGACACTGAAAAAGACCACGTTGACCTTTCGCTAAAACGAGTAAACGAGCACCAAAAGCGAGATAAAATTCAGGAGTGGAAAAATAAACAGAAAGCACACAAACTGCTTGAGATGGTCGCTACTCAACTAGGAAAAAGCGTAGATCAATGTTACAAGGAATTTGGACATGACCTCATTCAAAAATATGGATCATTGTATGCAGCATTTGAAGAATGCGCCTATGATGTTACCGCATTTAAAAAAGAGGGTTTTAGTGACGATTGGCTAAAGGAATTTGAAACCGTTGCAAAAGGCAATATTTCCATTCCTTATGTAGAAATAAAAGGATACCTTGATGTCAAGTCATGGCTCCCCAATGGCATAATAGCTATTAGAGATGCGTTGGCGCAAGCCGAAAAAAGCGAATTTGAAGATGTAGAAATCACCGTACGATATCTCGGCGCACCACATTATATTATTTCAGTAAAGGCGCCTGATTATAAAATCGCTGAAGATGAATTGAAAAAAGCAGTAGGCCGTATAGAAGCGGTCATCAAACACAACAACGGCGAATTAATATTTCATCGGAAGCAAGAGGAATAAATGGCACTGTTACGGTATTGTACACACTGTCAGATCTATACTCTCGATGCTGTCTGTGCACAATGTCATAAACAAACCATTGAAAAATATCCGCCGCGATTTTCTCCTCAGGATCGCTATGGCGCATACCGAAGAAAATTAAAAAAACTGGACAAAGGTGAGTAAGTATGGATTATGTCTCAGTAAAATATTTGACAAAAAAACCGAACTTAAAAAGCCCCATTCTTGTCGAAGGATTACCAGGTATTGGCAATGTTGGAAAAATAGCTGTAGAGCATCTAATCGATAATGTAAAAGCTGTCAAATTTGCAGAAGTGTACAGTAAGGATTTTCCCCCGCAAGTCTTCATTAATACTGACGGGACTATTAAACTAGTCAATAACGAGTTTTATTACTGGAAAGCAAAAAAACGTAATCAACATGATCTGCTACTTCTTACCGGTGACTATCAAGGGCTTTCTTCACAAGGACAGTACGAACTGGTAGAAACGATTTTAGATGTTGCAGAAAATTTAGGCGTAAAAGAAATGTACACGCTAGGTGGCTATGGATTGGGACATGAAATAGAGAAGCGAGAAGTCCTGTGTGCAACAACTCACAAACATCTGGTCAAAACAATGAAAAAATATGGTGCTGTATTCAAGAAAAATGAACCGGGTGGCGGTATCGTTGGCGCCAGTGGATTGCTTTTAGGGTTGGGTGGATTACGCGGCATTCAGGGAACATGCTTTATGGGAGAAACTCCTGGCTATCTCGTCGATCCGAAAAGTGCAAAAGCTGTGCTAAAAATTTTAGCAAAGATTCTCAACATTGACGTTGATTTTTCAGCATTAGAAAAAAAGGCAAAAGAAATCGAGCATATTGCTCATCAGCTGAAAGAAATCGAATCGGTGTCAAAAGAAAAATCTGAAGAGTTGAAATATATCGGGTAAGCTGTTATACCAAGTCTTCGTACCAGTCAAGCATTGCCTGAAATTCTAGTGCGTTTCCTGTCGTATAAAAGACGACAGTATCATGACCAACATAGTCTGCTGCGCCAGAAAGCGCAATAATCCCTACTGCGGTCAGCCCCTTTAAGTATCCTGCAAACTCAAACGAGATATCTCCAAATTCGCCCGTTCCTTGATATTCACGATGATATCCTTCAGCAGCAAGTTGATCCTCGTACTCGGCAAAGACTGTTGTTACTGATGCATCAGTACCAAATGCCTCATACTTAATGTGGTCTAAATTGGGGATTTGCGCAAGTTCAGGATATGCTTGCATATATCCTGCAACAGGGAGAGAGACTGCCGATCCTGCAGGTTCTTTAATAGTCAAAAACTCATTGATAGGGAGAAAGCCAGCGTTAAAGGCAATAACACCAGCGCTCCCAACAATAAGCACTACAACGACTGAGATACCTGCAATTTTCATCACACGGTGTTTACGACTATGAGATGAAACAGCAGGATGAGACACTTCTTCCATAGCTTCTCCCTCTTTTGTGATATGTGTTACTAGAGTACTTTTTGAAATTCATGTTATATAAGAGCATCGTGTCAAAATGTCAAACTGGACAACAATTCTCACTAGAAAAAAGAAAAATGACTACACTTGTGTGATTTCTGTTGCCACAAGGACAATTGCATTAATGGGGATGGGGTTCGATGGATCTGATTCTAATGTACCAACAAAGCGATATTTCACTTCATCTGCAAGAGAGAGATTCACTACCGAGTGATTAACTGGTAATCGATCAACTCCTGTTCCCGAGGTTTGGCCTGATCCAACAATGACTGAAGTAATAACTCCTTCCCCTACAGGGTAAGTGTCATGGTAATAATAGCCTTCAACAATAATTTCTTCCCCAAGATATTCTTCATAATTATCGACAACTTCATCAACGCTGAGCGTCTCAGGACTTTCAGTTTGATTGCTGGTCAACACATATGCTGCACCAACAACAATAATCACAATAAGGGCTACTAAAAGTATGTTCATCAACTTTTTTCGTGAATCTTGTGGACTCATGGTAATCCTCTACCTCAAATACTATTCCTCTTTAAAATTTTATGCATCCAAGGTAATGCCATAGGTCTTTTCTGGGTTTTCCTGATGAATACGGTGAGCCATCTTTTCAGTGAGCAACCCCTGCTCAAGAAGTGTTTTAGTACGTTTTGGAATGGTTTTCGGTGACAGTACTGCTCCCGGCCGTTTGGGGTCATCAATATAATCAGTTTCCATAAGAAATCGATCTCCTTTGTGAATGGCATCAATGATGTTGTGCTTACTTGCTAAAATTGATGGCATAAGACCATGATTTTCTTCTGGTAAAACCAAAGCAGGTGCATAGTGCTTGACTACCTTTTCCGAAGGAAGTCCTGCTTTTTCTGCCATAACAACAAGTTCTTTACATTGAGCAGGCGTGGTACTTTCAGTATGTAAAATCACAGGAACGCCGACCTCTTTTGCTTGCTGCATGCCATACAACAAAATCTCATTTGAGTCTTCAATTACTTGTGAATCAACCTGGAAGTGAGGGCGTCCAATTTCACCGATACCAATTACCTCGCGGTGTTCTTGGCATAGCATTGCTGCTTCTTCCATACCTTGCTTCATCAATGCTATTGCTTGTTCTCTCTCCAACGATTTTGTAAATGTAAGATAGTCAACAGGGTAAGGGCCAACAGTGACAAAAACCCCAACAGCAAGAGCCTTTCTGATTTCTTCAGCCATGCGTAGCGTTTCATGATACGCACCGAGGTAACTCTGATCCTTTAGCACGACAGCAGGCATGGGATACTGACAGAGAACAAAATGGGTACCTCCTGCAGAAACAAATTCTTTCACTGCATCCAAAAAGCGTCCGTCTCGTCGGAGGTGGAGATGGTTATCAAAAATAATCATAGGCGTTCTCCTCATTAGATGCTTCAGCGTCGTGGAAATGGGTTACAACCATAAGTAATTGTCTGCCTTATAATCGTATTTTCTTTTTTTTCCTTCCGATATAATACGAGAATGTTCGCTCCTCACGATCTTCTTTTCCAGTAATCATCTCTATGATTCCTTGGGCCAGAATCCAGCCAAAATAACCCATGAAAAAGGTAAAAAATCCTGCAATACTGTACCCGAGAATAACTTGGACATAATCTTGTCCACCACTGATAAATAGCACAAAAATACCAATAGTGATGAACAAGAATATGAGGAGAAATATCCAGCGAAGTGCGTAAATGGTTACCTTCATGGTCTTGACAGGTAAATCTTCGAACGGTATTTTTTTGTCCTTCAATTTTGAAAAGGTATACTGAGTGTTTTTTTTCTTTTTTGGCAACGTTTCTCCTCCTAGAAAAGAATTTCTTAGAGTGATCCCAAAGTTATAATGGCACTTATACTTAAAAAGTTAATTCTGTAGCTAAGTATGCATCTACTCTGCAGGTACATATGTAGATGTGGTTCTCTCCAAAAATACTTGAGGCCACATAGTTTATAAAAAGATTTAAGAGGCATCGACTAATTTAATGTCCGGTGAGTAGGAGAGGTTATGGAGGACGAAGTTGCACTGAAGGAAAAACGGGAAGAACTCATCAAAGAAAAAATACTTGATGATGCATTTAAAACGGCAGAAGTCGAGCGAGAGCTTCACCCTTCAGGTAAAAAACAAAAGAAGAGAGACTATGAAAAAACCTTTCCCAAACTTGGATTTTTATTGATTATACTAGCAGTTATTGGATTGGTAACAGTCTCGAATGCTCCTTGGGCGTATTTGAAATATCCTGTTGGAGAAGGATATGTTGAAACATCAATAGATCGGAACTTCGTCTATGATGAAACAGGAATCGAGATTACTTCCATATTCCAGTCGCCCAGCTATATTGGTGTTACTGCAGTCGATTTCACTGATGCTCCAAACGCTGCATCCTCAGGGCTTATTGCGTTGGTTTTTCTAGGAATTATGGTTATTGTCTTTGGCCTAGTTGATAAACTATTCAATTTCTCAATACCAGTGTTTATTGTTATTCATTTTATGTTTGGGGCGGCAATGATTATTCCGGGGTTGCTGATTGTATTATCCTCGATTAAATTTTTAGGGGTTTATTTGCTGCTTTATTACAATGCATCACAGATAGTAACTCCAGATGTCATCGTGGTTTTCCCTGCAGCCTTGGTCATCGTAGCATTAGGATTTATTATTATCAAATTTGCCTTTACCGTCATGCGGATGGACTTTAATGAATTACACAAACTCAAAGAAGCAGAAGCGCCAAAACAAACGCTCTTTCGCTCATATGGGGGAGAACTAAAATGAAAACACGGTTTGCAATACGAACCAAGAAGCTCCTCACGCTCATCACGGTCTCCTGCATTATTGGATTAAGTTTTATTTCCTTATTTCCGTGGCTATCAGTAACAGAGGGGACTTCTTCAGGAGAAGCTAAAGTCACGTACAGTTGGAGTATGATGGGGCAGGGCAACGTCAAGACTCAAGAGATTGGCAATGCAGTAGGACTGCTAGCCACGATGATGTGGGTCACTATTATTTTTTGTTTGGTTGCCTTTGTTGGTAGTGCCATTCTTTCATCAGAACAACATACGAGCTTAGGTCAATTTATTATGATGGTGGGGTGCGCAACTCTCATCTTCAGTATTATTGTCGTAGTCTTAGAATGGAATATCTTTATACAGATTGAAAGTGCACCATCGTTATCGTTATCTGCGCTTGTTGCTCAATTGCCATTAAAATATATACATATCTTCGTTATCATAGGAATTTTATCACTCATTGGATCAGTATTTTACACTATTTCTTTTATCAACTACTGGCTACGTCGTCTTACTGGTTCACTTAAACAGCTTCAAAAGACAACTACACCAAAAGTAAAACCAAAAAGAGAAAAGAAACTATTTAGAGGAAAAAAGAAGACAAAAGAAGCAGAAGCACCAACACCAACAATACCCTATAGCGGAACCCCGGTAGGACAGGTAAATATTAAGACTCATGAAAAGCCTCCTAAGGATGCACCTACAGTGGATAAAGAATCAGAGGCGCCGCCAAAAAAGCATGACGAAGCAAAGCCCCCCGCTCCAACCGAAGAACCCCTGCCTCCAAAAAGAGAACCAGCACTCTCACCATTTGATAAAAAGAAGGTTGAGGAACCTGTAAAAAAAACAGTCACGGTCCGTTGTCCACAATGTTCTCAAGTATTTTCTGTTGAGCGAGAAGAAGGCCCAACAAAGATTCAATGCCCTCACTGTGGAAAAAAAGGAGTAGTAAAATAACAGAATTCAACTATCTGCAACAATACGTATGACATCGCCATCTTTTACAACATGATCAGCACCAATGACACGGTGTGTTTTTGCATCAATCGCGCGAATGAAGTTATCGCCAAGATCTGTGTGTACTTTGTAGGCAACATCTTTTGCAGTGCTTCCTTTTTTCATGAGATATGCATCGGGAAGGACCCTTCCCTCTTTATCAGTCAGATGGGTTTCGTCTTCTACAGGATATACCACAATTAAGTCAAGCAGCCTCACCGCTTCTTCAATACATTGTTGGATACCGGTAGACCCAAACCGTTGTAACACATGTGTTCTAATATAGCTCAATGCCTTTTGTTGTTTGTCGGAAAGTTCCGCTTTTTTTACAATCGAAAAGTCGTTGCCACCAGGAGTGTACTCGATCAATCCTTTTTTTGATGCGTTTGTCAGTGCAAGCTCTGCCTCTGCACTGGTAGACACCACCACATATCCTTTGGTTTTCAACTCTTTTATCTTTGCCATCATCTCATCTGAAGCACAATCACTTTTGTTAAATGCAATGAGCATTGGTTTGCTGATCTTCTGCACTTGAACGGAGAGCGAAAGGATCTCACCATCGGTCCAGGTTGATGGTTTCGCAGTATCAAGTTCGGCTGCCCGAATCGAGGCATGAATGTACGGTTCATCAATTCCCAATCCCGTTAATTTTTCTGCAAGCATGGCTTCAATCTTTTTCCCTTCAAGTTCACATCGTCGGGCAATTGCCTCCCAACTTTTTTTCAAAATCCCCATAAGCCAATAGGTAATTTCTTTTTCTAAAAACACAACATCTTTTAATGGGTCGTATGTCCCAGGAGCACAAGGATTGCCTTCGTCATCGGTACTGCCCGACGCATCAACAATATGAATGAATGCATGAGCTTGGCGTAAATCATCAAGAAATTTATTACCCAGTCCTTTTCCTTTATGCGCATCAGGAACTAATCCTGCAACATCAATTGCTTCAATGGGAACAAAGCGGGTTCCACCAATACATTTGGAGTTATGGGGTGTGCAGGTAACTTTAAACTGCTGGCAAGGACATGGTTTGCGAACGTACATCACGCCATGATTGGCATCAATAGTCGTAAATGGGTAGTTGGCAATTTCAGCATGAGCGTCAGTCGCTGCATTAAAAAAGGTAGATTTACCAACATTTGGTTTCCCAACAATGCCTATTTGCATAGCCATGGGTACCTACTCCAACATATCATCAACTTCATCGACAACATCAACGTTGCTTTCAAAGCGAGCAACTTTTTCCTCCGCGTCCTTCTTTGAAGGCGTCATAAATGAAATGCCGTTTTTGGCAAGTAATGTTCCATTGACTGTACCAATTTTTGAAAGATAGATTTTTTGTGCAGAAACATTACCGGCAATCACTGTTTTATCTTCGATGCGAACATCACCATGGGCCTCAATATTTCCTTGAATGGAGGTATTTCTTCCACAGAAGACGTCTGCTGTCGATTTCACCGTACCATGTAGTTGTGATTCTTCATCAATGAAGACATTTCCTTTAACGTCATAATTGCCAAGAACGCATGATTTTTTTCCCACATGAAGGTTGAAATCGACTTTTGATTTCTGCAGTCCAATGATCGAATTATTAGGAATAAACAAAAAGGTTTCTGAAATGGGAATGACGTCACCTTCGTTTTCTTCCATCTCTTGCAGCAATCGATCGATTTCTTCACTATGCCCCATCTTTAACAATTGCACAAGATATATGAAGATATATATAACAACAGGAATGGGACTACGGATATTGATCCATCCTTTTGCCTCAAATCCTTTGCCTATCTCAACGCTATCGCCAACATCAAGATCCCCTTTCAGCGAAAGTTTTCCGTTGACTTTGACTTTTTCTCCAAGATACACATTGCCGCCACTTTTGACATTACCACCAATCGTTGAAAAAATATCAACACGAATGTCATTGGTTGCCTCAATGTCGCCGTCGATAATCACATGTTCGCCAACAAAGATTCTTCCGTCTGTTTTAATGCCAAATTGCAATAAACAACGATCACCAATGATGACATCGCCTTTGGTGAGAATGGTATGCTCCTCAAATTTAGTCTTATCTGGTAGAATAACCGTTTTCCTATCAAATGCCATTGCTAGTGCCGTATTATCTATGGTGTTATAAAAGCAGCGGCACAGCGTGGGAATGTAGAATAAAAAAGACGCGCTTATTCAGATAGCCATTTCTCATCAATTCGAGTATACTTGGAAAGCTCTTCTTCAGTAAACCAGAGATTTATTTCAAATGCCGCCGTGTCTGGGCCATCGGAACCATGGACAATATTTCTTCCAATGAATTGGCCAAAATCTCCTCGTATTGTTCCCATGGGTGCGTCTTGTGGATTTGTTTTTCCCATCATGGTTCGTACCATGTCAATAACGTTGTTTCCTTCGAGCACCATGGCAACTACAGGAGAGGACGTGATATATTTCACCGTTGGTGCAAAAAATGGTTTTCCTTTATGAATGCCATAGTGCTTTTCAGCAAGATCTTTACTGACTGAAACCATCTTCATAGCAACAATCTTAATGCCTTTTCGTTCAAAACGAGCGGTAATGTCTCCCACAAGGCCTCGTTGGACGCCATCAGGTTTTATCATCACAAAGGTTTGTTCTACACCCATGATATCACATCTATTGTTATAGGGGGGATAAGTCTCCCCTTTATAGAATTAACGCCTAAGACACCAACGATTGTGCATAGAGGTAGAGAATAAAGCTGGCAAAATTGAATACCATGTGAGCAGTAATAGCAGAATACAAATTTTGTGTTTTCAGCACCACATACCCAAGCAAAAGTCCCATAATGACTGGCATCAGTGCGGGGTACCAATTTCCATAGGACATATGTGCCATGCCAAATAATACTGCAGTAATGCAAATTGCTAAGCTGGAACCTGCAAGAGATTCAAGTTTTTCTAACAGAAATCCTCGAAAGAAAATCTCTTCACTTATGGACTGCACCACAATAATAAGAAACATCGAGCCGATCGAAAGGTTTTCTGCAAGTGCATCAATGTTCGAAAGTCCCTCTTGTTCGACCCCCAACAATAAAAGAATGTAGCCAATAATCATGATGATAAAAAACATCCCAATAGCAGTAAGAATGCCCCAAAGAAACGCTGTATCAATGCCTTCGCTTTTCAATTTCATTCTGTGCAGCATTTCCTTGATGCCGCTACGATTGACCAGGGCATACCAAAAGAGTGGCGCACCAACAAAAAGCAACACGGTAATTAATGAACTGGCCAAAATGATGCCCTCGGAAAGCTCACTAATGCCTTCCTCAACCGTCGCAAAATACCCAAAGAACGATAGAAGGGGATAGACGATGATGATAAAAAATGCAAAAAGGAACACGAGTAAAGCCAAGAGATGTGTCGGTTTTTTGATGCTAAAGTCCATATGAGATAAGATAACAGATAGACTTACATAAAAGTTTTTAAATATCAAATAATGTTACCAACACTCTTGCTGGGCCCGTAGGGTAGCTTGGTCGATCCTTTTAGCTTTGGGAGCTAGAGACTCCAGTTCAAATCTGGGCGGGCCCACTTTGTTACCTGCAATTCCTCTCCTTTCTCAAATCATAGGAATATTTTTAACATAGGAGCAGATTTGTATATGCAGCTACATGTGCAGGCAGATGGGATGATATCTAAATTATCAGTGGGAGTAGTAAGTAGTATAGTACTTCTTTCAGTGGGTGCATCATTACTTCTAGTTAATACTTCACTGGCCACACCACCACCCCGGTTTTATGTTGATGACGATTACGATGAGACGACACCAGGGTGGCATGATGATCATTTTGCTATTATTCAAAATGCCATTGATAATGCATCGAGTGGAGATCGAATCGTCGTCTATGACGGCATCTACTACGAAACCATTGTTATTGATAAGACCCTCGACCTTTTTGGAGAGGAAAAGGATATTACTATTATCGATGGAGGCAATTCTGGCGATGTTATCACCGTGACAGCTGCAGATGTTGATATTAGTACTTTGACTATTCGAAAAAGTGGCAATGGAAACGAGAATGCTGTGATCAAAGTAAATGCGGATCATTGTCGCATCATTGATAACAGTATTACCAGCGGTAAGCATGCCATCTATCTGAATAACTGCGATGATCATATCATCTATGACAATACCATCCAAAACAATAATGGCGATGGTGTTCATCTCAATCGATCAGATGATAATGAAATAACGTATAATATCATTACCAACAATGAAAATGGTATTTTTGTGTACGATTCATCCAGCAATACCATTGCGTACAATGACGGCATTAAAGAAAATGGTGCTAATGGTATTTTCATGAATGAAACCTGCATGAACAATGACATTAACAACAATAATATCTCAGAAAACGAGGCAAATGGCATCTATCTCAAGAATCACTGTGATTACAACAATAATATCACCTCCAATCAACTCCATCAGAACGAAGACAGCGGCATACGTATAGAAAATTCTAGTTGGAATGTTGGTGTTGAGGACAACATCATCTCAGGAAGTACCAATTATGGCATTATGATAGTGGGCTCCTACAATAGCATTGCAGAAAACACCATTAAAAACAATGGAAAGCATGGTTTATTTTTGTTTACGGACGATAATAATAATATAGCAGACAATACAATTCATGACAACACTCTCGATGGAATTCGGATGCAAAATTCAACAAATGATTCTATTTATCGTAATGAAATTTATGATAACACTCGCTATGGTATCAATCTTAATTTTTATACCATTGACAACGTCATCAGAAATAACTACTTTCACGACAACGCCAATAATGCCATGGATAAAAGTCTGGGTAGCAATACGTGGAATCAACAAGCAAGCGGAACAAACATTGTTGATGGACCTTCTATCAATGGCAACTACTGGGATGATTTTGATGAGCCAAGTGAGGGAGCATATGATAGTAACAGCGACGGTATCGCCGATAGTGCGTATACCATCTACGCAGCAAATAAAGACAATAAACCGCTGCTTGATGTAATAACTCCAACCATGGGAATTCCCCAAGCAACGCCTGAGACCCAGATTGCTGGAGAGGACGTCAATATTACGGTAATGGTTACTGACAATCTGGAAGTCAGAGATGTCGTGCTTAATATCACCGATCCCACCGGCGACAAGAGCGAATTTTCAATTCTCCAAAATAAAACAGGAAATGTGTACAATTGTTTACGAGAATTCACGACAGTAGGTGACTATAGTTACTTTGTTATTGCCTCTGATGCACGAAATACAAAACAATCATCAACCAAAACATTCACTATTGAGCCAGCAACAGATACCGTTCCTCCAACCATCGTCATCGAAGAGTATGGTCCATCATTTGAATATATGCCTAATAGTCACACCTTTGCAGTCACGGTAACTGATGATTACGGCGTCGGTGATGTGTACATCGAATATTGGTATAACGGTAGCAACACCATGTGTGTTGGTATGGATTGTATAGGGGGAGATTACTACCAGAAAGTGATTCTTCCTCAAGGAACACCAGAGAAAGTATATTGTGTTATTTATGCCAATGACACTTCAGGAAACCAGCAAGACACCAAAAATCCGTATGCCAATGCAGATGGCCCATATGAGGGATTCGTCACCAAAGAAATAATGTTCAATGGTACGGCAAGTTTTGATCTTGACGGCACCATTACTTCCTATGCATGGAACTTTGGAGATGGCACTACAGGAACGGGAGTTACTCCCACCCATATCTATTCTGCCAATGGCACGTACACCGTTACCTTAACCATCACCGACGATGACAAACGAACCGACACTGCTAATTCTACGGTTGTTATCAAACCGTTTACCTCAATCGAAACCTCTAACACAACCTTGTTGACCGTGAATGCAGAATACAATCTAAGCTTAACAGAATTATTTTATGCGATGGATACCGATGGCGATGGAGCTGTTGATGTCTTTACTGATCCCAATGAATTACTCCATCACGAACGTTTTATCAATATAAGCGGACATCCAACGTTCCTTATATCAGTGGATGGTGACTTGGATGACTTATTCTTGTGGGATACCGAAGAGGACAGCATTACCGACGTAACATACCAGAACTCAGAAATGTTTGATGTTGATCACGATGATGATACGGAAACTGTGATTATTATGGTCAATAAAACGGATTGGATTTACTTTGACGTTGAAGACATGTATCCAGAGTACGAGAATCTTACGGTAAAAACAGCTGGCGGCGTATCGCTTTCTTCAGACTGCATCTGGCGAGAAAACGATGTCGTGTATGTACTAGACGACCCAGACACCAAATATTATCTTATTTATGAAATACCGGAACCACCTGTAACATTAGGAAACGCGGTGTTTAGCCCCGCCTCTGGAAGCATCATCAATGAAAGTGGTACCCCCATCACGTTTTCGTACAATCTTGCAGTTGATCTGCTATCTGTTGAGTTATATCATGTTGATGAAGAAACGGCGCTTCCCTTGGATGCGTTCGTCATCACCAGCAACCTCACAACAACAAATAACAAAAGTTTCACCTACACCGTTCCCGCATCGCTAAGTGAAGGAAAATATGAGTTGCTTGTCAGTGTCAAAGAGCGAAATGGATCAGAAGATCGTGACGATATGGCAATGTATTATCTTGCCTTTGATGTCGAAGAAATGGCCTTCCCACTTAGCACCTTGCTCATCACTATAGGAGCAATTATTGGTATCAGTATCGTCCTCTATTTCGTGCTTCAAAAAAAGGGAGTCGCTCTTGAAAGCTTTATCTACATTAAGAACAAGAAAATTATTCCCTTCTTCAAGCCCGTCGTCTTTGGCCCGTTGAGCATTCATGTTGATGATGATCGGGTGAATAAAGCAGAATTTTATGTTGATGGTAAACTTAAAGATACAGTAACCACAGCACCGTACATCTGGCGTTGGGATGAACCTGCGTTCATGAAACACACTATTGAAACCAAAGTGTACGATGAAAATGGAGAAAGCAGTTCTAGCGGCGAGATGATGTTTTTTGTCTTCAATCCACGATTAGGGAAAGAGTAACGACATCTTTATGTAATCTTGTATGATTGGCACGTTGTATGAAGATTCATTGTTTGTACGGTCAATCCTATGATTCAAACATTTACGTCGTGCTTGGAAAGCAGCCTACCCTCATCGATTGTGGAACCGGATTATATCACGATACGGTTGCTAACAAAATCAATTCAATTATCGATCCTCATACTATCACACAGATTATCCTCACCCACGAACATTATGATCACGTTGGTGGTGTGAAAAAACTCTATGAGTTAACGGGAGAAAATGCAACTATTTTTGCTCATAAATATGCAGTCAATAAGATTGAACAGGGAGAAAGCACATTTGCTCGTATGTTGGGAGGGGTGATGCCGAAAATGCCTATTGATGTACACCTTGATGAGGGGGATACCATCACTGTTGGCGATGAGCAGGTTTCTGTGTTACATACTCCAGGACACACCATGGGGAGTCTCTGTTTGTATGCAAAAAAGAGTATATCATTACTTTCAGGAGATACTATTTTTGCTCATGGCTCTTTTGGCAGATATGATTTGCCGGGGGGAGATGGAACGCTATTAAAACAATCCATAGAACGGATCGGAAAACTAGAAATTATCAATTTATATCCTGGGCATGAAGAGTGTATTGAGGGAAATGCAAAACAACATATCGATCTCAGCCTCAAAAACAGTAGATATTTGATTTGACCATGACCAACCCTCGAGATATTCTCAATGAATTAAAGTGGCGTGATACATTTCAATTAGCAAAGGTAGAAATTTGGTATGTCCATCGCGGTGCACCACACGACACAAAGATCATAACCGGAAATGATGTTGTCTCACTTGAAAAATCGTTCATGCATACGACCACGGCAACGATCCCGTATCATCGCATTTTTAAAGTTGTCTATGCCGGAAAGATTATATTTAATAGAAGAGAGAAAAGGAAGGATATTTTGCATAAATAGTGAAAAATTAAGGAAAAATTTATATATTTTTAGTTATAAATAATATAGTGAAGTAGTATGGATCTTGAGCACTACCAAAAATGCCCTAAATGCGGGGGAGTCTTAAAACAAATTCCCATCAAAAAGCTCAATGATGAAATCATCATTGAACTCTATTGTGATAATTGCGACGAGTCCATGACGCTCTATACTAATACCAATACTATCTCATTTAAACAACCTCATCTGTTTTAAATCTTGTAGATTGAGGATATCTTTTTATGTTGCGTCTGTGTTTTACGCGCGATTGCTCATGAAAATTATTCCACTTGCTTCCGATTCTTTGGGCGTACGTTCTATGGCAACATATGTCGAAACAGACGATTGCAAGATACTTATTGATCCCTCCGCAGCCTTGGGGCCAAAACGATATGGACTTCCACCCCATCAGCGAGAACAAGAAACGTTGTTTCGTACTAAAACGACTATAGGCGAGTGTGCAAAAAAGTGCGATGTCTTGACGATTTCACACTATCACTACGACCATTATGACCCTAATGAAGTTTTTTATGCAGGGAAAAAAGTGTTTGCAAAGGATATTTCCACACACATTAATAAATCGCAACAAAAGCGAGGGTCAGAGTTTAAGGATGCTATTGGTCACACCTGTGAATTGATATCAAGTGATGACAGTACATTAAAAATAGGAAAAACGGAACTTTCCTTTTCACCACCGTTTTTTCATGGACCTGAAAATGTCCGGTTAGGGTATGTGATTATGACCACGATTGATGATGGCGCAAAACGTCTGCTCCATGCATCTGATGTTCAGGGGCCAGTCACCACTAGTGCAAAAGAGTATATTTTGGATCAAAAGCCAGATATTCTTATTATAGACGGCCCACCCACTATCTTTCTTGGGTGGAAATTCAGTAAACAACATCTCCAAGATGCATCAGACAATTTGAAAGAAATTCTCACGACGCTTTGGTGTGACGTTATTCTGGATCATCATTTGTTACGAGATTTGAAGTATACCGAAGTATTTCCTATGCCCTATCGTGTTGGAAAAGAGCGGGTGAAAACTTTCGCAGAGTATTTAGGGAAAGAAAACAATACCCTTGAAGCGCATAGAAAAGACCTATGGGGTACTTAACATGGGATTTGTGCAACGATTGGAACGAAACATTGCAAAGCTAGAAAAACGCATTCAAAAGGAAGAGAAAAAGATTGCATCATTACAAGAGAAGTGTGAAGCACGTAAGATTACACCAGCAGAATTTAATTTGAAAAAACGGAAAATTGACGATCATATTCGTGCCTTGAATTCTCGACTCAGGGTACTCCAAGGCGGCATTGCCAAAGAGAAGCGATTTGAAGAAGAGCGAGAGGAAGAAAAAAGGAAAAAGAAAGAAGAAAAGCAGAAAAAGAAGAAGAAAAAGAAACGATAGGCCATGTCTACTACTGCTGTCAAACAGGGGGATCTTACTCGGGTTTCTTGTGACGCTATCGTGAATCCTGCTAATTCTTTTGGCTACATGGGTGGGGGAGTTGCCGGTGCCATCAAACGTGTAGGTGGCATTGAGATTGAAAAAGAGGCTGTTTCTAAGGCGCCAATTCCAGTTGGTACGGCTGTTGAAACAACTGCTGGTTCTCTTCCATGTAAATATGTTATTCATGCGCCAACGATGAAGCAGCCGGCTATGAGAATTGGAGTTGAAAATGTAAGAGACGCAACGCGTGCCGCTCTTGGGCTAGGTGTCAAACTCAATCTAAAATCAATTGCAATCCCTGGAATGGGGACGGGAGTTGGTAGAGTCTCAGTTGAAGATGCTGCTGAAGCTATCGTGTCTGTAGCAAAAAGGTTTGAAACTTTTTTTGAAACCATCTACTTAATAGATAAGAATGAAAAGATGGTAAGCGCGTTTAAAAATTATCTTTAAAAAGGTAGAGATGTTTGTCGATCTCGAAGGAAGAGAAGATTCCTTTCTGTATTACGATCGATATTTTATAGAAAAATTATCAAATCCTCGAGTTGATTCTTGGTTTTTTACCTCGACCTTTTCAACTTTAGCACGTGGAGGACCACGATGACACCATTCAATCATTTCTTGCACTTGGTGCTCATCGCCCTCAAAACATGCTTCAACAGTACCTCCAGGGGAATTTTTTACCCACCCAGTGACGCCAAGTTGTTCCGCTTTATTTTTCGTATTTGCTCGAAACCAGACGCCTTGCACTTTGCCGGAAACAACAACATTTACCGTTTTTTTCATGATTTATTCACCTTATGGTCGAAAGCGTACGACGGTCCTGGGAAACGGAATCGCATCTTTAATATTATCGATACCGCAAATCCAGGCAACAACTCGTTCAACCCCAAGACCATAGCCAGCATGAGGTACCGATCCATAGCGCCTTAAATCAAAATACCACTGATAATTTTCGATATCCTCGCTTTCATCGAGCAAACGTTGTTTCATATCATCAACATCCAAGCTTCGTTGAGAGCCACCCACAATTTCACCATAGCCTTCTGGTGCAATCATGTCAAAACATAGTGCTGTTTTGGGGTCGTTGGGATCGCGGGGTTTGTAAAATGCCATAATCTCCACGGGATAATTGGTGACAACTACCGGCGTGTCAAAATGATTCATGAGTTTGTTTTCTTCCAGTGTTCGTAAATCTTTTCCCCATGATACATTCATCTTTTCCTTGACGTTGAGGAGATCTATTGCTCGAGTATACGTAATGGTAGGAAACGGTGCCTTTGCAATGCGTTTTAACTTTGCAGTATCTTGCTCAAGGAGTTTCAATTCACGCTGATGATGCTTTAGTACTTCCCGTAAAATGAACTTCACTTCCTCCTTTGCAATTTCAGTGATATCGTGCAAATCCATCCATGCGCCTTCCATCTCGGCCATCCAAAATTCAGAAAGATGCCGTGAGGTTTTTGATTTCTCTGCACGAAACGTTGGACCCATGTTGTAAATCTTTTCTAAAGAGAAAATTGCTGCTTCTGCATACAGCTGCCACGATTGAGAAAGATATGTCTTCTGATCATAATATTTCACTTCAAAAAGGGTAGATCCACCTTCACACTGATTTGGTTGTAATACCGGTGCATCAAACTCATAGTATCCAAGGTTTCTGAAGAAGGTATGAATGGCACCAACAACAGTAGAACGGATTTTGAAAATAGCATTTAATTTTTGAGAACGAATCCAAAGATGACGCTGATCAAGTAAAAATTCAGGACTTTGGTCCTTTACAATAGGAAAGGGCTCGGCAAAATGAACGACGTGCATTCCCGTAACTTGAAGTTCATACCCGCCTGGCGCTCGCTTGTCTTCTTTGACCACGCCTTTTAATTCTACAGATGATTCGATAAGCGCTTTCTTTGCATCTTCAAATTCATCATCGGCAAGGTTTCCTTTTTTGATGGTTGCCTGAATGGTTCCTGTCACATCCCGAATGATCGTGAACACAATGTTGCCACTACTTCGTGTACGATAAATCCATCCGCGAAGATGGACAGGTTTCCTCGCATGTTTTCCTTCAAGGATTTCTTCTATCTGTATCCATCGAGTTTTTGGCATAGGATATTCACTCACTACGAGATATCATTACAGCATATATGAATTACGGTAAGCTATTTAAAAACGGATTTTTTTCGCAGTATTAGTATACGGCATACGTTTTAGGACGTTATAAAAAATAAAGAAACATCTTGTTAATCTACAATTGAAATCAATAGTTTTCCTAGAATTTTTGTCACTTACTACATCCAGTACTTCCGAATGTAAAAAAATGCCAAAGAATCATCACTATTAGGGAGAGAATCACCCTCAGAACTTTGAATTTTAAATGATTTCCTAGGTTTAGATCTGCCAAAGAATGCATGTTTTTCATTCTTATTTAGATCTACAGCAAAAATTCTTGAAATATTAGCAATATCTTGATAACTAATAACTTTTGAGTTGTTCTGTTCAATGAACGATTGCAATGCCTGCTTATTTCTGTCACTTAGATAGTAAATCCCATTACCCTCTATCTGCGACCGTTGAATCATCGGAAAATTACTTTTCAGTCTACGGAGCGCAGGACCTTTTTCTTTATTAGAATGAACATACCCTTCCTGGAGTAGCTCTCTGAGTACATCGACTGCTTTTCCTTGGATACATGGTTCACCCTTCCGAATACATGGAATATCCTTGGTGTGTCTATATACAAGGGAGAATTCAAGATTCATGTCTACTGCTACTCTATATTTAGATTTACCATTGAGGACTTCCCGTCTCATTTTATGTATAGTTTCTTTAGGTGTCTTTCTTGGCATAAAAAATGATTTTGTTTAGGCGTATAAAAAGATGTTGAGAGTCAGGCAGTTTTTGCCTGACGCAAATTTACACTGATCACGTCACGTTTGCCGTTATGCAAAGGTCACATCAAACTCGTACGACGATACCAAATAGGTTTCATCTTCTGTCTGCAAGATGTTCCCATCTGGATCTCTGAACGCTGTATAGACGCGATACGTACCATTACCATTTGAAAGATCGTCTGTGTTCACCTGACCATTGAAGATTACATCCAGTGCAAGCTGTTCGCCGCTGTTTATAGTTCTCGGCGTGGTCTCATTGATGGTATCATGGTCAACAACCCACTCACCTAACGTCTCGTTGTCATACTGCACCTGTATCAATAGATAACCACTGATATTAGTGGAGCCAGTATTCTTGATCTTAGACTGGTTTCTATAACTGATAGATAGTTTAGGATCATAAAATGTACCACTCTTCTCACTGCTGTACACCTGTACAAACTCTGAAAAAGGTGGTGACGTACCACTGATATCTCTGCTGCTTCGTAAACAGAGTTTTGTCATTCCCTCCTTGGTTAACCAGCTGTAGTTGGTTAACGGTATGTTGTTTCTCCCATTCGAGAAATTAGCTGTATTAAGACTGCCACCGTTTCCAGAGTAATAGTTTTTATTGTAATCCCCTGTTTGCAGAGGATCACGTGGATAGGTTGGCTGTCCATTCTGAATTACTATGTCAAAATCAGTTGACGATGAATCACTCTTTTTATATACTGAAAGCGTTGCTTGAGTAATATACGCATTTGATGGTAATGACGACGTGTTGAAGAACAGGAAATCTCTGTTTATAGTGTATGTTGGCGGAATGGAAAAACCTGTATATTGCCCTATCTTCATATAATCAGTAGAATCGATGACAGTACCGGTAGAAGAAGTCCAGGCAGTGTTATAGTTACTATTGGATTTGTAGATGTAGCCATCGCTGGACGTTGAATACACAGTCATCATTTTTAAACTAGGATCGATAACAACAGGGAACTGCATCTCATTCAAATCAGATACTTTCAGACCGGAGAGGAGATAATACTCATCGTTATGTTGTATAATGCGATACGTTAATTGTTGTCTAACCTCTTCATTATGTAGCTCATAGGCCTCGCCAATAGGTAGTGAACATTTGATGTGTGCCATAGCATCCTTGAAATCAATCCGTCCATTGGATACCGTAAAGTTACCGTCAAGAATACCAGATATATTGTACATATTGAGATTATGGTAATCTAATCTAGTGATAAACACAAGATAGGAACTCTCGTTGCTGAGACCATAATCTGATGGCGGGTGGTTTTGCAATAGCGTTTTTGTGGCATTGCTCATTATTATGTCTTCTTTCAGTTTTGTGCTTTCATAAGACCAGGTCACATCAGTACCAGTGAAGACGTCCTCATAAGTTACCGAATTACCGAGGATCTGCCCTTGGCTGCTCTGTGCGTTTTGCAAGTATTCATACGCCCAATCGCTGGATGGATCAAGATACCCGACGCCAACGAGTTTACTACGAATGACATGCGCTACAGGGTCAGTGGATTTGTTGTATGCAAATGCTACTGTCCAATCATCCTGAACATTGGGTTTGAAATAGATGTTAAACAACCCACGTTCGTTTCCAGTTCGATATCCATAGCTATATGCTGGATGATCAGGTTCAAGCTGATCAATGGTGCAGTTTATTGGAGTCCATTCATTGTTTTCATCCTGATAATTGATAGGTCCTGCTGCTATCTCTAGAACGTTTTCTCCAGTGAGAGCATTGTAGTATTCGTCCCAGGTGAGACCACGGTCAACAAGATAGAAGTCATCAGGTGGTGTTGGTGGATCAGTGATGTTGACATATTCGCTATCGCCGTAACTGTCTTTCAACGTTGCAATACTTATGGTTGCCTGTACTGAAACATTAAAACTATGCCCTGAAGAACTATTGCTGCTACCGCCATTGCCCCAAGCCCAGATGGTATAGTTGTACCATCCAGTCTGCCATGTATCAGAAAATACATATTCATAGGTATCACCATCGGTATTATTCATTGTAAAATTACCAAACGTGCTATCCGGATATGAGATATTCACCTTAACAGCATCTACACCGTTAACTTCACCAATAACATCTGCGGAAATGGTGACGTTAAAGCCAAAACCAACAACATTTGGATCAGCGGAAACAGAGGTTATCTCAGGTCCAAAAGGCGTATAACTACAATAGAGGGAGTACAGTCTGCTTTCATTGATGAAAACAGGAGCCTCTGGAGGTTCTGGACCGTACGTAGACTCGTTGTAACGACCACGTTCAGAGTTGAATGTATCATAATATAGCTGTGCGCCTTCGCTCCACAACACGAGGACGTAGGTCGTGTTCTTTTCTAAGGAAGGTTTCGGATCGGAAAACGGGTACACTTTCCAGGCACCGCCATAGGCAGTTCCATATGCTTGTTCATCGGTTTCTCCGATGAGTGCCAAGTCATCAGCCCGATAGATCATCGCCTTTGCGTTGTATGGGGGATATCCTGTTGGTGCATAGATGTACGCTGTGATGTTATCAGCATAACAGTTTTCATTGGCGGTGAACACCGAACCAGTGATCCGATCATTCGTAGATTCAAACAAGGCTCCTTTATGTGGATAACCAAGCGGGTGATACAGCCGATACTTCTCTGAACTATTGCTCGTATCATTTTCGTTAGTGGAACCGATGCCCACGAGGTCGTTGATGCGCCCTGTTGAATTGTACAGTTTAAGTTGTAAGGAAAAGTTCGCGTTCGTATAGCTATCCGGAATAGAGAACACTGTTGAGAAGGTCTTGCCTTTGGAGGTGATGATATATTCTTCGCTGTTCCCTTCAATCCAGCTGCTCTCATGACCGGGCCAACTAACACTGTAGGATACATTAACCCTCACTTTATCCTGGGGAATCGAGGTGTTCACCGTGAAGTTCGCTCTGATAGAATCTACAAGTGTATCTCCATCACTTGGTGAATCAAAACTCTCGTAGCATACATCGCCTTCAAACCAACAATCCGGGTTAACGGTGAAATATTTGGTGACGTTCCATAGTAGTTCAAATGTAACATTCAAATCATTACGATCCATGTGTTTCAAGCTATCTCCCTCGGCATAATTCATCCCTGACTTGTGCCAATTATCCCAGTTACCACCCTTACCAAATGAAATTGTATCACAATCAGAGCCTGTTCTTTGTTGATAAACAATGTCTTCAGTACCAGATATTAATTGTTCCGAACTAACTGGATTATAACGATGCGTATGGTTATATTCAGTTCTTTCAGTATAATGAGTTTCATTTGTTATGGCATATACAATTTTTCTAGTATCTGTCTCCTTATAACGGAGCTCTAAAAACATATCGCTCTGATTTATGCCAAGTTGATCAGTACCGATAAACAGTGTTATATTGTTATCTTCATGACTATCACTATAATGTTGAGCACCACGATAAGCGTATTCCTCACCTGTAGAAAAAAGAAATGTAAGATTATATTTTGGCGTGATGTCGTAGTCTTTAAAATATTTTGCAATGCCTAATACCAGTGCACCACCGGCCCCCGAATCACCTGGAGTCTCTCCCCACCATCCATCATAGCGGTTTGATATTACCACTATTGCGTCACCAGGACTATGATCAATTGTGATGTTGCCTATTACATTATAAGCTTCTACTCCAGTTGTCCACTGTGAAGGTAGACCAATATGTTTCTCTTCTTCGAACCTCTGATTCATATGGCCGCTGATAGTATTATTATCGTCATCGGCATGATCAACTAACCAACTACCTACTGAATTATTAATCGAAAATATTGGAAGGCCAGGAAATGGAAGGGATAGCCTCCACCAATCTCTGTTACTCCATACCATTACATGAGTTTCGTTGCATAAATCATAAAGGATAAGACCTTTACACTTATAATCATGAACATAATTTAGTAGCCATAAAATATTTGCTTTTAAAAGAGAATCCCCAAAATATAAAGTTTCTTCTATGGTTTCAACTTGATCAATAATAAAGAAGTTATAGTCAGGCCACCAAAACAATGAGCCAAGATTATATGTAAAAATTATTGTTTCATTATCGAATAAATTATCTGCTATCATCATAGTTCCATTTTCTAACAATTCTTTAACTTCAGTTAAATTATCATCACTTGAATCGACTCTGACAATTGAAAAGGAATGATCTGTGACATTCTGAGCACTATAGCCCCTTGTGTCATCATGTAATAAGACCACACCTGTAGCATTAGTTATATTGTCCAACTTATCTTCGCACCCATCTTCTTCCTCGATTAAGAAAATCTTACATTCTTGATCCTCAGGAATTGTTTCATTACTAGCGATGTAGGATACATTTCCAACAATAATGCCTGCTAGATTTACAGTTGTACAGGATACATTATAATAATCGATATTTTGGTCCCCAAATACTGGACTCCAATCTCCAGTTATATCTTTAGGAAGGACACGAATATCTTCTTCATCTAAAAAGGTGTAATTGTGATCCATGCATCCCGTAACTCTATCTTTAAGTCCACTAGGGAATACAAAAGTTTCATTTGTTGGTACGGTATTGGGTAATGGATAATCGTCACGATCTATCGTTAGTCGGAAATTGTCAACTATAACCTTACTGGTGTATCGGCGTTCAAAATAATCCCAGTCCTGAACAGGTCCAAGCTGTAATTGGTCAACATTTTCAAGATTCAAATCGTTTAGTGTGTCATTAATGTAAGATGCGGCATAATGTGCCCCTTTGGTTCCAAATGTCCGTCCTTTACGTATTTCACTTTCTTCATAGGCATCATGTACGACCTGAGCTAATTTTACTGTTGCATTCCACATGAAATCAAAATCTAAACCAATGTTCTCAGGATATCCATCTCTACCACCTCCAGGATTAGCTTCGACTTCAAAATCACTAGAAATAAATACAATCGTACTCAAAACCATCAACAGCGTTACAACTAAAACAAATATTTTCCTTTTCATTTTCCTCTACTCCCCCATTTAATTCTATTTTACTCATTCATAACAATTCTATCGAGAGGGTAAATTCTCTCAATACATTCAGCAACGATAGAATAAGCCATGCTAGTATGATACATGTATACAGTGCACAAATAAAAGCTTTTTGGAAAAGTTTTATAAATGTTATGTAACTAGATGGTAGGGGGAATAAACTTTGAGAAACAATTC
>CAZWZY010000019.1:0-33629 GCA_964638175.1 uncultured Thermoplasmatales archaeon | reverse complement strand
AAGATATTCTAAAAAAATATAATGAAGAAAAGAAAAAATTAGACCAACATTTAGTTAAACGTAATAAATCCTAAAGGTTAAAACAAACAACCTTCGGTTCAGTCATCTCCATAAGAGCATGCTTAATGCCCTCTCTTCCAAGGCCACTATATTTAACACCGCCAAAAGGCATCATATCAATACGATAATCTGAGGAATCATTTACAATAACACCACCGACATCGAGCTCTTTTACTGCTTTAAATGCATTATTAATATTTCTTGTAAATATACCCGCATGAAGTCCATATTTGACATTATTTGCCATCTCAATTGCTTCATCAAGGTTTTTGATTTTATATAAACAGATGACCGGGCCAAAAACCTCTTCGTATCCAAGTTTTACATTTTTTGGAATATTTTCAAGAACAGTTGGATAATAAATATTTCCATTTCGTTTTCCACCAGTCAACAGCTTAGCACCTTTATTTACTGCTTCATCTACCCAGTTTTCTACCCGGATTGCTTCTTTTTCTGAAATCATAGGTCCCATATCTGTTTCTTCATCAAATTGACATCCTGTCTTCATTTTGTTCGTATGATTAACAAACTTAGTTTTAAAATCATCATATATTTTTGTATGTATTAAAAGCCGTTGAACACCAATACAGCTCTCTCCGGCAGCTGAAAAACCTCCATAGATACAGAGTTCAACAGCTTTATCAACATCTGCATCATCCATTACGATACTTGGAGCGTTAGAACCCAACTCCATGCCCATTTTTTTAAGACCTGCATGTTTTAAAATTCTTAGACCTGTATCTACTCCACCAGTAAAAGAAATCATCCTAACCCGGTCATCATTTACTAACACATCCCCAACTTCAGAACCATAGCCCGTAACAATATTCAAAATATTTTCTGGAAGGCCTGCTTTCATTAATGTTTCTCCAAGTTTAAGTGCAGAAAGTGGTGTAGCAGTAGCAGGTTTTAATATAACTGAGTTTCCTCCAGCAATTGCTGGTCCTATTTTATGAGCAACAAGATTTAATGGATCATTAAAAGGTGTAATAGCACCAATAATCCCAATGGGAAAACGATAGTAATATCCAACTCGGTTTTCAGAACCAGATACGCTATCAAAAGGAAGGGTTTCACCAACAATACGTCTTGCTTCTTCAGCAGAAATCGTAATGGTATTTATCGCACGGCTAACTTCTTTTCTTGCCTCATGAATCGTTTTACCTCTCTCACTGCAAATAATATGAGCAAATTCTTCCTGATTTTTCTTAATAATTCCTGCAGTATTCATCAAAATATCTATACGTTCATGTACAGGCATATTTTTACTAATTTTAGATCCTATAACAGCACAATCAATAGCTTTTTTCATATCCTCTTCTGTGCCTTTGGGAACTGCATCAACTAATTTGTTATCATATGGATTTCTTATTTCGATTTTTTCTTTTTTATCAATCCATTTCTCACCAATTAACATTTTCACAATGCATCAGTCCTCGATTTGAGCCTTCTGAAGTTTATTACTATAATCAATGCATACAGTTTTTATCTCAGTAAACTCATCTATTGCTGTTGTTCCAGCTTCACGTCCACCGTTTCCAGTGTTTTTTACTCCACCAAATGGAATATGCACCTCTGCACCAATTGTTGGAGCATTAATATATGTAATTCCAGTTTCAAAATCATCAATTGCTTTAAATGCAAGATTCACATCTTTTGTATAAATAGAAGAAGACAAACCATAATCTATATCATTAGCAATTTTTACTGCTTCATCAAAATTTTTGATTTTCATAACACTTAAGACAGGTGCAAAGATTTCTTCCTTTGTAATCCTCATTCCATGTTTTGCTTCAAAAATAGTAGGCTCAACAAAGAATCCTTTATTGTATTCTCCTTCTAAAAGTTGCTTCCCACCATAGATAAGTTTTGCCCCTTCTTTCTTACCGATATCAACATATTTCAAAAACGTTTTAAGTTGTTGATCACAAGAAACAGGACCCATATCATTTTCTGGATCTACAGGGTTTCCAATTTTCAAGTTTTTTGTTCTTTCAACGAGTTTTTCAATTACCTCATCGTATACTTCCTCATGGACAATGAGTCTACTTGTTGCAGTACATCTCTGACCTTGACTACCAAATGCACCAAAAAGAACCCCTTCTATTGCAAGATCAATATTCGCGTCATTCATTATTATCTGAGGATTCTTACCACCAAGCTCAATTTCAACTGGTTTTAAAAGCTTAGCAGCATTTGTATAAACATCAACCCCAGCATCAACACCACCTGTAAAAGAAATTGATTTGACACGAGGATTATTAACAATTTCATTTCCAACAACACTACCAGAACCTGTTACAAGGTTTAAAACACCAGCTGGAAGACCTGCTTCATCAAATATTTCAACAAGTTTTCCAGCACAAAGAGGCGTTAGACTTGCAGGTTTAAAAACAATTGTGTTACCGCTCACAAGCGCTGCACCTATTTTCCAACATGGAATTGCTGTCGGAAAATTCCAAGGAGTAATACATCCTACAACACCAATTGGCTGGCGAATAGTCATACAAAACTTATCCTGAAGTTCAGAGGTTGTAGTCTCCCCAAGAAGTCTTCTTCCTTCACCAGCAATATATTCAAGAAAATCAATTGATTCCTGAACATCGCCTTTTCCTTCAGCAATTATTTTTCCCATCTCTTTGCTTACTATTTCACCGAGTTCTTTTTTTCTTTCTTTCATAATCGCTGCAGCTTTTAGAATTATATCTCCTCGTTTTGGTGCAGGGGTTTTTTTCCATTTTGGAAATGCTTTTTCTGCTGCATCTATTGCTTTAATTGTATCTTCTTTTGTTCCTGCTGGGAAAATTGCAAGAATTTCACCTGTTGCTGGGTTTTTTGTATCTATTGTTTTATTGCCTGTTGATTTCGTCCATTTTCCGTTTATATATAAGTCGTATTTTTTACTCATTTTATGCCTCCGATATTCTTGTTTGAGAATAACGAGCCCAATAAAAGATTTTCGCTATTCATTAGATGAAAAAAAATAAAAAACGTTCTACGATTACCTATAAAGAGTGTTACTACCAAGATAATTTTTATTTGATTTTCCAAAATATCCTAAATCTACCAATCTTTTTCATTTTTACCTTATCATTAGAATTTGCTAAATCTAGTAATATAGTTTGTACTGTTTTTTGATTTAATTTTGATTGTATTGCAATTTCATTTGGCGTCTGAGGTTCACATGTTTTTAATAGACTTAAAACCAAATCAATATTTTTTTGAGCCATGTGACGTATAAATCTGTTTACTATTAATTAATACTTTCTATTAGTCCTAATAGACCGTAATATTTATATATATTACTAACTATTAGTATTATTAGTCAGTATTGATAGTTATTAGTTACAACATATATTTGAATGATAATGGCCCCAAGAGAACTGGAACTTCTCAAGGGGTCTGGAGACAACACATGAAGTCAAGCATAATGAGTGTCTCCAAGCAAAAAATAGAGCTGGAGATATATAACACATTCGAACTATTCAATAAAGAAAAAAATATTTGCATAGCTGATTTTATAGAAAAACTTGATATTTCAACAATAAAACATCAAGAATATAGAAAAATAAAATTCTCCTACGAATCACTTACGAGATTCATCTTGTATCAAAGATTAAAGAAATTTAGGTTCATAACGCAAACCAGACAACATCTCAATAATCATCCGGAAGACGTCATACAGCTTGGATTCAAAGAAATTCCAAATAGAAGACAAATAGGGTATTTCCAAAACTACATACTAGCCAATGAAACAAAGGAATTACTAGATTTTATTATAAACAAAATTGAGGAAATTACAGATAAATTTGGCATACAATTTGACGTTACAACGTTTAAATCTGTAAAACCTAAAAAGATTTCAAAAACAAGAAATCAGTACTATATCAAAGATAAGAAAACCAGAGAGATATGCCATCTCATTAAGAAGAGGTTTTCTCCTTTTATTGACTTCAAACTTAGCTATAATACTGTTTACAAGAAGAAAGAGTTCATCGATCTCATGATTCACATGGGGATGACACGTGATTTCGCTGAAAACGGGTGTAAAACATTCAAAGAAATAAGGAATCAGAAATCACCTAACTCCGATACTCTTCTGTATCACATAAAGAATCATAATGATCTAAAAGAAATTCAACACATGTATCGTACTCTTTTTGAAGTGCTTTGGGAGACGACCAAACAGTCTAATGTGATTGATACTCGTAAATCATACGATGTCGCCATTGACTACACGGAATGGTTCTACTATGGAGATAGGAGCACTCCTATGGTTGTTGGAAAGAAACCAGAAAGAGGGACGAGTAAATGCTATAAGTTTGCAACTATCAACATAGTGGAGTCCGGTAAACGATTTACCCTTCTTGCTTTGCCTGTTGGTCCATTTGATAATAAAGACAGGATCTTGCAAGAATTGTTAGATTACACGGTTAAGAGAATTAAAATTAGAAGGATTTATGCTGATAGAGGGTTTTTTGACTCTAATTCAATTAAGATTTTCAACAAATATCATTTGAAATATCTAATGCCATGTACACATTATTCAACTGTTAGAAAGGCTTTAGAATTAATGTCTGCACCATCTGTTGTTACAGATTTTGAGATGAAAGACATAACGTTTAACATGGTAATTGTTGAAGATGAAGAAGGGAATAAAAGAGCATTTGTAACCAATGACGAATACAGTGAAAACGATCTTAATCTTGCAGAAAGACTCTTTTATCTCTATAGTAAAAGATGGGGTATTGAAACAAGTTACAGAGTAAAGAAACATTCATTTCTACCAAAGACAACGTCAAAGAATT
This sequence comes from uncultured Thermoplasmatales archaeon, assembly GCA_964638175.1. Taxonomy (GTDB): domain Archaea; phylum Thermoplasmatota; class E2; order DHVEG-1; family DHVEG-1; genus JAFGDG01. The sequence goes on along the minus strand of CAZWZY010000019.1, from coordinate 28,761 downwards.
ATCTAATTAGGATATTCTATTTTCTATTTTCAGTATTATTCTATAATCTCTGGTTGCTTGCAGATATTCTAATTTGGATGTCAATATTTGGAGAAGTAGGACAAGACCATTTGGTTACATCAAAGTATTTTGGTACAATTCTTTACAATATTGATCCGGGAGGATAACCTGCAATAATCCATCCTTTTATTATTCGACTATTGTATTAATTTAAAGTAGTTTTGAGTCTTATAAATTATGTAATATATCTATTATCTTGTTGTTTTTCTCCTTATAAAACCCCTTATTTTTGTATGAAAATTAGTAAAATATAGTCTATTTTTTAGATTTCTACAGATATAAATTCTACTTTCGGAACTACTTAGGGAAAGTAAACATTTATAAACTATTTTGGTAGTAACGGTTATCGCTGGGCGTAGGTGGACGGTTGACGGCGGCTATCGCTGAGGAAAGTCCTCCCTCGTTCTGGATCAGGAAACCGTGCAAGCGGTAAGGGTGAGAATCCTTACAGAGACGCAGAAACGACACAGCTTATGGATAATGCGATGATACATGTGGTGTTGAGGTCTCCATAAGAGTTGGTGAAACGGTCAATCTGTTCCTGGAGCAAGTCCAAATATTGAGATCAGTTATCCAGACTGCTCATAGGTAGGACGCATAGTAGAATACCGTTTAAAACAGAAGGAGGCTTACGGCCTACACCCAGCTTCTTCTGACTTCACAAGGCTAGTTTTTACGTTTTCTGTTTTCGAGATTACTGGTTCTGGCTTGGTCAGAAGAAACAGTTATTACTGGTAGCTGTAGACTCCTTCTGTCTGGCCGTAAGTTTTTAGTGAGCTTATGACTTGAAAAAATCGTTTAATAAAAGTAAAAATGTCATTATGGTTGAAGTTTGTTTTCAATATATTTCATCATATTGACATGTTCTTTAATATTAATATCATTGTTAACCGCTAGTATATGTTCCAACCTGTCCTTCTGACTTAGTCTTCCAATGAGTTTTGGGATCCTTCGTATAACCATTTCTTTCCAGTCATCATTTTCCTTGATTATCTCAATAGCTTTATCCACATTACAAATCTCAAGTAACACCTGCGAATCAAAATTATTTTTATAGTCTACTGGAAGACCTAGCTTTACTGCAGCCATATGTTCTGCAGGTGGAATCTTCACCCTCACTTTACCTTCTTTTAGATGGTATGATATCTCTTTTTCCTCAAACTCAGTTAAACTGAATTCAAAGTAATGATGAGTCTGTGATTCTTTTATTCTCGGTCCTGATGTTTCAATCCTCAACTCTACTTGTTCTGTCGATCCTTTAATATCTTCAGGGATCTGGATACTGGGAGTATATTTGTGTGAGAATTGGATACCCCATTCATTCTTTCGTTCATTCATCCCAATAGCTGATAGTTTCGATTCGATTTCACTCATTTTTTCAGCATCTGTTACTCCGTCAATGTCTAACGTATAGCGGCCATGCTTATCACCAGTTAAAGCCCTGACCGCCCATCCACCTATCACAATAATATCATCTTTAATTTGTTCTAAAATTGACAATGATTGATCTTCAATATCTTTCTTTATCGGTTCAGGAAAGTCTTCAAGGTTCATATTCCTCGTACTCCATGTTCAATTGCTCCAATGTCGAGATAGAGGTCCACGTTCCATTTCTTTTCGTATTTCGTTTCCCATCCAGATTTCCCGTATTTCATCTCATCTTTAAAAAAGATATATTTTTTATTCGAGATATTATCATGGAATTTCTTAATAACTCCTCTTGGGATGATTTGATCGTTGATATCATTAATGATGTCAAGATAACATCCAATCAAATTCACAAGGTTGTTTTCGATTGAGAGATCCAGCAATCGTTTATAGTTGATTTTTTTAGAAGCAAGTAATCTGATGCAAATATCTTCTATCCCCTCTGGAGTTAATATTTGTTTTATAAATATTTCCTCATTTGTAAGCTGTTGCGGTACACTTTCAATTACTGCAATTTTCTCTTTCTTTCCTTTTACTAAGAAACCAGTTTTTTTCACCATAACGCTTTCGTCAATTTTATCATACAGGATTTTCTCAATTTCGTCTGGCGTGGTAATAATCTCATCAAACGGAGATGATCCAGAAGTGTAAAACCTGTTGGTTTTATCTTTTAATTTTGTCATTGCATTTAAGATGATCCCAATTGGATGTTCATGAATTTTTTTTACAATTATCGGTTTTTTCTTTTCATAACTAACAAGATCATATCTGTAAAATTGTTGGAGGATTTTTCTCACCGTTTTTTCAGAAAGATTGGTTTCTTTTGAGAGATCCGTGATAGTAGTAGATGTATCAAGTGCTTTCCATACCTGTCGCGAAGTTTTTCTGAGAAGAATCTCTGGATCTACACCATAGCTTAGGGATTTAATATAGAATTCTCGTTGTTTTTGGTGACGGTAGTCTCTTGGAATATCTGCTTTCACCCCATCCTTTGTTTTGATTTTTATAAGTTCTCCATCTTTTAGCATCTTTTCAATAGCATTATAGATAGACTCTTGGGAATAAGGAAGTCGTTTCACTATGGCATTAATGGATTGGGGTTTAATCGAAATCAATCCAAATACAGCTGATTTAATATTCATAACAAACGGAAGCTATATGTTGAAAAGTATTTAAATGTTTCCACAATTTTTTTCCGTTTATTAAATTTTTTAGATTAAAATGCTATTACAATACCTTTCGTATTCGTAATAACTCCACCGCACATGGCCGTGAAGCGCCCCATAGAGAGGACTCCTTTCCGAAAGGATTTTACTTGTAACATACAATATTATGTCGCATATTGTACTTATAATTTATGTCATTTTGACACTATTTTGTATTAACTATCACTAATAATAGCTATAATCTTGCGATTTAGAATTTAATCTTAATGTGTCTATTGTTTGTAAATATGTCTCTTGGGATATTTCTCCTGTTGCAAAGAGGCTTACGGCCTACACCAAACAACTTCTAATTAAAATAACATATGAGCAAATTAACAATTTGGGCAATAAAGTTCTTTCCAGTCATCATTGTAGGTTGGCGGTGTGTATAATCCTGTACCATAGATATCTCCATAGATATTTCTCCAATAATGATCTGAGCCTGATGGTACGGTCCACTGTTCATCTGTTTCTGGATCGTACACGTCCTCAAGACCAAGTATTGCATTACTGAATTTCCGGGATGTTCTTTCCAACGATTCGCTACGGGTTGCAAACGTTGATGTTATCGAATCAGCGATATCGCTACCAGCTTCATTGATGATTCCGACTCGTTGGGCAACCTGTTGTTGCTCATTTGCAGCCCATGTAGAATCTAGCTGGAATGAGTCGATCATTTCATCTACTATCTTTTCCACCAGTTCAATATCTTCAGTAGGTGCCCAGTAATACGCAAGTGAAACGGCCCACACTCCAATACCGTCAGAAACTTGACGTTGGTCTGACGCAACACAAACGTGAGTCATTGAGGAATTGGCAAACGTCTCTTCGGCAGCAGATACCTCAGATACCCAGGGCAATTCAGTATACGAAGAAACGATATCTGGTCTATTGATGACACCTTGTCCAATTACTCCATCCTGTTCAAAAACAGGCTCTAAGAACTCCTGAATATACTCTGATGCATCCAGATATTCCCATACCATCATAGGTCTAAACAAGCCGCCACTCAGGTCATACAGCGTTCCTTGGGTAAATCCACTCATCTCAAGTGTCCATGTAGGTTCAACAAAAATGTAATCATAAGGACTTTCAAAAAGAAAGCCATGTTCTCCATCTGGTGAATGTGCATAAACTCGATAACATGCATCAATGTACGGTCTGATAAGACCTGAACCCTCTTCAACAATCCAATCTGTGGCGATATCTATCGTAAATGCACCTTCATTGGGGTCTGCCCAGGGTTCCATTTGAACAATACCTACAGTACCCGGATCCATTAGTTCAGGAGTATACTCAAAACTGTAAAGCACTCGTATAAGGTTGTCAAGACTCGTGTTGTACTGACTTTCTTCGGCAGCTAGTCCACACAAGCAGGCAGCCGTATCATTCATGGATAGCGTAAGGATGCCAATGTATTCACCATACAATATGCTACCGACATATGTGCTATACTCAGAGACATAGCGCTCATTGGTAACCTGCAATGTAGGAATAAATGCTTGAAGTAAGGATACCAGTTCATCAAAGAACTCTGCTTCTGTGTGCTGTTCGCGGAGCACTATGGTCCAAATAAACACCAAATCCCCTGTACTTTCAAGAGGATGTTCGCCAATGCGTATCAAACCAGTGTCGTCAACGTCAACAGACCACTCCTCAGGAATATACACAGAAAAACCATGCACGTCGTGGTGTTGAGACCATCCAACCCAACTATCTACACCAGGGAGTGTACTGGTCTGTCCGTTATCAGAGGTAAAATGAGGGGTAGTACACCCGCTTAAAAAAATAAATACCACTAGCAATGTACATCCTATTGATAGCACATTCTTTTTCATCCCATCTCCCAAAAGAATATATTTTTTTGATTTTTATAGGTTTTCTTTTCTGTTTTCAAAAAAAACCAGAGTTTCACAGTTCTCAAAAGGATGGAGAGCGTTATGCCATACATCAAGCACAGTACTTCGATTAAACACCTTCTGGGAGGAAGGGCTCCTCTTCATAAGAGGTTTTAAGCTCTTCCTTGATGACGTCGGCAAGTCGACGAATGCCTTCTTGGATGGTCTTATCATCAGAATACGAGAAATTGAGCCTCATGGAGTTGTAGTTTTTTCCCTCAGGATAAAAGGCATCTCCTACAACATAGGCAACCTTTTTTGCGATTGCTTTTTGAAACATAAATCGCGTATCAATGCGCTTGGGCAGGGTTACCCAGAGAAACATACCTCCTCGAGGCATTGTCCACTTTACTCCTTTGGGAAAATGCTTCTTTATTTCTTCCACCATAATGTCTCGCTTACGCTTATAGAGAGTACGTATCTGATTGATTTGAGTATCAAGGTGTCCCCGGTGTATATATTCATAGGCAACATATTGTGAAAAGACATTTGTACATAAATCGCTAGCTTGTTTTGCAAGTGTCAGTTTTTCAAGTATCTCCTTTGAGGCAATAACCCATCCTATACGGAATCCAGGTGCGAGAATCTTTGAAAATGTACTGATATAAACAACGCGACCTTTTGTGTCAAGTGATTTGATAGGCGGAATGGATTCCCCTTCAAAAATGAGTTCACCGTAGGGATCATCCTCAATAATCAAAAAATCATATTCAGATGCGATAGAGAGTAATTCTTCTCTGTGACGGAGGGACATGGTTTCTCCTGAAGGATTTTGATTCGTTGGCACAGCATATAAAAATTTAGGATGGATTCCAGTGCGTCGGAGGCGTTCGATATTCCTCTGAAGTGAATCGATATCAATGCCTTCATCATTCATGGGAATTGATTCGCAGTTTGCCTCATAGGCAGAAAATGCTTGAATAGCACCAAGATATGCAGGAACACTAGTAAGGTAGGTATCCCCAGGATCTAAAAAGGTGAGCGCAGTCAGAGACAATGCCTGTTGAGCGCCGCTGGTAATTAATACGTCGTGTGCGTCGCAGGAGATGTTCATCTTTGCTTTCATTCGTTTGGCGATGGTCCCCCTCAACAGAATAAGCCCTTCAGTTGCTCCATATTGAAGTGCATTTTTGATATCTTTTTTAAAGATGGTTTCAATACAATCATGAATAATCTCAACAGGAAATGCCTCTGGATTAGGCAACCCACCTGCAAACGAAATCATATCGGGGACTTGAGTAATCTTCAGTAGCTCTCTGATTTCAGAAGCGCGAAATTTTTTCGCTCGTTTTGCCAATAATCGCTCAATATTTACTACCATAGTTACTCCCACGAGGGAAACAGAAGAGGTCTTATTAAGTTTAGCGCAGTATTGCATCTCACACAACAAAAGTTATATTATTGAAAAAACTATACTTTTTGCTTGTGAAAAAAATTACCTGGCGCATAATATTTATTTTATTCTATCTCTTAAGGATGTATCAAGTAGTGCATAGTACATTCCTTTCATTGTGTAAACCAAAACATGATTACAAGATTTTTTGTATAGGTTATTCAAAGACGGGTACAACCTCTCTATATGCAGCACTCAAGATTCTTGGATACAGAACCTTGCGCATTCCCTTTGGATGGATCTATGCTAACAAAGGACCGCGACAATATCTGCAAGCATTACAACGGTGTAATTTTGATGCATTTATCGATTACCCTCTATGGGGAAAGGGAGTATACCAAATCATCGACAATGCCTTCCCTGACAGTAAGTTTATCTTGACGGTGCGAGACAATGAATCATTTGCAAAGAGTTTTGTGAATCATTTCAAGGGATCTGGTTCGGATCTTACAGTTACTACAGATGATGAGTTGCAACAATTGCTACGGGAGTATGAAACACACAATGCTGAAGTACAGGCCCACTTTACAAAGAAGCCCTCCCGACTGTTAATAATGAATGTCATCGATGGAGATGGGTGGGAAAAACTCTGTCCGTTTTTGGATAAACCCATTCCCTCCAAACCATTCCCTCACAAAAATAAAGGAAAGTATCGTGATTGAGACATAATGAGGAAAAGATAATGTCTGAAGCTCTAGTGGCATTTTATCCTAGGGGATCGCAATCAGTTTCCCTAAATTGTGAAGTGGCAACAAGCTTCCGGCAAAAAATGACAGGATTGATGCATAGAGATTCTTTGGAAAAAGACAAAGGAATGCTGTTTTCTTTTTATATTTCCAGGTATCGTGGATTTTGGATGAAAAACGTTTGTATTCCGCTTGACATCATTTTCATCAATAAACGGCTACAGGTTATCACCATCTATGAGGCCCCAGTCGATCATCGTGTATTGCCAAAGACTTATTGGAGTAAAAGCCGTTGTAAGTATGTCGTTGAATGTACTAAGGGATGGTGCGACGCACATAACATAGTTCCAGGAGCAAAAATAACAATACAATACATAAGAATGAAAAATAAAAAGAAAGGTGCAGGATAAACAAACAATCCTGCAATCGATGTCATTACGCCTCTTCTGCTTCTACCGTAATAGTTGTCTCTGCGGTGTCCATTTTCTCGTTTGCATCGGTGACAGTTAAGCTTACGGTATAATTTCCAGTCATACTATAGGTGTGTGTGGGGTTTTGTACTGTTGCATTCGTACCATCGCCAAAGTCCCACGACCATGCAGTAATATTGGCATCACCGACTGTAGAATTATCAGTAAACTGGAACGAGGCATTGACAGTAATGTTGTCAGGATAGGTAAAAGCTGCTGTTGGTCCTTGGTACTCAACAGTAAGAGTCATGGTTGCTTCACTGGTATTGCCATCAGCATATGTTACGTTCAACGTGACGGTATAGTTTCCAATCTCCTCATACGAATGAGTCGGGTTTTGTACTGTTGCATTCGTACCATCGCCAAAGTCCCACGACCATGCAGTGACATCTCCGGTTGAGGTATCGGTAAAGGTGATCAGTTCTCCAACAAATGCTTCTTCTGCCGTAGCATCAGTCTCAAAATCTGCTTCAGGTACCGTTGGTTCTTCTGGCTCTTCTTCAGGCGATTCTGTTACACATCCACTTAATAGACCGGTGAGTACCGCCATACTTACTAATACAATGAGTAATTTTTTCTTCAAGTTCTCTCCTCCAGCCCTCGATAGAATATATAAAGATATACATTCTATATAGCTGAGGTTCAATGAACAGTAGACTATATATTTTTTTCGGATTTTTTCACTTTGATATTCTGTCAAGATACATTTAGTTATAGAGTCACTACCACACAATACATTAAGGGAGATACGATGCTTTACAAACAGAGGATACACAAAATACGACCTATGGTTCCCGTGAGACAGATAAAACCGAAGAAAAAACACGGCACTGTTCATTTGGATTTATTGTAGGAGAGTATAATTGAGGGCGTTTTCTCTCGTATGCAGACAATATACTCGTTTTTAATGAATAATTTTATAATTAGCATTTCTATTACGGTATCGGGTGCATAATCCTATTGTGGAGGGTTGGTTTTGACGACAATCACCGCACATGACTTAGCAAAGAAGCAAAAAGAAATCTCCGTTGCCGAGTTTTTTGAACGAAACAAACATATTTTGGGATTTGGTAACCCCACGCGAGCATTAATCACCAGTGTGAAAGAAGCAGTAGATAACGCTCTTGATGCTTGTGAAGAGGTAAATATACTGCCTGATATTTCCGTAGAAGTTAAGAATCACGAGGACAATGAATGTAGAATTATTGTTCAGGACAATGGTCCTGGCATTGTTAAAAAACAGATTCCTCATATTTTTGGTCGACTGCTATATGGCTCTCGGTTTCATGCCGTACGGCAAAGTAGAGGGCAACAAGGAATCGGTATTTCCGCAGTCGTCTTGTACGGTCAACTGACAACGGGAAAGCATGCAACGATCACCTCAAAAATCGAGGCAGATAGACCAGCCGTAGTGATGGAAATTGCCATCGACACTAATAAAAATCGTGCAGAAGTCATCAACCGAGACCTTGTTCATTGGGAACGAGCAACAGGAACAAGGGTAGAAATTAGTATTGTTGCTGATTATAAACGAGGAAAACGATTTGTCTACGATTATTTGCAGAGTACCTCTATTGTTAATCCCCACGCCCAAATTACCTATAAAGAACCTGATGGAACCGAGCATCTCTTCGAGCGGACATCAGAAACACTGCCACGAAAATCTATTGAGATTAAGCCGCACCCGTATGGAGTCGAATTGGGTACCCTTATCAAAATGGCGAAAATAACCAAGAGTAGAAAATTATCATCATTTTTAAAAACAGAATTCAGTAGTATGGGTGACAGAACCACCAACGCTGTGATCGAAAAGGCAGATTTAGATCGAGCAACTGACCCGAAAAAAATGTCCCGTGAAGAATTTTTGGCGTTGCATAGAGCATTTAAAAAAGTAAAGATTATGGCCCCATCAACAGAATGTCTCTCACCTATTGGCGAGACTCTTATTCGTCGAAGTTTAAAGCATGAAACAATGGAAATTTCTCCTGAATTTATTATTACGGCATCGCGACCACCTTCCGTATTTTCCGGCTGCCCCTTTCAAGTCGAAGTAGGATTGGTGTATGGCGGCAATCTGCCCAAAGAGGGTCAGGTGAAATTGATGCGATTTGCCAATCGGGTTCCACTGCTGTATCAGCAGGGTGATTGTGTAACAACCGCTGCTATTTCATCTATTGATTGGCGGAGATATGGCCTTGACCAACCCAATGGTAAAGGCATTCCCAGTGGTCCTGCTATCCTCTTAACCCATGTCTCCTCGACACTTATCCCGTTTACCTCTGAAAGTAAAGAGGCAATTGCAGACATACCAGAAATCGAATCAGAAATTAAACTTGCATTTCGAGAATGCGCCAGAAAAGTGCAGCATCATATCCGTAAGAAAGAACGGCGGGTTAAGACACGAGAAAAATTTGACCTTATCACCAAAATTTTACCAGAAATCGCAAAAAAATCTGCTCACATGCTTGATAAACCTGTCCCCTCACTAGAGGCGGTAATTACCAAGATCATGGATGTGGTATGGATCGAAGATGTTATTGAATATGAAAAGGTTGCCCGCGGACCAGTACAAACAACCCTTGCCCCAGAAGAACAGAAATCAGAAGAGGGAGTGATTACCAAAAGCCAAATCTTAGTTGTAAACTATAAACGATCACCACAGAAATTCAACCTCTATGCGTTGATTCCTCAAGATGCCGTTGTTGGTGAAGTTACCCCAAAACCAGCAAAAATCACAGAGCAATACATCAAATGGAGTCTTGGCACCATCCAACCGGCAAATAAGGTCGATCTTTCATTTGAACTGGCAGGTCTTAACAAGGGAGATTTTGATGAAAACGACCTGTACGTCGAGCATATCAACCCTGGGTATGTCATTGGTGCCGATAAGTGGGAGGGCGAGTAAACATGGCAAAAGATTATAGTGATGTTATTGCAAAAATTGATTTGATTGCAGAAAAAATTTACGAAGATCTGCAGCAGACTAATATTCCTGCCATCCAGCTAGCAACAAGAACCAAATCAAACATCGCCTTTGATGAAAAACTCAATGTATGGAAGTACGGAAAAAATACCACCGAGCGATCGGCAAAATCTCTTGATGGCGCCTACATGCTGCTTCGTACCATGTATATGGTTGACTTTGTGAAAGATATGATTAAGGCAAACAAGTCATCAACGCTCAGAGAAATGTATTATATCTCAGAGGGATGGGAGCTAGCAAAGTTTAGTTCACAACCGGAATCTGATTCATTGGCAGAAGACCTTGAGGTCATTACGCACTGTATGCGAGAAGATTTCAAGCTACGACCTGAAGAAGATGGTGCACGGGTAATCGGAGATCTCACGATAGAAGAAAAAACCAGAAACAACACCAAAAAGAAGATTCATTGCCAGGACGATGTCGGAGATTCAGGGTATACTATTCCCTACAATGTTGAACCTGAAAAAATCACATTCAATGGTGCTGATGCCGACTATGTCATGGCTATAGAAACAGGCGGTATGTTTGATCGGTTGGTGGAAAATGGATTTGATACGTCACATCGTGCCATTCTTGTGCATCTCAAAGGGCAACCTGCGCGATCGACCAGACGATTTATGAAACGATTATCTCAAGAGCAAAAATTACCAGTACTGGTCTTTACCGATTGTGACCCCTGGAGTTATCGTATCTTTGCCAGTGTTGCCTATGGTGCGATTAAAACGGCACATATCTCCGAGTATCTGGCAGTTCCTGAAGCTCAATATCTTGGCGTTACCCCCTCCGACATTGAAAACTATGATCTTCCTACTGACAAACTCACCAAAGAAGACATTAGTGCCCTGAAAAGTGAACTCTCAGACCCACGGTTTCAAGAATCGTTTTGGAAAAATGAAATCAAGCTTCAGCTGAGCTTAGGCAAAAAATCAGAACAGCAGGCCCTGGCAAAATATGGATTGGACTATGTTACTGACACCTATCTTCCTGAAAAACTGACAGAAATGGGGATGATGAAAAAATAACAGCTCTCAGTCTTCTTTTACCCACAATTCGCCAGGTGGTATCATCAATGATCGTATTCGTACCACCGTGTGACCATCGATGGTAACATAGGTCTTACTAAAAATCCCCCCTTCTACCCCTTTTTGGTGAGTGTATTCATAGACCCGCTTACCATCGATAAACTCAGGTTTCGGTCGCTCTGCCTCAATGCATTTATCCCTTACCAACCGGTAGTGAGCATACAAAAGTACATCTATGCCAATAAAGAAGACAAAAATAACACTTAAAATAACAATCCACGTATCAAGAGTAACGAGGGCCCATGCAGGACCAAGACCCATGAAAACAATACCAAGGGCAACAATAGCAACCCACAACACACATAAGATGGCAATGAGAAGAAAAACTTTCGTTATTTTAGTATACCGGGTGCCCAGTGTATATTCCAATCTTTGTAACGCTTTCGCATCATCTGCCATGGTCGTTCTGATATAATGTATTGACGTTCTATGCTTTTAAAATTTTCTATTTACTGTTTTTTAAAAAAATCAAGCAATTTTTCTAATGATTTTCCCCGGTGGGAGAACTGATTTTTCTCACGAGTATCCATCTGAGCGAAGGTTCTGGTGTCTCCTTGGGGGATAAAAATCGGATCATACCCAAATCCCTCATTTCCTTGTTCATCCATGGCAATACTGCCCTGACATTCTCCAGTAAAGAAGTGTGGTTGGGCATGCGGTGCTGCGTAGGCAAACACGGATCGGAAGGTTGCACCCCGTTTTTTCTCCGGTACTCCCTTCAATAATCGCAAAATGCCTTGGAGACCGATCGTATGATAAACATAGGAAGAATACACCCCAGGAAACCCATGCAAGGCATGAATAAAAATGCCTGCATCTTCTAAGATAAAGGGATGGGTTAGCTGTTGTTGAACGTTGGTAACGCCAAATCGTGCAACTTCTTCCAAGGTGGTAGCTTGGAGTTCAGGATATCCGATATCTTTTTGAACAATGGTAATGCCGAGGGATGAAAATCGCTCTTGTGCTTCATGTAATTTTCCTTTGTTGCTAGTAACAAAATAGAGGGCCTTCATCGATATCGTCCTCGTTTCACAATCTCTTCTATTTTTGAAATAACTGCGGTGGCATCATCACGTAACTCATTTTTATATCCATCGAGCACATAATCAAAACAGAGAGCATGTTGTGAATGAGTTGAGGCAATAGCTTCCATTAAGACATGTAAATCAACACCTTTTGCCTCTACTTCGCTGTTTTTTTCACCCAATCCAAAATCAATGAAATGAATGTGGTCATCAAGTAAAATCATGTTTGATGTAGTGATATCGCCGTGAATAATATCGTGGTTATGCAGACGTGCAATACTGGCACCAATCTGCTCACATATATTCCTTCGCTCTTCTTCAGTAAGGACATTTAGAATATCTTTGATTCGTTTTCCTTCAAGATACTCCATGGTAATGATGCCTTGTTTCGTATCAACATCATAAATGAGCGGCACAGACACTCCATGCGTTCGTGCCTCGGTAATCAACTTTGCCTCTTCTTTTGTTCTTGCTGCAATGAGTCGGTCATCAATATGTTTAATGCGATAATTTTTTTTCACCCGTTTTTTCTGTATTACTTGTCGATTCATATGATCAGTGAGTTGGATCTCTGCCTCTGCACCACGATACAAGATAGTGGGATCAGTCACGCCAAGTCACCTCCACCATATCAGTTCTAAAACGCTGGTCTATGCTGCTTTCCTTAAGAGACATGCGAACACCACTCTGGTGCATCAATACGCCTAACCACGCGATCATGGCGCCGTTGTCAATACAAAGGTCCCTTGAGGGTACAAAACATCGTGCACCCCTCTCTGTTGCCATGGTCTCTACCATGTCTTGTAACCGGGCATTACTAGCCACGCCACCCCCCAGCAATACATCGTGTTTTTCGGTATGCGCCATTGCCCGTTCAGTAACTTCAGTGAGTGCTGCAAAGGTCGTCTCCTGTATAGAGTAGCAAATATCCTCTAGGGGTTCCTTCTGTTTGGCATACTGTTCTGCAGCCGTTAACAATCCTGAAAAGGCAACATCCATTCCTTTTATCGAGTAGGGAAGCTCAAGATACTGGGTTCCTTTTCGTGCTAGTTTTTCTATTTTTGGACCACACGGAAACTCAATGCCTTGTGACCGGCCAAATTTGTCTAAACAGTTGCCAATGCCTATGTCCAAGGTTTCCCCAAAGACACGATAACGCCCCTCAGCAAAGGCAATAACTTGGGTGTTTGCCCCTGAGGTATATAATAACACTGGATCTGTACACTCAGGGATAGTGCCTCTCCCAATTTCCAAGTGAGCAACACAATGATTCACACCAACCAGTGGTTTTTCTAAGGAAAGAGAAAGGGCCCGCGCAGCTGTTGCTGCGGTTCGTAAACATGGTCCAAGTCCTGGACCGCGGGAGAATGCGACCAAATCGATTTCTGAAGAACGGATATGTGCTTGTTGTAGAGACTCTTTTAGAAGATCTGCGAGATGTGTTGCATGATGATTCGCTGCTTCTCTTGGATGGATGCCCCCTTTTTCCGGCCGGTATATCTTAATACGATTGGAATGAACCTTGCAGGTACCCTGCTGATCCTCAACAATGCCAACTCCAATAGAATGAGCGGTTCCTTCAATGCCAAGACAAATCATATTGTATGCTGGTAAGAATGAGGCGTATAAAAGAAATGTGGTCGTTACCTAGTATCATTTTTGGGACAACCGATAGGAAGAATAACCACCGGTTTAAGGCCAGTAGAAATATCGAGTAATTCATGCAGAAAATCGGTTTGAGCAGGTGTATACGTAAGTGTTGCAAGTCCTTCTTGTTCTGCAGCAAGAAGGATATATGCAATCGATAGCCAGGTGGATTCTAACCAATATGGTTTATCAGGTTCTCCAACAACCACCACAAGGTAAGGGGCATCTGTAAGAAATGATTTTGTTAAGGAGATGTGCCGGGCGTCCATCCACTTCTTAAACCACCCTGGAGCGCTTCGATAGTGTTCCTTATCGATTCGTTCACACTGTGCTCGAAGTTTTTCTTTGATCATCGTATCTGTTATTACAATATAGGCATAGGGTTTTTGGTTTGCACCAGAAGGGGCATAGGTCCCTGCTGTCAAAATGCGATGGACACAGTCCTCAGATACCGGTGTAGTAGAAAACGAACGTGTACTCCGTCGATGTTTCATGAGTGTATATATATCCATGATATGCATTACGTCATAGGGTATTCTTTTATAAAATCAACACACAAAAGACCTATACCGCAGACAATGGTATGCACACACTTATTCTTCAGGGAAAGCAGGTCCTGACCAGTCCGCCCACCCTGGTCCAGCGATAGGAACACGGGTACCGGTGCCTGCCTCATAGAAGGTTCCTGAAAAATTAGCAATAATTTCAAAGGTAACGGTATCATAAAAGGGATCTGGCACATCAAAATAGACAATCATGTATCTGACCAACGACCACTGTAATTCCAAGATGTTTCCTTCCGCATCAACGGCAGTAATAAAGGCCTCAGTTGGATACATAACATCTGGATAGCGGGGATCAACTTCTAGATCACCATATGAGATAAATATTTCCTGTTTATCACGATCGCATCTGCGGTAAAAATTATATTCTTTTTCTTCAACGCCGTCATGATAAACCACTCGCAGATTTCCAGGAGTGCATGTTTCCCATCCATCTTGACAGGAATAGACAGGTGCATGCGGATAGAGAAGATGAACCGAGAGATTGTCCTGCTTGAAATCAATCCAGTTCCATTCAAAAATAGAGAACACGAACTCGCTGTAAAATCCGTCATGATACCCTTTTGCGTCAACCAGCTCGTAGGTTGTTTCATGCGCACCATCACGGACATAAAATGTACCATTGACCACCGCATTTGCCATCTGCATGTGATAACTTATCCATGCAGGAATAACCCCTAATGTTTTTGGAACGGGCCAATGGACCCATGGACGCCAGGGCGTACCTATACTTCGTTTATAATGAAGATCCCACTGAATTTCTTTGTCATTTTTTGAGACATGTCCTTGTATGTGGTAATGATCAGGACTTATCACATCGATTGTACCACCTGGGTTTTGTAGTTCAAACCCATCGTCGGGCTCGAAAGTCTCAGATGCATGAAAGTTACCGGGGACCGTCGGGTCAAAATCTTCACTAAAGAGGGGAAATGACGTTCCCTCTGAAGGGTCCCGAATGATCATTCCAAAGGAATTCGTAACTGCTCCTCCAGTCAGTAAATTCTCTGGATTTGCAAGGCCATAGGCGCCAACTCCGGAGATATCATCTGAAGTATCGCTTGTTCCTTTATCATCAAGGAAGTTGAAATACCACAATTGATTATAGACAAAATCTCCAACGCCGTCCTTATATCTATAATAATTGTATCCATCGGTATTACGTTGAGTGCCGATACCTACCTCTGGATGGACAGGAGCATCCGGTAAGCGCCCTAAGCACACTATTCTAAATTGAAGATCATCGCGAGCGATATCGCCTGCATCATTATATGCAATGGCAGTTAGTTTATGCTTTAAAAAAAGCGGCTCATCCAACATCCATTCATAATAAGGCCCTGGAAGAGTGGCTTGTAATTCATCATCAACATAAATCTCCACATAATCGATATCAGATGAAGGATCAAACGCTTCAATATCAACAGTTATCTTTCCAAAAATTCGAGTACAGCCCACTCGCAGAGGTCGTATTTCTTTATCAAGGGCATACACAAATCCATCTTTTGGTTTGACAATAGCAACATGTAAATCGGTGTCGTCGGTAGTACGTGATAAAGAGTTGTCACTGCCAGCAGTAACATATTTTTCATGTGCCACAACAAAACTCGTGCTTACTAATAGTACAACAATTAAACCTAGTACCAATAGTGTTTTAATATTACTTCTCATAACACTCCCCGTCACAATATTATCTTTCTATTATTTATTTATTTTTATTATGATAAAAATGTCATTTTCAGTAAATGTGCTACGAATGCAAGGAGAGATGATGCTAAATCAGATACTTTCTTGTTACTATGCTTCGCGTTGATTTCATAGTAACGAAATCCAAAAAAGCTAAATAATGCTCTTGATTCAGGCACCATCCATACTATGAAGATAAAACTTACCGCAGCGTCAAAAGCCTTATGCTGTGTTTCGCTTGCATGGTTTTTAGTTTTAGCAGGAAGATATAGTATATCCAATCTACTCCCTCAAATTGTCATAGAACTAAATTTCTCGTGGACAGATGCAGGGTTTGCATTAACCATCATGTGGATGATTTATGCCTTGGTCCAGTTTCCCTCTGGCATCTTTTCAGATATCAAAGGACGGAAGATAACCATACTTATCGCAATGATGATTTTTTCATTTTCATATCTCATGGTAGGGGTCTCTGTTCATTATACCATGTTTTTGCTTGCCTTAATACTTCTTGGATTGGGGACTGGTGGGTACCCTGCTGTAGGCATTTCAATGATCACCGATATTTTCAAAGAAAAGCGAGGAAGAGCACTCGGAATCCGGGATAGTGCAGGATCGCTTGCCTATGCTATACCCATAGTTGCTGCACTCATCGCAAGTCTCTACAATTGGAGGGTGTTTTTCTTTCTCTGGGCTGGCATTTGTTTAGTGAGCGTGTATCTGTTTCACCGATTAACAATTGAATCAACCACGCTTCCAGAAAAAGCCTCAGTAAAAGAACGAGTAATTGATGGAATAAAAATATTCAAAGAAAAAAACATTCAACTCATGTTTATTGTAAATCTGTTAATTGCCATTACGTGGATTAGTTATATGTCCTTTTTTCCCTCTCTTCTCATTGTCGAAAAAGGATTTACTGAACTTCAAGCTGCGGTAGCGCTTGCCATATTAGGACTTGGGGGATTCTTGTTCAAACCTATCATTGGTTCATTATCTGACAGATACAATAAGAAAATACTCATTATAGCATTGTCAATAATAACAGCTCTCGGGACACTGGTTATTGTACAGGTAGAATCATTGGGCATCATCCTTCTCATAAGTTTTGTTCCTTCACTTGCAACAGCAATATTTCCAGTCATATCATCATATCTCATGGATCAATGGCCTGATAAAGGAAGAGCGGGGAGGTTAGGGTTTTACCGCTCAAATCTTATATTACTTGCCAGCCCCTCATCAGTCATTATTGGATTTCTTGCAGATAAATATAACTTTAAAATACCCTTTTTGGGAATATCGGTAATATTGATCATGGTCGTAATACTATTGATGCTAAATATATTGATATATGGGAAAAAACAATAGTTGTTGCAGAGGAATGTCCCTAAATTGAAATGCCAATAGTTGCCTCTGCTTCATCAAACTTCCAGGTTTTTACGAGTTCCCCTTTCGGTTTGGAAACAAACGTCAGTTGTTTTGACCTCGTCTCGTCAGTAATGTATGATTGCCACTTCTTGAGAGCTTGTGCTTTTTCGTTATCGATATTTAATTCGGTGATGATTTTATCTTCAACCGCTAAATCAAGTTCCTTTCTCATAGATTGAATGCGGCGGACAATCTCTCGGGCCAACCCCTCCGCCTCCAAATCTGGAGTAAGAGTGGTGTCAAGTAAGAGTGTCATATCTTCTGTTTCTTCGTAAGCAAAATGGTCTTTGATTTCTTCAACAACCTCAAAATCATCGGTGGTTAACGTAACAGATTCACCGTCTAGGGCAACAACAACTTTTTTGTGCTTCTTCAACTCATCATACAACTGATGGGGATCACGCTTCTGAAGTTGGGCAACAACGGCCTTTGCTTTATCCTTCAACTTGGGACCCAGACGTGCATGATTTGGTTTCACGGTTTTGGTCATAAATGCATTTGTATTTCTTTCAAATGAGATGGATTTGACATTAATTTCTTCATTCAATAGGTCAATAAGCGGGCGTAGGGATGTTTCAACCTTCTTGGTACAGACAATGGTTGCGGTCTTGAGAGGGTAGCGAACCTTAATGCCAATCTTTGAGCGAAGTGCTCTGCCCAGTTCCACCAACGCTCGTATGCGGGTCATTCCCTGTTCTAGTGATTCATCGATAACGGTTTCATCGGAGTGTACGTAATCACAAAGATGAACGCTTTCTGGCATCTCCTCTGTTTTGAGATTTTGATAGATTTCTTCAGTAATAAACGGAGTGAATGGCGCAAGGATTTTTGCAAGTCCGAGAAAAATATCGTACATCGTGGCATAACCTGCCAATTTATCAGGTGTTTTTTCCTCAATCCAGAGTCGCTTTCGAGATCGGCGAAGATACCAATTACTAAACTCTTCAACAACGAAACTTTCGATTGCTCGTGTCGCTTTATGAATGTCAAAGGTTTTCATATAAGAGGTAACCTCTGCTAAGACACGGTGGAATCTACTGATAATCCATGCATCTAAGGGCTGTCGCTTGGTAAGAGGCATGGTATCTGTTGCAGGATCAAACTCGTCTAATGCCGCATAGGTGGTAAAGAAATTATATGAATTCCATAAGGTGAGAATGAATTTTCCTAGCGTTTCTTTGACTGCTTCTTCATAGAACCGAGTCGACATCCACGGCGCATTAGCAGAAATAAGATACCACCGGAGCGCATCAGCACCTTCATGGTCCAAAATGACCGTAGGATCAACATAGTTGCGTTTGCTTTTACTCATTTTTTGATTGTCTTTATCAAGAACAAGACCGAGAGTAAGGACCGTGTTATAGGAGGTTTTCCCAAACAAGAAGGTTGATGTTGCAAGCAGAGAATAAAACCATCCGCGGGTTTGATCAAGTGCCTCACAAATAAAGTCAACGGGAAAATTTTCTTTGAACGTTTCTTTATGTTCAAACGGATAATGCCACTGAGCAAAATAGGCGGAACCGGAGTCGTACCAGCAGTCAATCACTTCTTTTTCTCGGTTCATGGGTGCGTTACATTGTGGACAAAGGACATTCAGCTCATCGACCAATGGTTTGTGTAAGTCGTAGGTTTCAGGAAAATTGTTGGAAAGCGTTCGTAATTCTTCAACACTACCCACGCACACTTGATGATTACAGTCCTTATTTGTACACGTCCAGATGGGCAATGGTGTCCCCCAGTACCGATCACGAGACAATGCCCAGTCTTTGACATCACGAATAAAATCGCCAAACCGGCCTTGTTGCAGATGTTCAGGATACCAGTTAATCTGATTGTTATTCTTGACCAGAGTGTCTTGGACATTGGACATGGCAATAAACCATGATTCCATAGCATAGTATAGTAAGGGAGAATCACAACGCCAGCAGAAAGGATATTCGTGTTCATAATCACGTACTCCTTCAAGCAATCCCTCCTTTTCAAGATGTTTAATAATCAGAGGGTCGGCATCCTTCACAAACTTTCCTTTGTACGGAGGTACTTCTTCGGGAAAGGTGCCGTCAAGGTTGACTAATTGTACTACCGGAAGGTCGTATTGCTTGCCTACGTTGTAGTCATCTTCACCAAAGGCAGGAGCAATATGCACAATACCGGTACCATCTTCCATGGTTACAAAATCGGCAAGCACCACATACCATGCCTTTTTCTTGGGTTTGGCATACGAAAACAATGGTTCGTATGCAACATGCTCTAAGTCCTTTCCGGGAAAGCCGTCAACAATTTGGTATTCTTGACCTTTGAGTAGTGCTGCTGCACGCTCTTCTGCCAAAATAAGGATCTGTCCCTTATACCGGATTTTGATGTAGGTTTCTTTGGGATGAACGGCAAGCGCAACATTGGAAAGAAGGGTCCAGGGCGTTGTCGTCCATGCGAGGAAATAGGCATCTTCTTTCTTCAATTTAAATTTGACAAAAATGGATGGCTCTTCTACGGTTTTATATCCTTGTGCAATTTCATGGGCGGATAATACCGTCCCACAGCGGGGACAGTACGGCACAACCTTGTGCCCTTTGTAGAGCAACTGCTTTTCCCATGCTTGTTTTAGCGACCACCAGACTGATTCGATGTAATCGTTTTTGAATGTGATATAGGGGTTATCCATATCGACCCAAAACGCAATGCGCTCGGTCATCTCTACCCATGCACGCTCATATTTAAGTGTGCTTTTTTTACAGGCCTCATTGAATTTTGCCACCCCATACTGCTCGATAGCCTGTTTATCTTCCAAGCCTAGTTGCTTTTCCACCTCAATCTCAACAGGTAGCCCATGGGTATCCCATCCTGCCTTCCTGAGAATGTAATGTCCATTCATGGCTTGGTATCGCAGATTCAAATCCTTCATGACCCGGGTAAGCACATGACCAGGATGAGGCATACCATTAGCGGTGGGAGGTCCCTCCAAAAAAACATAAGGTTTGCGCCCCTTTCGTTGATCAATGGACTTTTGAAAAATATGGTTTTTTTTCCAGAATGAGAGAATGCGCTCTTCTACGCGCTTTGGATGATATTTCTGGGGAGGTGAGGTGATCATACGTGTACTCCTACTGAAACGACAGGTAATGGGAGATGTCTCATAAAACCATTTCCATCATTCCCATTAATACTTTCTGATATCATCTGCTTTCATAATTTCTCGAAGCAACGAGGTGGCATAGGATCCTTTTGGCAATGAAAAGGAGAGGGTAAGCGCTTGTTTTCCTTCATGAAGATCGTCTTCCGAGATATCATATTCCAAGGAGTCCACCCGTGCTAACAGCGGGCGGCGTAGACCAGAGGAAGAGATAAAGGGGATCTCGGGAATAATAAAATCCCGAGGATTAAGTTTTTCTTCCTCAATAACACGTCGTTCAATCTCGCCCATCACCCCACCTGAAAAGGGAGAATCGCTGCCAAAAAGAACGCCACTGATCAGTGCCTTTCCTCGAGAAAGTTGTGTATTTACTTTCTCACTATTATGTTCGGTGACAGGAATTGTTTCCGTGGTGATGACTCCCTTTCGTACAGGCAAAATAACATCGCCGGGAAGCGCTTCGTTGAGTGGGAGATTCTGGCGAATACGTTCACTCAACAGTTTATTAAACAGATAGGCCTGATAAGCATAGATGAACATGGTCAGAAGATTCTTAGGAAGTTCTTTCAGTGCGCTGACAAAGTCATGAGGATCGTGTACCAAGGCATTGAGCATGGCCTTTTCAAACGTAAACGGCGCGGGGTACTGATGCAGTGCTGCTGCATAATCTCGTGTTTGTTCCAGGTTTTTCCGTATGTCAAAGAGTTCTTGTTCTTCACTCTCGAGAGGATTTCCAATGTAAGTCATAACTGCCTGTTCGAAGTCTCCTCGAACAAGGTATTTTCCAACCACATGGGTAATAGGACGAATAATGCCAAACCGTTGGATACCATAAAAATTGGGAAAACCGCCAATCTTTTGGAGGTGAGTAACAACGTGTTGCAGAGCCATGGTATCCACGTTTCGGTTGATATCTCTAATAGTGATGGTAAAGTGATTACCATATAATCCACCAATTTTGACAGGGCGATCTGAGGTATAGAGATTATCAATCTGAACATCGCCAATGGTAATCGTTGCTAGCGTTTCTGGCGGTACTTGATAAAAGGACATTAATTGTGTGGAAACGGCACGCTTATCCTTGGTGCCCGCAAACCCGACGCGTTGGCGAGAAATGTGTAAACGGTTTGATAATTTACGAATGAGAAGATTCGTTTCCCAGTTCGTTGCCGTTATCTCTGCAATGGTAAATTTGCCATCTTTTTTTTCTGCAGGATACACGAACCGTTCGTTAACGTTAAAATCCTGAGGAATAGTGCGAAGCTTTCCCCCCACTCCTGAAAAAGAGGTACAAAACGTTTCGATGCCTATTTGTCGCTCAGCGTCCAGACACATCATTTACTTTTTACTCTTACTACTCTTACTTTTCTGTTCAAAGGATTTACTGAATTCTTTGACCTCATCTTGTAGTTGTTTAACAGCTTTTGCAAGAGCGTCTTCTGGTTTTCCTTTCTTGACGCGGATAAACAATCGTCGCTTTGGTGATTCTGGATGGTCTGTCATGTAGGTTGCAAAATCAACATCCTTGTTTTTGAACAATGCTTCAGTAATAGGGTTTAAGAGCGTTTCGTTTTCCCCAGTAATTTCCAATTCAAGTTCTTTTGTCGTTTTTTTAATGGTTTTTAATTCCATGTTCCCTCACTTCATTCATCAATCAGACTACAATTTAGCCAGATCATAGTTTCCATAATCAACGGCCATTCTTCGTTTTTCTTTATGGCCACAATGCTCACACTCAAGCATATTTCCTTTTCGCACCAGGGGGTGTCTGCATTTCGTACATAACCCTTTGATGACTCCAAGATCTCTATCTTTTGTTGCAAGTTGAATATTTGGTTTCACTTGGATGACTTTTGCTCGGATAATATCACCAGTTTGAAATTCGGTGGAAGGATCTTTCACATATCCTGTTGAAATTTCGGATACTCGTAGTGTTCCATTAGTATCCCCCGAAACTATACGATGTTTACCTGCCACGTGAAAGACATCTGCAATAACCATTGACGAGCGGACAGAATTTACCTGGGCAAGAACAATGTCCCCTCGCCTTAACTCAACAGGAATGCTGGTGAGTGGTTTTACGATTGCACGGCGATGTTTTTCATCGACGATATAGGTCCCAATGCGAGATGCGCGGATGATACCTTCTGATTCAAACGTGCCATCGCCTGGCATCAGTTCTTCTGAAGTAGATACTTGATCTCCAGGCATTACAATTTGTTGTTTATTCATGATTTCACCATAATGTATGTAATATATAGTCGTAAGTAGGCAATTCCCTCTCCGTTTTAAAGGTTGTGGTCGTTGCCAACATAAACTGATATCTTATAAAAAATAGCAAATATGCCATAGTAGCTTAAACGGAGTGGTCTGTAACCCCAAATAGATTTTAATGCTGACGATTATTTAGTTCTTGAGAAAATGAAAAAGTTACGAGCGGTAGGGATTGTTTTTCTCGTATCCATTGTCATTATAGCGTTAGGATTCTTTATAGGTGTTTTATCAATCCCTTCAATCAAAAGCATTAGCAATAGCTGGGGAGATATATCAAACACTACAACAGAAATCACAAGTAATATCACCATTGAAAATAATAATCCTTTCACTATTATTGTTCCAAGGGTTAAAGTTGAGTATACGCTAAAGATGAATGGCATAGATATGGCCCAAGGAAGTGTAGAAAATATAAGTCTAACACAAGGAGACACAACAATAGAAGTCATTTCCTATCTAAACAATACAAAAATTCCTGAGTGGTGGATCTCGCATATAGCAAATAATGAAACAACTAGTATCGATATCAATCCTACCGCCGTAATCGATGCGGAATTTTCAGAACCACGTATCATAATCCCTGGAAAAACTATACCACTGATCACTAATCTTCTTGGATCGATATATGCAAATGAAAGGAAAACAATCAAAGCAGGATTGATTAATCTGACGATAGAATCAAATAATGCTTCTTGGGGAGAAATAAATAATGAAACCACTGAGATTCTATTCGATCTTGTTCTATCTAATCCTCTTCCCATAAGCATTCAGATACCACGGATCAACTATACGATAGCTATGAATGATATCGTTGTGGGGAGAGGAATCTCAAATGACACTCCCATCCTAACGGAAAACAACGAGTTTACGATGTTGCTAAGCATATTCATAAATAACAATATGCTCGATGACTGGTTTGTATCACATCTCCAGAATGCCGAACATTCTATCCTCAGAATATCGATTACTTCAACGATAGAATATGACAGGTTAACCTACACAATTGATGATTTTATCCTTTACACGCATGAATTTGACACCGATATCCTAGGATCAAACCTTCAATTTTCATAGACGCCAGAAGACAAGTATGGTGTCAATTATGTAAAAAGAACATTCTTTAGAATTGCTGAACCTGTAAAAAGAGTTATAAATACCATACCTATTTCGATGTTCCTACTAACAGCAATCTTAGGTGTAACTATGGCGCGAAAACCTGGCAGTATGTATCGGTATGTCCGGGGGCAAGTCTCGACAAGACGAGAATATATGGGCGGCATTCCTGCCTCACGTATTACGCAGTTTGTTGTGGGCAACAAACAAGCCAAATTCCCCATAAAATTATCGCTGGTCGCCAATGAGCAATGCCAAATACGACACAATGCTTTAGAATCTGCTCGTATCACGGTTAACCGAACAATGGAAAAGAAAGTAGGAACTACAAACTTCCGATTGCATATTCTTTTATATCCTCACGTCGTTCTTCGGGAAAACAAACAAGCAACTGGGGCGGGGGCAGACCGTGTATCGCAAGGGATGAGAGCGGCTTACGGAAAAGTTGTCTCAACGGCAGCACGTGTAAAAGAAAATCAGACCATTATGACCATTGAGACGACAGAACCGTTTATTAGTGAGGCGAAAGAAGCACTCAGAAAAGCGGGTATGAAGATCCCATCTCCGTGCACGGTTAATATCGGAAATACCTAAGATAGCAAACCAACCATGTCATGTGTTTTTTTAAAACAATCCTTTAATGTGTGGTAGAAGAATTGGGGCCAAAATCACTGCGAGAATAAGAAGAGAAACTACTAGTGACACATGGCGTATAATTTTTTCTCGTTTCTCATCTGACAAATTGCCCTTAATTTTTTTGAGCATGCTGTCGATAAGGTCTCTCAACATATAGCCACCGTCAAGGGGAACCATGGGCAACACGTTAAAGGTTGCTAGCATAAAATTAATCCAAAATACCCAGTAAAGAATATTAATAATGCCCCAAAAGATGGGTGCTGGGAGCAGGTCTGCCGTAACAAAATAATCAGAGAACGGAGCAATAAGAGGACTGTAGCCATCGAGCAACCCGAGCAGCGGGATACTGATATAATAGAGAAAACTAAGTGGAAAACCGGTAAATGGATTTTGAAGAACTTGCAAATCCTGTTTAAATTGCGTGGTAACGCTGGCACCAAGATAACCCTTACCAACAAAATCAGCGAGTAGCGAGGTGTTAACCTCACCATATTGATCGAGCATCGCCTGATATGCAATCTGATATTTATCTGCAAGTTGAATATATTCAGTATATGATTCTTTTCCGTACACATAGGATAGTTCAACAGTTTGACCTGCAGCTGTTGTTTCCATCACTTGTTGAAAATCTGCTACTGAGGAAATGGTGGTATTATTAATGGACGTGATAATCATACCTGTTTTCAGTCCCGCGTTATCGGCAGGCAGTCCCTCAACAGTCGAAAAAACACCAACCCCATCGGCAGCGGGTTGTACCGCTGTGTACATCAAGACCGAGATCAATCCAATACAAATGAATGCGGCAACGACATTGGACATGGGGCCCGCAGCAAAGACGCGCATCCGTTTTTTGTTACTGGTTTTTTGTAATGCTTTTTCATCAGGTTCACAAAACGCTCCAATCGGGACAATGAAATAAAGAAGACCAAGAGACTTTACTTTAATGTCTCCCACTCGGGAAAGAATGCCATGTGAAAATTCATGAACGATAAGAGCCACGATAAATCCTAAAATGCCATACCCCAGAGGAATAACAGGATTTAATCCAGGCAATCCGATAATCAACTGAGGGGTGGTGGAAACAATTGTTTCTTCTTGTTCAAGGACAATGGGGAGCGTAGAGAGCAACAAGAACAACATCAGTACCATGAGAATAAAACAGACGACAATACCTGCATTTGCATATCCTCTCCAGAATCGTTTTCGTTGGGCAATGCGATCAATGAGTTTTTTCCCTTTTTCTGTCCTCCACATAAGGGCTGGACCCCAAAGCGAAAGGTTGTATTTCTCCATCAATCCTTTACTTTTTAGAATGAACACTGCTAAAAGGTAGATACCCAGAATGGTGAAAAAAATGAACAAGCCCTCTTCCAATGTCATACGTACTGAGGGTGGAATAACTAGTTATTTATTAAAGTACTGGCAACGTCTTAAAGATAATGAATAGTTGAATTGTTTAGTGAGGCAATAAGACGTTGACACCATTGTAATTTTTTCAGTTTTTGTTGAAGATCTTTTTTTGATGAAAACGAATATGTACCAATAGCGCCAGTAAAATCAAATCCTATCAACGATATGAGCCGTGCCTTACAATGATCAGCAAGAAAGACTGCCCGGTCGCCATCGGTAAATCCACCAACATTATGCAGAACATTGTATGATTTAGGATCAGTTTGCGTAGTTCCGAGAACCGCTCCAGTGAATTGGGGAACATATCGCTCTAGAGATGATCGATTATCACTATGGGCATGAATGATAACCACCGCGCCCTCTGCGTTTGCCTGGATTTGATCATCGATCTTTCCATCAAGATCGGTAACAATAACGTCGGGCACAATATGCTGTTTAAGAAGCGCAGAGGTGGCACCGTCAGCAGTAATGCATATGTTGTTTTCAAGTAAGATACGATGGTTTATAATCGAAGATTCAAGTGATGGACCGGCACCACAAATGACGACGTGGTTATAGTGCAGTAAGGCACATATATTCTCAAGGGACCATACTGATTGTTTTTGCTGTAAGAGTGAATCAAGGATCGCTGCAGCATTTTCATCATCGCGCTGAGAGAAGTCAAAATCGCGCAGAATAGAGTGATACATAGGCTTCCAAGTTGTAAACTCCATGAGATTAGCTTTCTTCTACAAGATTTGTTGTCTGTTTTTCAAGTTCTATTTCCTGCTCTTCAGTGACATAAATATCTTTGATGTAATGGTAGGTAATAGCTCCCACCAATGCAACCATAATTCCGGTACTAGCATATCCTATAAAATTTACAGTAAAAAATTGAGAAATATCAAAACTTGCTGGCCAGTTTTTGAGAGCATTATGCAAGGAGCCAAAAACGGCAAAAGAAATAAACCCAAATGCAAACAGCGAAAAGGGAACGATCCAATATTTCCATGGTGTCTTTTTATCTCTGACATATATATCTACCGCACGACCAAAGGTGAGAAGTAGTCCTGCGATGACAATGCCCCATACTATGTTTTCGACAAAAGAAAGCACCGGAATAAGAGGAACTTCTGAGTAAAAATCTATATTTCTCCAGGAGAGAAACACTGATGCAATTAACAATGCAATGGCAAGGATGCCTGTGTAAATGAAGAGTTTACCGGTTAAAAATCCTGATTTAATCTCGTCCCATACTGCCGATATCGTTCGTTCCCAATGGAAGACACGTATAAGAAGATACGCTCCTAGCGTAAGAAGGATGGCACCAAAACCGCTAGCGGCCATATTTAACAATGCAAAGAATGCCCATACAATCAGTACAAGAGCGATAGGCAGCACAAACTGTTTGAGAACTTTATCATCATCAAGAAGTTTGAGAATACGGTAATAGGTATCTTCAAGTTCTCTGCTTTGTTTAACGCTGACTCTTCGAATCGATGTGACTTTGATACGTGATTGAATAATAGGAAGAATATATTCATCTTCAGCACCGTCCGTGATCAAGACAACTTCTTGGGCGCCGGTCTCCGCGATAACAGCTTCCAGTTGTTTTGCTAATATATCATCGGATTTAAAACCAACGTTGATGTCACCACAGATCGTTGCAACTTCTACATCTTTTTTTTCATTCAAAAGTTCGTTATACATTGCGATAGCCGAAAAGATGGCATTGAGGTCTGAATCTTCGGGATCTGCTTGCCCAAGTTTGTTGGCAGCTTCCGTGTTTTTAGCAATGCCAATAATAGGGCTTTTGACTTTGGCCTTCCTCCCAAAATCATTATCGCGATCAACGTTGAGAATGAGGGTTTTCATCGTTTTTCAATAAGGATATCACACATAGTGTATATAAAAATATTACTATACGACAAAGCCTTTTCAAACATGCACTGTGCAACAAAAGATCATGTAGTAAATCGTAGGTCAACCGTTTGGATTTCTTTTACCCCTTTCAATGAGGTGAGCATGCCAGCAATTGTCGTTGTAATGAAGCTTGCAGGAAACTCAGTTAAGGGAATATCTTTTCCATTGACTTTGAGAGCAATGGCGTTCAAAGACGGTTTTTGTTTCTTTATTTCCTTGGAAAGAAAACGGACGAGTTCGTCAAAATTATCGTGATAGGTAAACAGCGTATGTTCTCGTTTTTTACAATTACCTACTCGGATTTTAGGAAGGCGTGGATCTGCAGCGCCTTCGACGAGTACGATATCGAACATTCCAACTGAGCATATGATTTGCAGAATAGTCGATGTATCATGATGAGCATACACAAAATAATCTGTTTCATTGCAAGAAGAGAGGACAGTTAACGGCGCGCCTGCCTGCCGATATTTCCATGTATCTTTTCCTTCAACATCCAAGGCAAGTTCTTTATCAGTTATCTTAATTGCAGCAACTGAAAACCCATCAGCGGTAAGTTGCTGAATCACCTTTGTCAGAAGGGTTGTTTTTCCAGTGTTCGAGAGTCCATAAAATCCAAAAACGGCTGGAGACTTCATCATAATCACCATAGCTACAGTCAGCAGACAATTTTATAGTTTGTCATAAGCAAAGAATATATTAGGCTGTTGAAAAATTAATTATGCCCTCCCAGCTTTTCATTTTGCTGGGTATG
>CAZWZY010000018.1:0-40659 GCA_964638175.1 uncultured Thermoplasmatales archaeon | reverse complement strand
GAATTGTTTCTCAAAGTTTATTCCCCCTACCATCTAGTTACATAACATTTATAAAGCTTTTCCAAAAAGCTTTTATTTGCACATTGTATTCATGTAACATACAAACACGTAACATTATTCTTATGTGATTCACTTCATCGAGGGTGTATTCTCTCAATGTAAGATGATATCCATGTTGTTATAAAATGGTGTTTGGTGGGGGGAGGAAGAAAATGAAAAAGAAACTATATGTTGTATTGGTAACGCTGTTGTTGGTTTTGACCAGTATTGTGATTATTCTTAATGATTTAGAAGTAGAAGCTACTCCCGGAGGTGGCGAAGGAGAAGAAGGCATTGGGTTGGATTATGACTTCATGTGGCAGGTCACAAGAGATCTCTGTAATGTAACATATAAATATCCTCCAGGTATGATTCCTAAAGGCCGAGCATGGGGAACTTGGGGCGATAATTATACAGCAAAGTATATTTTAGAACCTTACATGGAATCAGAAGGCCATTGTGGTCTTAGTGGTGTTGAGACATTACTAATAGGTCATATCGACGAAGACGAATTTGAAGATAGAAAATATTCAAATAAAATTGTGACAAAAGATTTCAAGTTATCTTTTACACACCCCACTGAGACGTACCCTTATGAAACACCAGTGCCAGTAACTGAAATTTTTCCTATCCCCAGTGGATATCCTCATCGAATTATTGGAGGACAAATGACTCACAACTACAGCTTTACCGATGCGCACGTCTATCGATTGGTTGATCTTACAGAGAATCGGGGTGAAAACTGGCCATTTGGAGGGACATACAATAATTATTCCCTTAATGTATCTGGAGAAGTTTTGAATGCCTATGATCTTGCTATCGGAAATGTTTCTTATCTGGCAAGCAACGAATCACTCCCTGCATTCCAAGATGGCATGGTCTTTATGCTAGAGGAGGAACAAGGATGCGAAGATAAATTGGAAAATATCACCAACGCAACCGCTTGCATTCTTGTTCACAATACTTCACGGGGATATCAATATCAAAATGCCACAGAAGCAACTTTTTCCGTTGTAAGAATTGAAAGCGATGCTGATAATCTTACAGCAGTTATAGATATGTTGAATAACGGTGAATTTATGCTTGTAGACAATGTATTAGATTCTGAAACGTTCACCTTCACCTATAATCTCACTGAACAAAATTGCATACCCACTCATGACTATTTTCTTCTAACTCAAATAAGAGACCCTTGTATAACTAAATATCAATACGATGATTTAGAATATGCAAAAACAGTTGCGGTAGGGCTATATGCTCTTAATCTGGGTCCTTTTAATTTACATCATTGCCATGGAATTATCTTATATGATTCCTTTGACACTCATTTTATGAGTTTTGCGGTGCGAGATTGGCGATGGTTCCAAGGAGTAATCTATTCGAACGGCCCTGCCCTTCCCATGTTTTCCGTCAACTACTCTGTTGGTAACTGGTTAGATGAGAACATTTCTTCTTCAAGTCGTCCCCTTGCCTCTGGTTATTTGGATCAAGAATACCGAGAACAAACATCAACGACTCCTGGAGTTGATTCCTACAATGTCGTGGGATACCGAAACATTACGCGTAGTCCCAATGACAACAGTGTGGTTATTTCCAATCGTTATGATGGTTGGTGGGGTGAAACACCTGGGGACTCAGGAACAGGAGCAGGTATTGTGTTAGGCATTGCAAAATATTTCAATGACTACAACATCACACCAAAGTATAACCTGACATTTTTGATGACGACAGGTGAAGAATACGGGATGCGAGGTGCCCAGCATTTTTATGATAGTCATAGTGATGAACATCATATTCTTTGGATTGGACTTGATATGGTAGCATTTGACCAGATCGGTACTAATGTAAGTGTGCTCCATACCAATGAAACAATGCGTGCCATTATTAGTGCTATTGCAAATGAAACAGACTATCCTAGTAAAGTAGATAATAAATACGGAATAAATATCACATCAAGTGAGGGGATAGGGGGAACTGAAACGTATGTGTGGAAAAACAAATGCGACTGTATTGCTTTCGGCAAGGATAATCAAAGCATTTGGCGCCAGTATCATAGAGCAGGTGCGAACTATTTGGAAGGGGACTCATTAAATCATATCGACCGGGATGATGCTAATGCTACGTTTGAATTGGTTTGGAACGTCACCAAATATTTCACCGTTAACCCAGATTGTTGGTTTGAAGGCAATGTATGCTACGAGAGTTTTGATTCATCAAGTGATGGAGATACTCTTGTGGATGCTATCAGAGCGAACTTCACGGTGAACACCTCTCTGCCTCAAGACAAAGTGAAGGTCACTCTCTTCTACCAAGTAAGTTTAGATGGAAAAGAAACCAGCTGGATGGAAGCAAGTAGCAAAGAGTATGTGGTTACCTCCAACGGCACAGCGCTCTCTACGGTGTTCTCTCTTCCAGATAGTTATGCTAGTGCAGATATTTCCGTACGGTTGAAAGTGTACAATTCAACTGCCCGTATCAACGACCTCGCAGGCATCGGATCCACAAACGAAAACGACACCAGCAATAGCTCAGAGAAGTACCGCCTGTATCATCCGCTTGGCTATCCACACCAAGGGACCACGTCTATTTCGACGAACGATCGAGTCACTGGCTCTGTGTTCACCTCCAACGAAAACTGTTCTGTCAATAACATCACGGCTTACGTGTATTCACCTACCTGTTATCCACCATATAAATCAAAAGGCGTGATTTATCAAGCTGATGACCTGACGCTCATCGGAGAAACCGACGAACGAGCCTTTGGCACGGCCTATGGCGGTGCCTGGAAGGTGTATCCCTTTTCCGATCCGAAACCATCATTGGAGAAAGACACTGAATATATTATCGCACTCTGGAGTGAAGGTACCCAATTGTATTATGATACATTTACTGCTGAGCGGGGACGGTATAACGAGTCAACGTATGGCCCAGAACCGCCAGAGGATCCAGTCTTCATCAATGAAAGCAGATTGTATTCTCTGTATTGTGACTACACTCCTTTTGCCCCGAAGATACTCGCTGTTTCTGCGGATCCACCTGTTGTTGGTTTTGGATGTAACGTCACCATTTCCGCAAAAGTGATCGGCGAAGTAAGCGGTGTCGATACAGTTGCAGTAAACATCTCATATCCAGATGGCACCTGGTGTAACGCCACCATGGAGAACACCGAGGAGAACAACTACTCCTTCATCTGTTCTGATACGTGGCTTGTTGGACAATACAACTACACCATCTGGGCATGGGGCACTGGCGGTAACAGCAATAGCTCTTCAGGGCATAGTTTTAATGGTTCAGCACAGGCAACCATCAGTATTGCAACCCTGGAGGACAGCTATGGCAGTAGCGAAGATATCAACCTTACCGACCCGCCCGGTGGTTCACCAGGAAATTGGACTATTGACAATACCACCGTTTTCATCGACGATGACGATGTTTATCTTTCAGCGACACCACATACCATCACTGGAGACGGATGGGTAGACTTTGAACTTCTTTCGAAAAATTATAACGGCAGTATTGACTGCGTCTTTGGATTCGATACGGAGACTGCAAAACCTAGAACCCCACAAATCTGGCGTAACTACACCCACACGGTAGACACCGTTGGCTGGGTTGAACAGACATTGGTGGTTACCATCGACAATATCACCGGATATGAGAACATCGGCATGGAACAGTACGACGCCTACGACATTGAGTATGGGAACCGCAATAATACAAAACTCTGGCGAGTCGATTGCTCAAACTACTCATTCTATATCGCATTTGTAACAAAGACCATTCTTGATAACAACTCGATAGCGTTTACCTACGACGACGATGTCTATGACCACTACTCATATGAATCGACGTTCTATGATTGGAAACCCCTTGAGAAGAACATCTCAGTGGAGCAGTACGAATTCAACGGGTATAACCGATGGTACATCCTAGAGAATATTTCGATAGTTGCCGGTAAGGTATATCGTGTTCGGGCCTGGATAGACGTTCCGTTTACTACCGTAGGGAAGTACTGGTGGAGCATCAAACCGCATCATAAAAACATGAGTCAAGCCATCGCCGATGGCCAACTGTTCTCTCTTGATCCTTGGTGGAATACCAGCTGGCAGTATTACCGTCCCATTACTATCGAGAGCGAGTTTATTGATACTGACTTGGTCAATGTCCCCATTTTAGTGAAAATTAATGATTCCATAGCAGATCAATGCGATGGTGGAGATAGCATCCGCTTTCTCCTACCTGATAACACAACAGAACTGTACTATGAAATCGAGAAATGGGATGATGGTTCGGAGAGAATCGTCTGGGTTAATGTAACTCGAATAGACAGCGAAAGTGACACGGTCATCCTTATGTATTATAACAACAGCAATGCGTATGATAATCAGAACCCGACTGCCGTATGGAACAGTGAGTATGCTGCAGTCTGGCACATGCAACCGGAAACGGGTGGAAAGGGGCTTACTACTTGGTGTTTTGATAGTACCTCGCGTGATAACGACGGCACCATAACAGGAGCAACAGACACCGTCGGAAAAATCGGAATTGCATTTGCCTTTGATGGAATCAATGATTACATTTCTGTTGCTGATGATACATCGTTGAAACCAACAGACGTCACCCTGGAAGCCTGGTTCCGATCTCAAGAAACGGATGGTGCAAACGGGTATCCTCTCGGAAAAGCTTGCGATGATTACTGGGGGAATGCTGATGGAAAATCCTATAGTTTTTATAGACGTCAGACTGGTGATGATTATGTCACAGGAGTCTTTGAACGACATTCATCACAACAGCACGAATCACTCGGTCAGTATACCATTAGTAATAACACCTGGTATTATCTTTCGTTAACATTTGAAGAAGTCGGTGATGATGGGAATTTCTATGTTGATAGTGTGTTAAATGGTACAGAGGGATCCTGTCACAGTAGCGTGTTAAAATATACTGATGCATGGGATTTCTTGATGGGTGGTTCCAGGCAGGGCGCTGGTAGTGAAAAAACCGTGAATACGTTCTACAAGTGTAGTATTGACGAGGTTCGCATTAGTGCTGTTGCACGAAACAGCAGTTGGATTGCAGCCAGTTATCATACCATGAACGATTCAACAGATTTTCTCACTTGGGGCAGCGAAAGATCGCATCGGAACCAATCAAAGCTTACCAATATCGGTTCCACCACGATCAGCGGATATCTACTGGTCCAGTTGCAGTACTACAATGAAACGCAAGGGAAATGGGTTGTTGACCATGATACCATCAATGAGACCACGCCAAGAACGATCAACAGCAGCGAACAGCTTGCACTGGATCTTCTCTTCAATGGTCAAGTGACCACAGATGATCTTTCCAATGGAGATGGTACCTACCGTGTTTATGCTGCGTTCAGAGATCCAGATGGGAACATCTTGCAAACCGAAGATGAAACCTATTTAGTATCGTCGTACGAGTTTGATGTAACCTTTGCATAACGGCAAGATGCCCTTACCCATCTAAAGGAGA
Source organism: uncultured Thermoplasmatales archaeon (assembly GCA_964638175.1). GTDB lineage: Archaea > Thermoplasmatota > E2 > DHVEG-1 > DHVEG-1 > JAFGDG01. Next base: position 35,121 of record CAZWZY010000018.1, on the reverse strand, counting down.
TGTGATAAACGTAAATTCGTGTCAGGCAAAAACTGCCTGACCCTCAGCCTTTTAACCTTTAACAACAATATTTTATTACAAATAAAGAATTCAATTCACTTCTCTAATTATTTTATTTAATTTTTTACTTCTATAATTTGTAATTACCTCAAGATAATTCATGAGATGGTTTTTCCACTCATTGGTTTCCTTATATAAATGCAAGAAAATTACTCTATAACCATTATGTCCGAATATTTTTCTCCTATAATCGTAATCAAAATCTTCTGAACCACAGACTTCCACATATAATCCAAATGGAATGAGATAAAAATCCGGTGCCCAAACTCTTGGTCGATTATTTTCATCCCAAACAAAAATAGGTTGTTCATATGTCCATTTTATACCAAGATCTTTTAGTAATTCAGCAACTTCTTTTTCAGCTCCTGTCATTTTATCATATACAGATTCTCTTTGCATAATCAAACCTCTGAAAAATGTTGAATTAAGGAGAAAACTTAGCTAAAAACAACAGAGGTAAAACTTAAAATCTCTTCCTGAATATCTCTCCTGTAAAATTGTTTAACTCCCGGCAGGCCCATTGGATTCTTATAGTTATGATGACCTTTGATATTTTCTTTCTAGTTGATTGAAATATTCATCTCTCATTTTATTGATTTCTTCCATTACAGGTATGTTGATTCCTTTTTCTTCCAGGATATCGAATCGTTCTCCGATCCATGTTATCCAAACATCTTGTCCATTCGTTTCTATTTGTGATACAAGTTCTTCAAGGATTATAACCCAACTGATTCCTTGTTTTACTAGTGATATGCAATCTTCGAGATCTCCTTCTCGTTCTGTTAGACTTTTGAATATAAATATATCCTCATTGGAGCAAAGAAATACTTTAAGATGCTTTAGATCTATTATGTTGTTTGCTCTTTTCTTCATACCTTCAGATAAGGATAATTTTTTACAAACAGTCTGATAGAATATATCTATCCTATAATCATTTCTTTCAAGTATGGAACTCAGATTTAATTTTTTATAAACACCAGCTGGATCTTTTATTTTAAACTTAATAGATTTTAGTACTTTTTCAAATGCAACATATTCGTTTTTCATCCGTTGTGATAATATCTATATCCTTTGTTGCTGGTTTTAAGCCATGATATAATAGAACAGCTCCGCCTATAACATAGATGTTAACATCTGTTTTGAGTTGTTTATCTATTTCATGGAATAATTTTTCTAGTTGTTTAAATTCTGATATCATATATGTCTGCCTTTTCTTTTATTTCTTTTAATGTTGGATATCCTTGTATATTTTTTCCTTTTAAGATTTGTTTTATTTTATTTAATATAGGATGTTTAATCGATATAAGATCGTTTTTATTTTTCAGAAAAAATAAGCAGATGAATGTTAGATTTCGAATATTTTTATCCTTTTGTGTGATATATAGTGAATGTTTTAATATATCTTGTATTGTAAGTGTTTTTTTAGGTAAATAATAGTAATTTGTTGTTAACAGTAGTTTTATGCCATGTTTTTCATAGGCTGAAAAACCTGTTAGTGTTGCATCAAGATCAGCGTTGTTGGAAAATACAATTTCTTCTTTATTTTTATAGTAGATATTTGAATTTGCGGGAATTCTTGAGTCAGTAGTTTCTTCGTGTTTTTTATATTCTACAAGAAAATCTTTTAGATCTTTCCATATTTTTTCGTTTATAACATATTTGTGTTTTTCTTTTGGAATTACTGCACTAATATTGATTGCTTGCTTTATTTTTTTATAAATAATGCTTTTTTTAAATTCTGTTTCTGATTCAACTTCTTCTACTGTTTTTGGATGAAGAAGTTCAATAAGTAATGGTATCCCTGATCCCGATAGTAAATTTACCATGTTCGGATGTTTGATTAAGAGTTGTAAGAGGAGAGTTATATGTGTAATTTTCATTGGTTTGAATGTACTTTGGGAAAATTCAAGGAATTTTTTTTCAATTAGTTTATTTTTTAATCTATAGATTCTACTAACATCTCTATCGAGTTTTTCTGCTATTTTTTTTATATCTGTGTTACCATTTGCAATTTGTTGTAATATCTTGAGTTCTGTTTCAGACAACTGCATGTATTCCATTATATCGCAAATCATTTATATACTTTTTGCATTTTTGTGGAAAAATTAGCATGTAGTTGTGTAAATTGTTTGGAAAATGGTATTTATACGTCTTTCCTTTTAGTTTACAAAGTGATTTTAAAATAAATTAAATTTTTTCAAGCGTAGGTAATCAAAATTGATTACTTATGGGTTAATAATTTTACAAAATGGATTGGTCTAATTTAAAGAAGAACAGTCAACAGAGAAAAAATACACTTTGTCTGCAATTCCTTATCTTGAGGAAATCTTAATCCGGCAGATCCGTCTTATTTGTTCTTTTTCGCGTATTGTAAACAAACATCAATCATCTCAGAGGGACATTTAGCAAGCTTACCTGTTTTTACGTATGTTTTGAGCCTCTTTAACCAAAAAGGAGTTGCCTCACAATGTTTTATTACTTCAACAAACTTAATAATGGTTTCCATGGTCTCCGTTTGTAAGATATGTTCCATTTCGCAAGCATCTTTTTCTGCAATCTTTTTATCGATTCCAAGTAACATCAAAAATTCGGTTAATGTGTCGTGCCGTTTCTTTGTTGCAATGGCTACCTTTTTTCCTTTGTTAGTAAGTGTTGCTCCTCCATATTTTTGATACTTGATGTACCCTTCCTCGCTTAACTTCTGTAAAACCTCACTTACACTTGCAGGATTAATCTGCAACGCTGCAGCAATATCATTCGTATGTACTGGCCTTGTTTCTTGTTGAAGATCATAGACCAACTCAACATAATCCTCAATTGTTTTTTTTCTCATTTATACCCCCAACAGAATAATACGAAGCGTTACTCCAACAATAGCTGCGGTCCCCATCATGATTAGCGCTGATTTAATCATATTCTTTACGCCCAATTCTTTCAGTAACACGACAAAGGCTGCAACACAAGGAAAATACATCGTCAGCATAGTTGCAGCAATCACTAATTGCAGCGGGTTCATTCCTAGTGGAAGGAGCATACCCACAGCAAGATCCTTTCGCAGAAATCCAGTAACCATAGCAATACTTGCACCGCCCGGCAATCCAAAGATACCCATGACTGGCGCAAGCATATTGCTTAACCACTGTAACACTCCTAGCGTATAGAGAATATTGATAACAAGGATGCCAAGAAAGAGGAATGGAATTGCTTCTTTCAAGAACCATCGTATCCGCATCCATGTTTTTTTCACAGTTGCTTTACCACTTGGTCTGCGATAAGGAGGTATCTCCAAAAAGATTTCGGGACTTGCTCCTCTAATCATTTTATTGAGAATAAACCCTACGACCAGATACACAATAATCAAGGAAAGAAATACTAACCCAATGTAATACAAGCCGTAAGGTCCTAAAATGCCAAAAATCATGGCCATCTGTGCCATGCAAGGTACGGCAATGGCGAGCAATGTTGCTGCGATAAATCGTTGTTTTGGTGTTTCCATGGCTCTTGTTGCAAGAGCACCAGGCACATTGCATCCAAAACCAAGAAAGGTGGGAATAATCCCATATCCATGCATGCCGAGTTTGTGAAAGACATTATCTACAAGTGTGGCAAGACGGGGCAAGTACCCCGAATCTTCGAGCATGGAAAGCATGAAGTAAAAAGCAATAATGTATGGTAATACCATGGCAAAGGGTACAAACATACCTGTTGTCAATAGTCCCATGGATAGTTCAAAATTTATTTCCCCCTCGATGAGCTTTCCAATGACAATATCATGAACGAGTGTTCCCGGACCAAGCCAATTACTCAATGCGACCATGAGCGGCTGATAGCCCTGTTCAAATACGTATGAAATTCCACTGCCAATCGCCTCTCCGATCAAGCGGACAAACCAGAACGTGGCAAGAATGATAACTGCAGCGATAGGAAGCCCTGTTGATGGTCTAATAGTTAAATCAGAGAATCGTTCTCGAAGGGTATGGTGACGATGCTCGACTCGTTCAATTTTATTAATTATCGATCCGATTTCCACCCATCGACCCTCTTCGCTGGTTGGTTTGATATCCTTATTGATACGCGCATGAGAAATCAGTGAGACAAGATGTTTAATTCCCTCACCCGTAAGTGCCACCGTCGGAACAACTGGTACCGCCACCAACTGTTCCAACTGTTTTTCGTCTATGTGTATGCCAAGATGTTTTGTTTCGTCCCAAAGATTTAAAACGATAATCATGGGAATGTGTTTTTCCAATAATTGAAGCGTGAGGTGGAGATTTCGTTCTAAATTTGTGGCATCAACAACGTTGATGATTACATCTGCATCTTTGAGCATCTCGATTGCGACTTCTTCTGCTTTGTTTGAGGGCTCAAGTGAATAGGTTCCTGGCGCATCGATAATTTCTACAAATTCATCACCGATCTTCATTTTTCCTTTCGAAAAATCAATCGTAGTACCTGGATAGTTTGAGGCAATAACATTAGCACCGGTAAGTCGAGAAAAGACGACACTTTTGCCGACGTTGGGGTTACCCATTAAGACGATTTTCTTCATCATAGTTCTTCAACAAGTATCTTATGTGCCATACCTCTTCCTATGGTCATTTGACAACTTCCAATAGAAATGGTAAGTGGCCCCATCAGTGGTTGTCTTGAGACGACTCTTATGATTTGCCCCTCTCTGATTCCTAACGCATTTAATCTTCGATGAAAACACGGCTCCATTTGATGTTTCTCCTGGCGTCCTCGGTGATGCCTTCCGTGATGGCCTCTTGCAACCCTTTCATGTATGTAGAGTATTCTTCCCGATTTTCCTTGTGGTAGATGTGCTAACGGTATTCCTTTACTAGTCATGATCTGCTCGCCCCAATTTTTAGGTATGCCTAAATAATAGTATGTACTGTTCTAGTATATATAAATTCTGGCATGCCTAAATTTTATCTAAAAATGTGATGCTTTTATGCAATAGTGACTTCATGGCAAAGGTAGACATTCTGGATGGCACTAAGGAGTTGAATGCCTTCTTCCATTGGTCGCTGAAATGCTTTTCTGCCAGAGATAAGGCCGGTGCCGCCCGCACGTTTATTAATGACTGCGGTTCGCACTGCTTGGGCAAAATCATTCTCTCCTGATGGACCGCCTGAATTGATTAGTCCAATACGTCCCATATAGCAATTGGCAATTTGATAGCGGGTTAAATCAATAGGATGATCCGTGGTGAGTTCAGTATATGCACGTTCATCCATTTTCCCATACTTGCCATCGTTTCTATTTAATGCAATGTAGCCACCGTTATTGGTTGGTAACTTCTGCTTGACAATATCTGCTTCAATCGTAACTCCTAAATGATTTGCCTGCCCAGTCAAATCGGCAGATGCGTGATAGTCGGTACCGTCTATTTTAAAAGCATTATTTCTTAGATAGCACCATAGTATCGTGGCCATGCCAAGCTCATGAGCATATTTGAAGGCCTGGCTCACTTCCCGGAGTTGCCTGTTTGACTCTTCAGAGCCAAAGTAAATAGTACAGCCAATCGCCGTTGCCCCTAGTTCCCAGGCTTGCTCTACATCAGCAAACATGATTTGATCAAAAGTGTTTGGATATGAGAGTAATTCGTTGTGATTAATTTTGACGATAAAGGGAATTGCATGTGCGTATTTGCGTGAAACAGCACCAAGTACCCCAAGCGTTGACACGACTGCGTTACAGCCGCCCTTGATAGCAAGTTTTACAATATTTTCAGGGTCAAAATAACAAGGATTTGGAGTAAAAGAGGCAGCTGCAGAATGCTCAATACCTTGGTCTACTGGTAAGATGGACAGGTATCCCGTTTGTGCAAGCCGGCCATGGTTAAACAGTGTCTTTAAATTGCGGAGCACTCTGGTTGGCCGATCGGACTCAGTAAAAACGCGATCAACAAAGTCAGGACCAGGGAGATGCAACAAATCCTTTGATATTTTTTCACAAGTATGTCCTAGCAGGTAATCAGCTTCTTCACCTAACTGCCCTCGGATGGTATCAATGTCTACAGACATGGTATTCTCAATCTCCTCTAATGCTGGCATGACGTCTACTCCTCAGAGAACACAGAACAACTTCTAGCACATAAGGTTTATGCTATCGAAATATGGTATCATAGTGTTCCCTCAATAAAGCAAAACTAAAAAATATCTTTCCCATATCCCTTAGCTATGACGCTAACTGAAATATTCATTCTTGTTGCTTTTGCGTTTCTCCCACCAAGCATTTACGCAATTTGGATCCGGAATACTGAGCGATCTCATCGTGAAAAATGGAAACCAATTATGTTGAGTTTTCTGTGGGGAGCAACTATTGCTGTTATTGCTGCAATTATTCTTGAACTTATTCTTGATGTTTCTCTTGTTGCATCGTTTCCTAACTATAGCATTTTTGGGTTAAGTATCGCCATTTTTATTGCGCCGTTTGCTGAAGAGCTGACCAAACCATTAGCCTTGAGAACAAAAACAGTAAAAAAGGAACTTAGTGAACTAGAAGATGGTTTGATTTATGGTGCCGTTGCTGGATTAGGATTTTCAGCAACAGAGAATTTGTTGTACGGCTATAGTTTTTATTTACAGGAAGTAACGTTTGTAACGTTTATTCTGCTCATGGCACTGAGAAGCTTTGGTGCATGTCTTCTCCATGCTTCAGCAACCGCTTTGACAGGATATGGCTATGGAAAAACCATTATTGCCCGCACTTCTCTTATTCGTGTGCTTCCCTATTTTTTACTCGCTATAGGTGTTCATGCATTTTACAACTTTTTACTTTCATATCCAGTCTTTGGTGCTGCCGCTGGATTACTGATGGCTCTTGCGTTTTCGATTATTGCCATCCACTATATTCGCAAACGGATTCGGACACTTGATGCTGCAGGTTTACCATAATATTACTGTGCTGTGTTACCTGTGCTGTTATGTTTATAAAGAAGGAACTGTTATGTCGTTTTGTGAGGAGCAGGGATGAATAAAATTGCGATTTTGACCCGTGACTGTGCAGGAATAAACGCCGCTATCCGATCGATTGTACGAACCGCCACTGATAAGGATATTGAGGTGGTCGGCGTACGAAAAGGATATGATGGTTTAATTGACGGAGATTTTATGCCACTTGACCGTCGATCTGTTTCAGGCATCATCAATCAGGGAGGAACCATGTTAAAAACAGCTCGATCGCAGCGCTTTTTTACTGAATCTGCGCAGCAGCAAGCCATCCGTCAGATACATGATCTCCATGTAGATGGGTTGATTGTTGTTGGAGGAAACGGCTCCCTCACAGGTGCTCACATTCTTGCGAGCACCTATCAGATTCCTGTTGTAGGCATTCCTGCAACAATAGATAACGACATTTCTGGTGTTGATCTGGCTATTGGGGCAGACACTGCAGTTAATGTAGCGCTTGATGCATTAGATAAGATACGTGATACTGCAACAAGCCTTGAGCGGATTTTTATTGTTGAAGTCATGGGTCGGAACTGTGGCTATCTTGCCCTGCAAGTTGCCCTTGCAGGAGGATGTGAGGAAGTACTTGTCCCCGAGCAAGAGGCCGATATTGATCGCATGTGCACAGAGATTGCACAAGCCAACGACCGAGGAAAGGTAAGTTGGATTATTATTGTTGCAGAAGGAAAGGCGAAAGGACAGGATATTGCTGATATTATCACGTCGAAAACGGGGTTAGAAACGAGAGTGGCCGTGATTGGTCATATCCAACGAGGAGGACGACCAACAGCCTGTGATAGAATTATGGCAGCACAACTAGGCAATTATGCCGTTCATGTGCTTTCAGAGGGGCAAACCGACTGTTGTGTGGCCATGCGTGATAACGAGCTGGTAGCCATCCCCTTAGAACAAGCTATTCAACCAAAGAGTATTGATGTGCAAAGGTACTATGCTCTTGTTAAATTACTCACGTAAGATGATAATATGAAAAAACAAAAACGCGTAATACTAGGTTGTGTAACTGTCGTATTCGTTTTCTTATTGTTGAGCGGTTGTACTGCTATTGGCTATGCTTATTATAATTATGTCTTCTACGAGCAAAGTGACGAAGAGTATACATTTCTCACGGCGAGAATTCGGGTTGTCAATGATGGCTATGCCAAAGGCGTTGATACCCATCCGATATGGTGGCACTTGGTTATCGATACGGCAAATTATTCATTTTATAGTTATGAGTATCTTCCCGCGGTTGTTGATCCTAGGGGTGAAGAGATCTTTAGCATTATTTTTCGAATCCCCATTACAATGGCAACTGGTGATCGATCTCTCTACTACGATAAAAGTGGAGATGTCGAATATGTGTTATACAACGAAAGTTTAGCTGTCAACTCGCAGTTATAAAATCAGAATAATTATAAAAGATAATATGGTACTGGACTTTACTATGTGGGGAGGACACCGAGCATGAGACGAGTATTGCGAATCATCTCTTATGTTGTTGCGGGTATCTGTTTTCTTTGGGGTTCGTTGTATCTTATTGCTGCCTATCTGGCGCAAACTCAGTTGGGGGGGACTATTGAATTAGTTGATTATCTTGTTATCGCCTTCTGGGTCGGTCTGTTTTTTATTCTTGGAATACTGATTGTTTTTTTTCTGCGAAGACAAAAACAAGCCTTGATCAAACCCTCTTCCAGCAACGTCCGTAAAATCCGTAAGCAATCAAAACAGCAAGAAACCCCTTCATCCCCTGAACGATTTACTCTTACACAAGAACAGAAAAAACCATCAACGGAAACCGAGTTACTCAAACATCTTAAAGTTCAATTAACTCTGGGGGAGATTACCAAAGAAGAATTTGAACGAAAGAAAAAGGAACTTACCAAGTGACACGAACGTACTATTCTGTCTTAGGGGGATCGATAAACTTTGATAAAATACTCGATACTCCGATCGTAGGTTTTTTCAGCATCACTGGGGAAATAGCATGCAGGCAACTCTCCTCGGTTTCGATGATATCGGATACAGGAGCAGCACATTCCTTTTTTCTCGCAAGGATACGTACAGTTACATTCGCGTTTGTTTTCTTCGGTTTTACATTCGGTCATCTTTTATCCTTCTCCTTTTTTACTAATGCAAGAAACTCCTCTTCGGAGAGAATGGGAATATTGAGTTTTTGCGCTTTTTCGTATTTTGAACCTGGTTTCTCTCCAACCACCACATAATCAAGATCTTTGCTTACTGATGAAGAGACAATGCCTCCTTGTTGTTTCACAAGATCTGATGCTTCTGGTCGTGAAACAGAGTTTAGACCGCCGGTGAATAAAATTTTTTTTCCAGTTAATGGTGTTTGCTTTTTTTCTGTTTCATGTGTTTTTACACCAATATCTTTTAGTCTAGCAATAAGACGCATATTTTCTTCAGTTGCAAAAAAGGTCCCGATCGACTCTGCTGTTTTTTCTCCCAATCCCTCTATTTCTTTGAGTTCCTCTGGCGATGTTTTTGCCAGTTCATCAATAGACGCGTATCGTACTGCTAAGAGCTGGGCAGCGTATTTCCCTACGTGTCGAATCCCCAATCCAAAGATTAAACGGGATAAGTCTTGCTGTTTACTCTTTTCTATCGAATCCAGTAGATTTTGTGCAGATTTTTCCTTAAATCCTTCCAAGGTAAGAATATCTTCTCGGGTCAGTGCATAGAGATCGGCGATATTGTCAATCAATCTCCGCTCAATGAGTTTGTCAATCGTGGATTCACCAAGATGATCAATATCCATGGCATCACGGGAGGCATAATATTTAATTCTCCACTTGAGACGGGCAGGACATTGTTTGTTTGGACATCGGATTGCGACTTCCCCTTCAGGATGCACGATTGCCGTTCCACATATTGGACATGTTTTGGGAACGTTCTTTCTCTCTTCATTTCCCGTTCGCTTTTCAACAATACTTTTCACGACTTGTGGTATGACATCGCCACTCCGCTCCACCAATACCCAATCTCCTACTCTGATATCCTTCCGCTTGAGTTCATCAAAATTGTGGAGGGTGGCACGAGAGACTGTGACCCCGCCAAATTCTACTGGTTCCAGTATGGCCACGGGGGTTAACACACCAGTTCTGCCGACTTGTATGGCGATGTCATTCAGTTTTGTGGTTGCCTGTTTTGCGGCAAATTTGTAGGCAATCGACCATCGAGGGTGCTTGGTGGTTGAACCCAACTCTTTTTGCTGTTTAATCGAGTTTACTTTAATTACTGCCCCATCAATTTCATAGTCAAGAGACTCTCGTTGTTGCTCAAGATCTTTGCAATAGTCGATAGCCTCTTCGATATCGTTTACTTTTTTTATCAGTGGATTGACGCGGAAGCCTGCGTTTTTCAATGCTTCGACTGCTTGCTGATGGGTTTCAAACTGTTTTTCAGAAAATGAAATAGAATAGACAAAAATATCAAGTGGTCTTGTTGCAACGATGCGTGGGTCAAGCTGTCGCAATGAACCTGCAGCGGCATTCCGCGGATTAGCAAACACAGGCTCGCCCTTTTTTTCCTGTTCTTTATTATAGTGTTTGAATCTCGTAAGAGGCATGTACACCTCACCGCGTACCTCGACATTTTGCAGCGTTTTGTCTTGTAGTTTCAAAGGGATACTTCGTATTGTCTTCAAGTTGGTAGTAATATTGTCTCCCTGTATGCCGTCCCCTCTTGTCGCTCCCCGCATGAACATACCGTTTTTGTAGAGTAGTGCAACACCGGCCCCATCGATTTTCGGTTCAACAACATAGGAAACATCGGTCACGTGTTTTTTTACCCGCTCGTCGAACTCTCGTAATTCGTCGTAGGTGTAGGTATTATCTAACGAAAGCATGGCGATTTTATGTTTTATCGTTTCAAATCCTTCAAGCGGTTCACCACCCACTCGCTGGGTTGGAGAATCTGGAGCGATAAGGTCAGGAAATTGTTCTTCTAACGATTCAAGTTTTTTCAGTAATTGATCAAACTCATAGTCTGAAATAACGGGGTTGTTTTCGACATAATACTTGTGGTTATGAAAGGAAATTTCTTTTCGAAGACGATCGATTTCCTTTTTCGCTTCTTGTTTCTTCATGGTAATCATCTCCTCAAGATGCGTTTGATTTCTTTCAACGAATACGTATTTAGAATATCTTTTTTTTCGAGCCAGCCACGACGTGCTGTTGCAACACCAAAATGCATAAAGGAAAGATTTTTAATGCTGTGGGCATCGGTCCCGAGCACGCATCTAATCCCTCGATCTTTCGTCATTTTTGCATGCACATCATTGAGATCAAGACGATCAGGAAAAGCGTTAATTTCTAAAAAAGTGTCTGTTTCTTTGGCGGTTTCTAAGAGTTTATCCATATCAAGGGCATATGCTTCACGTCGACCGATGAGACGACCAGTAGGGTGGGCAAGAAACGTCACATATTCATTCTGCATAGCAGAGACCAGTCGTTTGGTCATTTCTTTGCCGTCCATTTTTAATCCCATATGAACACCAGCATACACAAAATCAAAGGACCGTAACACCTTATTGCTATAGTCGAGTGTCCCATCTGACTTAATATCACATTCTGTACCGCAGAAAATGTGTATGTTATCATATTTAGTATTCAGTTTTTCAATTTCTCTTCTTTTTTTCTTGACCCGCTCCTCAGAAAGTCCTTGTGCAATCTTAAGAGATTGAGAGTGATCAGCTATGCCAACAAATTTATACTCTCTCTGTTGCGCCTGCTGAACTATCATTTCAATAGTATCAGACCCGTCACTCCAGGTCGAATGCACATGGAAATCACCGGCAATATCATCGTATCTGACAAGCTTGGGCAATTTGTTTGTTGTTGCTGCTTCAATCTCTCCTCGGTCTTCTCTGAGCTCTGGATCAATATATGAGAGCCCTAGCTTTTTGTAGACTTCCTCTTCATGTTCACCAACAAGAAAACCTTCTGTTTCTTTGTCAAACAGTCCGTATTCATTTAACTTAAACCCTTGTTTGATGGCAAGACTTCTCATTTTCACGTTGTGCTCTTTTGATCCCGTAAAATATTGTAGTGCCGCCCCAAAGCTTTCGTCAGAGATAACCCGCAAATCGACTTGCAGATCATTATGAAGAATCACACTTGTTTTTGTGCTTCCTTGTAAGAGCACCCGCTGAACACCATCATACGAGGCAAAATAGTCCATGACGGCATCTGGTTCATTTGATGATGCAAGAATATCGAGATCCCCGATGGTTTCTTTCCATCGGCGAAGACTGCCTGCGATGCTCGCTTGCTTGATTTTCTTGCATTGTTTCAAATACCCTAGGTATTTCTTTCCTTCCTCATAGGCAACATTCAGCAACACGCGTCCACTTGTTTTTTCTTTGAGTTGTATGCCCCGAAGAATATTACGCTCGGTTATTTCTCCAAAACCGTCGAGTTCTCGTAATTTTCCTTCGGTACAGGCATCCCGTAATTGTTCAATGGCAGTAATGCCTAGCTCTTTGTATAGTGCCGCCACTTTTTTTGGTCCAAGAGTAGGGATTTCTAATAATTGCAAGATGCCTTCAGGTATTTCCTTTTTTAATCGTTCAAAATAGTCTAACTTTCCTGTGGAGACAAACTCTTGTATCTTTTTTCCTAGTGCATCTCCAATGCCAGGGATGTCTTGAAGCCTATTCTCGTGTACCACGGTTTCAATATCTTCATCTAGTACCTCAATTCTCTGGGCAGCCATTCGATACGCTCGAGTTTTAAAAAAATTGTCGCCTCTAATATCAAGTAAATCTGCGATTTTGTACAAGAGATCTGCGACCGTTTGATTGTTCATAGTATCTCTCTTATTCTTCCATGTGGATGATAACCGTTACTTCATCTCCATCTATCAAATGAAGGAAGTCTCGTAAATAGTGAGGGGAGATAAATTCAAGGATGTGCGAATAGTGACTCCGTGAAGGAAGAACAATTGCTCCATCAGTACCATTAATCTCTGCACGAAAACAACTAACCCCGCCAAAGGTTCGATTTTTCGTTTGAAATTCATCAATGGATATTGTCTTTTTATTTTTGAGCAAGCGCAGTTTGTTCCGCTCGACATGTTTAATTTCTACGTTTAATGTTCCAGGATATGGTTTAAATCCTAACTTGTTTTTGAATTGTTCAATATATCCTTGCTGTTCTGTATAATACCGACCTTCACCCATACCAGAGACAACATGCCCTTTGAACTGAATCTTATCGACAAGCTCAAAAATTTGTTGATACTGGTTGTACTCCTGACGAATGACATCAGCCCCTGTGTCGGTGAGCTGGATGAGCTGTTTTTTTATACCCAATTCTCGGGTAATCATTCCATCGGTATCAAGTTCAAGAAGATATCGAGAAGCCGTTTGTTGACTAGCCTGTAATTGTTTTGCCAATTCAAAAGAGGAGAGTTCAATTTTATTTTTCATTGCTCCCAGCAGGGCCAGTTCTTTGAGTGTCTGTAATAAATATGGTTTCATGATATGTGCCCCCCTTTGTTTTAGATTTTTGTTGCTAATTTTTCTCCGTCTTCTGTAAGATAAAATAAACCGCCTTTTCGGGTGACGATGCCACCAGATATAAATTCTTTGATAACGTGTTGGGCGACTCTCTCGATGAGCCGATGTTTTTTGATAATGCGCTGCAAATCTTTTTCTCCCGAAGATAGTTCATCGAAAATGACTCTCCTGAATTTATTTGACAAGATGTATCCTTCGTCAATAATGAGTACCAACATCCTACTTATTTATTGGTCATTGATAATGATAATTACTTATTTATGAGTATCGATTCAGCAAAAGAATGTTAAGTGACGGTTTAGCGACAGGTTAATTTATAGCAAGCACATAAAGCTCTTTAATTTCTATGTTTGGAAAACTCCCCACGATTGATCTCGCAGATGAACTTATTGATCGAGCATTTCGAAGGTCGAAAAAAATTAAAATGATGGATAGAGACGCTACCTACAGAATGAAAAAGACCATCATTGCCCGAACAGAATCGTTTGTTGTCACCATTGTCTCTCCGTTAGAAACGTACGTTAGAAAATTCCCGTCTATCGATAGCCTCCATCCCTTTTATCGCGATCTAATCGACATTAAAATTGATAGTAATAAACTCAAAAAAGCACTTGGAGCTGTTGATTGGGCACGAAAAACATGCCAACGCATTCAAGTCTCACAAGTGAAATCCTTAAAAAAATCAAAAAACATTGACTTTCTTAAACAGAAGCAATATGAGATTCAGGGAAGAATCTCAAGTGTCGTCAAACAGGTTAATGCTGAACTGATCGCTCTTGCGGAAGCGCAAAAAATCTTGAAAACATTTCCAACAATCCAAGATATTCCTACAGTAGTGATTGCGGGGTATCCCAATGTGGGAAAATCCTCACTTTTACGGCGTCTTTCTTCTGCAAAACCAGCAGTTGCTCAATATCCCTTTACCACAAAGGAAATTCACGTTGGTCACATGAAACAGACCGATCATTATGTCGTCAAACAGTTTCAACTCATTGATACGCCGGGCCTTCTTGACCGCCCTCTCGAAAAAAGAAATAATATCGAAAAACAAGCAATAGCAGCATTATCACATCTTGCCGATATTATTGTCTTTGTTCTAGATCCCTCAGAGACCTGCGGGTATTCTCTTACTCACCAAAATCAGTTACTTGGTCAGCTCCGCGATATGTTTCCTGAGGCATCTGTTATTGTTGTCGAAAATAAGGGCGATATTAAAATAAGTTCTTCCGATAATCTGGTCATTTCCTGTGAGGATGGTAAAGGTATTGATCTGCTCGTCAAAGAGCTATTTGCACGATATCCTATTCATCAACCAGAAGAGAAGGATGATTAGGTTGTTTTCTTTTTGATAGTGGTAATAACGTAGACAGTTACGATGAGTAATAACATTGCTAATGCTATTGCAACAATAAGTTGCACCATGGGGAATAAGGTGACTTCGATAAGCTCTGGTGATGATTCTCCGACATTTCCGGCAGTGTCCTCAACTCTGGTTTTAAATTGATAGTATCCGCTTCCATCTTCTGCAACAAAGTTCCAGGTAAATGGTGTATAAAGATGATCGCCACCATATTGCTGCCAACCACTCCACTCCTGATTATTTGATGAGTACCGATAGTATAATCCGACACGTTCAACGTCATCATCGAAGATGTCTGCAGATATGATAAATTCATTATCCAAATGAAATTCTTCAAAGTCAGAGAGATCTAGATATGAAGAAGATGCGGTAAGATCTTTGATAATAACGAGTGCCTCTTCTTCTGTACTGATATATACATTGCCTGCAGTATCGGTCACTTTAAAGTACAGCAGATATTCTTCGTCTTCTACCATCGCATCAAAATCGTCCTGAGTTAATTCCCAGGTCTTTTTGTATAGTTTACTGTTAATATCGTCTTCTACGAGTGTCCAGTTGGATGCCCCATAGAAATTCAAGCGATATTCGATTTTCTCAAGTTTGTAGTCATCACTAAATGAAATACTTCGATCATCAGAGAACTGTGGTACATCATTAAAGCGATACAAAGATTGATTGCCAAATACTGGTTCGTTTGGTTCCTTATGATCATATAAAAATTCAAGTTCTCCTGTAGTGGGCAGGAGTTCTACATTTCCTGCACGGTCAGTTGCCGCAGTACAAAATTCATATGTCCCACTGAGGTCACTTGAAAATAACCAATTATAGGGAGATGAAACCGCTTCATACAAGACCCAGTCTCCACCACTCAAACGGTAATATAATCCTACGGTTTTTACGCCGCTTTGGTTGGTACCCGTATCGCTTGCGTTTGCCGTGATGAGCACAGGTTCGTGATACATTGTGGAGAACGTTTCAGTGTTGTAAATAGATGATGATGGCTTTTTGGTATCCATCTTGAATTCATCTTCAGGCTCAAAGGTTGCTGAATTTCCTGCAAGATCTTCGATGTAAAACTGCATATTTTTCAATTTTTTAATCTCTTTACTAATGTTTGATGAAGAAATGTTTGCACTTACGGTTTCATTTGCCGTTGATCCGACAGCTCCAGTGCAATTTGCTGGTATCCATTCAGATGTCTCTTCACTATTTGTTTTTGATATGTAAGTGATCCTATACTGTGCCGAATCAACATTCAATCCAGGCATAGCGTCGTACACCTTGATAGAACATAGAGGCGTGTTGGTATTAATCCATCCGCTTTTATCTGGAATGAAACTATCTTCATCAAAGACAGGCGGAGGATTGTTTTTAAATGAAATACTCCACTCTTTCAGTGCAGGATGCTCATTGTCATCGTCACGCGAAAGCTCTGCCCGTAAGCGAATGGTATTGGTTGTGATACCATCAAGCTCAGCATCATCCTCGACATCTGAAAGGAGAACATTATATTCTTCATCAAGAATGCTTAACGTGATATCACTTTCTGTTGTTGTGGAGGTACTAACTGAGAGAGTATCCCACCATCCATCTACAGGCAAGGAGATAGGTTTTGAAAGAACTTTTCCCCTAAGATTAGCAGCATCTTCGCCAAAGGATACAAGTCTTCCACTCAGATGGGAAGGATCATCGATTGCTCCTTCGGTTACGCTCACATATAAAACACCATCGGCAACAATAGGAGACGCAAGAACGCCTAATGGTGTGAGAAAATCCTCTTCATCAATCTTACATGTTCCCTCCCACTTTTCTTTTCCAGAGGTACTTATTGCCGTGATAGCCCCATTGGGAGACGCGACATAGACAGCATCATAAGTTGCGACTGGAGAGGTACACGAGTAGGTAGGAATAATTCCATACATCGCAGAAGAGACTTTAGTCTCCCAGAGTTTACGTCCATCCCCTACTCGAAATGCCTGCAGTGCCCCATCAGGAGAGCTAACAAAGAGTTTATTATCCAGGATGGCGGGAGTAGAGGTAGCAACCAAATTGTAGAGCCGCAGACCTTTGGGTAACCCCTCATAGGCAGGAATCTTTTCTGCAATAGTTTGATTCCAGATGCGGGAGCCAGTGTACTGATCTAACGCATACAGGGTTACATTCCCAGTCAACGAGAGAAGACTCTGTGTTTTCCCTACAACAAATACTTTATCACTGTAGATGACCGGTGATGCACCACCGACAAGGCCTACTGTTGCATCCCATAGTTTTATTCCCGTATCTTCATCAAAAGCAAACAAACTCTTGCCAGAGATCTTATCACATCCTACTATCACCATACCATCAGCAACAGCAGGAGCAGAAAAACTACCTGCTGGGAGATCTACTGTCCATTGTTCGGTACCATCTGCAAGATTTAAGGCGATAATTTTGTTATTCCCTTGAAGTAATTGAAATTCATATAAAAACGAAAGCAATGGTGTATCCCACGCTTGTCCGTTCCATGATGTGATAAACACCTTGTCATCCGAAATGACAGGTGCTGAAGAAAAACAAATATCACCACTGGAATAAGAATAGCTCCATACTTCGTTCAAGGTCGTTTTGTCTAATGCATAGATCTTGTTTGAAGCATTTAATTTACTTGTGGCGACGATGACTAAATTATCAGCTACCGCAAGCGCTGAATCAACTACATATGTTCCACTGCTATTGTAGGCGGGTGTTAGTTCATCTCCCTGTTGGCTCGATGATACTTTTGCATCAAACGCATGAATTTTACCATCGCTTGGAGAAGCAATAAATAGCGTATCGTCATCGACAACAGGACTGCGTAGTCCCCCACCAACACTTTCTGCAGCAGTATACCAATAGAGATCATCATTTACTGGTCCGTATCCTGGATACGACCGGGTATTTGCCGGTGTTAGGCCAGTAACTGGCCATCCGCCTGACGAACTACTGATTTTGATTTGTCCATCAGATTGTAATGCACCTATTAACGGTTCAAGACGTAAATTACTGGTAAATGAATCTTTGAAAGCATTGTCTGTCTGCCACGTCACTCCCCAACTGTGGAGCTTTGGAGTAAACGAGAGATCATTGGAGTGCAGGGTTGCCTTTAGTTTTATGTCATCAATGGAGCGGGGGAGAGCGAGGATATTGACGGAACTAGAGGTAAACCCATCGGCGTTACCAGGCAGATCCTCTTCGTCAAGAAGAGATCCTGATTTTGTTAACACTTGAATGGTAACACCCGTACTGTCAGTTGTTCTTGAACCGCTCCAAAGAACATTCTCCCACCGCTCGATGTTACTGGGATCTATAGTTTCTGAAATTACGTAACCTTCTTCCAGATATCCAAATTTATTCTTCACCGTTAATTTTATATAATCGGTTCGAAGAATACACGGCTCGCCGTATTTGTCGGGGTCAGGAAGAGCAACAATCAAGAAATCCATGTACCCTTCATCATTGATGTAGACATCACTTGTACTGGTCAGTTTGATATCTCCAGTGGGATCCGAGCCAATGGCTGCATACGAATTCAGTGATCCTTTGTGTTCCCAAGTACCCACACCAAAAAGTGCGGAATAATTCCAGGCATAGAGGTGGAGACTTTCCACATTGGCACCGCTTTTTTTAGGACCGTGCCACCAAGCAAACGAGAAGTAGTCAAGGTTGTGTTTGCTTTGACTAATTTTCAATCGGAAATGGTGAACGGGTGAAAAGGTATAAATTAAATTCAGTGGTTCAATGTGTACTGATCGGGCTTGCGTTTCAAATACTGTGCCATCTTTTGTTTTAATTGCTGAATAACTGCTCAAGGGGCGTTGGCCAAGCAAATTTCTCATCCGTATCAATTGTTCGTCCTCACCAAAAATCGATGATATATTTGCATCCCATGCTTGATGACTTCCCACATCACTAAAATCATAGGTGCGCGAAACGATGCCTTTCTGGAGTTGGATACTACCATTTACCAGCATACACTCCTCGTTTTGTGAAATGCCATTCAGGTCATCAAAAGTATCGAACCACCATCCATCAGTATTATCTTGGTCTGCACCAGAAGAGGCGATGAGGGTAAAATTAACACTTATAAGTAATAAGAGTACCACAAATACAAGTGGTTTACTCCTTGCACCGTTTGGATACATATGATATTCTCCTACTATAATCTATATAAGCATAAGTAATATCGTTTATTTAGATTTATATAGTTTACGGTTTATATTTTTGCGTCATTATTTAAGTAATAATTGCATGTCCATCACATTGGTACCTGTCGGTCCGGTCATCAATGCGTCTTGCAATTTTCTAAAAAAATTATATGAGTTGTTTTCTTCAAGGAAGGTAGATATGTCGAGATTTTTGTGTTTCGCTCGCTGTAACGAATTGCCGTCTGCAATTGCACCAGCAGCGTCACTTGTTCCATCTTTTCCATCAGTCGCAAAGGATGCAAATACCATTTCAGTATCGTCAAGCTCTGGAAGTGCACCAAGAACAAGTTCTTGGTTTCTTCCACCTTCCCCCTTTCCATTAACGGTTACGGTAGTCTCACCACTCGCAATAAAAATAGTCTTTTTTTCATGTGTTTCATATGCTTGTGCACGATTTGCGAGATATTTCCCCACATCTCTTGCTTCACCCGTAAGCGAAGTGGTAAGCACGATTGCTTCATATCCTAGCTTTTTTGCTTTTTCTTCTGCAGCAGCACATGCACGTTTATTATTTGCAACAACGTGATTTGTTACCCGTTCAAACACTATATCACCAGGCTTCGGTGTTTCTGGAATGTTTCCTGTGATACCATCTGTTATTACCCTCCGGACGGACTCAGGGATTTGATCCCAGAGAGGATAGCTGGTCAATATACGTTTAGCATCTTCATAGGTCGTTGAGTCAGAGCATGTAGGACCAGAGGAAATAAACTCTAGAGGATCGCCTACAATATCTGAAATAATCAAAGAAACAACAATTGCGTTTGTTGCATGAGCAAGTTGCCCGCCCTTTACGTGCGATAAATGCTTTCGTATGGTATTTATCTCAGTAATCGTTGCACCAGAATGCAACAATAGTTTCGTTGTATGTTGCAGATCTTCAAGGGGCACACGAGGATTACATAGTAATGCAGAGCCACCGCCAGAAATTAAGACAAGTAATAAATCATTTTCAGTTGTTTTTTGGGCAAGGTCAAGAATAGCTGTTGCGCCTTGGATGCTTCCTTTGTTAGGCAAAGGATGGCCTCCAACAATGGTCGTAACAACTGGGTTATTAACAACACGATCAGAATTATTGGTAACAGCAACACCTTTATTCACGTCAATGCTGTCACAAACCGCTTGTACCATACCAACGCTTGCTTTACCAAATCCCACGGCATAGATGTTTGTAAAATCAGACAGTGGAATGCGATTGTTTTGAATGAAGAGGGTATCGCCGTTGAATAGTGATCGCACAACATGATATGGATCAACAGCTCTTGTTGCCGCTGTCAAGATATCTAATACATCAGTTCGCTTCTTTTTTTGCTCATCAGTTTGTCCATTCCGAATGAGCTGGTGGAGATTTTTAAATAACATGGGGAGGGTATTCTCCAGATTATTTTCCAAAATCTAGCTGCTTCATAAGATTTTTTCTCATTTTTCGATTTCCAGAAAAGCCTTTCATCATCTTTTTAGTCATGTTATAATATTTTAAGAGCTCTTTTACGTGTTTGTTTTCGACACCAGCACCTCGAGCAATCCGCTTAATACGAGAGGAACGTACAATGGTTGGGTCGTTCATTTCCTCGTCAGTCATTGAATCCATGATGACACGAAACCGCTGGAGCTTATTTTCCGTTCCATCAACGTCAGCCTCTTTCAACTTTCCTGCAAAACCGCCAGGAAGCATCTCAGCCACTTTATTCAGGGGACCCATTCCTGAGAGCATATCCATCTGATCATACATATCATGAAGTGTAAATTTACCTGACATAATACGGCGGGCGGCTTTTTCCGCATCTTTTCCTTTTAAACTTTCTTCTGCTTTTTCAAGTAGCGTTTTGATGTCTCCCATTCCTAATAGTCGAGAGATAAAACGAGCAGGATCAAAGGATTCAAAATCAGTAGAATGCTCGCCAGTACCAATAAACACAATAGGGGCACCAACCTCAGCAGCGGCACTTAATGCTCCACCGCCTTTTGCCGTACCATCGAGTTTTGTTAGGACAATTCCTGTGATATCGACAGCATCATCGAATGCTTTTGCTTGCGGTCCTGCTTGTTGGCCGACTGCTGCATCCATAACCAGAAGTTTTTCATCAGGTTTTGTTGCCTTAAAAATCTCCTTCATTTCGTCAATAAGATCATCTTCAAGTTTGTGTCGTCCTGAGGTGTCTACAATGATAACGTCGCTTGTTCGCTTGAACTTATTGAGTCCAGTTTTGACTACTTTCACAGCATCCTTTTCTTTCTTGTCGCCATAAAAGGGAACTTTTACTTTGTCTGCAATTTGCTGTAATTGCTCATATGCT
This sequence comes from uncultured Thermoplasmatales archaeon, assembly GCA_964638175.1. GTDB lineage: Archaea > Thermoplasmatota > E2 > DHVEG-1 > DHVEG-1 > JAFGDG01. The sequence continues at coordinate 13,690 of CAZWZY010000018.1, read as the reverse complement.
GCCGGCCGGTGTACATCTCCTGCAATAACGGCAGGTCGTAATCCTTTCTTTTTAAAATAAGTTGCTAGCTTTCCACAGGTCGTCGTTTTGCCTTGGCCGTACAAACCGACCATCATAATAATTTGCTTTTTGATGGGTAACTCTCTTGAATCACCAAGAATATTTACTAGCTCATCATAAACAATTCTGATGACATGTTCCCGGTTACTCATTCCTGCAGGAGGTCTTTCGGAAAGCGCACGTTTTTCAATCGTTTTTGATAAATCTAGCACCAGTTTAACGTTGACATCTGCTTGCAGGAGTGCTCGCTGGATGTCTCTGACTACCTCTTTTATTAATTTTGAATCAACGTGTACCGCATTGGCAATTTTTTTCAGTGTTCCTTTCAGTGAGTTTCCTAAATCATCAAGTACCATATTCTTCTTGGACCTCCAAATGTGAAAACAAGCATTAAAAGGTATCGTTAGAGAGAGAACCTTTCAAAAATTTTTCCTATCAAAACTCTCTGTAGTGTTCAAGATTGCTCAGCAGTGTTCCCCACTCATCAAACATTATTTCGATAGTCTTTCTGTTTTTTTCATATGATTCTATCAATCTGTCAAGCATTGCTGAAAACGCAGAAATTGCACGTGAAATGTCAGTAACCGTAATAATGCCAACAATTTCATTGTTTTTGATGACAGGGAGTTTTTTGATGTTGTTTTCTTTCATGATTTGTGATGCTTTTTGAACGGATGCTAAGGAATGGATGGTCTTAATATTTTGAGACATAATCTCGCGGACTTTAGTGGTGGCTGGGTTAAGATCTTTTAAAATAACTCGTTCGATGATATCACGTTCGGTGATAATACCGACGATAATTTTCTCATTCATTACTACTAGGCTACCGACATGTTGTTCACTATACTGCCTGCATGCATCTAACACCGTCTCGTTACAATCTATTGCTGCCACTCGTTTAGACATCACTTCTTCGACAAGCAATCCGTTTCACCTCATCAAGGGTACATGAATACGAAGTAATTATATTCTTCTATTAATGCCCAAGCATATTTCCCCCATCCAGTACTTCCGAATGCAAAAAAACGCCAAAGAAAAAATAGTAATTAAATACTGGAAAATATTTAACATAAATCCAAGCGAGAAATCCCCAAAACTTTAGTTTGTGGGATAATCGAATGGGATTTATTAGATTAAAACACCATCAGGCGTTTTTTCCCTTGAGGGAAAGCCACGACATAAATGTCGTGGAAGGGAGACCATAGCAATATTTAAACATAAGAATATTCTTATCAATTTTTGATGAATGAGGTTGATGTCTTTAAGGCTCTTGCTGATCCTACTCGGTTGAAAATTCTTGAATGTATCAGGGATGGTGAGAAGTGTATATGTAAAATCATTCCGTATACTGGTAAGTCTCAGCCGAATGTTTCCCAGCACTTGAAAGTTCTAAAAAATGCTGGCATTGTTGATGAGCGTAAAGATGGCACAAGAATTATGATAAAAATTTCGAATGAAGAGATTTATAATATTATATATAAAGTGAAACGTATTTTTAAAATATAGTTATATGGTAATATTTAAATATTTGAATATACTTATACTTATTTGATGAATGAGGTTGATGTCTTTAAAGCCTTAGGTAATTCAACGAGACTTAAGATTCTTGATTCAATAAAAAATAAACCTAGATGTATCTGCGAAATTATTCCAATTGCTAAAAAGTCTCAACCGAATGTTTCGCATCATATAAAAATTTTGAAAAACGCTGGTTTAATCTCTGAACACAGAGATAAAACAAATATATTGATTGAATCTTCTAATAAAAAAATTTTTGAGATTATTAAAATGGTGAGGAGGATGAAAAATTGAACCCGATTGATATACTTATTGCAGGCTTTGAAATGCTTCTGGATTATCTTTCTGCACATGTTCTTACTTGTCTTGTTCCTGCTTTTTTTATCGCAGGAGCAATTGCTGTTTTTGTTTCTAAAAAAAGTATTTTGAAATATTTTGGCGCTCAGACTAAAAAATATCTCTCTTATTCTGTTGCATCTGTTTCTGGTGCAATACTTGCAGTATGTAGCTGTACAGTTCTACCGTTGTTTACTGGTATTTATAAACGTGGTGCTGGTATTGGTCCCGCATCTGCTTTTCTCTTCTCAGGTCCAGCAATTAACGTTCTTGCAATAGTTCTAACAGCACAAGTTCTTGGTTATGATATTGGTCTTGCAAGAGCTGTATCTGCTGTTCTTATGGCTGTAGTTATTGGTCTTTTAATGGCGTTTATCTTTAGAAAAGAAGAGTCTGAAAAAAAGAACAAAGATAATAGTATGTTTGCAGTTCAAACAGGAAGAGAAGATAACAAGCGTCCTCTTTGGATTTCACTTTTGTTTTTTGTTTCTCTTGTGTTGATTCTTGTTATTGGTGCTGTGAGTAGTAGTTATATTCCTTGGGTTCCAAAGCTTGCAATTGTTTATATTTTAACGCTATTGGTTTCAGGCCTTCTTATTTTTTATTATACACGTGATGAAGTAAAAGATTGGGGACTTGCAACTTGGGATCTTACAAAAAAAATTTTTCCTATTTTACTTGTTGGTGTTTTTATTGTAGGAATTATTGGTGGTGTTGCTGCATATCTTATCCCTGGTGCAGACCCTGCTAATGCTGTTGGTGTAGCTGTTGCTCCTTATATTGGTGGTAATGATATTTTTTCATGTTTTTTTGCATCAGTTATTGGTGCTATTTTGTATATGCCCACTCTTTTGGAGGTTGCTATTGTTGGGGATTTATTTGGTTATAATGTTGGTTTGATGGGAGGTGGTCCTGCTCTTGCTTTATTGCTTGCTGGTCCTTCTTTGAGTCTTCCCAATATGATTGTTATAACTAAGGTTATGGGTAAGAAAAAAGCATTTGTATATTTTGCTTTGGTGATAATTGTTGCTACAATTGTTGGTTTTGTTTATGGTATGATAGGAAGTTAGTAAAAAATGAAAATTGAGATTTTAGGCACAGGTTGTCCGAAATGTAAAGCAACTGAGAAAATTGTTAAGCAGGTTGTTGACGAACTGGATAAAGACGTTGAAGTTGTAAAAGTTGAAGATCTTCAGGAGATTGTTAATCGTGGTGTGATGATGACACCCGCAGTAGTTGTAGACGGTGAGGTTAAAATCGTTGGTCATGTCCCAAGTCCTGATGAGATTAAAAAACTGTTGAAATAAGGAGATGAAAAATTTATGAGAATACTTGAGGAATGGTTTCCAGAGTTTGCAAAAGAACTTGATAAAATTGATGAATTGTATAAACAGAAACGTTTGATTGATGAAAAAACTTATCAGTTTATTTGTTTTGCAATGGCGATAAAAGGCCGCAGTGCTCCTTGTGTTTGTAAACACTTCAAAGGTGCTCTTGAAGCAGGTGCAACACTCAAAGAGCTTGCATATATTATGGCACTTGTATTTCGTGAGAGTGCGGGTAATGATGATTGTTGGGTGCATGATGTTCTTGCTGATTACAAGGAACTTATGAAAAACAATGTTCAATGTTGTCCAAAATAAGGGGTTTAAAATGAAAAGGTTATTTATTGAATGGAAACACCTGGATATAGATAATAGTACTTGTATTCGTTGTTCAAAAACAGGAAAAACAATTAATCAGGTTATAAACGAATTAAAAGAAGAATTAAAACCTAGAGGAATTAAAATAGATTTTAAAGAGACAAATTTATCAGAAAAAGAAATCAAAGAATCAAATAAAATTCTAATTAATGATATACCTCTTGAGCAAATCCTTTCAGATGCAAAAATTGATGAGAATTACTGTGAGTCCTGTTCATGTATAACTGGTACTGATGCATATTGTAGGACTATTGAGTATCAAGGAAAAACCTATGAAGAAATACCTGAGGAAATAATTCGAAGAGCTGTTTTTAAAACCCTAAATCTAAATGAAAAGGAGACGAATAATGAATAAGGATAAATGTTTATGTGAACCAACCGAGATCTTAATCTTCCCGTGTTCTGGTGGGTCAAATGTTGGACAGATTGCCAATGAAACTGCTAAAAACCTTACAACAAGTGGTCATGGTAAAATGTATTGTCTTGCAGGCATTGGTGGTCATGTTGGTGGCTTAATTGAGTCGACAAAAGTTGCAAAGAGAATAATTGCTATTGATGGATGTTCTGTTCATTGTGCAAAAAAGGTGTTGGATCATGCTGGTTTTAAACCAGATGTTCATGTTGTTGTCACAGATTTAGATATTCAAAAAAACTATGATTTCATGATGGATGTTGAAGAGATTAAAAAAGTAATTGATGAGGTCTCAGGAAAACTAAAAAAATGAGGTTTAAATAATGAGTACAGAAGCAAATACAGATACATGGGTTATTTGTCCTGAATGCAAAATAAAACTTAAAAAAGAGAATCTTGAAACTCATTTGAAGCATGTTCATGATAAAAAAATAGAGGATGTTGATGAATCATCTATTAAGGTTTTACCTAAAAAAGGACAAAAACAGAAAAAAATGATGAATTTTTCTTTTGGAACAATTGCTATTATTTTAGTTGTATTAATTGTTATTGTCGGTGTTGCATATTTTGTTTTATCTGGTTCATCAGATGATTCAAACAACAATGGTAGTAATGGTATTTCAGATAAACCTGATTGGCTTGATGGTTACACGCCCGTGCATTCTCTTGGTTCTGGATCTGACAAGTTCTGGATTAATTTTCCTTCAGGTGAAAGTCCTGATCATTTACCATGGATTACAGAATCCTTGGAAGAAAAACCCGTATTTTTTGTATGCCATAGAACAGGTTGCTATGGATGTTCAGCTCAAGCAGATCGTGTTATAGCTCTTGGAGAAAAATATTCAGAAGATGTAATATTTTACGACCTTGACTACCCTTATACACAGTATGGAACCGCTACAGAAGACATTTTAAATAAATTTTATGAAGCGTTCTATTATGATCCTAACGGTGGATCAAATGTTATAGCAACCACTGGTGTTTTTACACTTGTAAACGATGGAGGAGAAGTAAAGATTGGTTGGCATAGCTGGGAAGGTAATGTAGAAGATTCTGAGATGGAAAGTTGGGTTAAGGATATAATTTATTATTATCATATTAATGAATAAGGGGAGAAACTGAAAATGAAAAAATGGATAATTATAAGCGCAGTTGGATTTCTTGTATTATTGTTAGGATTATTCCTCCTCCCCTCTTTATTTGAAAGTGAAAATTTTGAAATTAAACCAGCATATGATTTCACTGTAACTGATGTAGAAGGTGATACTTTTAATCTCAGTGATTACAAAGGCGATGTTGTTATTCTACATATAACAGGTATAGAAAACCCTGTTTGTATTGAATGTTTGGAGGAAATGGAGGGACAAGTAGTCGAGCTTGAAAAACTTGCAAAATCAAATAATCAGAATATATCAATTATTACCATTAATAAAAGATTTAATCCAAATTCTGAAAATGGTAAAGTTATGGCAGAACGAGATTTTGGTGTAAATATTAGCTGGCATTGGGTTGAAGATTTCAGTCCGTATCCTATTACAAGTAAGTATTATGATTATTTTACAGTCGAGGGTGCTTTTTCTAATCCAACAATTGTTCTAATTGATGCTGATCAAAACCTTGTAGGGGTTTATCATGTTTATTGCATGGGCAAGGGAAAAATCGATGATGTTCAAACTGCTAATTCACTTTCAAATGATGCATCAGAGATACTTGAAGGTAAATGGACTGAGTTTAAAGGCAAGGACTACAACAATGAGATAACCTTTATTGGTATTTTTGGACTCGGAATACTCACTGCATTGTCACCTTGCTCTATTGCGCTTCTCGTTGCTATGATCTCGTATGTTGGTTCACTTCAAAAACAAGATGATAAAAAATCGACAAAGAAATATTCTATACAGGGGTTTTGGATAGGTGTTGTGTTTACTCTTGGTATGGCTTTTGTGTTTTTTATTTTTGGTCTTATTCTTTCATCAGTTGGTATTTTTATTGAAGCATCATCATTGTTTTATCTCATTTCAGGAGTTATACTTATTATCCTAGGTATTAATGTTTTCAAACCATTAAAAGAATTAATAAAAACTAAATCACAGGGTGATAAAAGTTCATCAGTTATGATGAAAGGGCAGAATATTTTTACAAAGATTAGTAAAAAATCAATTTATCTCGGCGCATTTTTCTTAGGGATATTGTTCTCCATTGGTTGGGCACCATGTGCAATGAGTTTGATGATGCCTGTATTTATATTGACATTATCTCAAAAAATTTCAATAATCATGGGTGGACTGTTGTTGTTTGTTTTTGGTCTTGGGCATGGAATACCAATTATCCCATTATGTGCTGTTACAAGTAGTGCTCGTGGAAAGCTTGGAAATAAATATGTAACTGCTGGGAGATGGATGCAGAGAATATTTGGTATCATTATCATTGTTATTGGAGTCATCATGGCAATGAGGTTTTGGGGGATTAATCTCTGGTAAAGAAAAAATCGATCAAAATATTACTTATGTTGGTTATTTTCTGTTTTACTAATGTATTTTTGAATATTGGTGGTCATGCAAATTCAAAAATTGAAGAAATAATTATTGAGCCAGAATATCCCACTCCTCTTTCAACAGTCAATTTTACAGCGATAATGAAGAACAATACTGACTATGAGGAGATTCATTTAATTTTCCAAGAATGTGCTGAGGATTTGTGCTTTTTTCCCCGATTAAATCAATCAATGACTCTTATTGATAATAATACTTATTTTAGTCGGGTTAATTTATCAATAGAAAAAGCAACTCAAATCAAGTATTTCATTAATTTTTTGGAGAATGGAAACTGGAATTCAACAGAGACATATTATGTTAATCTGTCAGATACGTATGATGAAAATCAAATAGCAAATAATCCAAGACAGTCAACACCAGGATTTGAACTTGTGTTAATGCTTTTTTCAATTATTCTATTTTTGACTGTGAAGAAAAGAAATCTTTAAATATTATTGTAATATTACAGTATTATACTATAATATTATGGTGAATTTTATGTGTGATTGTAACTGCCAACCAAATCCACTAAAAAAATATGTTAGCGCTCTTCACTGCCCAACAAGATGGATAATCATCCGATTTATCGGAGAAGGAAAAAAAAGTACAAAAGAAATATATGATTTTTTATTAAAAAACAATGAAAACATTACATCATCAGGACTCTATTATCATCTCTCAGAGCTTAAAAACGCTGGGATAATTGAAGTTGCTCAATACAAAGAAGAAGGCGGTGGTGCACCTGAAAAAATCTGGAAATTAAAAACAAAAAAGATTGAAATTAACCTATTGGATGAAAAAGAAGGTAAATAAAATGGAAGTGTTTGATTTTAACAAAATAAAAGCATACCCATACGCTGAAAGAGAAAAAAATATTCTTTACTCGGAGGGGAATTTTAAAGTAAGAATTATCAGGCTTCCACCAAAAGGTAAGATGCCCAAATGTGAAATGAAATCTAGTGTTATTTTTTATATTATCAATGGGGGTGCTCGGGTAACAATTGACAAAGAACGAAAACCTGTAAAAGAGGGACAATGCCTCATTACTAAGCCTGCGACTTTATCTATCATGACTCAAAGTGGTGTTAAGATTATGGCTGTCCAAATCAATCCAGTATCTATGGAGAATGATTAGATTTATGCTTGCAATAAAAGCTGAAAAACTGCAAAAGAAATTCGGAGAAGCTGTCGCAGTTGACAATGTTAGTTTTGATGTTGAAGAGGATGAGGTTTTTGGTTTCTTAGGTCCTAATGGAGCTGGGAAAACTACTACCATACGTTTGATAACAGGAATATTAACACCTGATTCTGGCGAAGTCACGATTAAAGGAATAAACATGAAAAATAACCCTATCGGGGCTAAAATGATGATGGGTGTTATACCTGAGACGGGAAATGTATATGTTGATCTCACGGCTGAACAGAATCTGTTTTTAGCTGGAAGATTCTATGGGCTGTCAAAAAACATGATTGAGAAAAAATCAGAAGAAATTCTTTCAAATCTGGGGTTATATGAGCGAAGAAATGATGCTGTAAAAACCTATTCCAAAGGAATGAAACAACGTGTTAGCATAGCCTGTGCTATTATTCATGACCCACGTATTCTTTTTTTAGATGAGCCAACTGAAGGCCTTGATGTTCAAAGTCGAAGACTTATTATTGAGACGATACATAATATGAACAAAAATGGTAGCACAATTTTTTTGACTACACATAATATCGAAGAAGCAAATAAATTATGCCAGCGGGTATGCATCATCAACAAAGGAAAGATTGTTGCTCTGGATCGACCTGAGAAACTTAAAAATACTTTTGATAAAACTCAATCAGTAGAGGTTTCTTTTAATCAAAAGGTAAAAAAAGATTTGTTCGAATCTAGTTTTATATCAAAAATTGATATGCATGGGGATAAATGGGTTCTTTATACAAATGATCCTGATAGAGTAGTCAAAGATATTGTGTCTCTCGCAGAAAAAAAGGGTTTGAAGATTGTTTCCCTTTCAACAAGTGGCCCAAGTCTTGAAGAAGCATTTGTTAGACTTACAGGAGGAGAAAAATGAACGTATCGACTTTTTTACGCGGAGTTTTTGTTACTGCTGAGAAAAACATTAAAATATATTATAAAAAAGCACCAGTGATTATTTTTGGTCTTTTGTTTCCACTTTTTATGTTTACTTCTTTTTATATGGGAAGAAATATCGATATAACTATTTTTTTCCCTGGTTTTCTTGCTATGGCCTTGTTTTTTACCTCTTCATCCATAGGTCCATTGATTACTCCTTGGGAGAAACAAGCAGGAACATATGAACGATTACTCTCTTATCCAGTAAGTATCCATACAATAATCTTGGGAGATGTTATGGCAGGAGCAATCTATGGTATTATAATTACTTGCCCCATCATACTAATTGCTGGTGTTTTATTGAATTTTTCAATAAGTAATATAGTTATAATACTGGTTTCTATGATTTTAGGAACATTATGTTTTGCATCGTTGGGTGTAGCTTTAGCATCTCCCTCGGTTCGTTCACCTTCACATATCATGATGTTTTCCAGTTTGATACGATTTCCATTAATCTTTATCAGTGGGATTTTTATTCCTTTGCAGGATCTGCCTGAAACGGGTAGAATTCTTTCATATTTTTCTCCTCTTACATATCTTGTTGATATGTTTCATGCAGGTTTAGACGGTGTATCGGTGTTTCCAGTAGCGTTAGACATTCTTGCGTTAATCCTTTTTAGTTGTGTTTTCTTATTGATATCAAATTATTTTCATAAGAGAAACATGATGAAGGGATTGTAATCAAAGAAAAATCATTTCAACAGATAAGAAACTCTGTTTTCCCCTAATCAAAACCTATTTATACACAGTTTCTATCCTGAATTTCTCTTATTTCAGGGCACTTTCGGAAGTACTACCATCGCCAAAATCTATTTATGCAGTGAGATGATTAACGACTGTTAATTACAGTGATGCTCTATTGCCTTACCCTCCGCATAACTCTCGATTAGTTCTATAGCGCCCCTATAAAAATATAAAACTATAAAAATAATCATGTGATTAATAAAATATGAATTACGTTTGGGAGGTATGAGATGAAACAAAAGATGCTAAAACTGATAAGCATGTTGATTATTATATCAATGTTTACCACGACAGTAACTGCTTTCCGACATACAAATAATACATCAGAGGCTGAGCCAATCACTGAAGATATCGATCCTCTTGTTGATATTGCGGTGACCGTAACCATACAAGAGATTCGTGCTTATGACCGTATTGATCTGTTAACCGATCCTGATTTCTATGTAAAAGTATTTATCAACGGTGTTGAAGACACGAGTCCTATTTGGCACAATCAACGATACGTAAAACCACAGTGGTCAACAACGCAGAATGTACCAGATACTGAAGAGAATGTTGAGATAACCATCCAGTTATGGGATTGGAACATCTTGAAAGATAAGAAATGTGACATTAGCTACAATACACAAACGGACCCTTTGAGCTATGATGTTGATCTTGTCTATAATCTAAAGACAGGGCATTGGCGAGGAGATGATTATGTTTCTCCTGAACCTATTATGTTTGACCGAAGTGGTTATGGTCGACTCAACGGATGCGATGACAATACCATATATGAAAATGACAGAGATTGCGAAGTGCTGTTTGACATCTCTTACAATGATTATGATAATGATACGATTCCCTATTGGACTGAGGTATATGTGTATGGAACAGATCCTACTGTTAGTGATAAGGGTAAGGATTATGATAATGATGGCATTCCCATAGAGTGGGAACATAAATGGGGACACTCCTTTGTTCGGACCTCTTGGGATCCGCCAGTATACGACCATCGTTGGTTTTATGATCCGTTTATTGCTGATAATCATTCCTCCCTTGACCCCGACAACGATGGTCTTAATAATATTGAAGAATATTATACCTCTCAGTGGAGGTCTGATCCATTTAGAAAAGACCTCTTTGTCGAACTTGATCAAATGGAAGCGGGACCAAATGGCGAAGGAGGTAAGCCCATCCCACAACTTACCAAAGATTTACTGAGAGATGCTTTTTCTAAACATAACATTGTATATCATCTGGACGATGGTTCGATGGGCGGTGGTGAATTTATACCCTTTGATAATGCAACCTCCAGCCAAGAACTGCAAGACATTTATCTGAACTATTTTATGAATAACAATGTCAGTTATTGGAGGCGAGGTGTCTTTCATTATGCCCTTATTATTTACCATAGTGATCGTTATCCGGGATTTGCTTTTGGGACATCAGTTGATGGAGAAACCTATTGTACAGATTCATTTCAACTTTCGACAAAGATGCACGATGAGTTCCCCTTTAGATTTCCTTTATTGGGTGCAATTGTTAGAGGCGGGCTGGATTACGATCATCAGCGGGCGGTTTCATATGCTAGCGTTATGATGCATGAAACTGGACACACGCTCGGTATTTTTTCTGGTAACGTAGCAGGATGTGATGGTTACTATAGCACGTTCCCACGAAGAGATTGGTGGAAGTGGATCCGATATCGAAGTTGCATGAACTATCAATATTGTTACGCATTAGTGGATTACTCTGACGGATCACATGGTAAGAATGATTTTGATGACTGGGGTAACATTGATCTTACTTTCTTCCAGAGAGAAGTTATGTGGCATTGATTTTTATGCTGCTGTTGGTTATTTCAATATTCCAAAATTTTAAAATATCTTCATGAGTTACGGCGATTACTATGATTAGTAGAGATGAGGCATTAGCACTCCTAAAGAAATATTTGAGAAATGATAAGCTCATCAAACATTCTCTTGCAGTGGAAGCTATCATGAGTAAATTGGCAGAAAAGCTCGCTAAAGATAAAGAAGTGTGGGGGCTTACTGGTTTATTGCATGACGTTGATTATGAGTATACTAAAGATGAACCAGAAAAACATGCAACGATTGGTGCGCAAATTTTAGAAGGGTTACTTCCTGAGCAGGCCATCCATGCAGTAAAGGCCCACAACTATACGCATAGCGATGTCATCCCTGGTTCTTCTCTTGACAAGGCGCTTATTGCTGCTGATGCTGTATCTGGTCTGGTGATTGCGTCAGCATTGGTCATGCCCTCTAAAAAACTGAGTGAAGTGCGGGTAGAAACACTCATCAATAAATTCAATGATTCTTCATTTGCAAAGGGATGTAGTAGAACTAGAATTGAATTATGTCTAGATGCAGGTATTGCCTTAGAGGCTTTTTTAGCGTTGAGCTTACAAGCCCTTCAAGAGCGTGCAGATGAGCTTGGCTTATAATAGTGATTTTTTACAAAAGCTTTAATAAGATAATGCATGGTATAAGATACTCAATTGTGATTTTGTGCAGAAAAAAAACGAATCAGAAGTAGGAGAAGAATACATTCGGCTTAAGCTGCCCAATAAACGCAACAACGAGATGTTCGCCATAGCGGATAGACTCATGGGCGGTTCACGAATCAACGTTATTTGTGCTGATGGGAAGTCACGTTTGGCACGTATCCCTGGTAGAATGAAGCGCCGACAGCGGGTCCGCGCAGGAGACCTCATCATCATTAAGCCATGGGATATTCAAAACGATAAAGCAGATGTTGTTTTCAGATATCGAAGAACACAGGCCGTCGTTCTTAGTAGGAGAAATTTGTTACCAGAGGAAATTGATGTCTTCTGATCGCTTTTTTACTGATAAACTAATGAAGAAATTAGACAAACGACTGCAGCACATTATCGATAGAGAAGGTGTTGATCGTAAAACGGTTGATGAAGTCTTTGATAGGGCAACCCTCCTTAGTTTGGAAAAATTGATTTCAGATGGTATTCTTGATATTTTGGATTTTCCCATTTCAACAGGAAAAGAAGGGAACGTATTTAGAGGAGTAACGCCAGAAAAAACCTGCGTTGCGGTGAAAATTTATCGCACGTCTACAGCAACTTTTAAGCACCTCTCAGAGTATATTATTGGTGATCCTCGTTTTTCATCAATTCATAACACGCGACGAGATATTGTTTATGCATGGACAAAAAAGGAATTTATAAACTTAGAGCGTGCAATTGAAAGTGGCATAAACGCTCCAAAACCAATTGCGCGGAGAAATAATGTGCTTGTTATGCAATATATTGGCGATGAGCACCGCCCTGCCCCTCTTTTAAAGGATGTGGTATTGCCCAATCTAGAACAGATATTTACTTTCTTCATAGAGTCCATGAAAAACCTGTACCAAAAAGCAGATCTTGTGCATAGTGATATGAGCGCATACAATGTTTTGGTTCATCGTGGTAAGCCGTATCTAATTGATTTTGGACAAGGAGTTCTTACTGAGCACCCTAATGCGCATGAATACCTAAAGCGAGATATTCATAATGTCGTAACATATTTCAAAAAGTTCAAGATTGCTGCAGATGAAGACCGTATCTACTCCCAGATAACAAAAAAGAAGAACATGTGATGCGCAATGAAATATTTGAAAATCCCTTTAGAAAGGGTAGGTGTATTAATAGGACCGCGTGGAGAAATAAAGAAGCGTTTAGAAACCACTACAGGAATATGTCTAACGATCGACTCAAAGTTAGGTGAAGTCATTATTGATGATCATAAGACTAACGATCCGTTGGCGATTATCAAATTAGAAAACGTAATCAGGGCAATTGGTCGTGGTTTTTCTCCAGAAAATGCGATGATGCTCTTTCGTGATGATGCTGATCTTTTTATCTTTGATCTCCATGAATATGTGGGAAAAAAAGAAGCTCACTTGCGCCGATTAAAGAGTAGAATAATTGGTAAAGAGGGAAAAACGAGAAGAGTATTGGAAGAGTTGGCCAATGTTCATATCTCAGTCTATGGCCATACCGTTGCGGTTATTGCGGACCTAGAAGATATGCCCGTTATCAAAAGAGCAATTGATATGTTGTTGAGTGGTAGTAAACATGCCACAGTCTATCGATATTTGGAGGGTCAGATGAAGACACTCCGGTTACAGGGACGATTAGGGTTTTAAAACGGGTAATCTTTTAATACGATACGCTATTTCGTTGTGCTACAACTGCCGTCCTAGCTCAGTTGGTGGAGCACTCGGCTGTTAACCGAGCGGTCGCCGG
>CAZWZY010000017.1:0-45194 GCA_964638175.1 uncultured Thermoplasmatales archaeon | reverse complement strand
GGCAACATATGGGACTGTGGATCCTCTGTGGCGGGTTCAAATCCCGCCTCGGGCCTTCTATTGATATACAAAAATAAATGTTTGTTTTTCACCGTCTTCGTAGTAGATATAGGCTTTGTCAATATAGACTCGCGTATCTACATCTATATGATAGGGGTTTGATGCAAACAAACTTACATTCTCATTCCACGCAGTTGCTAAATAGGTTTGGACATCATCAGTATCCTCGGGAGAAATGGGATCATCTCTTGCTCCAGATTCTCCAAACTGATCCAACAGGTAGTCATGCAAACCCTGTCGCCCAACCCACGATGTAGTATTATGTTGTGGCCAAGGGCGTACAAGCAGTCGTTCTTTAAGCGACAATAGCGAACCAACGGTCCCAAAGGACTCAATAACCACGTACTCTGTGGAAAGATCAACGGTATAATGGTAATTCTCTTCGGGAAAGAAAAACGCCGTGGTATTCTCGACAAAATAGGTATCAACTCCCTCAACCATGGTGGTAAACCCTGAGGCGATATGGTGTAACTCTGCACTTTTCTGCCAGTCATTGAAAAATACCAGAGAGCAGACAGATGCAAGAAGGATGCCTGCAGCAACAATCAGTGCTAGTTGAGAGAGCACCAGGCCCATTACTCCCTTGCCATTACAGAGAAGAGATCGTAACATAGGTTTTTCCTCCGTGTGTTACAAGTTCGAGACGAACATCATATGAACCCGGATGAAGGAGAGCCATTTGGCTAACGGTTTCACCAGCAAAACGAACAGGCGTATGAGCAGTTTGGAAATGATCATTGTCCATGACGAAATAATAATTATTGCTCATTGTTTCATTCAAGGTAAGATTAGTAGGTTCTGAATGAACGTTTGTCGGCGATCCTCCAAACACCACATAGCGCAGAGAAGAAGGAAGCTCCATATGCAAGGTTACTACGGTTCCTTCATCAGCATATTCAAACATCGTTTCTGCTTCCGTTACCAGTTTATCAAGTTCCTGGGAAACTTGCTGAAGCTGAGCATCATTCCAAAGATTGAAAAGCGCATAAGAAAACACAGCGAGAATAGCTGCGGCAACAACCAAGGCAACGAGAAGATACGTTGGTAACCCAATTACGCCATGATTGTCTGTAACGATACAACACTCCTCCATTTATTAACAAATAGATGTATAAAAATATGTAAATATTTAAATAACTATCCATTGATTGGATTATGAATGAAGGGTAAGAGATGGAGACAACGAGTTGGGCAATCGTCTTTTTGTATCGATGAGCGAGCAGTCATTGGGTTGCCCATGAGAGTAACCGTTTCTCTTATCATTGGTTCTGTTGCGCTTGCAGCTATTTTATCCTATATCCTCAACCCATGTTTATTTCCATCAAGAATGGTAGTGTCAGTAACGCCACTTGTCCATACCATAACAGAAGAGGCTACAATCAATACAACTATCTCTGTCACTGATTCTGACGGACATCCGGTCAACGAGGCGACGATCCGCATTAAGGGGCTTGGTGGTGTGGGAACAAACATCACTAATGTGTCAGGGAAAGCAGTGGTAAGCCTTACCGTATCGCTAGAAGAAGGCCAGTATGAAGGATATCTTGACATTACGGTAAAAGCTGCCTGCCACGAATCCTTTGTTCAAGAAGACATGATAAAAATTATACGAGTGTCATAGCCAGCTACCTATTATTTGTTTTCTGTACTCTTTTTCGTAGAGGCTTACTGACGAGTGGCGTAAAGTGGATTGTTTTAAAAAGAGCAGAGCCAATGAAAAGCAAACCAATTGCAATAAGAAAAAGAGGGGAAAGAATAATATCTCTTTGACCGGTGAAGACCAGTGTTGCTAATACAAAGGCAAGAATACCCCCAACAAGACCGGTCATTTCTATCGGGACTTCAATACCTGCAAGTTTCATCACTGGAGGTTCTCTTCGTTCAAGATATTCAAGTCGTTGTGTCATCTGTTCGAGCATCTCCTGCTGTTGAGTTTGGGTTTGTTTGGTTTCTTCAACAACGCTGGCTAGCTGTGACTCTACTTCTGAGAATTTTTCACCTAGTGCTGCCAGCTCCGTTTGCTGGGCAATAAGAGTCTCTTGCATAAGTGAAAATTCAGAATCAAGAAGGGTTGACAGCTCAGAAGTGGTTGCATCATTTTTCTCGGTATGTAAACCATGAAATAACCGTTCAATAGGGCCTTCTGTTCCAGAGGTATGCATACTGCTTGTCGAGGAAAACGAGCGGTTTGATAGTCGTTTTTCTACCGCTGAAAGGCGGGAACTGAGGCTGGTTGTGGATTGCTCCAGTTTTCGAATCCAGCTGCGAAATGATTGGATGGAATCATCAGACGAAGTAGGAGGGTTTGGTTGTCGTTTTTTGGGTTTTGCTTTGCTTCGCTTAGCTAACATAATGAAACGCTCTCTTCCATCAATTTGTAGTGAGACACTTGGTAAATGTACATTACACTTCCGAGAGATGATTATGGTCGATACAACAGCACTGCGGTATCGTCTTCAAAGTCTTCAAAGCCTGATGCTTTAATGGTCATCTGCATGTATTGCTCATTCACACCGACATCTAAGGTGGCATCATCAACAGGGATAGTTGCAACTCCTTGGGCATTGGTTGTTTCCTCGGCAACAACGCCACCACCAGACAACCGAACTGTTGCTCCTACCACAGGGTCTTGTCGGTCATCATTGGTTTCTACAGAAACAGTCACGTCAAAAGACGCAAACGAAACGGTTCCATCAACTTCAATCGTTCCTGTTTGAGCAGAATTACCAGTGACTTGTGCACTCATGGTTTGTGTTCCTTGGGGAATCATGTAAATAACCGCCGCAATAACAGCCACAGCAACAATCATAATGACTATCAAATACATTGGCAGCCCTAACACTTGCCCTTTACAATTTCTTCTAAAATATCTTATTCCTCTCATTTTGTTCCCCCATTTTAAAGAAAGATATTGTATATAACTATATATAAAAATTTCTATTTATAGTTTTATTTGAATTATTTAGGCATATCTAGTAAAAAAATTATGTTATTGCATACTTGGCGTACACTTTTTGCATACCCCATGCCGTTGGTCATAACACTGTGAACACACCAGATTTCCACAGAGATGACAGGTAAAGAGTGTACTTGGTTTTCCACAGATTGAACACAGACCCATGAGATCCATTAGTCACCCTCAGCAAGATTAACAAGTTTATTTTTTAATTCAGTAATAGGCAAATTGGTAGTCACGAGAGGAATATTTTCGCGCTCTGCTAACTTTATGGCCAACGAATCAACGGAACCTGGACGATGATACACTACCACAGTTGGTTTTACCGGATGTACACGAACGGCAATCATCGGGCTTCGTCCGTATCTAATACCTGTGAAAATTAGGGCTCGTTCTGTACTCCACCCGTAGAGTTGGGTATAGTCTGCTGACGTGATACTTTCAATGGTCTTGACACTGTCAACAAGCGTAAAGCCCTTGACATTTTTTTTCAGACCAAGCTCACTAGAAGTTAGAATTTGTCCTTCAATTTTTTTGATGAAAGCATCCGCAGGAACGGAAAAAGGATATTCCATGATCTCAAGGATTCCTTCGCGAGTGTCAATCATCGAAGTATACTGATGAAGAATTTTACCTCCCCGTTGTTCATCGATGAATATAAAGGCACCAATAAGCTTACGAACAGTTTGGATGCCGGGTGATTTTCGTCGCCCCGATTCATAATCAGAGATCACGCTGGGTGATAATCCCAGATTCTCTGCTAACTCCGTTTGAGAAATTTCAAAAACATTTCGCCATTTACGAATTGTTTGTCCTGGCTTGGGGCTAAGGGTAATTTCTCCTGCTATCTTCTCAGACAATGCATTTTTAATATTCATGCTATTTCACCGGCCGGAATTTATAGCCATAATAAATGGCACCAATGTATCCATCTTCCTGAATTTTTCGGAAGGTCGATTCTACCGACATACCTATCTTGATATCCTTGATATTGCAGTCTACAATCTGTGCCGTGACTCGTGGTCCCTCCTCAAGCTCAACAATAGCAATGGGATAAGGGGCTTGTCCTTCAAAATGTTCAGGCACAACATGGATAATTGAATAGGTAATGACCTTTCCCTTTCCTTTTAGTTTTATCGATTTCATATTGTCCATGCTTTTTCTTCGGCATTGCGGACAGGATTCCCGCGGAGGAAAATACACCGTGTCACAACCGCCACATTGATTGCCAATAAGATTATATCTCTGGGGAATTTCTCGCCAAAATCGAGGTACAGCACTATCAACCATATTATATCGCCTCCAAAATATGAACAAGGCACGACGCCCCACCACCGCCGACATTCTGCGCCAGTCCAATGTGTGCATCTGCTACTTGTCGTTTATCAGCATCTCCTCGCAACTGCATGACAATTTCTGCAATCTGGGCAACACCGGTGGCCCCAATAGGATGGCCTTTGGCCTTGAGTCCGCCACTTGGATTAACAGGAATACTGCCGTCTAAGGTGGTAATCTTCTGTTCTATCGCTTTACCACCTTCTCCTTTTTTCACAAATCCTAAATCTTCAATCGCAAGGATTTCAGCAATAGTAAAACAATCGTGTACTTCGGCAACGTTGACATCCTTTGGCATGATCTTTGCCTGTTTGTACGCCATCTGTGATGCATGAACCGTTGACTCAAAGGTACAAATGTCATTACGTCCATGGAGCGCCAACGTATCTGATGCTTGCCCTGACCCTTTGATTCGTACTGGTTTATCAGAATATTTCTTTGCTTTTTCACCTGCACATAGAATAACAGCGGCCGCGCCATCGCTCACCGGAGAGCAATCCAACATTCCGAGTGGAGAGGCAGAAAGTGGTGCATTTATCACCGCCTCAAGAGAGATAGGGCGTTTAAATTGTGCATAAGGATTCAGTGCGCCATTGGCATGATTTTTTACCGCGACTTGTGCCAATTGTTCTCTGGTGGTCCCATACTCATGCATGTGTCTGGTGGCAATCATCGCATACAACCCTGGAAAAGTGGCGCCAAAAAAGGCTTCCCATTCTTGATCAAGTGCAGTTGCAAGGGTATCGGTTGCTTCACTTCCTACGACGTCAGTCATCTTCTCAACGCCACCAACAACAACGACATCATTCATCCCCGATGCTACAGAAAAAAATCCCTGCCGAAACGCAAGACCACCTGATGCACAGGCACTCTCCACTCGTATGGCAGGGATGTGCATATGTGAAAAACCTGCACAATCAGCCACAAGTGCTCCAACATGCTCTTGGCCAACAAATCGTCCTGCGCTCATAGAACCGACATAGAGCGCGTCAATTTCTTTTCCACTTACCCCTGCGTCAAGAATTGCTTTAGCGCCAGCTTCAGCAATAAGATGTCGGAAGGAACTTTCCCATAATTCTCCAAATTTTGTCACTCCAATACCAATAATGGCAACATCTCTCATCTCTGCTCACTCCCAATACAATAAATCTCTATGTTTGGCATAGGCTACATAGTCGACATATTCTTTGTTTTCCACAAGATGCGACACCAACGGTGCTCTATTGCGATCAAGTGTTTCAATCTGATCAGTCACCGTCATATCAAATGAATCGCTTCCTGCACCAGAACCATAACTGGTGAGAAAGATTCGATCCTCTGCTTTAGCGATATCAAGCACTGATGCAAGACCCACCATTGGTGCTCCTGAATACGTATTACCAATCATAGGACAAAGAAGCCCTTGTTGAACTTGTTCTTTGGTGAATCCTAACATCTTTGCGACTTTCAACGGAAATTTACCATTGGGTTGATGGAAAATAGCATAGGTATAATCTTCAGGTTTTGTTGCTTGTCGTTCCATAAGTTTTTTGGCATTACTCGTGATGTGTCTAAAATAGGCAGGAGCACCAGTAAATCGTCCACCATGCGCAGGATATTTTCTTCCCTCTCGACGCCAAAAATCTGGAGTATCGGTCGTAAATGAGCAGGTGTCATTTATCGATGCAATGATGTTTTTTTTGCCTATGATAAAGGCAGCGCCTCCTGCACTTGCCGCGTACTCCAACGCATCGCCTGGTGCCGATTGTGAGGTATCTGCGCCAATAGCAAGACCATAGGTGACCATGTTTGCTTTCACCATTGCCATACAGGATTGAATCGCTGCTGTGCCTGCTTTACATGCAAATTCATAATCAGCAACCATAACATGTGGTGTTGCACCAATTGCTTCACCAACAATCGTTCCTGTTGGTTTTACCGCATATGGGTGAGATTCGCTTCCCACATAAATAGCACCAATGTCTTGTGGATTGATAGTACATCGAGCAAGGGCTGCACGAGCTGCTTCTACACTTATAGTAGCCACATCTTGGTCAGGAGGAGGAACTGATTTTTCAAGAATTCCAAGGCCACTAACAATAGTTTCAGGGTCTTTACCCCATGCCGCAGCAATCGTTGATGATTTTATCCGATACCGGGGGATATGAGCACCATAACTTACAATACCTATCGCTTTCATAGTATTCTAACCAGAAAAACGTAAAGTGAGAGAATATATAAAATTGTCGATTATTTTTTCGTGTATTGCCGAAACACTTACTTCATCCCTTCAAAGAAATTTTCTCTCCTTTTTTCAGGGCGTCCATTGATTTATCTGCCATTTCAGCCAATTTTTTTTCATCCAGAACGGCTTTTCGCGCTTTGACATTTTGCTCTTGGATCATACGCTTTGCTTCTTCTCTTCGTTTACGCCGTTCTCCTTTTATTCCAATAATTTTTGATTTCATCTCAAAAGCTTTTTCATGGATTTTTTGAGCTTCATTTCTAATTTCTATGTATTCCTTATGCTTTTTATTTGCTTCACCAATAGAAACTGAAAGCTCATTAACAAATTTCATATATTGTTTGTGCTTTTTTTGATTATCTTCATATAATTGTTGCATTTTTTTATGCTCTTCGTCTGCCTTTTTAAAGAGTTCGTCAATTGCATTGTCCTTATCAGAGATGTCAATCTCAATCTCCTGTTGTTTATCAAGCAATTTTTTTGTTCGTTCATAGTCGGCTCGTTTCTGTCGAATAGTTTCAATAAGCTCGTTTTCTTCACCAGAACTCATCGGAACGGTTTCTTGACGATACTCAAGCATTTGGACATCTGCTTTGAGTTCTTCTACACGCAACGGCAAATTTTTAAAAACCTCACCTTTCTTCTTGCGGCGCGCTTCGATTAATTTTTTAGCTTGTTCCTGTAGTTTGTTACGCATATCCTTGTGATGGCGCATTTGAGCAACGAGTTTGTCACGTTCTTCCTTGACTTGTTGCATCTTCTCTTTAAGGCCTTTACGTTTCTCGTTGATCATATCTCGCTCTTCGCGAACGACCTTTGCCATATCGTTTAATTCGTTTCGTTTCTCAATGTAGGACTGATATTTCTTTTCTGCATCTCTCAGTTGTTCGATATCTTTTTTTTGGTCAGCATTTGTTGACATAAGAAACACGATAAGAACTGTTTGAAGCGAGACGGTATTACTTCACTACTATATTAACCTCGTTTTTGCCTTTGCCCGCTATCCAAGGCATCTCAATTTCAGCATACCCTTCACGAGGAATAGTAATATCTTCTACTTTATTTTTTTCCTCACCATTCACATATAAAATAACCGTGATATTACTTGCCGAGACATTCCCAGTATTAAACAGTTTGAAGGAAGTAGTTATCCGTTCTCCCTTTTTAAACACCGTTGGCCAATGGAACACACCACGAAGAGTTACCTCAACCTGACCGTCTTTGATGGCGGTAACCGTGGCAAGGGATTTTGACTTCTGCTTTTCTACGGGCGTTGCAGTAACAATGACTTCTGCCCAATCATCTTGTTTGACAAACGTTGTTGGCTTGACTGTAAGACGGACAATGGTAGATTGTCCGGCTTCGAGCATTACACTTTCCGCATCAAGTGAAACTTCCCAGCCTGGTGAAGAGGAAGTTTCCTGTGCAGACAAAGAGTAGGTAAACGGATATTTGTACGGGTTACGAATCGTGATGTCATAGGTTGCTTCTTCGTCAGGAGTAATCTCGCTGATTCGTTCCAAACACACGAGTTCGACGTATTTTATAGTCAAGAGGTAGACAATGACGATAATGACAAAGAAAATGATCATAAACACAATTGATGCCAAGAGTATGGCTCCAAGAGAAGAGGAGCCAAGTGCGTCAGAAAGTCCCATACTATCCGATGAAGATTCAAAGAAATCATAGAGTGCTTCCAGAATATTGGGACCAACTACCGTGGTAACAATATTGACGGTAGCCACAGCGTTGCTGTTTTTTGATGTAACTTTGAATATTAATTTATCTGATGAGACATCAAAATCTTTTGGAACATGGACCGTGACGTTAATCATCACGCTTTCTTCGGTAAGTACGTATGAGGAAAGATCTGAAATGGTCGTTTCGGAAACATCATACTCCCAGTCGTTTTTCGATGAAAGTTCGATTGAATAATCATCTGGCCAATATCCAGTGTTGTTATTTCTAATCTCAATATAGTAGGTAGCATTGGTACCATATTTGACATCTTTATTTTTGGGTTTGACAATAGTAATATCATAGTCTACTGCATCTTCGGAAAGCTCAATGGTTGCAGGGAAGATTGCTTTGCCTGTCTTGCCTGCGGCCGTAAAGGTAACATCTAACAGCTCTCCATAAGTATCAAGATCAGTATCTGTTGATGTAATTACAACCTCAACAGTGCCGTTACCTCCTGCATCAAGAGAAAGAGAGGTTGGTGAAATATCAATATCCCACTTATCTGCCTCTTCGGAAGAAAAGCCGTAACTATCAATGGTAATGTCTTCTTCGAACTCACTGGTAATATCAAGCGTGTAATGAACCTGTCCACCAAGGACTGTTTTCACTATATCCTCCAAGGGGTCTTCTGGTGTGAGTTGAATATGATCAGTTTCTCCATAGGTTACGGTTAACGAAGATGGAAAATCAGCACCATCATACAATAATTGCACATTACGTCTGAAATTCAGATAGCCGAATGAAGTGCCATTCCCTGCACCCACTTCCAGGGCAAGGTGCTGGCCATACGGAATTTCATAATCCATGTCGGTAAAGGTAAAGATCGTTGGTTCATCTGGCTTAAGAAACATGTCAAGAATAGTAGTCTTTCCAAATGTTTTGGTGTCTGAGACAATGGTTTCTCCTTCATGAACTAACGATGCAGTCACCGCAATATTGCCTTTCAAGAAATTGAACAAGCGAAGTAAATCTTGATGATCGATGTACAAGTTTGCCGTTGCTTCTTTGAGCATTTTACTTCGTGGAAGCGCAGGGCCATCAAAGGAAATCGTAGATTTTAAATCTGCTTCTTTTGGATTATCGTTGGTTGGTTTTTCACCATCATCCATGGTCTTTCCTTCTTGGAGGTAGTAGGTTTTGATATTTTCATTATCGCCCAAGGTGTCTCCGGGAAGGGTAACAGACGAGGGATGTTGAATTGAATCATAGACAAACGCAGAAGAACTGACAGCGTTTACGAGATCAGCAACATCTGCTAAGGAGAAATTTTCTAATCCTGCTTCACTTTCATTAAGTACATCTTTCATTAATTGGCCAATTTCTGCTAATTGTGGAATATATGTTTGATTGAGAAGAAGATCAGCAATTTGTTCAGTAATGTTTAAGATTTCTTCTTCATCCTGCATTTCAATAAGATCCCCGATGATTTTGTCACTAGGGATAAGTTCCAGCGTGAATACAAGATAATCTCCAGGGGACAATGTCAAATCGACATCGGGAATTGTAATCTGTGTTTTTTGTATTTTTTTACCTGTTAACGATGATTTAATCGTTGCTGTCTTATTGTACCCGTCTTCAAATCCATTAAGACTCAGGCCTACCTCAACCTCATCCTTCATTACTCTTGAAAAAATTGTTGATGAAAAATACAGATCAAATACAACGTCTCCGTTAATCTCGAGATCTTCTTCACCATAGTAATCATAATATTCAGCAATAAACAAGGGGTTCAAATATTCTAATTCATCTAGCAGATCACCAAATTCTTCTAATTCTGATTCATTAAATTCGCTCAAAATACCTTTATACGAAAGCCATATCAGAAACCATTCCAAAAATTCTTGAGTGTTGGTGATTTTTGGTGGCCATTGCGAATCATTATTTTTAGCAGGTACTGTCTCGTTGATTAAATCTGTTGCAAAATAATCATGAAAATAGAGAGTAGTTGACCCTGTTGATTGAGCCCGTGCCTGCTCTGGAGCTATAAGGATTATAGAAAATAAACTAAACAGTAGGAGAAATGAAAGTAAACATGCTTTAAATGATCTGGTCAGTGACATGCAGTCGCACCCGTAATGATTATGTTGGCAGTATTATTATATAAATCTTTGTTTACAATACTTACCATTTTGTCATATCCTTCAGGTATTATTTTTATATGCTATATTACTATAATATATTTGTTATTTAATAAATATTGCGATAGAATGAGTAATTAATCAATAAATATAAAGGTACAAATAGAGAAAATAGTACATCTTCCATATCTAAAAAGACATAAATATGTGGTAAATTATCTTACTATGAACGCACTCTCAAGAAAGGTGGTACATGAGGAACATAAGAAATGTAGTGGGTACAACACACCGTACCGTATGGATCCTTTATCTGATAGGCATGGTTGTAGCGCTAGCGCTTACCATCCCTCATGTGTCAGCTGATCCCGATGGCGAACTTTTCTTTGATGTCGTGGATGAAGTCTATGAAAATGAACTGTTTACAGTTAGTGTATACACCTACAATGAAACAGAAGTTCTCCAATTTTTACTCGATGTAACCATTGAATTTGATGGCGAACCTTACCAAATCACCGATGATTCTGCAGAAGTAACCATCCAAGCACCGGCAGTGCTCGAAGATACGGTCATGAATATAACAGCATCAAAAACAGGATATGTAAGCAACACCACTGCGCTTCTGGTTAAAAATAAGGGAAAACTCACGGTAACCCCTGACGATTATATTGTGGAAAAGAATACCCCCTTCTCTGTAGCCGTAACTGATGAACAAGGCACAGCAGTTGCCGGTGCAACGGTAGCGATTCAAGGATATGTGGGTGAAGGAAGTAGTGCAGTAACAAAAGCAAATGGTCGTGCAACCTTAACAGCACCCAAAAACAGAGAAGAGCTTGTTGTACGAGCAGAAAAGGAAGGGTATTTTGCGGGAACAGAAACCATAGAAGTGAAAAGTTCTCCGGGTCTGTTTGAAGTTCTCCTTGAAAGTGAATACACCTTGATTGGGGTTGCTATCATACTGTTGATTGCATCAATTGCCATTGTCCACTTTCGACAAAAAAGGACCAGAGACCTGAAACAAAATGAGCAGAGTACCAAATCAGTTAATCGATCAACGGTACACGGCGCTATTGTTTCACCGCCACACGAAGAAACTGTTGATTTTAAGCCTAAACATGGAGCAAAAGTAGAGGAGATTCGCATCAGCAGACCTCGTAAGGATAAGGAAGTAGTTGCAGTGAAACCGACAGAAAAAAAACCGAAAAAAACAAAACCAGAAATTCCTGATGAAGAGAAATGGTTTGAAGGAACCGATCGGGTTCGCTATGAAATCGACAAATTAACAGGAGAAATCGACGAAGAGGGAAAAGATAAGTGGTTTGAAGGAATTGACGATATCAGAGCAAAAATCGATGAAAAAGTAAAAAAGAAGGATAAAAAAGAAGAAGACGAGGAATAATTCTCCATTTTTGTAAAAAGCAGTGTTTAAATATTGCTTATTCTTTTAGTGTTAGCAAGATGGTGAAAAGAGACAAATTGATATCTGATTTTTATGAGATGAAAGTTCATCAACTTATGGACAAGAGAGTGTGGGATCTTCCTTTGATTGAAGAACGTGAAGATATCCATCACGTATTATCGATTCTTGGAGGGAGGAGCCATATCTGGGTGGTAAAAACAAAACAAGAAAAAGAGCTCGTAGGCGTTATCACCGAGCACGATGTCTTGTCCATTCTTGCCCCTAAACAATCCACTTCATATATCTTTGGTATGCCGGATATTCGATCCATTCAACACGGCACTGCAAAAACGGCAGGGAACATCATGTGCCATCGGGTCATCACCTGTGCACCAGATGAAAAAATCTTTGATGCACTCATGAAAATGGTGAAGTACAAACTACGAAGGCTCCCTGTTGTTGAAAGTAAACATATCGTTGGTGAACTGACGCTGCATCAATTAATTCGAAAATTTTATGGAGCAACACAATATCATCCCATGGTAGAAGATGAAGAAGGTTGATCGTTACGCTATTCAATGTACTATTTTCTGTTGCTTTAGCGCTGATCGGTGGCCGTGCGCTTGGTCATCTCTTTGATAGATTGAAACAGCCTGCAGTTATTGGTGAGATTCTTGCGGGAATTCTGCTTGGCCTTCTAGGAATGTATGTCCTATACGGACAAGAAATCACCTTGTTCAATGTCCCTCTTTCGATGCCTACACTCACCTATGATTCTGAGGAGTTTGAACTCTTTGCAGATCTAGGCATTTTGTTCTTGTTATTTATCACCGGTCTTGAAACCAGTTTATCGCAACTAAAAAAAATGGAGAAGGCATCAGCCCTTGTGGCGATTGGGGGAGTCATTGCGCCCTGCCTTCTAGGCATTGGTGCCGGGGTTGTCTTTGGCTTTTCTCTTCTTGAAAGTGTAATTATCGGTCTTATCCTGGTAGCGACATCAGTTGGAGTTACAGTACGGACTTTGATGGATATTAATGTCCTTGATACCAATGTTGGAGCGACCATTCTTGGTGCTGCTGTAATTGACGATGTGATAGGAGTACTGTTATTAGCATTTGTACTGGGAACCGACCCTCCCTTATTTGTCGGAATCAAAGTAATTCTCTTTTTCCTGATCTTTTTGTACATTGGATTGAGAGTTATTGATAGAATTTTAGATCTTGGGGAAAAGGTCCATCTCCCAAAGGCTTTTCTCAGTATTGCCTTGGCGATCTTCTTACTGTACTCGTTCTTTGCTGACCAGGCAGGCATCGCAGGCATCATCGGTGCATTTGTTGCAGGACTCCTTATTGGACAAACTGTACGATCGGGAAAGATCATTACTGATGTACGGGCAATTGGCTATGGGTTTTTCATTCCAATCTTTTTTGTTTGGGTTGGAACAAATGTCGATCTCGCCGCATTTGCCGTCGTTGGAGTATTTGCCGTCGTGGTTATCATCGTAAGTATACTGGGAAAAATAGTAGGATGTAGTATTGGTGCAATGCTTGCAGGAATGACTGGGAAAGAATCGTTGCAGGTGGGGCTAGGGATGACCCCCCGAATGGAACTTGCACTCGTGATTGTAACAGCTGCCATTTCTCATGGTATGATTCAGGGATCAGTTGCCAGTCAACTGTTGGCAACAACCATTCTTTTGACCATTGTCACCACAGTAGTTGCTCCCTTTTTCATTAAAGCTATGTTTAAAACGTAGAAGGCTATTTGTAGTACCACTATGAAATATCTCTTCGAACTATCAAAAGAACATCATACCATTCCTGCCGCTGAGCTGATCTCCTGCCTTCATGCAGAAGATATTCCTTTTACTATTGTTGAAAAGAATGAAGACACCATTATTATTGAAACATCTGTTAAGGAAAGCAACATTATCCGTGCTGGAAAACGATTAGCCTTTACCTTTTACATTAATACTTTTTTATTTTCCTGTCCGCCAACTATTTCAGATGCAACTGAACAGGCTAAAAAGCAACGACTAGAACAGAATGGTTCCCTTGCTATCCGTTACAAAAATCGATCCGAAGGTATTGCTTCTCAACCTCTTCTACAAGCATTGGCATCGGTGTTTACCTCAGGGCGTAATGTAGCACTTCACAATCCTGATGTCGAAATACGGGCATACATTACCGATGACAGACTTTATTTAGGTCGCAAACTTACAGAAATTAATCGGGCGCAATTTGAACAGCGAAAGGTACAATACCGCCCGTTTTTTTCACCCATCTCTCTGCATCCTAAAATCGCACGGGCTCTCGTAAATTTATCAGGTATAAAAGAAAAAGAAATACTACTTGATCCGTTTTGCGGAACTGGAGGCATTTTACTTGAAGCAGGACAGATAGGTGCAAAGGTTATCGGTAGTGATATCGAACAAAAAATGGTTGACGGCTGTAAAGAGACACTTGCATTCTACAATATCCCTCATGACAACATTTTTTGCACCGATGTTAGTACTATTGACAAAAAAGTGAATCATGTAGATGCTATCGTAACCGACTTCCCTTATGGAAAAGCAACAACGACAAAAGGAGAAGCGATTACAAACCTCTATGGTCGAGCATTTCGTCACCTCTCAAAACTTCTTAAAACAAACGGGCGCGCAGTTATTGGAATGGGGCATAATGATATGCTTTCGATCGGAGAGGAGTATTTTTCATTGAAAGAAACCTACAACTGGAGAGCACATCGGAGTCTTACGCGTTACTTTGCGGTCTTTGAAAAGTAACCACAATCCTTTTAGCATCTTTTTTCATCCATAGTGAAGATGACACAATTCAGCATTACCTTCCTGGGAACGGGGGGAAGCTGGCCCACCGTGAAACGTAACGTTTCTTCAGTAGCGATAAAACGAGGAAGCGAGGTCATCCTATTTGATTGCGGTGAAGGAACACAACGGCAGTTTCAGAAATCCGCTCTTAGCTATATGCAAATATCAAAGATATTCATTAGTCATTTTCATGGCGACCATTTTCTAGGGTTGCCGGGACTTATACAAACCATGCAACTAAACGATAGAGAAAAATCACTGCATATCTATGGACCAAGAGGAATCGGTCAATTAACCTCTGCGTTGTTGTCTCTTGGGTATTTCAGACCTAATTACAAAATTGTTGCTCATGAACTTCATGATGGGGACGTTATTACGTTTGAGGGGTACGTTATCAAGGCATTACAAGTTAAACATAATCGCCTTCCTGCACTAGCCTATGCGCTTGAAGAGGATATGCGACCGGGGAAATTTAACAAACCGAAAGCCCTCTCCCTTGGTGTACCTGAAGGTCATTTGTTTAGTAAGTTACAGAAAGGGGATATTGTTACGCTCAAGGATGGTACAACTATCACACCAGCTATGGTACTAGGAAAACCCAGAAAAGGAAGGAAAATTGTCATCTCTGGGGATACTATTCCTTGCAAATCCTTAGTTGCATTTGCTAAAGATGCAAATATCTTGATTCATGACGCGACTTTTGACGCAAGTCTTGAAGAGTTAGCACATGACTATGGGCACACCACAACACAACAGGCAGCAACACTGGCAAAAGAAGCAAAAGTCGAGCGATTATTTTTAACGCACATCAGCCCACGATATCTTGATTATCACGTTCTAGAAGATGAGGCGCGAAAAATCTTTAAACATGCATATGTACCGAAAGATTTTCAAGTAGTAGTTGTCTCATTGAAGAAGTAAACGTGCTAGTCTTCCCGCATAACTGAACGTAAACATTCACCCATGCTTTTTTTTGCTTCCAGTTCAAAAACAATAGGTGCATCCGCAGCCCACGCACCAAAAGAATCAACAACTTCTTTGATGTCGGTTTCTTTTGTTCCTGACCAACTTTCCGTTTTAAATCCTTCATTGTCAATAAAAGCAAAAAGCGTTTTTTTCGTTTCGGTAGGTGAAACGGGCATGGCAAAAATATTGAAGGTTGATTGATTACCATCTTCGTCTTGCTTGTAGAATACACAGCTGGTTGGTGATGATTGGTAAATACCATAACGATGTGCCATTTTTATCCCTCTATCTTATGAAAAACAATGCTGATAGTCATATATGATATTTGCGCTTTTAATGCTAACTGATCATGAAATGATAAATGGTAATAAAAAATCATAATTATATTAAGGAGCTCTTGTTATTCTCTATTGGTTTTTATGGGAGAGCGACCGTCGTACGATGAATATTTCATGGAAATGGCTCATGTCGTCTCAAAACGAAGTACCTGTCTTCGCAGAAAAGTAGGAGCTCTTCTGGTCAAAGATAAACATATTTTGAGCACAGGTTACAATGGAGCACCCAAGGGATTGAAACATTGTTCTGAAGTGGGGTGTCTGCGAAAAGATTTAGATATCCCTTCGGGGGAACGCCACGAACTGTGCCGAGGTTTGCATGCGGAGCAAAATGCCATTATACAGGCAGCCGTGTTTGGCATATCGATAAAAGACTCAGTATTGTACTGTACGAATACGCCGTGCGTGGTTTGTGTAAAAATGTTGATCAATGCGGGGGTAAAAGAGATTATCTTTGCAGGCGATTACCCTGACGACTTGGCAAAAACAATGCTTGTGGAAAGTAAAATAAAAATCAGAAAATTTAACCATGTTAAGGAGAAAAAAAAGAAAAAATGTATCCGATATCGAAAAAATGAGAAAAATATAAATACTCTCGAATGATTAACAATGGTGAGGAGAACATGAAGCGAAAAAGATCTTTTGTATTAGATGAGAAAGACGACAAAGCAGTGCAATTATTCGCTGAGCTTGGGATGCCAAAAAATCTCGCTAAAACCTTAATGTATATTTCACAAGTTGAGGAGTGTCGCTCCGCAGATGTTGAGCAAGGTGCAGACCTCAGACAACCCGAAGTCAGTGTAGCTATGCAAGAGATGCGACGGAGAGGATGGGCAAAGAAAAGAGACCTAAAAAAGAAGGGGAAAGGACGGCCAGTTCACATCTATAAACTTACCAAACCATTGCCAGACATCTTGAAGAGCTTCGAAAGCGAAAAAATGAAACAAGTAGAAACCATAAAAAGCGATCTCACCCAACTGCAAACTCTTATCAAAGATTATCAAAGACTATAACAAATAATCCTTTTTCACGGCGTACATACGAGAGAGAATGGTTGCTTTTCGTTAAGTAGTAATAAGTAGCTTGGTTCATAGTAGTGAGGGGTGATGCAGCAGTGAAGCACCGGGTAAAACGTGTGTTTTCTCATCTTACCACGAAACCTGACCTTATTCTTTTACAAAATGCCAGCGAGCCATTTATCGACGACAATTTTTTTTATGTAACTGGTCTTAACCAAGGTATATTCGAAGGAAGTGCAGCCCTTCTGTATGCTGATGGTAACATTGATCTCCTTGTATCTGAACTTGAAGCAGAAACCGCAAAACACACTACCGCACATCTTCACACCTATACAAAAAAAGAAGCACGTAACGAACTCCTTTGGTCCCAGCTGGCATCAGCGACAACTATCGGCATGAACTTTGCAGGAATTGCCCATCAAACATTTATGAGATTACAAGAACAATTTTTGTCCAAACAATTCATTGATGTTTCTGAGGCGTTTGCCAAGAGTCGTGCTATTAAGGATGATACTGAGCTTGCTCATATTAAAAAAGCATGTCATATTGCCGATCAAGTCATGGAAAAAATACCTGAATTGGCTCGAGAAAGCCTCTATGAACATGAACTAGCAGCAGAGATCGGATACCTGCTGCAAAAGCATGGCGCAGATAAACCCGCCTTTGACATCATATCATCGTTTGGTGAGCATACTGCAGAACCACATTACGCTCATGGAAAAACTCGGTTACGTCGTGGCGATATTGTCTTATGCGACTTTGGCGCTTGTTTCAAGAAATATAATTCAGATATTACCAGAACTTTTGTCTGTGGTAGCCCGAGTAAACAGCAACGAGACATGTATGATGTTGTACTTGAAGCACAACAAATCGGTATTGAAACTGCGAAAGCAGGCATCAAAGCCTGTGATGTCCATCAGGCAGTAAGTAATTATATCGAAAAAACACCGTTTGCCGGCAGGTTCATTCATTCGACAGGACACTCACTCGGCCTTGCCGTTCATGATGAGGGCATTGGTTTTACTGAGGAGTGTACAGATGAGCTGCAAGAAGATATGGTACTGACCATTGAACCCGGAATATATCTTCCAAAGATTGGCGGTGTTCGTATAGAAGACGATGTGCTTATTAAAAAACAAGGCGTCGAAGTCTTGACTACATCATCAAAAGTATTTGAACGAATTTAGATTAAGAAATTCCATTAGGTTTTTATGAGCTTTATAGATTAAGGGTGTGTGGGGTTTCTATGAACTGGTATGACGAAGCAGAATATGTTCGTAAACAAACCAAAAAAAATAATGAGTTTTTTGCTAACTCACTTCCCATGATCGCTAGCGAAAATGTCTTGTCACCGCTCTGCCGTGAAATGTTGATTTCAGATTTTCATGGTCGCTATGCAGAGGGAACGCCCGGGCATCGCTACTATGAGGGATGTGGCTTTTTTGATTTGGTTGAAGAAAAAGCAATGGAACTGGCAAAAAAGCTCTTTAACTGCTCATATGCTGATGTACGACCAACGGCAGGCACAACCGCAAATATTGCCATTCTTAAAGCACTAATGAAACCAGGGGAAACAGCAACAGTGCTTGATCTGGCCAATGGCGCTCATATCTCGTTTGGAAAGTGGGGTGGTGCTGGTGTTCGTGGAATTAATCTGGTGTCGTATCCCTTCAATGATAAAGAAATGAACATCGATGTTGATGGTGCCGTTAAACTCATTAAGCAAATAAAGCCAAAGCTTGCGCTGAATGGACGGTCTGTCTTTTTATTTCCTAGCCCCATCAAAGAGTTGGCAGAAGCAGCGCACGAGGTCGGTGCGTACTTAGTCTATGACGCAGCACATGTCTTGGGACTTATTGGAGGAAAACAATTCCAAGACCCTCTTCGCGAAGGTGCTGATGTAATGAGCGGAAGCACCCATAAGACTCTGCCTGGACCCCAGGGAGGAATGATTGTCTCTGATCATAAAGGAGATACTGACGAAGATAAATCCTTTTTACGAAAATTAGGGTTTGGTGTATTTCCTGGAGTTACCTCATCCTACCATCTACATCATGTGGCAGCAAAGGCAATTTCCTATGCCGAGCATCTCGAATTTGGTGAAGCATACGCAAAACAGACCATCAAAAATGCCCAGCGATTGGGACAAGCATTGCATGAACAAGGCTTTTCAGTCTTTGGAGAAAAACTTGGATTTACAAAGTCTCATCAAATCCTGCTAGAGATAGGCCCAGGTAAAGGAAAAGAAGCCTCAAAACTCCTTGAGGATGCAGGTATCGTCACCAACATGAATACCATTCCAGGAGATACCGACCCCTTGAATCCCTCGGGATTGCGATTGGGCACTCCTGAGTTGACACGGATCGGAATGAAAGAATCAGAAATGGAGCAGATTGCGGAATTTTATCAAAGAGTCATTCTGAAAAAAGAAAATCCCAAGAACATCAAAGCAGACATCAGGAACTTCCGAAAGGACTACCAGACCCTGCACTACTGCTTTAAAGAAGGATTTAGAGGCTACGACTATCGCACTCTGGTGTAACATGCTTGTTGCACTGACAGGAACGCCAGGTGTAGGAAAAAGTGCAGTTTCACAGATATTACAAAACAAAGGATACATGGCTGTTAATGTCAACACGATAGTTTCTGAACATCATTTGTATAGTAGTGTTGATACCAAACGGAATTCAAAGATTATTGATTTTAAAAAACTTAATACCCATATCAAAGAAACGTACGAACAACAGAATCTTGTTATTCTAGACAGTCATGTCTCCCATCTGATAAACGGTGTAAGTAAGGTGATTATCCTTCGTTGCCATCCTATCAAACTAAAACAACGCCTTTCTGCAAGGGGGTGGAGCACGAAAAAAATCAAAGAAAATGTTGAGGCGGAAGCCCTCGATGTCATCCTTTGCGAAGCAGTTGAGCACCACCAAAAAACAAGCATCTTTGAGATCGACACAACGCATCTATCGGCAAATGATGTTGCATCGGCCGTGCTTGACATCATACAAAACAAATTTAAAAAAAGAAAAAAATATAATATAGGTAATATTGATTGGTCTGATGAACTCTTACAAGATTTGTAAAACGGGCGAAAAACATGGTTCTTGATGGGCAACGGAAAAATGTGGATCCGCTATTGGTGGTCATTGCAAAACGATTTTCGCGTATTAGCCCCAATACACTAACAGCAATATCGGTCGTCTTTGCATTTCTTGCAGGGTTGTTTTTTTATTCTTCTTCCCCTGAAGAAGAGCTAGTCAACTATTATCTCTACGGTGCTGTGCTGTTTGTCTTTCTCAATGGCTTTTTTGACGCCATTGATGGAAAAGTAGCAAAGTTAACGAACAAAGCATCAAAACAAGGTGATTATCTCGATCATGCACTGGATCGATATGCCGATGTGTTTATTGTTGGCGGTCTTGCACTGAGTGCATGGTGTGATGCTAGAATTGGGCTTCTAGCTATCGTTGGAATGCTACTCACGAGTTACATGGGAACCCAAGCGCAAGCAGTTGGCTATAAGAGAGAATATGCAGGATTATTAGGGCGGGCTGATAGGTTGGTGTTGTTGATGGTTATACCGCTCACCCAACACATTTTGTTGATATATCCTGACATCGAGCTACCTCTCGGATTTTCGTTGATTGAATGGATGCTGATTTACTTTGCCGTGGTAGGAAATATTACTGCACTTCAGCGATTCATTTCTACCTTACGATATTTCAAGAAAAAGTGACGATAATTGTTTGAAGAGTTCAAATCTCGTCCCCTGCATTTTTTATACGTGAACTGTTATCTACTCTCGGTGACCTCATGAAGTATGTTATGATCTACTGGTCAAGATATGGACACAATAAAAAAATAGTGAATTATCTCGCCGAAAAACTGAGAGAGAAGAAGGCGGAAACTCAGATTTTAACGACCGATAAAGCAAATCCTGTCGCGTTACCTGAGGCAGATGTATATGTATTCTCTGCTGCGGCAGAGGCGTTCAATCTCCAGCGCAATATGAAGACATTCATGAAAAATCTTGAAGGAATGGAAGGAAAGAAATACGGAATTATCAACACCCATGGCATGGACAAGAACAGGCTTCAAAAGATGGAAAAACTACTTTCAAAAAAGAACATGGTAAAGCTGGCAGAGACAGATTTCAAGGTTGGCCAAGATATAAAATCCGGTAACGCTCTGATAGGCGGGTGGGAAACGAAATTGGATGCATTTGCGGAAAAGTTGTAATGCCCCTCTCTTAATAATTATTTTTTAAATTCTTTGATATTATCTAATGTTTTCTTCCAGTCAAGAATCTCTCTACACTTACCGCAGTAACCATTATACATTTCGTAATCAAACTTGTGCATTTTTGCTCCGCAATATTTACACACGTAGTCTTGGTTGCTCATGGGTGTTCTTCCAACCATCTCTCATATGTAGTTACCATTCTTAGTTTTTGTGACAACAGGGGAAGAATATATAAGTTAATCAGCGTTGGTATACGATGATGGCCTATGGATTATAAGGTCGTTATTGTGGGGGCAGGACCTGCAGGATCAACAGCTGCAAAACATCTTTCAGAACAAGGAATATCAGTTTTACTTATCGATAAAGACAAATTTCCAAGAAAAAAGGCATGCGGTGGCGGGATACCTGTTCGCCTCCTTAAACATTTTCCTTATCTCGAAGAATTAATCGATTCATATTCCTACACTGGATGGGTCCATTCTTCCTTTTCCAGATCCAAAGTTCAATTACAAAGAGAAAAACCGACTGTTGCTATGGTGGTCAGAGAAAAATTTGACCATGACCTAGTAAAACTTGCGGTCGCACAGGGTACCACATTTATGGACGGAAAAGCAGTAACGGATCTTATGGTTTCAAAGGACAATGCAATCATTATCCTTGATGATGGATCACCCATAACGTCGCACATTGTTATCGGTGCTGATGGAGTATGGAGCACTATTGCAAAAAAAGCAGGATTAGCATCATCTCGCAAGAGTATCGGCGTTTGTGCATTCCAAGAGCAAAAACTTGGAAAAGATACAATGGATCAGTGGTTTAAGAACACGAGAACGTTGCATGTACATCTCCATTTTCAAGGAATGTCAGGATATGGATGGGTATTTCCAAAAAAGGAACACCTCAATGTGGGCATCGGAGAGATTATACCATTGAAACAGAAAAGAGGGGGAAAAAATAACCTGAGAGAGAAATACCAACAGTATCTTGTCGAGTTAAAAAAACATTCCCTTATTCCCCCCTCATTTGGTACGGGACGGATACAAGGTGGAGCAACACCGCTGTATCCGCTAGAAAAAACATATGCTAATCGAGTGCTGCTCTGTGGCGATGCAGCAGGACTTATCAATCCTGTTACTGCAGAAGGCATTCATTATGCCATGCACTCTGGAAAAATTGCTGCAGAGGTTGTTACTGATGCCATCGCGTCGGACAATTGTAGCGACGATGCGCTATCACAGTATCAAACACGGTGGAAAAAACAGTTTGGAAAAGACCTTAAAATTCTTTTGAAAACAGCAACAAGTTTGACCAACCAAACGGAAAAACTAATCAAGTTGTTAAATAAAGATAAAAAACTTGCCGACATGGCTCTTGATGTGTTAACAGGCCAGCGAAGTATCCACGAGTGCCGTTTGGAACTGCTACTCCGTATTTTCTATATCTATTGTGCTGATCTTTTGAAACGAGGTAGAAAAATCAACTCAAGGAATCAACAGTGTTAAAGAAGAAAGTCTGTTGCTAGATACGGTTATGTCATATTATGAATCAAAAAAACGCTCTTGTTATCTCATTACATGACGATGTTACTGAAATTACTCAGCTTGCGTCATCACTTGACTACAAGATTATTGACACGGTCATTCAGCATCGCAATCACCCCGACGCAAACAGCTATATCGGCCTAGGAAAAATCAAAGAAATCCAAGAATTGCTCGAAGAAAAAAAACAAGACATCGAGCTGATTATTGTTGATGGTAATCTTAAACCTTCACAATGGTTTTTTCTTGAAAAGGCGTTCCGAAAAGAAGTATTTGACCGCGTACGGCTTATTTTAGTTCTCTTTGCTGAACGAGCCGATCGTAAAGAAGCGCGACTGCAAGTACAGCTTGCACAATTACAGTATGAGCGGCCTTTTGTGCGGGAGCTTATTCATCGTGCACGTGCTGGTGAACACCCCGGGTTTATGGCAGGCGGGGAATATCAGGTCGATGATTACTATGAAACTATTAAGAAACAAACCAAAAAAATTAAAGCAGAATTAGAGAAAATTCGTGACGAACGAGAGATGAGACGAAAACATCGACACACGAGCGGATTTTATCTTGTGTCATTAGCTGGGTACACCAACGCCGGTAAAAGCAGTTTACTCAATCTATTAGCAGGCGAACAAGTAAAAGTGGAAGGTCGTCTCTTTTCGACACTCTCTACAACAACAAGAAAGATTTCAACAAAAGAAATACCCATACTCTTGACTGATACTGTAGGATTTATCCAGGATCTCCCTGCCTTAATTATTGATGCATTTCATTCTACGCTTGAAGAAATTGCTGTTGCTGATGTTGTATTGTTGGTTGTCGACGCAAGTGAAGAAAAAATAATAGTAGAACAGAAAGTACGCCTCTCTCTTCATGAACTAAGCGAAATTGGTGTTACCTCTCCAATAATTATTGTCTTAAACAAGATTGATATGCTTACTGATAACGAACTTGATGAACAAATCGCCTATCTCAAACAACAAAAGGTATTGAAACAGAAACCGCTTATTCCTGTGTCAGCAATAGCACAACAACACATCGATACCTTGCTTACTACCATCTACACATCGCTGCCCCATCTGATGTCGTTAACTATACAGCTCCCCCTTACAAAACGAGCACAATCATTTCTTTCATGGATATATGAAAAGGCACATGTCGATACCATTTCTTATAATGACCAAATGACTGTCGCTATTACCTGTAGCCCTGACATATACCATAAAATTGTTACAACATGCAGAGAGCTCAAAGGACAAGTTGTGTCGTAGTACAATTGTCTCGTTTTTGTGTATTTTAATGACTAACTTTCATTTTGACATTTTCACAAAAAAACTTTAAATATACTAGATGACAAAAGATACCACGTTAGTAATTAGCACGATAATAACTAACGTGGAATGGTAAGATGAAGAGGAGAGCATCTACAATCGCCGTACTGGTTACCTTATTCTTTCTTGGAGGAATCGTTCTTAGTTCTAGCGTTAGTGCTCACGATGAAGAACTTATAATCGTTGACAAACAAGGAGGGGGCGATTATAATACTATTCAACAAGCAATCGCCCATGCATCAGCAGGATCGACGATTGTTATTCGACCTGGAGAATATGCAGAAATACTTCGTATTAATAAGAAAATCAGCCTGATAGGAGAGGATAGAGAACAGACAATCATCAATCCCATCTCTGAACCAAACAAGTATGTAATCCTTCTTGGGGCTCCAGATATCACCATACAAGGCCTCAGCATTTCCAACGGAGCCCCAGGTCTCTATTCAACAGGAATACGTATCAATGCTCCAAATTGCAACATTAACGACTGTTTGTTTTATGACAACCCTATCGGTATTGCCATATGGGCATCGGGAAACCAGATAACCAACTGTCTCTTTCAGCGCTGTGAGGATGAAGGTATCGCAATCCTTGGGAGCAAAACATCGCCGTGTGATAACAATAAGATTACTCATTGTATTTTTTCTCAGAATTGCGATGGTATCGAATTACAGCATTCCTCTGACAACCTCATCAAAGACTGTGATTTTTATCAAAATACTCATACTGGAATTGACGCGATTGCTTCAGGAAATGATCGGAACATTATCCAAAATTGTCACATTTACGACAATCACGTGAATGGCATTTATCTTTCTGCATCATCTGACAATCAGATTATTGATTGTACAGTGACCAACAACAGAGATGGGGATATTGTCATGAATAAATATGCAAAAAATAATCAAATCATCTCGTTAGCCGACAATGAAAAAGATACCGATGCGCAAAAAGAAGGAGACGAAAAAACAGTCAACATCTCATCCGTCCCCATAGAACGACCGGTCAAAGAAGAGGGCACTATTGTTAGTAATATCATTACTGCAATCTCTCAGCTCAACATACAAAGATTTTTTTCACTATTTGCATTCAATACCTTATAAAGAAAAAGTATAAGTCCTATTACGTGATTCGTCTTCTAACTGAGGAGAGATGGTTTCATATGTCTAAAGAAGAAAAGATTCACATTAAACTTGAAATATGTAAAGATAAGCACTCTAATGCACTTACCATTATGACTCATTTTGATGAGGACGCGCCTAATGTTTTTAAGGATAAGGAAGGGTACTTTTGGATCCCTACTGTAGAAGAAAAGGATTTCTTAAATGAAGCATTTACTCTCATGCCCACAACGGGAACTCACACAATGCCTGAAAAACCTACACCACCTATACAAAAAAAGGAAGAAAGCAAACCAAAAGAGCCAGAAATAGAAAAGGAACTTGAACTGGTGCCAGAACCTGCACCGAAAAAAAATGAGCCGGCTGATCCATCTCCTTTCGAAAAAAAAGATACTGAAGGACCGGCAGATGTTCCTCCTTTTGAGGAATCAGATAAAGAGGAAGTATTTGAGTTTGCAAGCGGAAACGAAAAAGAATCAAAAAGTGAAGAAGAAATCCTTGAAGAAGACAAAGGAGTTATTGTTGAAGCAGACGACAGTGCCATTGCAAATGCATTAAAAAAGCATCAAGACTCGGTAGAAGACAAATCCATCGTTGAAGCAGACGAACAAACGATCATTGAAAAAGTATTGAGCCAAAAAAAGAAAGGAAAATGGGTGAATAAATCAAAGTAGTAACCTTTCAAAATGTGTTTATTGCTGTTCTTTAATTTCGTATAAATTTCTTGAGAAGTCGTGCACAAAAAGCAAGGTTTTTCCATTTTTTGGTATCGTGAGTGGTTTTAAGCCATAGTGTTTACACCGTTCAATAAACTCACCTTTATCAGAAACCGTTAGGCACACATGTTGATAGGAAAGGCGAGGCATTTGGGAATTACAAAATATCTCAAATCGCGTCGTATCATTTCGATACACATCAACATCAACCGTGTCATTAATATCAAATATTGCTTGTGACAATACTGAATTGATCGTAAATGTTTTTTCTTGTTTCATATCCAGTACATCGGTGAAAAATGTTTT
The DNA here is from genome assembly GCA_964638175.1 of uncultured Thermoplasmatales archaeon. GTDB lineage: Archaea > Thermoplasmatota > E2 > DHVEG-1 > DHVEG-1 > JAFGDG01. Next base: position 18,998 of record CAZWZY010000017.1, on the reverse strand, counting down.
TGCTTGTGCACGATTGGTACATTGTAACGCCACGTGATGGAGTTGTACACGATCGTTCATAGAACTGCCCTTTCCTCTTTAAAACATCAAGAAAGATTACAAGATGGCCAATGATTTGCCCAGCTTTTCAAATTTGTCTAAGGCAAAATCAAGGTCTTTTTTTGTTAATCCTGCGTTCATCATGGTTCGAATGCGAGCCTTGTCCCGAGCCACCATGGGAAAAACAATAGGCAATGCAAAGATGCCTTCCTTGAATAATCCGTCACTGAGGTCCTTTGCTTTGCTTGATTCCCCAACAATAACTGGAGTAATAGGTGTTTCACTATAGCCGGTATCAAAGCCCATCGCTTTTAATTCCTTTTTGAAATATTTGGTATTACCCCATAAGTTTTTAACGTGCTCAGGCTCCGTTTCCAACACATCAATGGCGGCTAGCTGAGCACCAGCAACAGCAGGCGGATGTGAGCCGCTCAATAACCACGTTCGTGATTTGTTATACGCAAAATTGACTAGATCTTGGCTTCCAGCAATAAGTCCGCCAACAACACCATACGCTTTACTAAAGGTTCCCATCTCCACATCAATCTTTCCTTCAATACCAAAGTGTGCACCAATACCGCGGCCATCTGGGCCAATCACTCCTTCACCGTGGGCATCATCAACATAGGTCATTGCTCCATATTCAGCAGCAAGCTTCACTATCTTATCCATAGGAGCAATATCGCCATCCATGGAAAATACCCCATCAGTAATAATCAGAATTCGTCTATACTTTTTCTTATCTACTTCCTTCAAGACTTTCTCAAGTTCCCCTACATCACAGTGTTTATAGACGGCGCGATCTGCTTTGGTGAGTCTGACTCCATCAATAATGCTGCCGTGGTTCAGTTCATCACTAACGATAATATCGCCCTTTCCTGCAAGCTGAGGAATGAGACCAGCGTTTGCAGCAAATCCTGTCTGATATATCAGGGATGATTCAGTGTGTTTGAATCGCGCTAAGCGTTTTTCGACATCCATGTGTAATTTCATGGTTCCCGCTATGGCTCGTACTGACCCTGAACCTGCACCAAATTTTTTTGCGGCATCAATAGCACCTTGAATAAGACGGGGGTGATTACTCAAATTCAGATAGTTGTTAGAACATAACATAATGACTTCTTTTCCATCAACTACCGAATGGGGAGTAGAACCAGATTCTAAAATGCGTAACTTCCAGTCTAAGTCTTTTTCCACAAGTTCTTCATATTCTTCTTTTAAAAATGCAGTTGGATTTCTGTTCATAACAAATGTACCTCCCTGAGATAATGGCATGTATTTTACAGTGTCTGTGAAACAAATGAGTCTATTAAAAGTTGTTGGTTTACATCTGCTCTTACAGAAGGATAGATTCCATCCCACCCACATTATGCATTATTGTTGGAAATAGAGTCTAATCGCAGGGCGTGTGAGCAAATACACAATGCCAAAGTCAAGAAAGAAGGTAATGATGATGGTTACTAAACCTAAAACCGAGAAATCATCAAGGAAGATTACTGAATTTGCCATAAGCGCAACAATTAGCACCCCCAAAATGATAAGACAAAGAGTGGAAATCACAATCCCTGTGTTACGTGCCCAAGGATAGCGTTTAATTGTTGCATATGACAAAACAAAAAAGGTACCTGCAATTACTACATTTGCGATAGTGGATACCAAATACCAAAAATGAAGAATATATATTAAGGAGGTTGGAACCTTACTATACCATGTTGGCATGTCCACGAGAACCATTATTGAAAAAATACCCAATCTAAGAAATAATGCACCAACAACAAGCCATAAAAGACTTAACAAATAAATAAGTCTTGTTTTTATCATCAATTCGTCATTCCTTTTTAATTACAGATTAAAAATGCTATAAATTATTTGCTATTATAGATTACTATGCCTCTATCGAAGAGTTTTACGTTATTTGGATTTTCACGACTCTGCTTAATCGATAGCCAATAAGAACCATCATCAATTCCTTTTCTGTAAAGCGTTTATCAAGTTCTTTATCTCCAGTATCAACACGAATAACGGGCGTTGACATAAGCTTTGATGGCGTAGAAATAACAATGATATTGTCGATACCTATCCTGTTGATGACTGCTGGGCTGAGTTGCAAATTACCTCTACCTAGAATAAAGCCCTGTGCTCCAATGGGGCTAAGAATTAATTTTGCAGAAGAATATTTTTCAAGAATATTAAGAATTTGCTGTTCATTTATATCCTTACTAATCGTTTTTTTCTGATATATTGCATCAATTCCTAACAGGGTGTTTTCTACACCCAGTTTTTGGGCGATATATGCAATAGTTCCTCCTGAACCAAAGAAAAAAAGAGTCCCGGGATGTTCATCCATTTCATCGCTAATATGTTCAGCCAGCTCATCGCGGACTTCATCTTCTGACACTGATTCAAAACTCGCTTTTCCAACCTGTACGTATGTTGGTTCGACAATGCCTTTTGCAATACCAAATAACCGGATATTCCACTCTCCTTTTCGATAGCGGTCCTCATCAAGATCTAAAATTTCAGCTTCTCCAATGGTAAGATGGCCGTGTACAAACTCATGAAGAATCTTTGCCGAAGCATTCGTATTAATACCAAAGACACCGGAATGCATTTTGACTCCTGCAGGTATGCCAAGCATTGGTATTGTATCTCCTATAACAGAAAAGATATCTCGCGCGGTTCCATCGCCTCCGCAAAACAAAATCAAGTCAATATTTTGTTTCATCAGCTGTTTACATGCATTTTTTGTATCTTGCGAAGAGGTACGTTCAGTTGAAGGAGTGTACGCTACAGAAAAGTTATTGACGTTCGTTTCTTTGAGTTCATGAACTCCCATATCCCCTGCACATGTCACCCAGGAGATATTATCTTTTTTAGCATAGGTTGACTGAAAGATATCCAGTGTTTCTTTTGCTCTTGCTGGAGCCACTGGTTCAGCACCGAGCTTGAGAGCTTTATCTACGACACCATCAGTACCTTTGAGACCGACCTTTCCACCCATACCCGCTATGGGATTGACAAGAAAACCAATAATTGTGACCATACGAGATACTCACCTGAATACCTGCCCATCCTATTTAAACACTGTAGTTGATATGAAAAAAAGAAAAATGAGCTGACAGATAATGCCAGCTGTCTTTAACGATGCAAGCGTTTTATTTTTTCTTTAAATATGGGAGACCAGTCCGTTTGTTAACCCCAACCATATAGCCCGGAGGCATCTCGCTCGGTTTACCACTCTTTGGGGTTCTCTTACTGAAGAAATAGATTGTTTGCATTCTCCCACCTTTCAGCTTAACATCCCTGCTATATAACGTCCATCCATTATGTGTATAGGCCATAAAAACTTCACCTCCATAAGAAGAATGGATAACGTCCCTTTTAAGGTTTTTCCTTATTTTCTCCTGTTTTAGTCCCGAATGCCCCGATCATTCACCGAAAAGACCGCTTCTCCCTCAGGAAGATGAGGAGAATCAATCAGTCGTGCTATCCGTTTTGGACCTTTACTCTTTCGTAGGTAAATACGAAATGTTGCCGTATGACCCACAATGTGGCCGCCTATTGGTCGTGTAGGATCACCAAAAAAGGCGTCAGGTTTTGCCGATACTTGATTCGTGACACAAACAACACCATTATGCAGATCACTCCATCGAAGAAGATCATGCATGTGCTTGTTCAACTTTTGCTGTCGGTCGGCAAGCGCGCCTCTCCCTACATATTCGGCACGAAAATGAGCAGTCAGTGAGTCAACAACAAGCAAACGAGAGGGCATATCTTTGGAGAGTTCTTTGACTTTTTCAACAAGAAGCATCTGATGACTTGAATTATAGGCCCGGGCAACATGAATACGTTCAAGTACTTTATCGGAATCTAAGTCATAGGCTTCTGCCATCTGTACAATACGCTCAGGCCTGAAGGTATTTTCTGTATCAATAAAAAAGGCATGACCATTAAGGCCACCCTTATCTTCTGGAAGTTGAACAGTCACGCATAACTGGTGAGCAATCTGTGTTTTTGACGACCCGAATTCACCAAATAATTCAATGATAGACTGAGTTTCAAATCCTCCACCAATCAGCTCATCAAAGGTTTTTGAACCAGAAGTGACATGGCCTACCTTTGCACGTTTTTCAAGAAGAGCACTACCGGTTTCAAAACTACCAATGTCTGCTTGTTGTCTTGCATTCATAATGATTTTTGCTGCTGTTGAATCTCCAATATCTGCTGCATCAGAAAGTTCTTTTGGGGAAGCAACGGCAATGCTCATCAAGTCAGTGTAACCTGCCTCCCGAAGTTTCTCTGCTGTTGCAGGACCAACGCCAGGCAACTCATCAATCCTATCAGTATCATCTTTACCCATGTAAACTCCCTTGAAAACTGTAAGAGACACGCTGTTTATAAAGATGTGGTAGGGTAAAGTTAAACTATTCGCATCAAGTCATTTTGACAGTAACCTTAAAAGTACAGTAACTCATGTCAAAATAATGACTATTTCAGCAAACACGAACCAGTATTACCCCTGGGGCGGAGAGTTTACCATTGGATCACCTACTGGGTGTACTGCGGTTGTATTACTAACTATTGAGTATACACCACCAAAAAAGGTTGCTATTTATGGACCATTAAAGACCGAGAACATCGGTATCGAAAAAATTGTGGCAAATGTTATTTCAAATCCTCATATTCGCTATTTGGTTGTTTGTGGTGAGGAAATTAGAGGGCATCGAGCAGGAGCTTCACTCATTGCACTCCATAAGAGTGGGATTGACAACCAACATCGTATTATTAACGCACCAGGGGCAATTCCTTACATCGAGAACTTAAAGAAAGAGGCATTGAGCCGATTCCAAAAACAGGTACACATAATTGATCTCATTAATGTAACAAATACCAAAAAAATCACTCGGGAAATAAATAAGTGTAATGCACAGCATCCTTCTTCATTTGGCAAGCCATATGTCGCGATACGAATAACACCAAAGACCACCGCTTCTACCGGCGATGCCCGTGCATTACATTCACGAATTACAATAGGATACATGGGTAAAATTAGAAGGAGGGAAACATAAATGTTTTCATTTACAAAAACACAACAAACGCAAACAATCGCTGGGATTACTCTGGGAGGGCAGCCAGGGCAGTACCCGACTGTTCTTTTTGGTGGATTGTTCTTTACCGGAAAGCCAGATTTTGGTCGTGCAAAAAAACACCTCCAACAAATGTATAACGTAAGTGAACGCACAGGAAATCCAGCCATTCCTGATTTTTTTATACAAAAAGAAAGGTACATTGGTGACATCCTTTCGTTCATCGAACAGGTTGTACCGCAAGACCATCCTTTTTCTATTGACATTATTGAACCATCGCTGAAGATTACTGTAATTGAGCAGTTACACGAGCGAGAGTTGCTTTCAAGAACGATTTACAATTCTCTTCATATTGGCGTTACCGATAAAGAACAAGAAGCGTTACAACAATACAGCCCTAAAGCAGCAATTCTCGTGGCATTTAACCCAAAAGACAAATCTCCAGATGGGAAACTTGAAGTATTAGAAAATGGGGCCCATCTAACATCCTGTGGATTACTTGAACTTGCTAAACAAGTACCCATTGACAACGTGCTTGTTGATACTGCTGCCCTTGCACCGGGGGATAACAGTGGTGCAGCAATCGCTGCTATTCCTGTAATGAAAGAAGAATATGGACTCCCTACAGGATGTGCTATTCATAACGTTGTTGAAAAGTCTGCATGGCTCAACAAGTTTATCTCCCAAAAGAGCGTGGTTGATATTTCATCTAACGCCAGTATTCCCCTCTTTGGCGGGGATTTTGCCATTTTTGGTCCAATACACCATGCACAGGCTGTCTTTCCCACTATTGCATGGTATGATATTCTTGTAGCGGAATATACAGAAAATTATTTTGGAATCGTACCTGTTGATTCTCATCCGCGGAGGAAACTTCTCTCATGAGCACTACACACGTGCAGACTTGTGTTATTGGTTCATATCCTATTCATCCAGATACCATGATGTTCATGCACAATTACTTCAAACAAACAGAAACTTCGTGGAATTCGTATATTGATACTGCCGTCCAGGACATGATTATCGCAGGTATTGACTTAGTATCCGATGGACAGACGAAAGATCCATTTGTACAGCTGTTTACCCGAAAACTTAAAGGGTGCCGTGTCCGCGACCGAACAGAAGTTATCGACAATGTTGAATTTGTTGAACCCATCACAGTAAACGATCAAGAGTATATCAAACAGATGCTGCCAAAGAAAAAAGGATTGATTGGGGTGATTACAGGCCCCTATACCTTGACAAAATCATGCATCGACCTGTTTTACCATGATGAGAAACAACTCGCCTTTGATTTTGCTGCTGCACTTCGGCAAGAAGCAGAGCTCCTTCAACAATCTGTTGATCTCATTAGCATAGATGAACCTTTTTTTTCTATGGAAGTGCCGCCATATGCTCAGGATCTCATCGACAGTATCGTGCACAAGATATCCTGTCCCACTCGGTTACATGTTTGTGGTGATGTGTCATCAATTGTTCCTACCCTTCTAGAAATGCCTGTGGATATTCTCTCTCATGAATTTAAGGCATCACCAAAACTATTTGATGCATTTTCCCAATATAGCATCTGTAAAAAGATATGTCTTGGTGCGGTTCGTTCTGATGACGCACGTGTTGAATCCGTAGAAGAAATTGCAGCGCATATTACCCATGGACAAGAAATATTTGGCGATGCCATGGTGCAGCTAGCTCCAGACTGCGGGCAGCGTATGTTGCCTAGAAAGGTTGCCTTTCAAAAATTACGGCATTTGGCTACAGCGGGTGAAAAAATCTATGGCAGATAAAGAAGTCCCTCTCATTGCCGCAACAAAAACACCCAGAATGGATGTTATCTTAGATCCTAACGGCTTTTTTGTCATCGAAGTACACAGACGTGACAACGCCATTAGGGTGGAGTATTATGCCAACGTGTATAAGGGGGGAAAAATTGTTTCAGGGACGCTCGAAGCAGTGTTTGTAGGAAAAAAAGCAGATGCGTTGTGTGATACCATCGCTGCTCATGTTCCTTCTCTTAGAAAAGAGCATTATATGTATCTCGGAAGAGAGCTACAGAGAGCTCAATGCTCCTTAGAAAAAAACAGACCGTATGAACAAGGCGGTTGTTAGTGTTTTGTTATTGAGCCTTTGCCATTGAGATGGAACTCGGTGACATTGTTTTTTTGTCGTACGTCAATACCTTGTATCTCAATGGTGTCACCTATCTGGCACTGCCTGATGTGTTTTACCTGTGTGTCCCATACCGTCAGCTTCGTGATTTCATTACCGGTATCAACGGCAATCGTGGTAACAAAGCCAATGTCTCCATCGTCCTTGAAGAATGTTCTGGTATCCTGCCGTTCAACAAGGGTTCCTTTGATTGATGGTGGCTGAACAGAAGGCTGCAGGGAAATGGCTGGAACATTATCAGGGTCAACTTCAAGCATACCCCATCGTCCAAGATTCACTTCAACACCTGATAATCCTTCCTTTACATAAGAATTGATTACTTTTACAGTGGTACCTTTTGTAATTGTGTGGTTATCCACTAATTCCACATCTCTGTCCCACAACACCAGACCGCAGGTCCCTGTTTCATCAGCAACAGTAAGATTGATAACTCTGCCAGCAGACCCATTTTTTCTGGTAAACGTTCGTGACTCACGGATATCAATTATTTTTCCGATAACGGTGCATTCCGTTCCTGGTTTAAGGTCTGCTATCTTGCAGATATTCTGGGTGTTTCTTCCGCATTCATCGACTAAAAGTAATGCAATAGTCTTTTCATCAAACAAGTCGCCATACACGTTTTGTCGTTTTGAAATTTCTTCAGCATACTCTTGTTTTGTCTTCAAATCGCTAATGTGCTCATAAAGAGTGTCAACGCTTTCTTGCATCCGTCACCAGAATAATTCCCCGCTGTTTAAAGGTATCGTGTTCTGCTACCCAATCCTTGGGTGTCCAGCAATGCTCTCAGCAGAGGAAACGCATGAGGGAACCGCTCAAAGAATCGTTCGAGAAAGTGAAGAAATAACGGATGATAGGCAACTCTTCCCTTGGGAACCGTAATAGGAAGAGGATCCGACCAATTACTCGTCTCACCATAGACATCTTTTGCACGTACTTTGATCTCATAGTTACCTCTCTGTCCCCATGTATGATCAACCTCTATAGTCTCTCCAGAGCCATAGGGACCGAGCCAAGTGCTATATTCATCGCCCCAATCCCACATGTAATACACCTGATCATCATCGGGATCTGTTGTTCTCGTGCTGTAGGTATATGCTTCTCCGCTTTTTATTGTCGTGGGACCTGCCGGTTTTATCGGTTTTTCAGGAGGCAATGTTTCTACAATGTGGAACTGGGCAATACGTGTTTCTTCTTGATTAGCTGCCTTGTCAATAGAATAGTACACCACCACATGTGGCTTTTTGGTGGACACGACAATCGGATCACCATCGTACTCTTGTTCTGCCCCGCCGTCAAGGCGATAGTAGGTTTTATCAAGTCCAGAATATCCTTCATCAGTGACGTCAAAAGAAATCGAAACATCCCCCTTATAAATCGGCCCATATGCACCGTACCCCACAATTTCTCCTTCTAAGTTACATTCGGTTTCTGGGGGAATTTCATCAAATCCATGAGCATAAATAAAGGAGAGATTACAATGTTTGTTGTGGTGTTTCAGCGTTGGTCGCTCAATCGTACTGGCGGTAATACTGCCAGGGGCAATACTCCAGTATGTTTCAGACATCTTTGCAGAAGAGCCATAAATAACACCACTTTCGATGTCATGGTTTTCCATGATTTTTGCACACTGCAATGTATCAGAAGACTTACCGCCACCCCATCCAACTGCAAAATTAAACTCATCAAATCGACATGATGCTTGAGGATGGATAGCCTTGGGATCAGAAATTGAACCAGTAGTAATTTCATGCGCAGTCGCTCTTGTTGAGCCAACCTCCTTGTAGTAAAGGGTTCCCGTATGTATCTCTTCCCCTTCATACTCCTCATGATCATTTTTCAACCACACAATATAGGGGTTGCCATCCTGACCATACACAACAGAGGGAGAGGTGTCCTGGTGGGAGAAATCAGTCGTAAATTGTATGATATCGCCACTCGGCGATCCTGGTGAAAAGGTCGTATAGTAGATATTCTGATCATCTGCGGTCGTAGGGTCGCTATCTGCATCAAGGGTAAATGCACAAATGGCCATGTCGTCGTCTCTGCTACTATTGGTAATGGCGAGTTGAGGGGTAGATGCCAACGGCTGATTCTGGACAATATGTTGTGGGGTGGACCATCCAACCCCATCCCAAAATGACGCATAGATGCTTCGATCAGCAATCGTAGTATGATTATTATCGGTATCTGATATCCAGATAAGAGCAACATTACCATTGGCATTTGAGGTAAGCATCGGAGAAACATCCATATGCGTATTTGTAGTCAGCGTCTGTATGCTACTCCAAGTTTCACTTGTACTATCCCAGACTGCATAAGCAATCTCTGTTGCATTACACACATCGGTAAATGCTGATGTTTCTGAAATAGAGCCATCGGTTTGTACAAACACACAGATTACATCTCCATTACTGTCGAAGGCAATAGTCGGATCCATCTGGAGTAAGGTGTCTGTTGTTGCGGGAATCGGTTGAGGAATATCCATGTCCTCATCTCTGTCCCAGATAGTGTATTGCAGCTCCATACCTTTTACTCGTGGTTTTGCTGGGTCATCATGCGACCACACAATCATGACTTTATTTCCTGCTGAGTTAGGGAAGTAGGCAAGACACGGATCGGCATGCGGAAATGCATTGTTGATCATGGTAAACCGGTCACCAGATCCATCCCACACAAAATCATTGTAGGTGCCCTGTGTAGGGTTGGTGTAGTCTCGCTCTAGCGGTTCCCATGCCTCCTCACTATATTCTTTTGAGAGGGATCGTTGATCACTATAGCTCCAATCATAGTACCACCACCCCTCTGCAGTCCAAAAGAGAAAGCGGATTTTTCCTCCAATCCAACAGGATAACACAAAATCTTTGAAATATCCTGGTGGTGACGGTGTCTGGAAGTACAGCGTTCCGTCTCCCCCTGCTTCAGCATAGAATTCACCAATGACAAATCCTGCTTCGGCATAGGCCCGAACCGTTGCACCAACATTTCCCTCAATCCCCTCATCATCTTTAATTTTGATGCCAAGACCAGGTACAATACCGCCGTTAGGCTCAATGGTCGGATCAAGATGGAAGGTGATTTCTACATGAGGCGTAATGTCAATTCCTGCTTCGACTCCTATGCCACAGACTTCGAAGGGAATGTAAAATAAGGGGATAGTGACATCACCGTTGATAGTGAGATCCATATACTCCCACACAATCTCATCACCCACCGTTAACAACCCATGAAGAGAGGCTCCGATGTTACCGCTGACACTTTTTGCAGCGATAGAGGCTTGAAAACTGCCGGTAACATCAATCGTTCCATCCGAGCAAATACTTACGGAACTGCCAATCCCTCCAGAATAGTTATAATCGCCACCGACATCTTCAACAGGCACATCAACACCTGCTTCTACAGGCGATTCATCAGGATCTTCTGGAGAACCAAACGAGAAATCAACCGAAGCATCAAGAGTCCAATAGTTATTCTTAAGCTTTGGTGGATCGTCTTTTATTCCAATAGAAAACGAGGCGAAATCGGTGTCATTCCAATCACAAACATAGTCAATAAACTGGACTAACCAGCCTACTAAAGGAATAATCTTTGGTGTGCTTTCATAGACATCGCTCCACCCATGCTGGTTGTGTGCTTGTACTTGTAAGGTAGTATATGGATCAAGAAGCGTTTCCGTATTCACGGTAAATGTCCATCCGTCGTTGCCATTGGTATCATAATGGGTCTGCGAATCAAAAATAAATTTCACTTGATCAATATTTGCTCCTGAAACTGAGGCTTGATAGGTATTAGTCAAATTCATCCCTTGCAACAGCAGTCCTTTCCAAGCTGCGTCTTCACTACCATCTGCATAAAAGGATGAAATATAATTTACGTGAGGGGATCCCGGTGGATAGATGGTTACCTCTGCGGTATCAGTATCGGTGACTGCTTCGTCATCATGAACACGAAGCGTGGCCACATAGGTGCCTGCCGTGTTATAGGTGTGGGAAGGGGTGGGGCCTACATCATTATGCCATGAATCTCCCTCAAAAAATTTCCAGTCATATCGCACAATACTCTGACCGCCCTCATCACCATCATAACTGTTACTTCCATCAAAGAGGATTTCTTCACCGCCGCCGATAAAGCCAAAATAAGGACCTCCTGCATCAGCGATAGGGTCACCACTGTCACCGGTGTAGCCATAGGTTTTGAACATTAAATCAATGGTTGGCTCTGTGTTCCACTGATATTCATCAGAATAATAGCCAAGGCATCCTTGAGGATACAACTCTCCACCATTATATTCACCTGCCAAAAACACATGTTTTCCCTCAGGGAGATGTTCTGTAATTGCCATAACAATCCAGTAAGTCTGCCCGACAGACAGCTGAGGATCATTAACAAATTCAATAGTGTACCATGGGGCTTCATAATCGTTATTTGGATTTGGAATCGTTGGGCTGTAGAGGAAATCTGATGAGGAATAAGTCGGAGACGCGCCTCCTGTGACCATACTCCCAGGTAGTCCGCCGTTGTTATCATAGATGTAAAACGTGATATCTATTACAGGAGCAGTAAAATTAATCCAGAGTTTTAATTCAACATAATCAAGATACGAAACCGTTGGTGTAAAGCTTTGTGCAAGTTTCGTCACATAATACGTCGTTCCTAACCAACAATCCCCATAGGTTTGGAATTGATCAAGCTCTGTACCGCTGAGCGGCTGAGGGGGAGTATCATCTGTACAGATGACATAGGAATTGTGACGGGCGTGCATAATCGGCGGTGTACATTGCTCTGCAGGAGGGGCTTGCCCACCTCCAGGACTTGCAGCAACATCTGCGTCAAATGTACCAATAAAAACATTGCTAATCATTAACACGGTAATGATACTAGCAAGTGCTATTTTATATCTTTTCTTCATCTCCATACTTTTTCCTCCACCAAAAGAATTCTAAATATATTATCTACTATTTATTAATAATAATTTCTTTTTATTTTACTATTATTTAATAAAAGAAGAACATAGAGCGACCTCAAGAACAGATCCCTCTATGCAAGCAGTAACGGTTCAACAGAAGAGTTGCCGCAACCTTGTAAAAATCAATGGCGGGGCCGCGTATTGATTCCCATTTTTAGGGACCGTCATCTCTAACGTTCCCCAATCGCTTTCATCACCATGGATGTCCCGTGCTTTGACTCGTATTACATAATCTCCTATCTGTGTCCACGTGTGTGCTAACGATACCGGTGTTCCGGAGGGTACTGGCTGTGCAGGGTACCATCCGCTGTTTTCCCCATCATCCCAATCAAAGTAGTACTGGATATCCTCTCCATCTTGATCAATGGTGACTGCAGAAAAGTTTATCGGCTCATCTTTTGGTACAGATGAGGGTCCTGAGACATCTGGTGTATCGGGAGGATAGTTGACGGTGAACCCCCACTCATAATCTGCAGGTAATCGTACACCCGGGCTATGGGTTCCATCAGTAAACCAAAAGTGATACTGGTGGTATCCGCCTCCAAAGGTACTTCCTGGTAACTCAAGGGTATAGTCTGCATCTGAGCCGCTCCCCTGCATTTCATACGACTCGCCATCAACGACAACAGTTTTTTCATCTGGTTCGTCACCATCAGGATCATAGTAGTGCACTTTAAAGGTGAAGAGCTCTGCACATGTCCCCCAATCCTTGTCTACTCCCTCAGGCCATCCATCGTAATTTGATAATTCAGGGGAGTTGTATTCCCTCGTGGTAAACCGCCATACTGGGCCCATGGTTTCATCCCAATTATCCTTTGCGTTAATTTGCCAGTAGTATGTCGTTTCCTCTTGCAACGTCCCAGGGTCATACGATGTGCCTTGATGGTTTTCTTTATCCAAGGGTGGTGGATTGGTTGTCCCCAAATAGATATCATAGCACAGACTATCACCATCAGGATCAGAGCACTCCCAACTTAAATCGGCGTTTATATCAATCCAATCATCATAATTTTCGGGATTCGGATTACTGGGCATATCAGGAGCACGATTAGCCATGTGCACATAGAGTACTGGAGTGGACCATCCGCTTTCAGCGCCAAATTCGTCTTTTGCCTTTGCTTTCACTTGATAATCTCCTGGTTCGTCCCAGGAATGACTAGCGCAACCACTTTCTCCCGAGTTGTAATAATTTGTCCATCCGCTGTTCTCTCCATCACCCCAATCAAACCAATATTTCACGTTATCTCCATCAGGGTCAGTGGCCGAGGTACAATAGGTGTATTCTGTTCCATGATAGCCAGACGTTTCGCCTGATGGCGTCGTTGGCGGGGCTGGGTCCCTGTTGTCCATATAGACCTGTAAAATCTTCCAACTGCTTTCGGCACCGAATTCGTCTTTTGCCTTTGCTTTTACATCATAATAGCCTGGTTCATCCCACGTATGAGATTTTGAGGTTCCTTGCCCAGAACTATACCAGCCGGTCCATCCTGTATTTTCTCCATCACCCCAATCAATATAGTATTTGACATCATCGCCGTCTGGATCCGTTGTTGATACCTGATAGGTGTACTGTTCACCATGATGCCCGGAGGACGTTCCGGTGAGCGATGGTTGATCTGGTTGATGATTACCAGCAGTAAAACTTTCCTCTCGCCAGTTGTTGTTTTCATTTGACTCCTCAACATCGTCATCGACATCTGCAATGATCTTTACCGTATGCGGGTTACAATCATCTGGCCATTGATAATTTTCTTTTACTACCGTAATCTCGCCACCTGGTGGCAATGGCAAGTATTGGGAACTAACATAGGCAGAACCAATGTAGGACCCATCAAATTTCATATCGACCCAAAACGGGTCGTTAATATCCCCTTCCCCCGTGTTTTTTACGGTTCCTTTGATATCAACCGTATCGCCGTGATAGAACGTACCTGGAACTGTCCAAATATCAGTGACCTGTAAATCAGGATAAAAATATTCGTAATAGCATTTCAATCGTGCATGGTCAACCCAATATTGATAGCGTTCGGTGCCACCGCCCCAGCTGCCGTATAATCGTACAAAAATTTTAAAGGTAAGTGTATACGAAGTCCCATAGTTGTTGAACAAATCCCAAAGATACGCACAGGTCTGTCCTCCCTGCCCATTGGTGCTTAAGGTAACCATATCATTGTTGTAGTCATCATAGAGATAATTAGGATTGCTCATGGGGTGCATAGGATGCGTATACGACGGGTCCCACACATCGATACAGTATCCACCATCTGTACCTGACGGAGCATCACCTGCCCCAGTAAAGTATTCATAGGAAATAGGCCAGGTATGGGCACCATTGTCACTAATGTAGGCTTCGTAGTAAACATAGCTATTATCATGATTGAAATCATTACTGTATATCTTGTAATCACAATACAGTTTTACATCAGTGAAGGCAAAGTTAGGCATAGACGGATCCACATAATCGTTGAGATTGAATGATTTTGATACTGTTGCATACCCTCGCGAATCTTCATCCCATAGTGGACCCCCGGTTTCCATCGCACAACTACACCATGCACCATCTTGGGACGTACCATCATTAAGATCCTCGTCACTTCTTACTGCAGAATAAATCCCCTGCGAGCTTGTCCATCCGCAAGGGTGATTGGATGTATCATCAAAATCATCCTGTGTTACCACATCAGTACACGTCCAACTCTCGCCTTCAAATCGACCACCATCAATTGTGTGAGGATCGCTGGATGGATTAAAATCCATATAAAAATAATCACTTCCTCCCGCAGATTCAACGGCTTCGATATCCTTTTTGAATTCACTACCATCAAGAACTATTTTTTTCATATCCAAATGAGTCTCTGAAAGAGATTTGCACTCAATAGTAAACGTTTGCAGTTGAGGTTCCTGCTCATTTTGAGAATGTTCTTCTAGAAGGTTGTGCTCTATGAGAAGATTAACGATACGATCGGTTGAACCGCTGTGTTGATTATCCTGCGGTGTCTGTGAGATAGCAGGGGTCGCAAAAGCACTGACAATCAATAGCATGGTTATACTTACACTTACACCTATTTGATAGCCTTTTTTTATCTCCATATCCTTACCTCCACCAAAGGACTTGAATAAAAATATCAAATATTTTATTTATAAAATTTTCTTTTTTATTTATTATCAATAAATAATAATATTATTTTTGTTATAATAATTGGTTTATGAGTATAATACTACCAGAAATAAGAATAATAATGCCGATGACTCGTCCTAGTTTTTCTTGGTTAATGCGGTTGGCGACAAGGGCACCTGAACCTGCTCCAACAGCGGCAGCCCCACCGGCAATAATCGCAGCAGGAATGATAACCTCTGCATTCATGAGATGTCCCACAGCTCCTGCACCTGCAATAACAGACATCATCAGCAGTGCTGTTCCTATTGCTGTGTGCAGACCATAGCCTAAAATAAAAATGAAGATAAGGGCAATGATAGCACCACCACCCATTCCTGAAAAACCACTAACCCCGCCGACAAGAAACCCGATCACTAAAAAAGAAACAGTTTGATGTTGTTTTACCCAGGTAAAAGAAAAGCGCTGTTGGACGTATTCTATATTTTTTTGTACGCCCTTCACAATGAAATTTATACCAATGATGATTAAAACGAAGGCAATGAAAATGGTTAATCCTCCTTCCGGTGCGGCAGAGGTGAACTGACTGCCAATAAAGGCACCAATCACCCCCATTCCTGCAATAAGAGCACCTGCTCGTACATCAACATTACCAGAACGGAGAAAAATAAGACCCGCGACACCACCAATCACACAATCAACCACAAGGCTGGTACCAATGGCCTGATGGATAGAATAACCAATAAGGAGCGTTAAACAAGGAATCATAAATGATCCTGCGGTTCCTGACGCAATGCCAACAGTAAAGCCACTCCCACATCCGGAGATAATGAGAAGAAGAGCTGTTACATAGTCTTCAGTCACAAAAGGAGAGAATAATCTTATTCAATAAATAGATTCTTAAATAAAAAAAGAAAAAGAGAGGAGGCGTGATTAGGCGCCTAAGAGATGCCGCAAGATTGGGAATGCATTGGGGAATCGCTCGAAAAGTCGCTGTAAGAGCGGCATGGGAAGTACTTTGCTTCGTGGAACTCGAATACTGAGCGGTTCCGACCATTCGCTGTACTCCACTGTTTCTTCGTTGATATCTGCTGTGCTTCTGGTATCTTCTTTGATGAACATTGCCTGGGCAGCAATCTTGTAGAAGCCACGCTCGTCGTAGGAATGGGTTACGCTTGCTTCTTCAGACCAATCGCTCGTAGTTCCATCTCCCCAGTCAAATCGGTAGTAGATATGGTCCCACTCCGTTGAACTGATGGAGGTGGTAAAGGTATGGTCTTCTTTTGGTTGGATGCGCGTTGGTCCAGTTGGTCGTGCTGGTGTTGATGCCTGCGGTTGAATTAAGACAAGGGTTTCAAAGCTATCTGATTCCTCAGCACTATCAGTAACGGTTACCGTCACCCAATAGAGGCCAAGTATATCCCATGACCATGATGCTGTTTCACCAGTAGCATCAGTAATGCCATCCTCGTTGAAATCCCATTCATATGTGTATGGCTCTTGTCCATCAAATGCATAGGCTGAAAATTCGACGACATCACCAGGCGCAGCAATAACACCTGCAGCTTGATCCATGCGTGCTTTGAGTCCTGCACCACCACTGTAGCCGCCAATCTTTAAGCTGGGATCGCCAAGCAGTGCTATTTGTTCTACGGTCTTAGCATCAATCTGGTCGTCCATTCCCGGGAACGTATCAAGATAGTTATTTTGTGCACCCGCCCAAACTGATCCAAGGTTGTCAATGCCTTCGTCAAAAGTCTTATACCACTGAATAAACCAGTAGCCACCAAGGGCCTCTAAACAATCTGGTTCATTCACGCCATCACCATCAAGATCTCCGTGCTCACCAACAGTTCCATACCCCAGCGCAGTGTTTCCAACGGTCGAAATCGATCCGCCGCCGATTTTTCTAGCGAGCCACCAGCTCCAACATTCAGGGACAGGCATACCGTAGCACCAGGTCTTTTTGGAGTTGTCTTTGTCGGAAAGCGTTCTAAATAGGGTAATATTGAATTGACTGTTGTGACATCCTTCAACATTACAAACGGGAAGCTCACCACCGTTCCGTAGTTTCCAGAAGTCACCAACATCGATACCTGACGCCCAAGAGTCAAATTCTCCAGGGTAATGGGTAGTCCATGACGCTGGATTGGCATGACCATCGAGGAATAAGTGCCCTGCACCGGCAGAAACCTCTCGCAAGATATTTTCTAATTCTGGTGTTTTTGAGGGATCTGTATCTTTATTTGATGCGTATAACTTCACGGGTGTAAATTCGTCCATGTATTCTGAGTCTATTTTCTCACAGACCAATTCTCCCTCGAGATAATTGGTTCCTGCATCATCGTGGGAATCACCAGCAACGTAAACGATCGTGTCGTACCATGATGAACCTGCAGCAGTCTTTTCATAATTGATAATCTTGTTTACCATAATTGAAACTTCAATTTTGTTTCGGCAAGCAAGCCGACCAACGGCAACATCAGGATAGAAGTCAATCACGTCTTTTCCAACATACTGATCCCATTTTGCAAAGATACCATCACCATTAGAGTCCCAGCTAGAAAAGTTTCCTTCGCCATCATAGATGTCAGCATAGTATAAATCGCTGATAAAACCAGGGTCATAGACAGAGCCAGAATCTCTCAAGTTTGTATATCGTACCGGTACGTACCAACTGGCTGTTCCTTGATTTCTATCGTCTCTGGGTACGCCCCACAAGAGTGATTTCATACCACCAACAAGCAAGACATACTTGATATCATCTGTTTCAATGGCGTCTTTGATATAATACTTTATTTTTTCTGGTAAATCGACACCTGTATATTCATCATCGATTGCTTCGACGGTCTTGGTAGTTGTCGGAACACCATAGCTGTTTTTATGAGTAACCAGTTTGTCTAACTTTCCCATAAACGTTGATGGGGCAATAATGACCATATCGTATTCTCCCTGTAATGGGAAAGGATCGTCGTCTGGTTCATTGTAGGTAACGGTTATGTCAAGTGATTCAGTATAGGTAAGTGTATTTGTTGCAGGACTGTATCGTACCGGGTAAACTTGGAGGGTGAAAAAGGTCACATGTTCACTGTTTTCATCCAGGCCACCACCGGTTCGATAGCTCATCCAATCACTTGGATACATGTCATCTGAATCATACACAGCACTATCCATCTCATAGACAATGGCGTTATCAGAGATATCAGGTATCACTGGTTGAGGTGCGGGAATGACTTTGTGAGCGAGTGTTTCTGTATCAATTGGTCCCGGAGTACACTCAACATCCACAATGGTAGACCCAAAGGGAAGCGTGAGTGTTGTGGCGTACATCGGTAAAATCGGTTTCCCTGCATGATAGAGTTTTGCCTCTGATCCATCTAGGGTTACCTCAACAAACGTTTCTCTATTAACGGTATTCGTAGTAACGGTAGGCTCTACAAATGAAAAAGTCATGAGTTCTTCGTCAGTACCAGCTTCTTGTCCTATTCCTACCATTGCAGCAAGACCACTAAATATAAGGAGTCCTACCACTAAGTAGGATACAATTTTTTTTCTCATTCAATACCCCCACATTCACGAGTGTTAATTTTTTTATATCCCGGGAGTTTATAAAGGTTTTGCCTTATCC
>CAZWZY010000016.1:0-47751 GCA_964638175.1 uncultured Thermoplasmatales archaeon | reverse complement strand
CTCTCTTACTGCGACTACTCACAATTACACACAAATCAATCTTACCTTCTCGCCAGGAACTGGCGGTTCTACAACAGTTGTTCGGGCAAGTAATTCCTCATCGCCCACAACACCGCAGTCTGGAACAGCAATATACAACGGAACAGCAACCCAGTATAATCACTCGGGATTAACCCAAGGGCAAACATGGTATTATAGCGCATGGACGTACAACACTACTCACCATCTTTTCAGCCTTATCTACCAAACAGCATCCGCATCAACAACGGATGATACGACCCCGCCAACCATTTCAACTGTCCAAGATGACCCCGACCCTCAAGAAACCGGAGGACATGTCAATATTACAGCTACTGTTGATGATAACGTTGCTGTCAACACGGTCACGGTCAATATCACCGACCCTGGTGGAGGAACAACCAATACGACGATGCCGGGAAGCGGTACGTACTATTACAATACGACATATACTGCCCTAGGTACCTATGCCTATTTCATCTGGGCAAATGATACGGCCGGCAATAGCAATACCTCATCGTCAGCTACATTTACCATCCAAGATTCTACTGATCCCGAATTCGTTGATCATACTGCTTCAACGGCAACGACCAACGATTCTTTTGTCTTTAACGCAACGGTGACAGACAATGTTGAGGTTGATACGGTTTGGGTTGAGTACTGGTACGGCACTGGTAGTCATACAAATACATCAATGACCAATACAGCAGGCAATTATTGGACAAAAACAATAACTATTGCAGGAACCCTTGATACCTTACATTACAACATTTCTGCTAATGACACGTCGAATAATTGGAATCAGACAACGACACAAGATGTGACCATTACCGATAATGATGACCCGACCATTATACGTGATAATAGCCCAGACACAGGAACCACAGGAGATACCTTTACGTTTAATGTTTCTGCCAACGATAATGTTGCTGTTGCCAGTGTCAATGTGACGTGGGACCATGGTACTCTCAACGGTAATAAACAACTGACAGAAACAGGAAATTACTGGCTTGGGAGTATTACTCTTGATCATAATACTAGCGCGTTAACGTACATCATCCAGGTCAATGACACATCAGCACGATACGTCAGAAGTACCGAACAAACAGTGCCGGTGAGTGATAATGATAAACCAACCTATACGTGGGTTTCTCACCCGACCACGGGCGCCACTGGTGAAGATGTCCTTATCAATCTTACAGTTACTGACAATATTGGAGTAACTGGCTACAATATCACGGTTGATGGCACTCTATATACTATGACTAAAACAAATAACAATTATACGTACGCCATCACCATCCCCAGTGATAGTACTGCTGATATTGTGTATAGCTGCAACTTTACAGATGCAGCGGGTAATTATAATAATACCGGAGATACAACTATTGATGTTACTGATAATGATGATCCCACATCTTCGGTAAATGCTATTTCTTCTTACTGGAAGACAGCGTCATGTAGTATTACGGCGACTGCATCTGACAATATTGCTGTCAATAACGTCACGTTATATTACCGGTATAGTAGTGACAATACGTCATGGGGAGGATGGGTTGCCTTTGGCACAGACACCGTCAGTCCTTGGCAGTGGACTTTCACCTTTACTAATGCCTCTGGGCACTATGAGTTCTATACTATTGCTACCGATACCTCAGACAACACGGAAGATGCCCCTGGAAGTGCTGATGCCCCCTGTGGATACGATCCAACACCCCCCTCTTCCTTTGTTATTAATATCACCACGTATTGGAAAAATGCATCTCACGCCCCCTTATCGATTACTGCCTCGGCAAGCGATGCTATGAGTGGGGTTAACAACGTCACGTTATATTATCGTTATAGCAATGACAATGACAGCTGGGGAAGTTGGACCAGCAACGGTACAGATTCTTCGGCACCATGGAGTTGGAACGTTGCTTTTGCTAATGGAGATGGATACTATGAATTCTACAGTATCGCCACCGATAATGCCAGTAATGCTGAAACCGCACCAGCAACCAATGATACCTTATGCGGCTATGATACCAATGCACCAACTGCATCACTTACTGCCCTTTCTACGTACACAAAGAATAATTTCACGGTAGAATGGAGTGGATCTGATGCAACATCAGGACTTGCAACCTATACTGTTCAAGTGAAAGAAAATGTCAGTGGTACCTGGACTGATTGGTTGGAAAATGTCAGTTACACGACCACCTCTTCAGTGTGGCAGATTGCAAATACTACTGAAAATTGTACCGTGTATTTCAAAGTCCTTGCCGTCGATAATGCAAGTACTTGCGGTTCATGGTCATCTACAGCGAACACGACAAAGGATACCGTAGCTCCTTATTCTCATGTTGATGCTATGAGTACCTATGAACAAAAAGATACGCCATTACTGATCAATGCAACAGCATACGACAACACCAGCGGATTGCAAAATGTTTCACTGTACTACTATAATAGTACTGATAATAGTACATGGTCGGGACCATGGCGCTTCGGCGTCGATACCGACCCGTGGATTCTATGTCAGTGGTCGTTTACCTTCCCCAACAGTACGGGATACTATCGGTTTTACAGTAGGGCAACCGACAACCTTTCCACTGTTGAATCTGCACCGATTACTAACGATACGATGTGTTATTATAACAACTCTCCACCGAATACACCACATAGTCCTTCCCCAACCAATGCTACAACCGGAGTCAGTAGAACAACTGATTTGAGTTGGACAGGAGGAGATCCCGATGGTGACGAGGTTACCTATGATGTGTACTTTGGTACCACAATTTCTCCCTCGAAACGGGGAACAGGAAATCAATCAGGCACCACACAAGACGTGGGAACCTTGAGTTATAGTACAACATATTATTGGAAGATAGTTTCCTGGGATGAGCATGGCGAATCGACAATAGGACCCTTATGGTCATTTACTACTGAGTCGGAACCAAGTACTCCAAGCCCCGGACCAAGTCCTGGCCCTAGCCCAGCACCTCAACCAGAAGAGGAGAATGAGCTGCCTGTTGCCGATGCAGGTGGCCCCTATTCTGGATATGTGAATGAGACCATTACCTTTGACGGCTCAGGAAGTTATGACCCCAATGGCACGCTTGAAAATTATACGTGGGATTTCGGTGATGGCACCACAGGTTACGGTTCCACTCCTACACATGTGTATGCTGCAGCAGGATTATACAACGTTACTTTGACTGTTACGGATAATGCAAGTGCAACAAATACAACAACCACTACCGTTACTATCAGCGAGAGACCAGAAGGCTTCCTCTTTGATGTATTGTTAGAACTTACACCAGATGCCGTCACTCAAGGAACCAATGTCAGTGCTCTCATCACGCTTATCAATGTAGGAGAGCCAGGGCAAGTCAATGGTACTGTTGCATACAAGCTCTACTACGAAGACGAGCTGATCTGGGAAGACGAAGAGGCTGTTTCCGTTCTTGGACAATTAGCCTATACTCGCATGATAGAAACGACAACCTTGCAAGCGGGAACGTATACATATGCCGTCACCTACACCTATGGTGATGATCAAACCGCGACCGCTCAAGGAAGCTTTACAGTTACTGAGGAAGAAGAACAACCGCCAGTCACCAAACCCTTTGATTGGACTCCTCTCCTCATTGCGCTTATCATTATTATCTGTATTATTGTCTTTATCGCGTTCCTCTTTAAGTTTGGATATTTGTATATCGAAGACGTTGAACAGTAACATTCTTTCCTCTTTTTTACTAAAACTATTACAGATATATACTATTAATAATAACATTTATATACTCATATATCAATAATATTAGACGCTAGGTGTCTTACCATGAGTAAAAAATTCATTATTATCGTCTTGTTAGGTCTCCTGATTGTGACCACGATTTCATCAAGTACTGTACTTGCAAACGAAGAACAAACCACCCGACTTATTTGGATTGATGCAGAAATTGCGTTTGACGCGCCTACATCCTTGTCTGCTCCTCTTGCTTCAGGAACAACAAGGACGATTGACATGACAGTTAAATTTAAACTAACCACTGGAGATTTGGCAACTCGTCTGTTGTTTAACCGACGAATTGGCCGCTTAATCTTGTTTAGAAGTCTTGATAAAACCATCCCTTCGGCAACGATTGATTTAACGGCAGAGTGTCCAACGTGGTGCACGGCAACCATTGAACCGACAAACGTTTCTGTTGCCATTGATAACCAATTCAACGAAGCAGAAGCTACTGTAAAACTTACCATTAACGGCACTGCTCCTGCACTTGAAGAAAACGACGTTACTCTCACAGCGTCTTTTAGTAACGAAAATTGGGGCATTCGAGACACCACCAATTCGACAACGATTTCATTTCTCCCTGCCTATGAATCAAATATTACGGTAAATACGACACAACATCTTAAGATACCACCGCTGAATGAGACTGCAATCCCTATTAATATTACCAATACTGGTAATGGGCAATCCAAAGTCAACATTTCTCTAACGACCACGGCACAACATCTCAACTATTCTCTCAGTGATAATGAAATCACGCTTTCACAAGGAGAAACCAAAGAAATCACGCTCCTGGTTAAACCGACGAAAAAAGATTTTACCAATATCTCACTTGCTTTTACCCTCACGCCGACGTCGACATCAGATGCCTCTGTTGATCAGAAGTATCTTGAGGGAGAATCGGTGTCGTTTACTATGAGTTTGGCAAATGATGGAAGTCTCGAAGATGACGGTGGCATTCCTGGGTTTGAACTGGCAGTGATTGTTGTTGCTCTCGTTGCTCTTGTTGTTGCGGTTCTTATTCTTAAACGAAAAAAGATACTGTAACCCAACAACGTTTTGTCTCCTTTTTCAACCTTAACGTTTAAAAGAACGGTAGTCTTTCAGTCATCGCTTACTTCTGGGGAGCAGAGACTATGGCACAATCCATACCACATATTGATGAGATTTTTCATCGTTTGAAACAAGAGCTTGCCACCCAGCACATTCCTGTATTGTCGCGAAGAAAATGGGAAGAGGTGGTACATACACCATTTACCACGTTGATTTCATGTCTCTTGAGTCTTCGAACCAAAGATGAGGTTACCGAACAAGCATCGATAAGGCTCTTGAAAGAATACAATACGCCGGAAAAACTGGCAAATCTTTCTAAAGAAAAAATCCAGTCACTCGTCTATCCTGTAGGCTTTTATAAAACGAAAGCAAAACGAATCAAGGATATTGCACAAACTATTCTTGACAAGTATGGAGGAGCTGTTCCAGATGAGTTTGATGAATTATTGAAACTTAATGGCGTAGGACGAAAAACGGCAAATATTGTGATGGTGTACGGCCATCATAAACCAGGTTTTCTCCCGATTGATATCCATTGTCATCGCATTCCCAATCGCCTGGGTTGGGTGAATACCAAAACACCTGAAGAAACAGAACACGCACTCAAAAACATCTTGCCACCAACATATTGGGAAGACTTTAATCATCTCTTTGTCACGTTTGGTCAAACAATATGTACACCCATCTCTCCCTTTTGTAGTCGGTGTCCTATTCGCACCTACTGTAAACAACGAGGAGTAACCACCACACGATAAAAATGTCTTATTTATGAAGCTTAATAAACGCCTCAACATCTGAGACGGTAATCTCTTTTTGATCGCTGATGATATCAACCAGTTTGTCTTTTTCATCCCAGCCTTCATAGTACTTTCTTCGTGTATCATTGACGGAAAAACTAACTCCTTTGTTTTCTGCCAATTCTTTCAATTGTTGCGCAGTCAATTCGTTTAGCAATTCTTTTTTTATGGACATCTTTTTTTCTCCTTTTGTCTACCTGCGATGAGTATGCATCCCAGCATCTGTGCAAATACAGAACAATCAATTAAAGTTTTCTATAATGAGCGACGGATAATTTTATTTGGCGACGAAAAAAGAACCGATGATTTTATTAATAAGAAATAGTATTCTTTTGTGGAAAGAGTGGATGGGATGCAAAGCGGTAGCAATAGTAGCTCCAGAGTTGATAGACGGCCGCTTGTGATACGGTCTCTCAGAAGGAGCAACATCAGAAAAAAAATAGCGGAATATCTTTTTGATATTAGTCCCAGTGGCAGTTACACGTCAGAGATTGCCTATAATGTTAAAACCACACCGACTAATGTGATAGGGGCTATTCGTGGTATGGAATCCCGCTATCGAGAGGAAGAATCACTGATTAGTTTAGACCTTGTCGAACAAATGGAGGGTAGTAAAGACATTAAATTGTACAAATTAACTGATTTTGGAAAAGAAATTGTTGAATCAATGAAAAAATAACGAGCACGACAAGCACAAACAATCTGTGCACATCATCTTTTTTGTTAAAATCGATATTAGGCTATGCCACTGGATCTATTTATCTCAAACATGGTGGTTACTTGTCCTTCTTCTACTTGCTCCATATTCCCATCTTCGTACTTCACCACCATCCATCGACTAGGATGAGGATACGTTCGCACCACGATCGCTTTTTTTCCAGGGTGCTCAGGGTTCTCTCTGTTTTTAACAAGTACTTCTATCCCCCGACGAATACCACGATCTTCTAACATCCTGCATCTCCCTTTATAGAATATCATATATACAATAAAAAGATTTAGTTTCATTGATAGAGAAATTTAAATATTGATGCATGATATGTTCGGAATGGAGGCGGATAGAATGACCCCATCATTCTTTCATCGAATAGCGATCGGTTTTGTTTTCATGAGCATGTTTATTGCCGTTTCAATGAGTGCAGCATCAGAAGAAGTAGACCTTTCCATTACTGAAAAAACTGCTGTAAAAGGAAAGAGCGTTGGAACAGGGGCTCAGGCAGCTACCTATTATGATATTACCATCACCCTTTACAATGAAGGTAATGTCACTTCACCACAGATCACATTGGGAATCCAAGACGAGGTGGATGGAATATGGACGAATAAAACAGGGACCGTTGCGGCAAAAGAATCAACAGAATTTTTCTTTAATGATTGGCCAATCGTTGGTCCAGGAGATCATACTATTCTTATCAGGTATCTTCCCACGAATGACTCTATTCAAAAAACGTTGTTTAACTCTGGAAGCGATACTCTTAATCTGGGTGTTGAGGAAGTAAATGACGAAACTGAAGAAACGCCCGGATTTGAACTTGTTATTTTGCTCACTGCTCTTTTCACTATACTCGTTTTGAAAAAACGAAAGTAGTATTTAGATTTCTTCTGCGATGAGTAGTACATGATCAACTTCTGCCACTTTTGATCCCTTATATGTGATGATATTGGTGGTTGGGGAGACATATTGATCAGTATAATCTTTAAATAAAAAAATGGTTTTTGGTCCACCGGTGTACAACAAATTATCATACGCACTATAAAATTCCGCCATGATTTTAACGGTGATGTCCTTCCCTGCAATATTGTGAAATCGATATTTGACTTCAGCTGCATCTCGCACCTCAATTGCCTCGTCAGTGAACTCATCATAGTTATAATGTACTTGAAAATCAAGTGTTGCTTCGACAAGCTCTACTACGTCAGACTTTAACGATATCTTTTCAAATTTACTGGTGGTTGCTTGTTGTTCTTGGCAACCACTGAGCATAATGCTTAGGAATACGCAACCAAAGAGTACCATGAGTAAGTGTTTTTTCATCTCTTGTCCCCTCCAAATTATCACGTGAGTAATATGTTACCTTCCTATATATATTTCTCATTAATTCTATAGTACATTACGACAGAACGTTTAAAAAACCTCAACGTTCTTTACGTTTGTTTGCGAAAGGAGGCGAGATATGCCTACGATACGACGATCCGATGTCGTTAAGAACGTATTAACAACTCTCTTACAAGTTTCTGGAAGAAAAACCAATCAAGGACATGCTATCTCAACCCTTGATTATCTTATAAAACAACTCGAAAATAGATACGATTTTTTAAAGCACGTCAAAATTATAGATACCCGTTTTCTTGAAGGAGAAGACCCAGTTAGTGTTATGGCTGATATCAATAAGATCGCGCCTGCTGAAACTGGAAAAGCAATTCAAGACATTATTTCTATCATGCATTCATCTCTTGGTAGAAGCGCGGGTCACTTTTTTATTAAAGAACTTCAGACCACCTTGAGAGATGACGACGTTTCTTCGATGAAACGTATGGGTGTTGATTTGGGCCTGATGCAATTGGAGCAAGAAGTAAAGGAATGGGAACGAATAACGACCAAGATGGAGTAGAAATTACTCGTAAACATCCGTCCTTTCCAACAAGATTACTATTTTTGTGCAAGGGCACTCCTGCATACTTATCTGCATATGTATCTCCTTAGGCACCTACAAAAAAGGTATTTAAAGAATACAGATGTTATTGGGGGTAGCACTCTATAAAAGTTGTAATCATCAACTCATAGGAGGGATTTCGAGAAGATGGGAAAGCAGGTAAGTAAATTATTTAAAAACAAAGAAGGAAGCATCGGTATTGGTGCAATGATTATTTTCATTGCCATGGTTCTAGTCGCCGGTATTGCCGCTTCTGTCTTGATACAAACCAGTACAAAACTGGAGATGCAGGCGTTAAAAACAGGAACCGAAACCATTGCCGAGGTTGCGACAGGAGTTTTAGTAACTGGAATTGAGGGACACAATACTTCTGGCCAGATTGACAAAATGGCAATTGAACTGGTGCCACGTGCAGGGTCTTTTGATATCGATTTATCTCAGGCCGTTATTGAATTATCTAATTCATCTGCAAAAATCGTACTACGGTATTCAGAAATTTTGCTAAATCTTACTGATGTCAACGGAAGCATCTTTAAAGAGGATGGTTTCTCAGGAGCAGGCGCAACAACTTTTAGTATCATTGTCTTGCAAGATGGAGATGAGTCTTGTTTAGAAGATACACCTATTATTAATTTTGGAGATCATGTTGTTCTTGCCGTTGATGCAGATGCTGTTTTTGGTGGTTTAGAGCCTCGAGTCGATGTCTTTGGTCAAGTGATACCGGAAGAAGGAGCACCGGCGATTATTGGATTTAAAACACCTTCGTCGTTTACATCGGCGGTGCTGGAGCTGCAATAGGAGGTGATGAAGAATGAATAAGATTTGTAAAATATTACAACGAAAAGATGTCGGATCTATTGGTATTGGAGCCATGATTATTTTCATTGCCATGATTCTTGTAGCCGGTGTTGCTGCATCAGTACTGGTGCAAACATCAAATACCATACAACTACAAGCCATGAAAACGGGTAGAGAAACCACGCGGGAGATATCAAGTGGCGTTCAAGTGTTTGATATTGAAGGTTTGATCAATATTTCTCATGTGAACGTTAGTGGTAATTGGACAACAACAAGAGGGGACATGAAATATCTTGGTATTACAATTAAACCACGGCCTGGATCTGAAGACATTGATCTTAATAACACGTTTATCTTGTTTACCGAAGGAGAAACGAAAGCATTATTACGATATGGTGGTTGGAATGATACCGCATTGTTTGCCGCTCAAGTAAATCAAACCAACGGCCGCCTCTTCTATACGGGTAACTGGAGTAATGCCACAAATGAGTTCTTTGGTATCATCGTCTTGCAGGACTATGACAGTTCGGTAAAGAGACTTTCCCCTGTTATCAATCGAGGAGACAAAGTCGTTCTCATGGTGCGTTGTGGCGGGGCTAATTCGTCAGGGTTCAATGAAACAATTGGTACGTTTGGACGATGTATCCCGGAACGAACCCCCGTCTTTGGCCGTGTTATTCCTGAAGTCGGTGCGCCTGGAGTCATTTCGTTTACCACTCCGATGTCCTATAACCAAGACATCTATGATCTCCAATAGAAAAACTAAAACAAAAATTGAAACTGTGTGGCTATAAACAATGTCACACCACTTTTTCTCTTTTTATTTATTGAAATCTACTTAATATTTTTGATAGAACTTATCTACATATGTACCTGCATATGCACCTACATATTCAGTTGCTCAAAAGCTTGATAAAGCATATGATATATTAGGTAAGTAGCTAGGAACGCGAAATAGCGTGAACAGGATGGGAAGTAGGATGGGTAAAAAGATACTACGTATATTGAAGCATAAAGAAGGAAGCATCGGTATTGGTGCAATGATTATTTTCATTGCCATGGTTCTAGTCGCCGGTATTGCCGCTTCTGTCTTGATACAAACCAGTACAAAACTGGAGATGCAGGCGTTAAAAACAGGAACCGAAACCATTGCCGAGGTTGCGACAGGAGTTTTAGTAACTGGAATTGAGGGACACAATACTTCTGGTTCTATTGACCGGATTGCAATTGAAATAGTCGCTCGAGCAGGATCGTTTGATGTTGATTTATCACAAATGGTGGTAGAATTATCTAATTCATCTGCAAAAGTAGTTTTGAGATATTCAAATAATTTGTTGAATTTAAGTGATATAAATGGAGATCTCTTTGCTGATCCAGGATATACTGGTGCGACGGTCACCACATACAACATCATTGTATTGCAAGACGCAGATCAGTCTTGTTTAGAAGATACACCTATTATTAATTTTGGAGATCATGTTGTTCTTGCCGTTGATGCAGATGCTGTTTTTGGTGGTTTAGAGCCTCGAGTCGATGTCTTTGGTCAAGTGATACCGGAAGAAGGAGCACCGGCGATTATTGGATTTAAAACACCTTCGTCGTTTACATCGGCGGTGCTGGAGCTGCAATAGGAGGTGATGAAGAATGAATAAGATTTGTAAAATATTACAACGAAAAGATGTCGGATCTATTGGTATTGGAGCCATGATTATTTTCATTGCCATGATTCTTGTAGCCGGTGTTGCTGCATCAGTACTGGTGCAAACATCAAATACCATACAACTACAAGCCATGAAAACGGGTAGAGAAACCACGCGGGAGATATCAAGTGGCGTTCAAGTGTTTGATATTGAAGGTTTGATCAATATTTCTCATGTGAACGTTAGTGGTAATTGGACAACAACAAGAGGGGACATGAAATATCTTGGTATTACAATTAAACCACGGCCTGGATCTGAAGACATTGATCTTAATAACACGTTTATCTTGTTTACCGAAGGAGAAACGAAAGCATTATTACGATATGGTGGTTGGAATGATACCGCATTGTTTGCCGCTCAAGTAAAT
This sequence comes from uncultured Thermoplasmatales archaeon, assembly GCA_964638175.1. Classification (GTDB taxonomy): domain Archaea; phylum Thermoplasmatota; class E2; order DHVEG-1; family DHVEG-1; genus JAFGDG01. Next base: position 36,592 of record CAZWZY010000016.1, on the reverse strand, counting down.
CAAACCAACGGCCGCCTCTTCTATACGGGTAACTGGAGTAATGCCACAAATGAGTTCTTTGGTATCATCGTCTTGCAGGACTATGACAGTTCGGTAAAGAGACTTTCCCCTGTTATCAATCGAGGAGACAAAGTCGTTCTCATGGTGCGTTGTGGCGGGGCTAATTCGTCAGGGTTCAATGAAACAATTGGTACGTTTGGACGATGTATCCCGGAACGAACTCGCATCTTTGGTCGTGTTATTCCTGAAGTCGGTGCGCCTGGAGTCATTTCGTTTACCACTCCAATGTCCTATAACCAAGAAATCTACGATCTTCAGTAAGAACAAAACATAACTGTTTGTGTGGTCTTACCACACAATTTTCTATTTTTTAAGAAAACCATACCTTTTTATTCTTGATAGTGTTTATTGCTCTTGTGGATGGGCTCTCTTTTGGGCGCCTATAGTAACTGGTTGGGAGGTGAAACACGTTATCATGTTTATGAGGGGACGGTTAGGTTGTCATTCTCATGCTTCAATTGGTATCGGCTCACTCATCATCTTTATTGCCATGATTCTTGTCGCAGGAATTACCGCATCTGTTCTTATTCAAACTATGGATTCTCTTGAACAAACTGCCATTCAAACGGGGGAGGAAACCATTCGAGATATTTCCAGCGGTATCAGGGTAACTCATGCCAGCGGATACAATAGTAATTCAACAATTACTCAGATGGTTGTATTTATAGAACTCGCTGGTGCCTCAGATGCCATTGACTTAACGTATACATATATTTCTCTTTCAGATGGTACAACAAAAGTAATTTTGAATTACAATAGCAGCCATTTCAGTTCAAGTGTATCGGGAGGGTTGTTTGGCACGTTAAGTACTGATAATATATCTGCAACAGAGTATGGCGTGATGGTTGTCAGAGACATTGACAATTCTTGCCAGTCAACTTCACCTGTTATCAATAGTGACGATCTTGTTGTGCTTTTAATAAACACATCGGCCTGTTTTTCAGGAGGAATCTCCCCTCGCACAGAAGTCTCAGGACATATCATACCTGAACATGGATTTAAAGGAGTGATCGGATTTACTACGCCTAGTTCCTATAGCCTTACTATTATTGATTTACAAAAATAAGATACTAGTTATCTGCCAAAGAAGATTTTTGCAATGTCATAGAGCTCTTTATCGACTGTTTTTGATTGTGCCACTGCTTCTTCAAGTTCAACGGACACAATTTTATTCCCTCGTAATGCAACCATCTTTCCATGGATTTCATTTTTTAACAGATCAACAGCAGCAACACCGAATCGAGTAGCAAGTACCCGATCGTATGCAGTAGGCGTCCCACCACGCTGTACGTGACCTAATACCGTCACCCTTGTTTCAACGTCCATTCGTTCTTCAATTAATTTTGCAATGTAGTGTCCCACCCCGCCCAAACGAAGATGACCAAAGTCATCTTTTTCCTTTGAACCAAAAATGAGTGACCCTAAGTGTTTTGGTTCAGCGCCTTCTGCAACAACAATAATACTAAACTTTTTCCCCCTATCATATCGTTGCTTTAAATGGCTACAAACCTCATCAATATCAAATGGCTCTTCTGGAATCAATATTTCGTCTGCACCACCAGCAATACCACCAACAGTAGCGATCCATCCTGCATGTCTTCCCATGACCTCTAGGACCATAACACGATGATGCGACTCAGCGGTTGTGTGTAACCGATCAATCGCTTCAGTCACGATAGAAACAGCAGTATCAAAGCCAAAGGTGTAGTCAGTGCAGGAAAGGTCATTATCGATGGTTTTGGGGACGCCAACGATGGGAATGCCCATTTTATGGAATTTATGTGCAACACCAAGTGTATCATCCCCGCCAATAGCGACAAGGGCATCAATACCAAATTTTGTAATATTTTCACGAACCCTTTCTACGTCCCCTTCCCGTTTAAAGGGGTTTGTTCTGGAGGTTCCAATAATAGTCCCTCCTTTGGGAAGAATGCCTGACACTGAATAGTCAGAGAGCAGTTCCATCTCACCTTCTATTAACCCTCTCCATCCGTTTTTTATGCCAATAATCTCCCAATTGTATTGAATAGATGTTCGTACTACTGCCCGAATTACTGCATTGAGTCCGGGGCAGTCTCCTCCGCCTGTCAGTACACCTACTTTTTTCATATACTCTCACTCAGTTATTTTCTTCATTCTCTCCAAGAGTGTTTATCTTTCGATTCTTTTAATACTTTTGGTGAGGTATTACATGCCCAGATATCCGCCCAAGGTTAATTCGATACCAACACTTGTGATCGCGACAACCCAAACAAAGGGAACAAAATAGAGCAATGTCAGATACTTATGACTGCCCCGTAATGTTTTGATGGTGATCGCCATCATAAAGCAATGAACCACCAATACCGTAAAAATGATGATAAAATTATTATTGTACACTTCGGGGGGAACGGTGTGGAGTAATGCTCCCATGTTTATCTGTTCCAAATCTTCGAAAGGATTTCCTGTTTCAATCATGATTTCGTTCAGATGCCTCCCAATGATAAGGGAGACATAAATTGCAAATGAAATGCCGAACGTAATGCCTGCAAAGAGGGCAATGGAGGTATTGATGATAGTGAGTTTTTTATAACGTAAATCTCGAATTTTCCGTATATTTTCAGCAATCATCCGTGATGCATGACGGGGATTGGCAGCAGCATAGGTCGATTCACGAAACATCTCACTTGCTCGCTGAATGTAGTTACTTCCCGTATCGACTCCAAACCACTCCCATGCAGCATCGTCATCAATTCTGGTCCGTAACCTTCGGTATAAGCTACGAATATGTTTGGTTAAGAGACCATAATCCTTCTGGCTCAAATAGTATACTGAATCGTTTATCTTTCCTCCCCGCATGGCAGAAATGGAGCCAAGAGATGGTAAAAATCCTAAAAAGTTCCTATCTTTACGCGTAATGTTTTCCTCTTCAAGAAATGTTTTTATTCCAGGGATGAGCAACGGTAACAGGATGATTGCAACAACAATTTCAAAAGGAATCACCAGCGTGAGAGGAATTACCATTACAAAACGTGCAAAGAGAAATACTGACGCAAGTAGCACCGTTAGTACTATCGCATATTTGAAACTTTGATTCAGTTTTTGCTCTATTTCTCCTTTATCTCCTGTTTGATGCCATATTTCATCCGGAGGTATCATTGCTTGTAAGAGATACAGTAGTAACCCTTCAACGACGATGAGGAGAAATGACGAGAGATAGATGAACATGTTCATATCTTGTGCACCAATGATAATAGGGAGCACTATTCCAAGAGACATGACAAAAATAATTGCAATAAGCATGCTAACATACACTTCGTTGAGGATTACAATATTTTCATTACTGGTTTCATACATGGTTTTGTATTCTTGCAAGACTGCGTCTTGCTCTGTTTCAATGAATTCTCGATGCTCTACACCGCTATCTAAACTTTGAGAGAATCGATCTAAGAAATCTTTCAGAATCTTACTCGGTGTCCGTTCAGAAATAAATTTAAAACTTCTGGAAAGTGGTGCCTGCCATTGGGTTGAAAGTACCCCAATTTTCCTCATTTCTTCTCCAAGGCTTGCGTATGCTTTTTTTCCACCGAGCATGGCAATAATCTCTCTTAAGGAAAGATCTGAAATAGCCAAGACCCGGAGGTGGGTAATAAAAAAATGCATCTTTCCGTTGATATCCGACTCTTTATTTTTCCACGTGACATAGGGATAGAGTACTCCAAGAATGAGGGGAACAATTCCTGCAAGAATAAACGTTACTGGATGGAACTGAACGCGGAGAGGAAGAACACTAGGTAAAATAAATGGCAGACTAAACAGAATCCCTGTAAGAATAAGGCATGGAAGAAGAATAGTTCTGATGTATTTTTGTTGGTCCTCTAAATAACGATAAGCAATAATGAGTTGCTTCCGCAGACTTTCCTTTTTTTCTCGAATGTCATGCGTATGGCTTTTGGTATCAGTGTACTTTGTTTTCTTTCTACGCCTTGCCATAGTCTACTCCTAGATTGATATCGGCAACCCTTCCTCTCCCTCTCGATAAAAGGCCCAGATAAATTGCACCACTTCATAATAGTCCATAATATCTTCTTCAACCATACGTTCGAGAATGTGCTTTCGTCGGTCATACTCATCATAAATCTCAGCAGTGTCGGTATATCCAGCATTTTTCGCTATTTTTTCTTCTAAAATAAAACTGTTTCTATTCGCTCGAAATATATGCCTGTCTTCTACCGGATTCCATTCAAATGCTCGCCGTGCCATGACCGAATCAGTCTCTCGGTTATATCCCTCGATTTCCTCGAGTGAGATACATCGTCGAATTTTTTTTCCGTTCTGTTCGACTGCTAGTTGGATCATGACAAAATCAAGATTATCCATAAAGGTTTTTGGCACATTGATAGGATCTCCGGTAAAACGCTGGATGACTTTCGTAATGTCTCCGGCGTGGAACGTGGTCATACAGGGATGACCCGTCTGCATCGCTTGAAAGACAATATTTCCTTCGGCACCACGGACCTCACCAGGTACAATATAGTCAGGACGAGATCGTAATGCAGCTTTGAGCAGGTCAAATAGATCTACTTGGCCTTCTTCAGGTCCTGCTGTTTTGGTTAGTAATTGTTGCCACACAACATGGGGGGCATGTAGTTCTGGCGTTTCTTCAGCTGTATACACTTTTTTATCTGGAGGAATAAATGGTAGTGAAGCATTCAATGTGGTCGTTTTTCCTGAAGCAGTTTCACCACACATAAAAAAACTTCGCCCATATTGAATACATAACCACAAATACGCTCCAATGCCTGCACTCAAGGTTCCCCATTTAATCAGTTGCGTAATGCTGATGGGTGTTTCACTAAACTTACGAATGGTCATACTGGGTCCTTTTAAACTCACATCTCTACTATAGATGACATTTCCTCTACTTCCATCAGGTAATACACCATCAGAGATGGGGTTCCCTTCACTAACTGGCGACCCCATCTTTTCACTTATCTTTCGAGCAAATGCGGGTGCATCATCTGCGTTAATTTCGACATTGGTTTTAATCATTCCAAAGATTTTATGGATGAGATGTACACGTTCGTTAGGTATAATGTGGATATCCTCCAAGTAAGGGTCTCTCATAAATGGCTCTAGGGGGCCACCACCAATCAAATTCTTGATAACGGCATATTCGATATTCCTTTTTTGTAGTGAACTCGCTCGAATTTTTTCGGTTCGAGAAACGCCCTTAAAACTATTTTTTTTATCCTCTTCAAATCCTTTCGCTTGCTCATCCACAATAATAATCTCATCCATCAGTTCTTTCAATACTGCTCGAAGTTCATCATCAGTTAAAACACTTACTTTCTCAGGAGCTTTTTTGACGATAATCTTGAGTAACTTATCGTGTTTCTTTTTTTCAATCTTATTTAACTTCGGCTCGATTGCTCGATAGATCGCTTCGGTCATCTCAGGTGTTCGGTAGGCATGAATAAAAACAGATCCACGAGCAGGATAGACGACATTAGGATATGGGTCGTTCCGCAGGTTATAAGGCAATACAGAATAAAATACAGGGTCTCCCACATGTTGCCGTGCTCGTTCTACATATCGTTTTAAATGAGGATGTTTCTGTAGTATTTGTTGGATTTCATCAGGTTGCATTTCTGCCATGCGTTACCACCCCCCCTCCAAACGGATGACAAGTACTGATACTATCTCCCATTACTACTTACTCCCCTCAGGCATGAGTGCCCTGCAATAGTTCTATACCATATCACTTAACGGGTTATAGCGATATCGGTAGTCCACGTTCTCCTTTCCGATAAAAGGTCCAGATAAACTCAACCACCTCGTAATAATCAAATATGTTTTCTTCAACCATCCGGTCAAGAATGTGTTTTCTTCTGTCGTATTCATCATAGATCTGCATAGGGTCTTCATATCCAGCATTTTTTGCAATCCGTTTTTCCAGGGTAAAGCTGTTTCTATTTGCACGAAATGAATGAGTATCATCAGCAGCATTCCACTGAAATGCCGTACGAGACATAATGCCATCCACTTCTTTGTTGTATCCTTCAATTTCTTCAACAGAAATAACTCTTCTTATTTTTTTCCCCCTTCGTTCAATTGCCATTTGAATCATGACAACATCCAAGTTATCCATGAAGGTTTTAGGCACACTAATAGGATGTCCCGTAAATCGTTGAATAACTTTAGTAATAGATCCTGCGTGAAAGGTGGTAATCACAGGATGACCCGTTTGCATTGCCTGAAATACAGTACGCCCCTCGATTCCTCTCGTCTCTCCAGGAATAATGTAGTCAGGACGTGATCGCAATGATGCCCGTAACAAATCGTTTAAGTCGATATGTCCTTCTTTTGGTCCTGTTGTTTTTGTTAGCAGCTGTTGCCAAACGGGATGTGGGGCAACAATTTCTGGCGTTGTTTCTGCAGTATAAATTTTTTTGTTTGGGGGTATAAACGGAAGAATAGCATTGGCTGTTGTGGTTTTTCCTGAAGCAGTTTCACCACAGACAAACAAACTTCTTCCATATTGTAAGCAGAGCCAGAGATACGCAGCAATGCCTGAACTGAATGTCCCCCAGTCAATAAGTTGCGTCAGGCTAATTGGCGTTTCACTAAACTTACGAATGGTCATACTGGGTCCTTTGATACTGACATCTTTGCTATGAATAATATTGACACGACTGCCATCAGGTAATGTTCCATCAGCAATAGGTTGTCCTTCAGAGACAGGACTTCCTATCTTTTCACTGAACTCTTGAGAAAATGTTGTAGCCCATTCTTTATCAATGGTGATATTTGTTTTTACCATGTCAAAAATTTTATGGATTAAATGAACTTTTTCTCCAGTAATAATATGTATGTCTTCCAAGTAAGGGTCTCTCATAAATGGCTCTAATGGTCCCCCCCCCACCACGTCTTTCGTGATATCATAGCGGATTTTTCGTTTCTCTGTTGGTGTCACCGTCACTTTAATGCCTACGAGTCCGTTCCATAGCCCTTTCTTTTCTTCGGCTGCTGTTTTCTGTTTACGTACGACCGTCACATCATCAATCATTTTTCTGATAGCGTCTCGCAGTTCTTGTTGCGTTTTGATATGTGTTTTTTTGGTAGGTGCTTTTTCATACATCAGTTCCAAAATTTGCTCCTTTTTTTTCTTTTCATTTCCACTTAGCTCAGGCTCAATTGCATGGTATATCTTTGTTTCCATATCCTCTGTTCGATACACATGAATAAATACAACACCTTTTGTTGGATAGATGATATTTGGATATTTTTCATCCCTTAATTGCCGAGGCAAGATCGTATAAAAATCTGGTGCCCCCATTTCTTTTGTTATCTTATTTACGTAGCGGCGAAGATGAGAATTCTGTCGGAGTAGTTTTTCCTCTTCTTCTTTTTCCATTTTTGTCATGAGTCTCTCCCCTAAAACGCTACGCCAGTTGTCTCGATAGTCAGACCAACACCAGGTCGTACAGAAAAGGTGGTTTTTCCTTCATAGCGATATCGTGCACCGTTAAATTTCTCCAGATAAATATTATGCACAATACCAATACCCGGCATTGCTTCACGTGTTACCTTAAAATGAATGTCACAAAGCATTTGAAATGCGTTGTAAATCTCTCCTGGCCATTCGTTGGGATTTCCCGTAATAATAATAACTTTTCCTGATCCTTTCAATCTATTGAAAAACGTTGTGAGATCGATGAGATTTTTTTCATTTAAGCTTTCACTCAATAATGTTGAAAGTGAATCAATGATGATGATATCTGGCTCAAATATTCTCTTACTGGTGAGTAACCCATGTAGAAACGTTTTTTTTGGTAATGTTTCTGCAAGCATTACTTCTGTTGAGATATAAAATAGTCTCCCAGACATCAAGTATTTTCTCATGTCATAGCCAACAGATGCGGTTTGTCTCAAGAAGTTTTTAATGGTAAATTGCGTCGATACATACGAGCATGTGGAACCATGTTTGAGAAAACTATAGCAAAATCGTTGGCAAAAGATGCTTTTTCCCGCTCCTTCTTTCCCTTCCAAAAAAATAAGAGAACCATCTGGTATCTCTCTCCCAAAGCGTTCTGCAAATCCGTCTTTTTCTCCTTTCCGTTCCAAGATGATTGATTTTGCCGGCATATTTTTATCTTTCCCCTCTCATCAAATAGTAAATTCAAACTCATCATCAATTGCTTGTGGTCCAACCACTCGTAAGGTATGGTCTCCCACTCCAATCTCCCCCGAATCAATATACAAGTTTACTACTTCTCCAGGATGGATATGGTCCTGTGAGAAGTTATACTTTGCTTTCGCAATAAGATCTCCATCAATAAATAGCTGAAGAGAATCATTGGTGGTTTCTAATCGTTTTTCCCCAATGTTTTTAAGATAAAATATATAATCACTACCAGAACTTGGTATGTGTGAAGGATCGTTAATGATGGTAAATTCCGTATCAAGTTGCTCCTGGATGCGGTCTCCTCGGTCTGAAAGGCTGGTGCTGATATTGTTGGTTGCCGCCATAAATATCCCCGAAACCGTTCCTGCAACGATGACGGATGCGACGAAGAAGATCACATGTGTGCCCGTAAGACTAAATCCCATCTGATGATTCCCCTCGTCTTAACCATACTCCTTACAATTCGAAATACCGTTTCCAGTAATAAATGTATTTCTCTTTGAACCTGCAGCAGCAACATTCACAAATACACGCATTTCTTGGTTGGGATAGAGATATGGTTGTAAATCAACAAAGAAAAACTCTGTTCCATTTACGAGAAGTGAAAATTCTTCTGTTTTTAGCGTAGTGCTTCCTATGTTTTCGATAGTGATATTAAGGTAAGTAAAATTTTGGTTTTGTTCAGGCTCGATTCGGATAAATGTTGTCGGGTCATTCATCATCGCATGACTTGTTTCTATCCAGGAAGCGTCTCTTGCCGTATCTGAGATTCGAATCTCATCTAAGGTTCCTGTTAGCCGATCACCCAGTAATACATCTTGTTCATTTATGGGAATATTGCCATTAAGCGTAGTCGTATTGGAGAGTTCCCCATCGATATAGAGAGATAATGTACTACCATTGTATGTTAGGACAACATAGTGCCAAGAGGTATCAATAGGTGCGGTGACGTTAGTATTGTTGACGATTCCATAAAGTGTATTCCCATCCGGACTGATTTCTAGGGCGTATGCTGTTTTTTCTTTACTGATAATTTCTTTATTTATTCCTGTTGTTTTGAAGTGATATGTTTCGTTCGTCCATGCACCATAGCTGTCCATGATGGTCACTTTCCAGTAGTATGTTTGACCGAGTTCAGAGAAGTTGTTACCATTTTGCATGGTATATGTCCCATTGCTCACCGAGGTATTGGTATCAATGAAATTGGGGCAACTGCTATTGATCCCCCAGTACCACGAGATGTTCATAGTGTGTCCTTCACTATCATTCACCTTAATGCTCAATACTGCATTAAGACTTATGTTGAACGACTCGTTGGTTGGGCTCTCATTTGTTGCTATGGGGGCCGTATTGAGGTATTGACATCCCGCATCTGCACTACTTGGTGCTGGCTCATCGCCAGAGCCTTCTTTTTTACTGGTGCTATAAAATTCGTAGTATCCTGTGCCATTGGGGAAGGTAAAGTCCCAGGACCATGGGCTAGCGGTATCGGGATTATTAGTATCATTCCATTCAATCCAATTTATCCCGCTGGCTGTAGCTTCTGTCCAGACCATCCATGGTATATCATTTATAGCATGGTCCATTTCTTCATCCTGATTTTGCCCTTCTGTACACCGTACATCGACACCAGAGGTACTTAGACCTCTTCTACCCACAATAGTTGGGTCGCCACCACCTTCATCAATGGGATTTGTAAATAAAATTGGTGTTACACTGTAACTGTTGCTAAAAGATACACTTCTCCACGTACCAGATCCAGGGTCATCGGCAACTTCGTCTTCTATACTACTTTCAAATATGCTGCTCGAGATCCCTAACTCCACTGCAATATACCCTGCTGTTACCGTTGCCAAATTACTATTATCATCATATCCTTCCCAATAAACGGTATAGCCGGTCGAGCTCATAGAATCCTCAACGTATCTTGAAGATGCGTCAACCGTTGTATCCTCTTGAATTGTGTCTACAACTACTGTTTCTCCTGGAAATGATTCGCTGAAGGCTATAACATGACTGCCCGCATCTGATACGGTATATGTTCCTGCTTCTACCTCGGCACCATCGATTTCCCAATGCCCTTCTTCCATCACGACATAGCCTACATCTTCAGTAACAGTAACTCCAGTGTCATTCGTTACAATAACTTCAAAACTAGTAGATCCCACATTCCGAATTCTCGGTCTTGATTTTTCTACACCAAGTGATCGATCTGCACCATCCTGTCCTGTAACAATTACCACAGGATTTGTATAGGTATTGTCAAGAGTGACAGATGTCCATTCATTGACATTTTCTGCAACGCCTGTCTCATAGGTTGTCCATGATCGATTAACTGTTGAATACCGGTACCACAACGTGACGTTATCCACCGGAGTTACGTTTGTTGCAGTAATCGTTAGCGGTTTTTTATTAACGTTGTAGGGGCTTATTGTATCAATCGATGTGTTTAAAGGCTCGGTAGTAAAGGAAAATACGGCAGAAACATTATTGAGCGTATCATTCACGGCAACCTTCCACCAATAGGTAGTAGAATAGTTGGCAAATTGCAAAAGTGAATAATTGACAATAGAATTTGCACCAATACTGTTATTGGTATTTCGTAACACCCAATCGCCTGTTGTATTTTCATACCAATAGACCGTTAACGTGTCACCGTCTTCGTCATTAGCCTGGATTTGGCACAATGGCTGTAAATTTACACCCGTTGTTCCGTTTGGTGCCGGAGCAACGAGGTCGATAGTAGGGGCATGTCCGCCGAGTTTAAAAAAACATCGAGTATCTGCAGAATCTGGTGGATTTTCATCAACCGAACCAGCTTTCCTTCCAATGCTATAAAATTCGTAGTATCCTGTGCCATTGGGGAAGGGGAAATCCCAGGACCATGAGCTAGCGGTATCGGGATTGCTTACATTGTTCCAAACGCTCCAGTTGTACGCGTCAGTACTCCAATTGCTGGTATCAATAACCTGCCAGGCATAGTACTGAGTGTTCCCGCTATACCCACAGACAAGACGTAGGTTTGTTTCACTGCTTAAATTGGAATAATATCTCCCTCTCGGAAAGGCATTGCCCTCTCCACTGTTTGAACCGCAAGATATCGGGAAGGAGTATGTTACATTACAGGCGGGAACGGTTATATCAATTATGTCATTAGGTGCTCCTTGACTACTGGATCCTCTATTCACTGTTACACTATTGGCAGGAAATTCTATTATCCACCACCTTGCCACAGAATCATAGGTACCTCCTCCTCGCATAAAACTAATTGTAGACGAGTCCGTAAGTCCGTACCTGACAGATGTCTGTGATAGCCCATCTGAACTATGTCGAAACGTGGCATATATGAAAGAACGCGAGGTGTCAACAGCAGTGTCGATACTGTCCGTTTGTTCAGTTGTACTAAGGCTGGTTAGTGTTTTTTCTTTAGTTTGAACCGTTACATTGTCGATGAGCCATTCTACAGCCTCGTATCTTACTACTACGTTCACCCCTGACGCACTTCTATTGGCCGAAACCGTATCGTCATCTAAAAGTTCAACGGTACAATAGCTTCTGTACCACTCGTCGTTACTCGTTCCATCGCTCCGTTGGCTAGAACTAATAAACACGTTTGATGTATCTTTTATACTGGAAACAGTATCAGTATCCGAGGTTTCAGTGGTATCTAAGCTTATGCTCCCTCTTTTTCTAACTATGAATTCGTTGTTTAAACATTCGATGACATATATGGAATAATCTGTGCCACCGGCAGAACTTGATTTTTCAATTGTAATGGTTCCTGTATCTGATAAGTAGGCACAGCTCATCCCTTCGGCAGGTGTGTCGTCTGAGCTAGTTTGTCCAGTAAACTCATAGAGTATAAACGCTCGCTCAAGTGAGTTCACTGGTTCGATAGACTCAGTTTTACTTGTGGAACCACTTAACGAACCAATTATTTTTTGCACTTTGATTCTAGCATTTCCAGGATCCCAACTCTGATTGTCCTTAGACCATCGATAGTGCAGGGTAAGGTTAGCTAGATCTGTGCCTCCCGAAGCCGTGGTAGTGAGAGGAAACCACGTTATGTTGTAGGGAGAAATTCCATCAACTGACGTATCGATTGGTTCAGTGGTGAAGATATATGTTGCCGTTGTGTTGTAATAGCTATCGTTGACCACTACTTTCCAAAAATATGTTATCGAATAGTTGGTGAATTGAGGAAAGACATATCCTGTTGTGGAGTTTGCTGTTACGTTGTCATTATATGTCGCTCGCAACTGATAGCTTCCTGATGAATTTTCATACCAATAAACCGTTAAGGTATCACCTTCAGAGTCATTTGCCTGTATCTGGCATGATGGAAGGATGGGCACATTTGTTGTGCCATTTGGACTGGGATTAACTAAATCAATTTGTGGAGGATCACCCTTCGTTGTGGTAAAGTGATAGATTGTTTCTCTTGAGTTTCCATCGTTGTCGGTCACATTTACTTTCCACCAGTAAGTCGTTTTCCGCTGTGTGGCATTTGTGTATTTTATCCATACGATATTGGCCGGAGTCGTTACATCAACACTTATGTTTGTTTGTTGTACCTTCCACACACCAGTGGTATTTTCATAGAATGAGACAGTTACTGTACCGCCATCAACATCAGAAACAGTAACATTACATCGTGGCGTTAAATTTTGTCCCGCACTTCCATTATTTGGTCCTGGGTTGTCCATATTTGGTTGAAAACTTGTAGTAAAGATATAGGTCTCATTTGTCCAATCAGTTCCGTCTGTTGTGTTAACATACCAGGTGTATGTAGTTCCATAAGTTAATCCTGAAACAGAACATGTTTTGCTGCCATTGCCTTCATTAAACCCTGAACTATTCCCGATATCAGGATTCGTATCGATGGTCCAATCAAGACTTTCTCCATCGAGCTCTTCAACGGTGACATTAATAGTGGTAAGTGTTATTGGGACATTAGTCGCGAAGTCGGATGGATTCTCCGCTGATTGTATGGGAGGATTTCCCATTGCTGTTGTAAAATGATAGGTCTCTTCTGAAGAAAGCCCTTTACCGTCAGTGACATTTACTTTCCACCAATATTTCGTGTTGAACTCACTTGCATTCGAGTAGTTATTCCAGATAACAATCGCAGGCGTTGAGACATCAACACTACTGTTGGTTTGTTGTACTTTCCATGTCCCCGTTGTATTTTCATAAAATGTTACGGTAACATTACCCTCATCAGTATCAGAAACGGTAATGCTGCATACTGTCGATACAGGCTCGCTTAAACTCCCATTTTCTGGATCAGGATTACTAAGACTTGGAGGGTAGCTTGTAGTAAAATGATAGATAGACTCATTGGTAGCTCCCTTGTCATCAGTAACATTCACTTTCCACCAGTAAGTTGCGCTGTATGAAGTTGCGTTGTTGTAATTTCCCCAAATAACATTGGTTGGAGTCGACACATCAACACTACTATTGGTTTGTTGCAACTTCCATGCGCCCGTGGTGTTTTCATAAAAGGAAATATTTACTAACCCACCGTCAACATCAGAGACTGTGATGTTACAAAGAGGAGTAATATTGAGATCGCTACTTTGGTTAGCAGGTATGGGGTTGTTGATTTTTGATACAAAATTCGTAGTGAATTGATAGGTGGCATTGGACCAACTGGAACCATCGGTGATATTAACGCTCCACCAATACGTAGTTTCCCAGTCACTGAAATTGCTGTTTGTTTGCTTAATATTTACTGCCCCTCCTGAAGTGTCGATACTATTATTGGTTTCAAACTGTTCCCAGAAGCCAGATGAGTTGCTTAGCCAGTGCGCAGTTAGTGTTTCTCCATCAACATCATCTACGGTTACATTTAACAGGGGTAAGGTCTCCGTCCCGGTAGAACCATTGGACGGCCCTTCGTTCTCTTGCGTTGGTGCAGGATTATAATAACATCGTGCGTCTGCAATATTGGGGGCATTTTCGTCATATTCTTCAGATATTTTTCCAATACTGTAGAATTCGTAGTATCCAGTGCCGTTAGGGAAGGTAAAGTCCCAGGACCATGGGCTGTTTTCGTCAGGGTTTGTGTCATTGACGTAGAGATTCCAATTAATTGAGCAAGGCCATTGAACGACATCAAAAGTTATCTGACGCTCTTGGCCATTATCACATTCGGTTGATGTCACTTCATCTACATCTGTTAAACGTAGATCAATTGATCCTCGAGGATATGCGGTCCCTGCTCCGTCCATAGATGCACATTCTCCCATAATACTAGTATTTGACATACTATCTACTGTGGTAATACTCTGCGTCCAACTTCTTTCTTCAGCACCAGAGGTTGTAGCGTCGTAGAATTGGATATGTTCAACCTCCATTTTTCCAGTTCCATTATATATGTTTTCTACAATCCATACAACCTTGTATCTATTGCCGGCAGTTGCTCTGTTACGGATTCTTAAGTGAGTTGTACTGATAATTTCAATGTTATCTCCTGCGTCATCGAGTCCTGTTGCATCGTTATCGGTTGCATATTGAACATGAAGAAATGCTTTTGAGACATCTAATAAATCAACACCGCCTTCACTTTGTATTGTTACGTCTGTATATTCATCAGGACTTGTTGTTGTCCAAGCAGTTGAAGCTTCGGTGCTAATATTTAATCGTTGTACATCGCGCCAGTTGGATCCCACAAATTCGACGACGGCATACGAAACATACGCATCAGTCGCACTATTTTTTGCACGCCAAAACCACGGTGTATAACCCCCTCCTCCATTATCTCTCATATCAGCAACAAACAAAAATTCGAACCAATCGGCATCTGTCGTTTCATCTGCTGCTTGCCCGGTAATAAAACAACAGACTTTGTTAATATCTTCAATAGTGGTGATATTTGAATCCCCATCAATGGTTTGTCCACTTGCTGTCGTTACATCGCCAACATCCCTAACAATAAATTCGTTTCCTTCACCAGAGGGACCAATGTATTGTATAAGTTCCCACGTAACACGACAATCGTATGTTGCATCACCTATTGCTCTTCTAAAGGTAATCGAGGTGTCCAAGTTATCAGGATTATCAATTCTGGTAGCGTAGTCTCCTCCCTCAACATCATTACTATAACCTCCACTTGTGGTACCCATGCCCGTTAATCTAGTGTTGACAATTCGTATAAATGCATGGTTTTCGTCGGTTAATAATGTATAACTACTACCATTAGTAATGGTTACTGTTGTAGAACCTGCAGGAATTATACAGGTCCCTCGCTGTACATTGAAGTCCTGCGTAAGACTCTGCCTGTCCCAACTACTGTTATCAGTACTATATCTATAATGGAGAGTCACATTATTGACTGGTGTGATATTTGTCGCAGTAATCGTTAACGGCGAAGAGGATTGAAGATACGGACTAATGATATCCACACTAGTATCGGGGAGCGGATCAACTAAATAATCGTATTGCACAGCGTCTCCTTTGGTACGAAGATCAAAGGTAGTATGCCTGCCAGATAATGCTGAAAGTACAATCCTGTACCATTTTTCATCTGATATCTGGGTGAAGGTTGCAATGAGCGAATCATTGTCTCGAGAGTATACTTCAATATCTGCGCTTCCCTGACTCCGTGCAAAAATCGTTATATCTTTTGTCTTATCTAATGGTTCTGCGAACGTAACCTGTACATATTCATCGTGAGAAATTGGTTCAGACCAGATATCATCTTTTGCGTTTACCTCATTGTAAATATCTGAGAGAAATCTTCTCTGTTTGTCAAGGTGTTTTGCTTTGGTGATTTCAATGACCACTTCATAGGTTTGGTCTGATAGATGTGGAACGGGCCACTCGATACGATCAATTAAGGTATCACTATCCAGATCAATGGCAGTAAAGGAAACCTCCCGTCTTGATCCATTAGCCACGTGGTATAAATGAATGGCACCTCTCGATCGATTATCAATACTCGTATAGGCTTTTACATCAGTGTAGTGAATATCACTTGAAATCACTACTTGTTTTTCAAGAGGGCTTATTGTTGTTTCATTGATATGAGGCTCTGGCGTGGTATAACGAACAAAAAATGTTTTTGTTTCTCCCGAATCGACTGAGGTATTAAAACTCAATACATAACTCTTGTCAGGTGAGCTTGTGTCATTCAAAGTTATTGTTGTATTTATGGTATTTCCTCTTGCATTTGTTATCGAAATGTTTGTGGCATAGTGTGGAATATTAACTTCCCGAACAAATGTTTTTTCCTCCGTATCTTTATTGGTAAAACGAATATTTGTTCTCCATCGCACTGGCTGGTTGACGACATTGTTACAATATGTTGTTTCTTGAATTACGTGTTTTTCTTCATTGGTCTCTTTTTTTTGCTCTGGTGTCCCACTAAAGAAATCCATAACAGTCTTAGCAACAGAGAACGGATTCACCCAATCAATAGGTCCTACGCTATACTTCCAATGAGTGGTTCCTTCAAAGTCATAACATCCGTCAGCAGCAATTACAAGATAACTAATCTGCCCTTCATCAAAGCCTTCTTGATTGCGACATGATACAGTAACTGGTACTTTGCCTGCACCGACGGTAAATGGTCTAGAGTAGACGACACGTTGCAGTCGTTGTAATTCATAGGGAAGTGTTTTTTTGACGCTTTCGAT
This sequence comes from uncultured Thermoplasmatales archaeon, assembly GCA_964638175.1. Taxonomy (GTDB): domain Archaea; phylum Thermoplasmatota; class E2; order DHVEG-1; family DHVEG-1; genus JAFGDG01. The sequence goes on along the minus strand of CAZWZY010000016.1, from coordinate 19,726 downwards.
GTTTGACTGCAATATGGAGTTATCATTACTTGAGAAATAACTCCCTCCGAATACTGATTGGTCCATGCGTTGGATGTCTCTTATTTCAATCCCTGGTGAACATAAACAAGCAAACACTATACTTGTCGCCTCATCTGTTTTGATAGTTCGGTGTATGGTAAATGATTCGCCTGATGCAATTGATCGTTGTTCATCTCGTTTATCGGCAATGGTTACCCGACTTTTTTTTCTGTTCACCTGATTTATTGGCGGGTCTTTGACCCATGCTTCAAGCGTCAAGGTATTAGTAATATCTAAACTGTTATCATTTCCACAATTAATATTTCCCGAATCAGTAAAGTCATATCCACCATCAATTTTTGCAGAACTGTTATACACTGCCCCATCATTTGTTGCATTATTCCCACACGACGTTGAATCATACAAGGTTCCTACGGTCTCATCCAAGTGGTGAACCATCTTGTAGTTTTCATCCCAAGTGCCACTAACATTCTGTTGATCGCCACATACAGCATTTCCATAGTACATGTAGAGGACAGTGTCCACGTTTGCTGACAAGTGAGGTATTTTCACCCACGCAGTAAGTTCTCCAGTTGTTGCATTGTATGATTCAATTTCATGGTTGTATTTGGTGGTATTGTCATCACTAATGAACATAATGTCGGAGCCAGAACTTTGCGCTTCGGAAGCTAAATCGGCATCAGCTTCCCGACAAATAAGTACAGGAAAATCCGTGAGATCTTCAGTGACTTGACTGTGGTTGATAATAATCATTTTTCGGTAGGCCCAGTTGGTGTCCCGCCACCCCGCATCGACAATCTGTGTTATATTGATTGATGTTTGACATTGTTCGATCGCTCTATTTGTCATTTCTTTATACGCTTCACCAACATCAACAAGTTCTTCGTTTATAGTACTTGAGAACATTTGTATAACCAGCAAAAACGTAACGCCAAGAACGGCAAATGATGCTGGTAATGACACTCCCATCTTTTCTTACCTCGATATAGTTGCCATGATCGTTTTTCCATCCCCTCAAATATATATGATTAGGTAAGGCTAAAGACGAACTCATCATCAATTGCTTGTGGTCCAACCACTCGCAAGGTATGATCTCCTGTAATTATCTCAGTGTTTGCGATATAGATGGTCGTTACTTCATTGGGAAATATTGTATCATCGGAGAAATTGTACTTGGCAATATCAATAATGTCTCCGTCGATAAATAAGTGGACCGTCTGGTTGGTTGTTTGTAACGTATTCCTTCCTATATTTTTCAAATAAAATCGGTAATATCCTGAGATATTAGGAATATTCTGTGGATCATTGATTATCGTAAATTCCGTATCAAGTTGCTCCTGGATACGGTCTCCTCGGTCTGAAAGGCTGGTGCTGATATTGTTGGTTGCCGCCATAAATATCCCCGAAACCGTTCCTGCAACGATGACGGATGCGACGAAGAAGATCACATGTGTGCCCGTAAGACTAAATCCCATAGTTTCTTTCCTCCCTCTTAGGTAATAATATAATCATAATAATCTGCTATTCCATTCTCGGTGATTACTTTTAGTCTTCTTGTTCCTGAACCAGACAGATTGGTGATGCTGAAATTTACCTCATCGGTTAGATAGAGATATTCACGTGTACTGCTAAAAGGATATCGAGTGCCATTAATTAAAACGGTAAAATACTTGATAGTTAACGTAACACTACCTGTATTTTCAACAGTGAAATTTAAGTCATAATTTGATCCATTTGCCGGGGTGCTCACATTTTTTATAGCAATTCCTGTCTTAATCCTATCAACTGCCCGTTCTTTCATATTGGTAAATGAATCATTCGTTTCAGTAAGTGATGGCAATAATTCGCTTGTAAGAGACCCCAATATCGTGATGAGAGTCACACCGATAATAGCGGCTGCTGCTGAAACCGAAAATCCCATCCGTACATGACCTCCTCACAATTGATGAATTATCTATTATCCCCTCAAGTGCTTACTATGGTAACCGAGATTGCTATTCATTAGGATAACTTGATCTATCCTATGTTAACCGGTAGGAATCTATTTTCTTTGTTATCCTATTGATCTCCCCTTCTATTCTATCCAGGAAATGTTTATCGAATTCTCTTCCTTTGAGTTTTTGAATGAAAAGCAATGACTGTATATGATCTCGTGCTGGCAAATCTGAAACACTCTTTCGTACCGTATCCGCTGTTTTCTTTCCCTCATCAGCAATACCGTGAGAATAATCAATCAAACTGATTTTTGCTTCTTCTGAAATCCATCCAATGTCCACATAGTAATCAAGGATGGTTGGAAGATATGATCTGCCGCATTTATCAATCAGATGTTGAAGCCACTTCATCAAGACGATGACGCTTTCAGGGTCACTGGGAATTTCTGCTAACGGTTCCATTGTCGTATCATATACAGGAACCGATAGTTTTTCAGGAACATTCACATCTGATGTTGTCACGACTTTTGGTGATTTTGCACCCTCAACTTCCGTTCCTTTTTCAAGAGAGGTTATGCGCTCTTGAAGGTTATCTATTGTTTCGACCAGTTTTTGCATATTTTCATCGTTTGTTGTTGGCAGAGACTTTCCAGGTTTTTGCGATAGTTCTTTTTCTTCTTTAGGTTCAAATTTAGAATACGTTCGAAGAATTTCTTTGATTTTATTGACCAATGTATAGAGTTGTTGTTTAGTAATAGTGACATTTTTTCCCTTCAATTTCTGTTCTAATTTTTGTGCAATTTTGGCAGGAATTTCATTTTTTGCAACGAGGGCAGATAGTTCACTTCCAAGCTCAAATCCTTCTAATTCGTTATTTTTACTATCTCCCATACTCACTTCCATTTCCCTCACCTAATTAATGTCCCATACTTTTAAATTTTCTATAAAATCATCAATTGCATTATCTATTTTCTGATCAACAGACAATGACACCAATGCCCTCTCAATGACTGCATCTAAATCATGCTCAGATAGTCCTCCAGACATCGTTGTTGTTGGGAGTTCACGTTGATCATGGTGTTCTAATTGTGCGCCTGCCTGTACTGCGAATGATTCAAGATCTCCCAATCGCGTCTTCAGCGCGTCCATTTCCTTGGTAAAATTTTCCAATGCATCAAGTCTTTTCTTAGTAACTTTAGATAGGCCAACAAAAGGATTCATTTGTTCCGAAACGATTTCATATAGACTTACCAAATCATCAAGATCTTTTGACAATCCTTCGAGTTTGCTATGCACTGCCTCAATGTCTTGTTGATTTTTCTTAAGTTGAAAATCGAAATCCTTCATATTTTGTAGCACTGTTCGTTTTTGTTCCAGCTCGTCCTGCTCTGTCGTTTCGCCAGTTTTTACTTGTTCTACTTTCACAGGAGGCTGCTTCATTTCTTCGGTTGGTTCATCATCATTGGGGGAAAGTTTGATGATTTTTCTTAAACTCTCTACATCATCTTTTCCCTTTTGAGAATTTTCTTCTTTTTGAAGCGGTGGATTATTTTGTGTATCGGGCCTGTTTTTTTCAGAAGATGTTGATTCTTCTTCAGGCTGCCCCGATAAGTTATCTTCATCTTTTCCCATCTTTAACTTTATGTATACCCCTCCCTATATACGTGTATATAGGCCAACCTCTATAGAACAACCATAACCTGGTATTTATACTTTTACTTCTGTAGAGCCCTCTTTATTGGCGTTCAAAGATTTCCCATTTTGAAATCTCTAATCCCCTTTATTGTTGCATAAGAATATCACTAATGTTATTTATATTCTTGGAAAAACAACCTTTTTTCAAATATCGTTGATGTTATCATTGTCAAGCCTCACATCAAAAAGTTTTAAAGGAACTAATAAATAAAGAATGATGAGAAATTTAGCCATTTTCATATACCAGACTCACTATTTGCTAAGGGAAGAGATGACAGAAACTAAGGAAGAAAGTACTATGGTGAGTAAGAAGCAATCACAGCATCGTGATGATTTGTTAGTAGTAGGTATCGATCCCGAAGGAAATATTATTCAATTTAATGACATCTGTGAACTCATCATTGGGTACAATCAGAAGGAAACAATAAACAAATCATTTGAAATGATCATACCTCAGGAATACACGAAACAATGGCAACAGATAATCAACACTGCTCGAACGGACAGATCCATACACGAATTTAAACTTCCTTTGTTAAACCGAGAAGGAAAAGAAGTTATGGTTTCCTGGAGTAGCTTTCCAGTAAAGGAAGATACTGGCCATGTGGGAGACGTTGTGTTTGTGGGAAAAACAGTTCTTACCATTGATGATATTACTGGCTCTCTTTTTACATATACCGAAAATGATATCGAAACTAAAGTTGACGCTCTTTCCTACAAACAAAGACCAAAAGATCATGTTCTCTTCCATGTAGGAAATAAACGAATCATCTTTCGAAGACATCCGGGTCACAAGGAAAACGAAGAAGTTGATTACAAGACTCCATCTCAGCTACCTGGAACAGAAGAAAAAACGACGCCATTATCTGCTGAAGTAGATGATATCGAAACAGCACTAGCAAAGGAAACATATTCGAGGTTAATGGAACAGTATAATTATGAAAATTTACTGAAAAATTATAATAATATCACGCAAACACTTGCCGTATTGGAAAAACGAAATAAAGAACTTGAAAAAAAGAACAAGAAAACCACGCGAACACTGAAAAGTTTGAAGACACGATGGACTCACAAAAAAGAAACGGAAAAACGCACTTCATCGTCACGTTCCTCTCTTTTTGGAAGAGGAAAAAGAGAATCATTGGAACAGATGATGCGAGAATTAGAAGAACGGAAAAATGAACTTCTTGGTCTTGAGGAACAAATCGCTACAGATAAGAAACAACTTGCTGAGCAACAAAACATTTTCATTGAATGGCGGAAAAAACTTGAGCTGTTGGAAGATGAAATTGAATATCGACGATTAGATCTCATTGAACAAGAACGCATGTTCGGTGACCAATTCGTCTCTTCTTTTCATGGCAAAACTACTGCATCTGGAGAAATACATTCAACGGAGGAGACTCATCATGACCTATTGGACAAGATCCCCGAATGTGCTGCTATTGTTCATCGAGGCATTTTAAAACAAGTAAACGCCTCCCTTGCCCAATTACTTGGATATGAAACAGATGAGCTGGTGGAAAAAAGTCTGCTCGATTTTATTGTTCCTGAAGGTCTTTTTGAAGTCGAAAAGTATTATTTCAATCGTCTCAAAGGAGCAGACGTCTCATCATATGAAACGGTTTTATTGACCAAAGACAACCAGAAAATGCAGGTGGAAGTGAGTCTCAAACCGATAGTATATGATGGAGAGGGTGCAGATATAGCGGTTATCCGTACACTCACAGCCATGAATGAACAAGAATAAGATAAGAGCTCTTTAGAAGTAATCTATTTATATTCCTACATACTTATGGTTTTCAGTTATATATTTGGAGGATGGGATGCGAAAGTGGGGTAACTCTCTCAAGATAATACTGGTATTCAGTTTATTGCTGTTGCCATTTGCCCTTTCTTTGTTTAACTGCTCACAAGCAACCAGTATAAATCATATTGGGATTACGTCACACAATTTTGATACGTCTAATGCTGTTTTTATTGCAGGGGATTTCCACCATTTCGATGTCACCCTCTCTACAGATGCAAAGAAAGTCTCTATTGTTGCCTATCATGGTAATGCTCTCCCCGATGTCAATGACCGAAATGTAGGAAATTATTATCGATGGGAATACAACGGCGGTGAGTGGAAAGATGCAAGTGGTCATGAGTGTTCCTATCTTGTTCCTTCACGATGCACAAAAGTAAATCAAACCTATTCATTTTATCTTGCTATTGACCAAAAAACACATCCTGGCAAGTGGACCATCAAACTTTTTGTTGATGATCAGGAATTCTCGTCACAGTCTACTTTAGTAATTATTGTGGGGTTGCAAACATTTTTATCATCGATTTTGGGAGTCTTTGAATCGCGTGTTGATATCGCCCGTCGTGATTTTACTAATGCCCTTGTTTGTTCTGATAGAAAACAGCAAGCAGCTGTTGCAGAAAAAGACACTATCTTCTATGCCAAAGAACCAGCGCAATTACCCGGCATGTTGGTAGACCAAAAAGAAATGTTGGAAAAGCTAATGACTTCCTCTTCTCAACATATCGGTCCCAATGAAAAGGATGAATCTCTTCAATCAGTAACTTCTACGTACCCAAGAAGTAAATTGAAAGTTCATCATGCACAGATATCGTCTGTTACTTTGAGAAAAGGGGGAAGTAAGGTTTATGGTTCTTTGTTTGGGACATATCAGCATTTCTTCGTGTTTGTTTCATGCTTATTATTGCTATCGGCGGCATGTATGCCGTTTTTCACTCGTCCATGTGTTGGAAACGAAAATGAACCGACAATTGTCATTTTAAACGTACAAAGTTATCCGTCGGTTGGAGGAGAATGGGTTGTTCGATTTACAACAGTAGGAACTGCAGATTTAATCATTACTGCGGTAAATGGAACCACCTGGGGTATGGGAGAAAGAGACCCCGATCTCCAATTCTTGTCAGTAAAAGATAACGATACTTCTTGGTATCATATTTGGCTTGATCAATCAGTGGTGGTATCCAATTATTCTTCAGATGATATAGGATATGAAATTTCTCGAGTTTTTACGCCCGGCGTTCACACACTCAAGTTCCAATTTGGTGATGATGTCGTCTATGCACACAATGATGCTACTGATTGGTGGTGGAATGAAAGTTGGGTCAACAGAAAGCCCCTCACCATCAATGCATCACAAGTCGACGACGATCTTACTAATTTTCCTGTTTTAGTGAGTTTTACCGATACCGATTTACGCGATGATGCACAAAATAATGGCAATGATGTCGTTTTTACGAATGCCACGGGCACGAAACTGAACCACGAGATAGAATCTTTTAACGGTACAACAGGAGAACTTATTGCATGGGTCAACGTTACAAGTTTGAGTTCGTCAACGAACACCAACCTCTGGATGTATTACAATAATGACGGTTGTACCAACCAGGAAAATGTGGAGGGAACCTGGGATGCTAATTATGTTGGGGTATGGCACTTTCATAACGATTCATTAGATGATTCAACAGCAAATAGTTATGATGGCTCAAATGTAGGTACGACATATGATTCTAATTGCAAAATGGGTGGGGGGAGATCATATAACGGAAATGATAAGATTAACATCACAAATTTTGCCAATATCTCAACAGAACTAACTGCTGAGATATGGGTGTATCGGGACTCCGGAGATAGTCAAGCGTTTATCCGTCTGTTTACTGAAGGTTCAAGTTGGAATGATAATGATTGGTGTTTGTACTGGAGAACATCGCAAACAAATGTTCGGCTTGTTATCAATGATAACGACTACTCGGAAGGAGGATCTTATACCAATCGAGGTACCTGGTTTCATGTTGCTGTTACCTACGATACTGGTGATGCATATTTATATAACAATGGATCACAAGATGCAGATCTCTCTGGCCAATATGGGGCTTCTATTAACAATGTTGAAAGTACGTTAACCATTGGAAATGAAGACGGGATAGGAAGGCCATGGGTAGGACTTCTTGATGAAGCACGTATTTCAAACATCAATCGTTCTGCATCATGGCTTTCAACAAGTTTCAATACCATGAATGATCCTAGTGTTTTTTTAAGTCGAGGAGATGAAGAAAATGTTACTGATACTCATGTTGAGAACATCGAACCCTATACCCTAACCTATAAACCATATATTCTTATCGCTTCAGCACCGAGTGGTTTGGATAATGTGATCTTATGGTATCGATACTCGACAGACAATATAAGTTGGGGGAATTGGGTACAAAATGAAACAGATAGCACGTCGCCATGGCAATGGAGCTTTAATTTTTCAAATGGCACCGGCTATTATGAGTTTTATAGTATAGGAAATAAGTCAGGTCTCCCTGATGAAAATCCCCCTGGAAGTGCTGATACCATCTGTTATTTTAATCAGACTATCAATACCGACCCTATTATTGATGTCATTTATCCCTTGAATGGAAGTTTCTCAATACCGCTACAACCAACCTGTCGCATTTATGCTAACGATAGCGACGGCGACGCCTTAACAGTTCGATGGTATGAAAATACAACAGGAAGTTTTGTATTGCGAAACACAAATGCGAGTGTCAGCGCAGATTCTATTGTTAGCTATGAGTTTTCTCAGTTTAATAATTACTACACGACCTATTGGTGGAGAATTTCAATCAACGATAGCAATGGAGGGTGGGCTAATGCCACCTATCTTTTTACCACAAGATATATTGCTACCTCTGTTGACACCATATATCCCTATAACGTCACCGAATCTCCATTTACCATCACTGCTTCTGGTGATACCGATATTGATAGTGTCACGTTATGGTATCGATGGAGTGAGGATAACCAAAGCTGGGATGGAGGCCCCCCAGATTGGGATATTTTAACATATGATGATTTCGAAGGAGTCGTCTTTGATTGGGGCAACTATACTGATGGAGGTGGAGATTGCGAACCGTACACAGGGGGGACTTTTGCCCATCAAGGAAGCAATGCTGCTAATATCCAAGATAATAGTGGTGTAGCTTCGTCATTTTACCATACTGCCGGTATTGACGTTGATAACCCAGAATATACATCGATAAAAGTAGATTTTTGGTTTTATGCAGATGGCATGGAGGATGGAGAAGATTTCTGGGTACGATATTATAATGGATCAAGTTGGCTTACCGTTGCTGATTACGATGCTGGTGATGAATTTGTCAATGGTCAGTTCTATCATGAAGTCGTTTACATCAATGAAACAGATTACACATTCCCTAATAACATGCAAATTCGATTTCAGTGCGACGCATCATCAAATGTCGATGATATTTACATAGATGAAATCTATGTGAATGCGACAACAGGTCCCAATATGAGTATGGGAGGAAATTGGCAAGAATGGTCGAACATTAACAATCCAGATACCAGCAGCCCGTGGAGTTGGGAGTTTACCTTCCCTAATGGAACAGGATATTATGAATTTTATAGCGTCGGAAAAAAAGTAGGGGCCTCTAATGAACCTGCGCCAGGTGTTGCCGATGCCTTTTGTTATTATGATAACCCTGCAGCTCCCATAATCAATAGCTACGATCTACGAAATAGTACAGGTTCGAAATTAAACAATGCGACAGGGTTACTTGATGCCACTACCGAATATTGTTTTACTGTGAACGTCACCGATATGAATGGGTGGACAGACATCAAGTATATCAATATCACTGCGTGGTATGATTTCGGCAGCGAGAGCACCATTTATAATCAGACAACAGGGGGAAACTTGAATATGTTTCTTCAGTATAGGAACATCCTTGGGGTCAAAGAATTTCTTATGATATGGCCAGATGATGAAGTACAACTTGTCTCTGGTAATTGTACGACTATCTCCCATAATAGTACGACACGAATCTTTCAATTTAGTTTTGTTCCTCTAGGACAAGTGCGGTGGGCAAATAGTAATGGCTCATGGGACGGTACCCAAAATACTACCAATGACCCTTATTCCTGGAACTTCAATATTACTGTTACTGATATTACTGGTTTTTCCCGGTGGAAAACCGATGAATATGGTATCTATCGGTACACATCGGTAACCGCCGATCAGGATTGGGTCGATGTCCTTGCGGCCCCCGGGTTTAATGATTCTTCAAGTATTGTAACCATCGCCTATTCGTCAAATTATGATTTCAACATGACCATTTATTTTGAAGAAAATCTCACTAATACATCATGGGGTGATTCCATCCCTATTGCAAATAATGTGTACATTCTTGCAAATGCAGATGTAACTGATGATATTACATATGATGTCCTTTTTCTGGGAATCGGTGAGGAACATGCTGTTGATATTATCAATTCTTCAGGAGTTTTCACTAGAGATGGAGTTGGTCAAGCAGTCAATGTCCAGTTTGATGTCTTTATCCCTTTAGGCACCTATGGCGGACGGTATACAGCACGTGTGGCAACAAAGATCAGTCACGCTACCTGATGGCTATAAGGGATACTTAAGGATAGAAAAACAAAACATTTATTAAGAGGAATAAGGTTTCTTTATAAAGAATTGGGTGTGCGCTCGATATTACCTCTAGGAGGGAAAGGATGGAAAAACGAAAAGCGTCTTCAACGTTAGTGGTAGTTCTGTTACTTATAGCGGTATTTTCTCATATCTTTGTATTTCCGCCTTTACTTAGGTATTGTCGAGCAGACCCTGGAGATATTAGTGAAAGTTGGGATAACTCTACAACCTTAAATGTAACGGTGTTACAATTACAGCCACGTGTCAATTGGTATGATTTCCAGTTTTACAATGGTAGTGCCTGGGTCTCAAGGCTAAATCAACAGATAGATGTGAACGAAAGCGCAGAATATCGATTTGTCGTCAATATTAGTAGTGATCAAGGATGGGATGACATCGAGTACATGTGGATCAATGCCTGGGCTGACCTTGGTGATGACACCAGTGATTATAATGGGACATTGGGCGGAAACATCAACCTCAACATAACATATGACAACAGTACTGAGACAGCTTCTGCTTTTATGGCGTGGCCAACTAATGGTAGTGAGGTAACATTTAATGGCTGGTCAGAAGTAAATGTAACAGGGTCTGATCCCCTTGGTAGCCCGGGAAACACCGAAACGTATAACCTAACATTCACATGGGTACCGAGTTATCAATTTAGATATGCCTCAGATCCAACCAATACTACTGCTGGCTATAATGATCTATGGTCTTGGAACTTTAACATAACCATTCTTGATGAAGGTGGCTATTATTCCTATGACAATCCTACCGTCGGGGAAACAATCAACGAGTTTGGAGTCTATAGTTATACAGAGATAATATTTACAGGATGGCCAACCATAACTGGTAATCCTGGAGATGACCCTGCAGAAAATGACAGTGCTATATCTATTGGAACCAGGTCAAATGGTAACTACTCCCTATCGGTTAACGTAACAAACCTAACACACAAACAAACCCACAGCTACTGGATTGATAACTCATCAATATGGACTGCAGGTGGAGAACTAGGCCCTCTTACTAAATTCTCTGGTACCGGGCCACACTACTATTATAATGGTAGTGGAGCCGGGTATACTGCTGCAGAAAAAAATGATACAAGCAAAGTAACAAATGATATATGGTGGGGTGTAACTATTGACATAGGTCAATACCCTGGAGATTATGAGGCAACGATATATTACCATCTGCAAACACAAACGTTTTAATCAAAGTAACAAAATCTATCATCTATCTACCTCTCTTGTTTTATAATAAACATAGGTATAATGGGTGTTGAGAAACTTATTTTTCGGAGGTTAGATCCCGTGTGTGGTCAATCTATTTAAATATAACAAATTTCGAGAGTTACTAAAAACTCAGTATTGAACATAGATTAGATACAGATTATATCTTAAATTCTGGAAACAAAGTAGGTTTTGAATCATGGAAAACGACTTCCAGATAAGCAGCGGGGTTTTTTTCCAGATCTTAAATACTGGAATGGACTAAAACATGCATTGAAGCTGGTTTTTTGAGAAAAAGAGTAAGAATAGGTCTTGGATTTTGGAAAAGAATGAAGTAATAATAGTTTCTGGAGTTGGAGTCTGTTAGATCTAATAATTTGAATCATAAATTTTGGTTACATATTTACAAATTTGATTTTGTAGGAAATGTTTAAATTAAAATATAACATACAAATCATAATATTTTTATTTGGGGAGGTAGAAAACTTATGAAAAATAGTATGTTTAGAAAAAGTTTGGTTTTGACAGTCATAGTTTTATTTATTGGAGTTAGCGTTATACCTATCATAAGTGGTGGCGATGATGATGGATCTTGTAATGATCAATGCTTTAATTGGTGGCATGGAGATTGGCAGTATCGCAAGCAACTCTACATTGAAGATGCTTCTCCTAACTTTGCATTAAAGATCATAGTATATAAAGAGAATGAGCATGATGATATAGATAATAGCATCCTTGATTGTGAAAACCATTGCAACACTAACTTTTCTGACCTTCGTTTTGTTAATGCTACGGGGATGGAGTTGGGTTATTGGATGGAAGAGATAGGTACAGCAAACGGTCACAACTACTCTATCATTTGGGTCAATATATCAAATGAGGATGTCGTCTGTATGTATTATGGTAATCCAAGCGCAGAGACAACAAGCAATGGTAATGCTACCTTTGCTATGTTTGAGGATATGTCCTATAATTGTGAAGGCAAATGGAATATGTCCGGAAGCGGTGTTCACAGATATTGGCATTACCCATTGAATCAAGAGATGACGGAGGCAAGACTTCATTTTAAGGCAAAACTTCAGAGCACAACTCCCGTGAGAAATACGTATTATGTCCAAGAAGGTTTAGACGATGATGAAGTTGGTCCGTATAGTTCAAATTATACTTTTATACAATCTTCCTATAATGAAAATGAGGGGGCGGTTAACTATCATCCATGTATGTCGGCACGCAATAGAAATGAAACAGGTGCAGATAGTAAATTTGGTTTGGGGAGTATAATCAGGGAAGGCGAAACATATTATTGGCAGATAGCATTTGCCCAAGATGGTACAAACTACGATATCTGGGATATAACGAGAGAAAATATTTTTTCAACAAGTCGTCCTAATTATCCTCCAAATAGGGTTACATATCAGTATTTTTATTCATATCGTATTCACTCAGATGGTTGCTCGTTAACATGGGAAGAAGATAATCCAAACTATTTGAAATTTTGGAGCGGAGGTATTTACCACTCTCATATAGAGTATCATATTTATTGGATATTTGTCGCACCATATTCATCAAAACCTGCTTATTGGTTTAGTTTCAGTAATGAGATAGAATATCAACAGGCACCGTTCTTAGCGCTCCCATATCCAGCAGAAAATACACTTGGCTGTACAAACCAATCTTTAAATCCTGAGCTATCAGTTATCGTTGCAGATTTCCAAGGAGATTTACAAAGTGTTACTTTTAGTACTAATGCAACAGGTACTTGGGAAACGATCGGAATCAATGTTTCATCAATCAATGGAACTTATTCTCAAGTTCCAACAACCATGCTTTCTAATAATGGACGGGTGACGACATATTGGTGGCGTGTAAACGCTACAGATTCTGCTGGTCATTGGAGAAGTGAAACTTATCGTTTCTCAACAAGACAATATAGTCCCATAATAACAAATCTTTTTCCGATTAATGGCTCAATAGTACAGCCACGTAACCCAATGCTATCAATACTGGCATCTGATCCGCAGGGTGATTTGCAGAATATAACATTTAGGACAAATGAGTCAGGAATATGGCAGACCATTGGTTGCAATACATCTAATCCTCTTCTTAATGGGACATATCATCATACAACTTCGGTCTTCAATGCTTATAATTATACCTATTACTGGAGCGTGAACGCCACTGATGGAAAGTTCTGGACGAATGAAACCTATCATTTCACTACAGAAGCCAAGTTTACTTGGTTTAATCCTGATTGGCCTTATGTAAAACAACTTAATCTCTCAAAATTTGACGCTGGTGTCATCAAATTAAAAGTCTTTAAGGAAAACGCCCATGATAATCCTCCTGAAGGTATTTTTGATTGTGAGAATCACAGCAATGCTAATTTTTCAGATATTCGTTTTGCTTCTCCCGGAGGAATTCTTTTCCCTTATTGGACTGAGGAAATAGGAACTTCTGATGGTGATAGTTATGCAGTTATCTGGGTTAATATGGCTGGAGGGAAAGTATATATGTACTATGGCAACTCAAATGCCCCCTCTGTCAGCAGTGGTAATGATACTTTCACTATCTTTGAGGACATGTCCTATGACTGTGATAACAAATGGCACAAGGTGAGATTGGGGACGAATGAATATTATAGTCGCCCTATCGGTAAAACGATGACAAGGGCTATGGTTCGTTATAACGCAAATATCACGGGATGGGTAACAAGAGGATACGCTGGGCATATTTATCACGGACTATCAGGTGAGAATGGGTCAACGCAAGATAACTATTTTTCCCTAGTAACATCATATGATAATTTCAAACGAATATCTTTCTACGCTAAGAACGGAACCACGACAACCTCCAGTAATTGGGTACAAGATGTCATATCTGTCGATTCTCCATATATTTATGAGGGAAGATTCACAAACGATGAAGCCACAGAAAACGTATGGACCATGACTGGTGTTAATGTTTTTAGCTCAACCCTTTATAATCCTCCCCAGCAGGTCTCCTATCACAAACTTTATCTCTCTGATAAGGCACAAGGGTGTGGAAGCGAGGTTAAATGGTATGCAGGTAGTCAAAATTATCTGAGACATTACGCAAATGGCGCCAATGCTGGTTGTGGATATTATATAGATTGTCATATCTATTGGTTATTTGTTGCAGAACAGATGATGGCAGAGTGGACTAACTATATGCCCGAGAAATCATATTTGCCAAATAATCCACCTGATACTCCAATAAATCTTATGCCGACAGGGAGAACAACGGCAGATAATGGTGTAGTCTGGATAAGCTGTTATGTCGCCGACCCTGATGGCGATCCTCTGAATGTTTATTTCTACAATAACGATACAAAAGAGTTGGTCGGACAGCGAGTCGGCATCGTAAATGCCACTGCCTCTATACCGTGGAGCGGATTATCAGAAACAAATACCTATAGTTTCTATATATATTCTCATGATGGAGAGAACTACAGCGCTAATTCATCTGTTGCGACTTTTACAGTAAATGCCCCTCCAAATGTTACTGGACTTATGACTAATAATCAAACAAATCCGATTAGGCTGATTAAACTGCCCCCATATTTTAATTGGACTTACTACGACAGAGATGCTGATATGCAACAGAAATATCAAATCCAAGTAGGAATAACGGAGAATGGGAGTGGAATGTGGGATTCAGGACAAGTTAGCAGCTCGAATATGTATTCAGTCTATGCTGGATCCCCGTTATCCCGTGGTGTGAAATATTATGTGAGAGTAAGAATGTTCGATGGATATGAATGGAATAGTTATATTCAAGGAACATTTCAGATAAATCAACTGCCAGATGAGCCAAGCAACCCTTGCCCAACCAATGATTCAACCGGAGTAAATATTAGTACCAGTCTCTCATGGGTAGGTGGTGATCCTGATTTTGGCGATACTGTAACATATGATGTCTACTTTGGTACATCTACTTCTCCTCCAAAGGTTAGTGCTAACCAGACTGATACTACTTATAATCCTGACATGCTTGATTACATTACTACCTATTATTGGGGGATTATTGCATGGGATAATCATAATACCTCAACCTCTGGTCCACTCTGGAATTTCACGACAGAATCCCTTGACAATATTCCACCCGAATGGCGAAACCAAGGACAAAATAGGACAGCTATTCAACCAGGAGAATGCATAAAACTCTACGCTCAGGGAAAAGACAATGTCGCTCTTGACTGGGCATGGCTTGCAACTAATGAATCTGGTGAATGGAAGAATTTCACTGGAAAGTGGTGGAACACGAGTTGGGCGTATAGAAAGGAAATAACAACTGATCATACTAAAGTGGATGCTAATCTTATGAACTTCCCAGTTCTTATATCTAACACATCATTGGATTTTGCAAATCACGCTCAATCAGATGGAGACGATCTCATCTTTACTTCATCAGATAATCAAATGAAATACAATCATGAAATAGAATCATACAACTCAACAACAGGTGAACTCATTGCCTGGGTGAATATCACTTCACTCTCATCAATAGAAGATACAGTTATATATCTCTATTATGGAAACAATTATTGTGACAATCAGGAAAATAAAGAAGCAACATGGAGTTCAGATTATAAAGGAGTATATCACCTTCATGAATATGGTACTGGGACTCGATACGATTCTACTATTAATACTAAGAATCTAATCCCACAGAATTATGAAGGGGATGAGGGCAATACTGGTAAAATTGATGGAGCCGACTGGTTAAGTGGAGAAGATTGGCCTAGTCCAGAATATTTAAAGGGAATGGATAATACTTGTTATTTGAATAGCCCTGCAGGAACCTACTCAGCATGGATATATGTTAATGATAGTGAAGCCCTAGGAAATGAGGCAATTTTAACGAAACAACTATATGCATATGGTGGATGGAATCTTATCATAAAAAGTACAAAAAAAGTTGAACATAACTATTTTGATAATGATGCTTCCACATGGAGAGAATCTACATCATCAGAGATTAATTGGCAAAATGATACATGGTATTATATAGTTGCTACACGTGGCCCTTCAGGTAATAATATTTTTATAAATGGTGAAGAAGTTCTTTATACAAATAAATACAATGGTTCTATTGCTTTTACTGAATATGGAAATGGATATTTGAATATCGGAGGAATAGGTTCAGGTGATTATGATAAATATGCTCATGGTGGTCATCCCTTTGGATATACTGGAATGATTGATGAGGTAAGAATATCCTTTTCTCAAAAAAGTTTGGATTTCATCAAAACTGAATTTAATAATCAAAATGACCCAAAAAATTTTTCATTTATTTGTAATGAAGAATCTTACCAAGAATATAGATCTCCAATGAAAATGCAGGAGAATGATCAATGGCAGTGGTCCAATTTTACCTGGCAAAATTCATCTATTCCTTCTGGAACAACAGTTGGCTGGAGAATCTATTATAATGATACAAGTGGGAATATCAATTGTACGGATATCATGAGTTTTGTTGTGAGCTCTAAACCAGAGGCCGTAATCGATGAAATCTACCCACTCACAGCAACGTATGCGGAACTCGTATCGTTCAAAGGCCATGGAATTACTTCAGAAGGAACGATCGTCGACTACAATTGGACATCAGATATCGATGGCAAGATTGGGAGTGATGCTAATTTCAGCCATTCACGACTATCTGTTGGTACCCATCTTATCTCCTTCAAGGTAAAAAATAGTCTTGGAGTATGGTCCCTCCCTGCGACAGAAACGCTGCACATTCTTCCCATTACCTATAAGCCTGATCTGGCCATCAACAGTTTACTCGTTACCTCCTCTGATTACAGTCCGATCATAAACGATACCATTTGGATCAATGCAACTGTTCACAATATCGGTTCAGTGGAAGCAGAAAATGTTACAGTTTCATTTTATGATATGTCTCCAGAAAACAAAACCCATATCGGGGATTATTTAATCGAATACATTCCCTCGCAACCCGCGTCTAGAACCGCTTCTATCCAGTGGAACATCCCCCCAGATGCATACATTGGGTACCATGTCATCAACGTCACCGTAGATCCCTATAACACTATAGATGAAACCTACGAAAGGAATAATATTGCCTATCTGCCAATGGTAATACGAGAACAAGAAGGCGACTTACCTCCGATCATAGGAATGAATGTCACAGGACCTGAATCCGGCCTAACCTATGCAAAAGGACAACATATCAATGTTTTTGGCGATTCCTGGTACGAGTACGAGAACTGGACATTGCCGGTTTGCGGCGGAAAGATTACTGTCAACATTAATGAAACTGGCGATCAATGGACAACATGGACATCTGGTTCGAAAATCCACGGAGGAGAATACAGTTGCGTCATAAACGCCCCAGAATATACAGGAAATTATCACGTTACTGTAACGTTAACTGACTTCACGTTAACTACACAGTATTATTTCAATTTCACAGTTATACCAGGTCTACCTGATCTCATTCCAGAACGTGTGTGGTTTAACAACTCGGAACCTATTGAGAGCCAGCATGTCAATATCTCTGCAAAGGTATGGAATTTCCAAGATTGTATGGTTACTGCCTGTTTCTATGACATATATAACGATGAAGAAAACCTAATACGCTGTGATACTACAGACATACCTTCAGATACGTGGAGAATATTCTCTGTTGACTGGGTGCCTGAAGAACCAGGCCCGCATACTATAAAGGCTTACGTTGATCCTTTGGACAATATCAGCGAGTCAAATGAGTTTAATAATTGGATATATAAGAATATCTACGTCTGGCCAAACTGCACAGATTTCACACCTACTGGTATACACTTCTCCGACATGACACCATACTGTGCTCGGGAGACTCCCAGTCATAATTATTCAAAGCCAGGTCAGAATATCTCCATTTATGCAACGGTTAAAAACAAAGGAGGCCGAGGAGGATGGGCAAATGTAACTATCACTGACGTGACTGAAGGGAGAAACATCACAACACAACGCATCTATGTGTCGGGTAAAGGAGGAAGCAAAACTACTGATCCTGTAGTTTACAATTTCACAGAAAATGGTACCCATACTATACGTGTCAATGTTACTCCCGATCCAGACAATGAGTATCCCGAATGCCCAACGAACAACAATCAGCGAAATGAATATATCTATGTACGTCTCCCAAAACCCGATTTATATGTAAAGTATTACTGGAGAGACTGTCTTTATTTCTTCTGTCCGCTGAAAACAACACCTGAGATTTCCATAGATGGATTCTGGGGTTCAGGCCCAACACAGGGGGTAGAAACGGTTACCATTACCGAAACCGTGTATAACAATGACTTTGAACACTGGGATTACCAGAATTTAGACTATATGGAAGACATAGCCGAGTATCCTGCGTTTAATTTTTCTGTGAATGTTACTGAATATGATGATGTCAATAATACGTGGGATCTCATAGATACCGTGTTTATTGAGGAGCTATACGAAGGGGAATCTACCGTCGTATCTGTGGTTTGGAATACAACGTGCGAAGCAGGAAGATGGCATACCATCAGAGTGCGTGCAGACCCACACGACTTGATGAAAGAAGCGAGAGAAGACAATAATGTTGCATATTATGGCAGTCAGATCTATGTCTATCCTAATTGTCCGGATCCCACGCCAACAGAACTCACCTTCTCAGATCAAGAAGATAGGGAGTTACTCATCAACGCCACAATCGAAAATATCGGTGGCGTGAACGCAACAAATGTCACGGTTACGTTTTGGGATGAATACGACAATAGCAGCATCCCCTTTAATACCACAGTAATACCCTTTTTGCGTGGAAAGCATGGAAGTACACAGCTTTCAGTGGATTACACTGTTCCAACCAAAGGCGATCATATAATTAGAGTAGAGGTGGATCCCGATAATGAGCTCAATGAGACGGATGATATGTGTAATTACACCAAAGGAGAAGACAACAACAATCGTACCTGCTCTCTTGCACTCTCTGCCGACCTTGCCGTGTACAATTCCGAGTTAGCGTATGATATCGATTCTACCGGTGGAACATATGTACATATAGGCATTCCTGTCCATAATCACGGGAATTTCCCCGTATTTGATAATGAATCCAACAGTACTTCGTTTTCAGTCGACTTCTATTATGAGGAAACACTCATCAACACTTCCATCATCACCCGAGAAGCATATGGTGATATACTACCAAACACGAGCATAGAGGTCTCGTACAATTGGTCAGGATATGGGCCCGAATCAGGGGTACACTATGTGTATGTGAAGGTTGACCTCCCTGCACCTGGTAACATTACTGAAAGCATTGAAGGGCTTTGTCTCAAAAGTATTCATCTTCAACCCTCTTTCTTACCAAAATCATCAGA